>NZ_FNYI01000006.1:0-314605 GCF_900108925.1 Arthrobacter sp. yr096 | reverse complement strand
GGTACTAATAGGCCAACAACTTACACCACACAACACACTGCACGCGTCCACTATGTGGTTCCCGAACAACAACCCACCACGGGTAGCCGGAACCAACAACTAAATAACAACCAAGCACCACAGTTGTAACCCAAAGATTTCCCACCCACCCCCCACAGGGGGACCGGGACGGGTAACAGAGTTACGGCGGTCATAGCGTGGGGGAAACGCCCGGTCCCATTCCGAACCCGGAAGCTAAGACCCACAGCGCCGATGGTACTGCACCCGGGAGGGTGTGGGAGAGTAGGACACCGCCGGACAACCATTCACGAAGAGCCCCGACCACCACGGCCGGGGCCCTTCGCATTTAACCACCCACACACTCCAACACGGCATCCACCACATGGGTGCGCGGGTTGGCCTGCCGGTACACCAGATACTCGGTGATGGGCGGAATGGGATCCACGAAGTCGAGCAGAACCAGGCGCGGATCGTCATTGAATTCGTCCTCTGCGATCACACCAACGCCCAGGCCGGCGATTACGGCGGCATGTACGGCCTCCCTGCTGTCCGTCTCGAGCAGCTCGGTAGGCTGGAGCTGGGCCGTGGAGAGGGCCGTCTCGATTGACCGGCGCGTCACCGAGCCGATCTCCCGGATGATCAGCGGGTGGTGGATCAGGTCCTGCAGCCGGATTGCCTTATGGCCCGCCAACGCATGATCGTGGCGCACGAACGCTACCAGGTCCTGGGTTCCCAGAATGCGGCCAACGAGATCCGGATGGGGTGTCTCGTCCGCGATGATGCCCACGTCCACCGTTCCGGCCAACACACGTTTGCGTATCTCTGCAGAGTTGCCGCTGACGAGTTGGATGCTGACCCCTGGATTTCGACGTCGGAAGGCGCTGAGTACGCCCACAGCGTTGATGGGGGCGTCAGTCCCGAACCGCAATTCGCCGTGCATGATGTGACGGGCCTTGGCGAGTACCGCCTCGGCCTCCATCTCCGCGGCGAACAGCTTGGATGTCACGGCAAACAGCTTGTGTCCCAACGCCGTGAGCTCCACGGATCGACCAGCACGCTGCAGCAACCGGACCTCGTGGTGGCGCTCCAGCAGGCGGACCTGTTCGGAGAGCGTGGGTTGGCTGAGGCTGGCCGCTGCTGCTGCCGCCACATAGCTTCCGTGGGTGGCGACGTCGTGGAAGGCCCTCAAGTGAGTGAGATTCATAGGCTTAGCCTAAGTCTCCTATAGATATTAGTGGCTATCCCTATGCGTTGTGGACTGGGACAAGTACCGTCGTCGGTGTGAAGAATCAACCCCATGTCCTGGTGGTCGGCATTGATGGCGTCCGTTACGACTCGCTCAGCTCCGCTGCTACCCCTGCCCTGGACCGGATCGCCCAGCAGGGTTTCCTGGTCCCTGTCCGCGTCCATGACAAGAATGCCACCATCTCCGGTCCCGTCTGGGCCACAGTAGCGACCGGCGTCTACGCCGACCGGCATAGGGTGGCCGGCAACAGCCACCACCCGGCCGAACTCGATTCCTTTCCGGACTTCACAGCGGTACTTCGTGCTGCCCGCCCGGAGCTGCGGACCATGATCGCTGCCAGCTGGCATCCGCTCGCTATTGCAACTGAGTGTGGCCCTCTCTTCTCGGCCCAAGGTTGGGTGCCCACGCCGGACCCCGAAGAGGCGAACGACGCCGACAGTTGGATAAGCGCGGATGACGCCGTTGCTGACTATGCGGCCGTGCGCCTGCGGGATGAGGATCTGGCTGCTTCCTTTGTGTACTTTGGGGAAGCCGACGTGGAAGCCCACAACCACGGAACAGGCTCCGGGTATGCAAAGGCCATTCAGCGCTGTGACCATCGCTTGAAGAGACTCCTTGAAGCCATCGAGTCGCGTCCCAACCGCAGCGATGAGGATTGGACCGTCATCGCAGTTACCGACCACGGGCACCTGGACGCTGGTGGCCATGGAGGTGAGAGTGAGGCTGAGCGTACGGCGTGGATCGCAGCCAGCGGCGCAAGCCTGAAACGCGGCATCGCGGACGTAGATCACGCGGACATCTACGCCCAAGTACTCGCCACCTTCGGCGTACCGGCGGTTGGCTCTGAAGGCGTTCCCTTCGGCACCCGGCAGGCAGCCCGGCAGAATCCGCTGCAACGAGGCAGTCGGCTGCCGGCAGGCGCCCGTTGACGCTCACAGTTACGGCAGCTGTTCTTTTGGCAGCAGTACTGCACAGTGTCTGGAACGCCATAGCCAAGGCCATCCCGGACCGGTTGGCGTCCTCGACGATGATTGCCCTGGCTTACCTGGCATCAGGCGTGGTGGGCGCGGCGATCTTCGGTATTCCGCTGCAGGAATCGTGGCCCTATGTTCTGGCTTCGGCAGGTCTTCAGACGTGCTACCTGATACTCCTCACCACGTCTTACAAGCACGGCGATTTCTCCCAGGTTTATCCGTTGGCCCGTGGCCTCGCCGTCCTTCTGGTCACGGCAGTCGCCACCACTTTTCTGGCAGAGAAGCTGAGCCTTTGGCAACTGGCCGGAGTGGCCGTCGTCGCGGGGTCGTTGCTCAGCCTCGCCTTAACACGCGCTGGGCAAGGAGCTGCCAGGAACCGTAAGGGCACGCTGTTCGCCGTGCTGACAGGCGCGGCCATTGCGGCATATAGCCTGGTGGACGGCGTTGGCGTCCGGATGTCCGGGCAGCCGATCGCGTACATCTCCTGGCTCTTCCTCATTCAGGGCCTGCTGATTCCCGTGGTCTGTTGGCGCATGGCCTCGGATCGACGGCAGTTCCCTCGACGGGTGGCGCGGTACTGGAGGCCGGGGTTCATTGGCGGCCTGGTTTCGATGCTTGCCTACGGGATAGTGGTGTGGGCGCAGAGCTTGGCGCCGCTTGCGTTGGTGTCGGCCCTGCGGGAAACCAGCGTCCTGCTGGCAGGAATCATTGGCGCGGTGTTCTTCAAAGAGAGGTTCAGCCGCTTGCGGCTCACGCTGACGGCAGTGGCAGTAGCCGGCATCGCTGCTATCCAGCTCGGTTAGCCCGAGAAGAACTCTGACAGCTCCGCGATCAGCTTGTCTGGGGCCTTGTTGGGTCCATCGTGTCCGAACCCGGGAAGGATGGTGTAACTCGATCCCGACAGGACGTCGTGGATCTGACCGCACGCAACGCCGAAGTAGGCCGGACTCTTTTCGCCCACCACAATCAGTGTTTCCAACGGCAGCTCAAGGAACGGCTCAGCAGGCATGTCGGCTGCGATCACAGCCTTGATTTCCCGCACGCCGCACGTCATCAGCTCACGCATCTGTTTGCCCAGCGGCGTCCCGGCGGCCAGTTTCGTGGCCAGCGTCAGCATGGACAACGGCATGCGCGCAAAGGCGCCGCCGGTCTCGACTCCCTTGATGAGCACGGCGAGGGCGCGATCGTAATCGCCTGCTGCAGTGGCGCGTTCGTAGTCCGGCGTCCAGTCGGCCTTGACGCTCTGGTTGACCGAAACCGCGGGGTCGTACACGGCAAGCCGCTCCACAGGCAGGGTGCGTGCTGCATGGAGCGCCACCGCGCCACCAAAGCTGTGCCCGAACACGTCCGTGCTGGAGGTGTGTTTCATGACGGCGTCCAGGTCCCTGATGTCGGCTTCCAGGGTGTAATCCTCAGCCTGCGGGGACGAGTCGCCGCGCCCACGCCGGTTGAAAGTATGGACGGGACGGCCAAGGGCCTCGCTGAGTTTCTGGGCGAATCGCGTGTAATCGGAGGCGGTCACCATGGAGGCAGGTACGACGACGACGCCGGAACCTGCCGCTGCCAGGTCACCACCTGTGGTGAGTACTTCGAGGTGTCCGCCGTCGTGGGTCATGATGATGTCGCGCGTCATGTCTTGAGCCTAACCGAGGCACCTGACAGCAGGCAGCATGCGGGCCTTGTATGTGGACAAGCAGTCAGCGTTTGAAGTACTCCGAGATATCCGAGACCAGTTCCTTGACTGCCGCAGGTACGGAACCATGGAAGCCCTTTGGCGAGACTTCCAAGGTGCTGCCTGGAACAGCCCTGTTCAGTCGCGCGGCCGTGACCTTATAGAACTGTGGGCTCTTCTTGCCCACCATGAAGTGGGTGCTGGGAGGAAGGACCGAGAAATCCCGTGGCGTGTCGGAGGCCTCGAATGCTGCTTTGAGCTCCCCAACCCCCGACGGCATGAGGTCGCGGAACAGCCTGTTGACCTTGGTTCGCGAAACTACGGCCATCAGCCCCGCCAGGATTGGTTCAGGCACCTTCGCGAGGGCGGTTCCCTGGTTCATTCCCCGCTTCATCCTTGCCAGTGCGCGGCCAACATCACCCTTATTTACGGACTCCGCGAACCCGGTGAGCCAGTCAGTGTCCATGCTCCCGTCAATATTCACTGCGGCATCGTAGACGGCCAGCTTGTCCGGTTCGTGGCGGGTTCCGGCAAAGGCCTGAGCAGCATTCAGTGCCACTGATCCCCCCAGGCTGTGACCGAGGATATTCCGTGCACCGGTGGCGTCCATGATGGTGCGGACGTCCTCGATTTCCGTGGCCATGGAATAGTTGTGCGGCTGTTCGGTGGACTTGCCCCGGCCCCGGCGGTCGTAGACGTCCACGGCCCAGCCATCGCCGAGTCCCTTGGACAGAGCTATTGAGAAGGGGCGGTAGATCAGGGCCGTGAGGAACGCACCGCCAATGACCATCACACGGCGCTCACCTGGCGCGTCTTCAGTGCCGTAGCTGTACAAGGCGAGCTTGCCGCCGTCGTGCGTCTTGATTTCGCGTTCCCTCACGGGAACATCCTAGGTGGCATCAGTGGCATGGCTTTGAAGCTGCCTCCCGGAAAGGAAACGGGCGATGCGCGCCGCGAGTCGCTTGCCGGGCCGCAAAGGACCCTCATGGAACTGCAGGGGCACAATGGCGAAGTCGATCGCGGGCACCGCTCCAGCCAGGGTCCGGCCAGTCTCGGCAAAGTACGACGGACTCCAGCCGCCACTGAGCATCAAGGTAGGGGTGGAGAGTTTCATGAAGTCGTGCAGGTGCGCGTCGGCATCGAGCACCGCACGCATTTCCGTAACGGCCGTGGGCAGCAGGGAACGCATCTCCAACCCCAGCCGCGTCCGGGCAGACAGGACGCTGAGGGTCCGCAGGGCACCCATGGGCAGGTAGGAAATAGGCCCGGCTGTTCCCAACCCCTGCACCAGATGTGCCCACGCGTTGTCCAGCTGGCCGGCAGTCACCGCTTCCTCAAGCTCCGGCCGCCACCGGCTACTGAGGTTGCCGGAGAGCGAAACCGCGGCGTCGTAGGTGACGAGCCGGTTGATCGTGGAGCGACGGGCGGCCTGCAACGCTACGAATCCGCCGTAGCTGTGGGCCACCACATCCAGGGAACCGCTCTTTTCCATGACGGACTGGAGGTCGGCGATCTCGGTCTCCACCGAATAGCCCGGTGGCTGCGGGGCCGAATGTCCGCGGCCCCGGCGGTTGTAGGTGTGTACCGGGCGGCCAAGCATGACGCTCAGCGTCCGCGCGAACGGCCAGTACAGGGAATCGGTGACCAAAGTGCCGTGCACAAGCACGACGCCGGCCGGTTCAGCGGGTGCCGTCGAGCCGGGAATCGAAGCACCCGAAGCAGGCCGGAAGCTGTGCACCTCAAGCTGCCCGCCGCCGTCGTCCGTTTCAACAGTCCAGGTCTCCACAGCCCCGAGTCTATGTCCGGAAGTAAAGGCCCGTAATCACCGGTAAACTTAAGGACTGTGACTTCCGCAAACACCCCAGCCCTGAACACCTCCGCAGAGCCCATCGATGCCAGCGAGCAAATGCGTATCCGTATGGAGAAGCGCGCCAAGCTGATGGAACGCGGCACAGAGGCATACCCGGTGGGTGTCGAACGGACCCACTCACTCGGCGAAATCCGTGAGAAGTACGCACACCTCGAAGCCGACGAAACCACGGGAGACACCGTTGGTGTCACGGGTCGCGTCGTGTTCGTGCGCAACACCGGAAAGCTGTGCTTTGCCACCCTTCAGGAGGGCGGCGTGGATGGCAAGGGCGTTCGCTTGCAGGCAATGCTGAGCCTGGCCAACGTTGGCGAGGAAGCGCTCGCAGACTGGAAGGCCCTGGTTGACCTCGGCGACCACGTCTTTATCAAGGGCGAGGTCATCTCTTCCCGTCGCGGCGAGTTGTCGGTCATGGCCGACTCGTGGTCCATGGCGTCCAAGGCCCTGCGTCCGCTGCCGGTCCTGCACGCGGAACTGAATGAAGAAACCCGCGTTCGGCAGCGCTACGTGGACCTCATGGTGCGCGACGAAGCCCGCGAGATGGTTTACAAGCGTGCCGCCATCACCCGCTCGGTCCGCGATACCCTGGACCGCCACGGCTATGTGGAGGTGGAAACCCCCATCCTGCAGCTGGTCCACGGCGGCGCCACGGCCCGTCCGTTCGAAACGCACATGAACGCGTTCGACCAAAAGATGACCCTGCGCATCGCCACCGAACTCTTCCTCAAGCGCGCTGTGGTGGGCGGCATCGACCGCGTCTATGACATGGGCCGTGTCTTCCGCAACGAAGGCGTGGACTCCACGCACAGCCCCGAATTCACCACGCTTGAATGCTACGAAGCCTGGGCAGATCAATTCGTCATGGCCGAGCGGATGAAAGAAATCATTCTCAACGTGGCCGACGTCGTGGGCACCCGCACTATCCAGACGGATGCCGGCGAGATTAACCTCGACGGCGAATGGGCCTGGGTTTCGGTGTACCCGGGTATTTCCGAAGCGGTTGGCGTGGAAATCACTCCCGACACCACCGTGGAGGAATTGCTCGCGATCGCCGCCAAGCACGAGGTCAAGGTGGACCCCAAGTGGGATGCCGAGAAGATTGTGGTTGAGCTGTTCGGCGAGATTGTGGAACCTACCTTGCTGAATCCCACGTTCGTCTACGACTACCCGCCCTCCGCGCAGCCCCTGGCACGTCCGCACCGCGAAGATGGCCGGCTGATCGAGGCCTGGGACCTGATCATCGGTGGCATGGAGCGCGGCACGGCATTCTCTGAGCTCATTGACCCCGTGATCCAGCGTGAGCGCCTCACTGAGCAGTCCCGCCGCTCCGCCGCCGGTGACGAGGAAGCCATGCAGTTGGATGAGGACTTCCTCCGCGCCCTTGAGTATGGTGCACCGCCCATGGGTGGCATCGGGCTCGGCATCGATCGCTTGGTCATGCTGTTCACCGGAGCCGGTATCCGTGAAACCATCCTGTTCCCGTTGCTCAAGCCTGAAGGACACTGATCATGGAGTACATCGCCGTCCTTGCGCCGTCAGTGGTTGTTGGATTGATCTTTTGGTTTGCCATGAAGTCGATCTTCAATGCGGACAAATCCGAGCGTCAGGCAGAAGCCCGCGCCCAGGCTGAAGCGAATTCGAAAAATTCCGGACCGGCACCCGAAGGACCGGCCACTAAATAGGCCCTAAATGGGTTCCGCGGCTAACGGAATCGAATTGTGCTTTGACGTGCGTGCTTGCCGTGAACGATAATCAACAAAGGAATCCGGGGAATTTCTGATTATCCAACCCTCCAAAAGAGAGGCAACTCATGGCACAGAAAGTAAAAATCATCCTCGTCGATGACCTGGATGAAGGGGCTGCGGATGAAACTGTCCGCTTCGGCCTGGATGGCGTGAGCTACGAGATGGACTTGTCCACGGCAAACGCAGAGTCACTTCGGAAGGCCCTGGAACCTTACGTCGCCAAGGCCCGGAAGACGTCTTCCGGTCGAGCCACAAGGGGCCGCGCTACAGCTGCCCGTAGCCAGGATTCAGCACAGATCCGGCAGTGGGCCCGCGATAACGGTTACACGGTCAACAGTCGCGGACGTATTCAGGCTGAAATTCAGGAAGCCTACCAAAAGGCCAATTCCTGATTCACCGCTTCAATGCCCCGGCAGTCTCTGCCGGGGCATTGGTTGTTTAAAGTGTGTGCAAAGGTGGCTGCGGCGTTCTTCAGTGGCGCGGAAAATTTCACGGGCCGGTGCAGCCCTTGAAGGGTCGGATAACTTGCGCAATAAGGGATATCACACCCCTTGAATCGAGGGCTCCATCAAATGCTTCCGGCCGGAACCGGGTGGGGATGGACTAGCGCGATTGGCAGGATGTCATCGTCGCCCGCCCGGGTCAAGGGGAACGGGCCAATTTATTCCTGCGGGGCGTCATGTTTCCCCTGTGGCGAACACGCCCCAAAAGTGCCCCTCCGGCACGTAGCATCAAAGTACGTCGTAGCTAGGAGTGTGGCGAAATGTTTGAGAGATTTACGGACCGTGCCCGTCGCGTGGTCGTCCTTGCCCAAGAAGAGGCACGGATGCTCAACCACAATTACATCGGTACCGAGCACATCCTCTTGGGTCTGATCCACGAGGGTGAAGGCGTTGCTGCCAAGGCGCTCGAGTCCCTGAGCATTTCGCTCGATGGCGTTCGCGAGCAGGTGCAGGAGATCATCGGCCAGGGCCAGCAAGCCCCGTCCGGTCACATCCCCTTCACGCCCCGCGCCAAGAAGGTGCTGGAGCTCTCGCTCCGCGAAGCACTGCAGCTCGGCCACAACTACATCGGTACTGAGCACATCCTGCTCGGCCTCATTCGCGAAGGCGAAGGCGTGGCCGCCCAGGTGCTGGTGAAGCTTGGTGCAGACCTGAACCGGGTCCGCCAGCAGGTCATCCAGCTGCTCTCCGGTTACCAGGGCAAGGAGACCGCAGGCAGCGGCTCCGGTCAGGGACAGCCGGAAGGTACCCCTGCCGGCTCGGTGGTGCTTGACCAGTTCGGCCGCAACCTCACCCAGGCTGCCCGGGAAAACAAGCTCGATCCTGTGATCGGACGCGAGCAGGAGATGGAACGCGTCATGCAGGTCCTCTCCCGCCGTACAAAGAACAACCCCGTGCTGATTGGCGAGCCCGGCGTCGGTAAGACTGCCGTCGTCGAAGGCCTTGCCCAGGCGATCGTGCGTGGCGATGTCCCGGAGACCATCAAGGACAAGCAGCTGTACACGCTTGACCTTGGCTCACTGGTGGCTGGTTCCCGTTACCGCGGTGACTTCGAAGAGCGCCTGAAGAAGGTCCTCAAGGAAATCCGCACCCGCGGCGACATCATCCTCTTCATCGACGAGATCCACACCCTCGTTGGTGCAGGTGCTGCCGAAGGCGCCATCGACGCTGCGTCCATCCTGAAGCCAATGCTTGCCCGTGGTGAACTCCAGACCATTGGTGCCACCACGCTGGATGAGTACCGCAAGCACATTGAGAAGGACGCCGCTCTTGAGCGCCGCTTCCAGCCGATCCAGGTCAAGGAACCTTCCGTCGCACACGCGATCGAGATCCTCAAGGGCCTGCGTGACCGCTACGAGGCACACCACCGCGTAACGATTACCGACGGCGCCCTCGCCTCCGCTGCGCAGCTGGCCGAACGCTACATCTCGGACCGCTTCCTGCCGGACAAGGCGATCGACCTCATCGATGAGGCAGGCGCCCGCCTGCGCATCCGCCGCATGACCGCTCCGCCGGAGCTCAAGGCCATGGATGAGCGTATTGCCGAGGTCAAGATGGAGAAGGAATCTGCCATCGACGCCCAGGACTTTGAGGGTGCTGCCTCACTGCGCGACAAGGAGCAGAAGCTCATTGCCGAACGCGCGGAGAAGGAACGCAACTGGAAGTCCGGCGGTATGGACGACATCTCCGAGGTTGACGAAGATCTGATTGCCGAAGTTCTTGCGAACTCCACGGGCATCCCGGTCTTCAAGCTCACCGAGGAAGAATCCTCGCGTCTGCTCAAGATGGAAGACGAACTGCACAAGCGCGTCGTCGGCCAGAACGAGGCCATCAAGGCGCTGTCGCAGGCCATCCGCCGTACCCGTGCCGGCTTGAAGGACCCCAAGCGTCCCGGTGGCTCGTTCATCTTCGCCGGCCCCACAGGCGTCGGTAAGACCGAGCTTGCCAAGGCACTTGCCGAGTTCCTGTTCGGTGAAGAGGACGCCCTCATCACGCTGGACATGTCCGAGTACTCCGAGAAGCACACGGTTTCGCGTCTCTTCGGTGCGCCTCCGGGCTACGTCGGTTACGAGGAAGGCGGCCAGCTGACCGAGAAGGTCCGTCGTCGTCCGTTCTCCGTGGTCCTGTTCGATGAAGTTGAGAAGGCCCACGCGGACCTGTTCAACTCGCTGCTGCAGATTCTGGAAGACGGCCGCCTGACCGATTCCCAGGGCCGCGTGGTGGACTTCAAGAACACGGTGATCATCATGACCACCAACCTTGGTACCCGCGACATCTCCAAGAGCGTGGCCACGGGCTTCCAGTCCGGCACGGACACTCAGACCGGCTACAACCGCATGCGGGCACGGGTCACGGAGGAGCTCAAGCAGCACTTCCGCCCCGAGTTCCTCAACCGTGTTGACGACGTCGTGGTGTTCCCGCAGCTGACGCAGGACGAGATCATCGAGATCGTGGACCTGTTCGTCACCCGTCTGGAGCGTCGCCTCAAGGACAAGGACATGGGCATCGAGCTCACGCCCGCTGCCAAGGTTCTTCTGGCCACGCGTGGCTACGATCCCGCCATGGGTGCGCGGCCTCTGCGCCGCACCATCCAGCGCGAGATCGAGGACCAACTGTCCGAGAAGATCCTGTTCGGCGAACTTCACTCCGGCGACATCGTTGTGGTGGACGTCGATGGTGAAGGCGACGAAGCCAAGTTCACGTTTGAAGGCAACGCCAAGCCGCGTATCCCGGAGATCGCTCCCACCGCGTAAGCGCAACAGCACTAAGCCCCGCCCGCTCCAGCAATGGAGCAGGCGGGGCTTTTGCGTTGACGCTTGCCGGGTTCTTGTACAGGTAATGCCCATAAGGTGGCTTCATAAGGGCGTTATCTGTACAAAAACTCCGAAGAAGGGAAGTGGGACGGCATGCGCGTACTCATGGTGGCTCCAGGCACTCGGGGTGATGTTGCGCCCATGGCCGGGCTCGGGAGTCGCCTGCAGGGGCTGGGCTTCGAAGTGGCGATTGCTGCCAACCCCGCTTACGCCCCGTTGGTTGTGGACTCCGGATGTGAGTTCCGGCCATTGGCAGGTGACCTGACAGAGCTGATCAAGCAACCAGCCCCCGGCGCCAAGGCGTCCGGCGGCCTGCTCACCTTCTGGCGGAAGCTCGGCGAGTACATGGAGAGTGCCGCCACCGGAACGCTGGCCGCTGCCGAAGCCGGCGCTGACGTCATCCTGGCCAATTCCGTGGCCCCTTATGCGTACGACATTGCCGAGGCCTTCGGTATTCCTGCCCTGGGCGCCCACTTGCAGCCCACGGAGCCGAGCGCGGCATATCCGCCGGTCATCATGAATTCGGCGAGAAGCCTCGGTGCGTGGGGAAACAAAATTATCGGAGAGCGCGCGGCGGCCGGACCGGCTCCCTACGATGCCCCCAGTGCGCGTCTTCGAAAAGAACTTGGTCTCGGCAAGCTGAGCCGGGCTGCCGGAGAACGCGCTCGGAGGAAGGCGGGGGCAGCAATTCTTCACGGCATCAGCCCGACGGTTCTGCCCCGGCCCGCTGACTGGCATCCCGGCCTGGTAATGGCCGGATATTGGTGGCCCGTTGTCAGTCCGGACTGGCAACCGCCCGCGGACCTTGTGGACTTCCTCGCGGACGGTCCGGCGCCTGTCTTTGTGGGGTTCGGTAGCAGCGCCCATATTGATCCCGGCTTCATTCTGGAGGCTACGCGCCGGGCGGGAGTCCGGGCTATTGTGCAAGGTGCGAACGGTGGTGTGGGTGGCATCCTCGGTGACGATGCGATCAGCGTCGGAGGTATTCCGCATGAGTGGCTGTTCCCGCGGGTGGCGGCGGTAGTTCACCATGCCGGAGCTGGAACGACGGCGGCCGGATTGCGGGCCGGCGTGCCAACGGTTGGCGTCCCTGTGTACACGGACCAGCCGCTTTGGGCTTCCCGGGTTGCGTCGTTGGGTGCGGGTCCTGCGCCCATCCCGTACAAGAAACTCAGTCCCGAATCATTGGGTGATGCCATCAAGGCGGCCGTCACGAGGGGGTCGTATGCTGCCCACGCGCAGCATGTGGCAGCGGGCATCGCGAGGGAGGACGGAACTGTTCCGGTGGTCGCCGCGTTGCGGAATCTCCCAACCACGGTGCACTAGTGCGTGTTTCAAACGGCCATAATGCTCGCTGCGCTGGCCCGCTTGGGTGCTGACCGGTGCGGGTGGTTGGGTGCGTGCGCGGTTTGGGGGCGCTGGCTCTTGGTTGGATCCGGGATATGTGAAAGTACTGTTTCACTGTAAGTGAACCCCACTGTGATCGACGGCACATTCCGTGTTGAATCGGAGAATGGACTCTGCTGACACTCACACCCAGGGCGAGCAGCCCGAAACTCCTTTTCACGACCTTGACCACTATCTCTCCATCCCACGGGTTGGTGGCCTCACCCTGAGCCCCGATGGCACACGACTGGTTACCACCGTGACCACGCTGAACAGCAAGGGAACCGGGTTCGCTACTGCGCTGTGGGAGATCGACCCCACGGGCCAGAACCACGCACGCCGCATCACGCGCAGTTCCAAGGGCGAGGCCGGTGCCGTCTTCGCCGCCAACGGCGACCTGTACTTCACGTCGGCGCGTCCCGATCCGGACAGCCCCGACGCCGATCCCGTCAACGCGCTGTGGTTGCTCCCGGCCGACGGGGGAGAAGCCCGCGTTGTGCACTCAAGGGCCGGCGGTATCAGTGCTGTCATGGCCGCGAAGGATGCAGACGCCACCTTCATCAACGCCGAGGTCCTGGCGGGCTCCGCGGACGAGGACAACGACGAGGAACGCCGGAAGGCCCGCAAAGACAACAAGGTTTCTGCCATCCTCCACAGCGGCTACCCGGTGCGATATTGGGATGCCGACCTTGGCCCGGCCGAGCCGCGGCTCTTCGCGGTGGAGCAGGGCGAGGAGAGGGAGCCCGGAAAGCCTTCCACGGTGGACGCCGCGGCGCCACTCAAGCTGCGCAACCTGACGCCCGGCGTCGGCGGCTCGCTGCGCGAGGCCAAAACCGTAGTCAGCCCGGACGGCAAGACCATCTATACGAGTATGACCAAGGCGCTCGCGAAAGCCGACAGCCGCGAGGTGCTGGCCGCCGTCGACGTCGCCACCGGCGCCGTGAAGGTGCTTTTGGACCATGAGGGAATGAGCTACTTCCCGGGTCCCGTCAGCCCGGACAACGGCACGCTGGTAGTGGAGAGCGAGAGCGACACCACGCCCACGCAAGCTCCCCAAGTGAAGCTGCACCTCCTGAACGTTGCTGGCGGCGAGATCACGGACCTTGAACCGCTGGCGCACCAGTGGGACCGCTGGGCCACTGCGCTCGCCTGGCTTCCGGACGGCAGCGCCATCCTGGCTAAAGCGGACGACGACGGCGCGTCGCCGGTTTTCCGGATTGACGTCACTGACGGTGGCGTTACGCGGGTGACGGCAGATGCCGCCGCCTACTCCGACGTCGTTCTTTCTCCCGATGGAACCACCGCCTATGCCCTGCGGAGCTCTTACGAGTTCCCCGCCGAAGCCGTGCGGATCAACCTCGCCACCGGAGAGACTGTCCGCTTGCAGGCCCCGGCTGCGCGGCCCGAATACAAGGGTCGGCTGGAGCGGATTGAGACCGTTGCGGAAGACGGCTCGCGTGTGCCGGCCTACCTGGCGCTCCCGGAAAATGCGGCCCCTGAAAGCCCGGCGCCGCTCCTGCTCTGGATCCACGGTGGTCCGTTGGGCTCGTGGAACGCGTGGACGTGGCGGTGGAACCCCTGGCTGCTGGTTGCCAAGGGCTACGCCGTGTTGCTGCCCGATCCTGCCCTTTCCACCGGCTACGGCCAGGAATTCATCCAGCGCGGATGGGGTGAGTGGGGCAAAAAGCCCTTCACCGACCTCATGGCCATCACGGATGCGGCGGTGGAGCGTCCGGACATTGATGAATCCCGGACGGCAGCCATGGGTGGCTCCTTTGGCGGCTACATGGCCAACTGGGTGGCTGGCCAGACTGACCGCTTCAAGGCAATCGTGACCCACGCCAGCCTGTGGGCGCTTGATCAGTTTGGTCCCACCACCGACGCGGCCCAGTATTGGCTGAAGGAAATGACGGTGGAGATGGCCATGGCGAACTCGCCGCACCTGAACGTGGGCAACATCAAGACACCCATGCTGGTGATCCACGGCGACAAGGACTACCGGGTGCCCATCGGCGAGGGCCTGCGCCTCTGGTACGAACTCCTGTCCTCCTCGCAGCTGCCCGCAGATGAGAACGGCCAGAGCCCGCACCGCTTCCTCTACTTCCCGGACGAGAACCACTGGATCCTGCAACCGCAGCACGCGAAGGTTTGGTACGGCGTGGTTGAGCACTTCCTGGCCAAGCAGGTGCTGGGCGAGGAACTTCCGGTACCGGAGGAACTGGGGCTGTAACACCGCGGGGGCGGAGGCTGGGGAGAAGATCCTTCCTCGTTAGGATGGGGGAGTGAATCCGACCTTCAGCCTCCGCCCTGCCCGCACCAGCGATGTGGCGGCCATCAAGAGGCTTGTGGCTCCCTTGGCCGAGGAGCGGATCCTCATGGCCAAGGAGACTGTGGCTTATTACGAAAGCCTGCAGGAATTCCGGATCGCCGAATCCGAGGATGGCGAGGTGATCGGCTGCGGTGCCTTGCACGTCATGTGGGAAGACCTGGCCGAAATACGCACGCTCGCTGCAGCCGACTCCTGGCGAGGGCGCGGCGTGGGACATGTCTTGGTGGAGAACCTGCTGGAAGAAGCACGTGCCCTCGGGGTCAGACGCGTCTTCTGCCTGACGTTCGAGGTGGACTTCTTCAAGCGACATGGCTTCGAAGTGATGGCGGACCAATCCGCCGTAGACCCGCAGGTGTATTCCGAACTGCTGCGCTCGCATGATGAGGGCGTGGCGGAGTTCCTGGATCTTGCCCGCGTGAAGCCAAACACCTTGGGTAACACCCGCATGATCAAGCAGCTCTAAGGCTGCCCAAAAACACCCTCTCGCTGCACGCCTTTGCGTGTTGTTCAACCCTGCCCGATTATGGGTGATTTAATACCCCTTCTTTTATATCCAGTTGATGGATAAACTGATGGAGGCTTGCTGGGGAAGCTTCCACCACATCGGTCAATTGAGAGAAGATCATGCAGTCCCACGCGTCCTTTTCAGATGTTTCAGAACTCCAACTCAGCGTGCGCGGTCCAGTGTTCACGCCTGCCGATCCCGGCTTCGCCGCCGAAGTAGCGGCCTTCAATTTGTCCACGCAACACCAGCCGGATCTTGCCTTCGGCGCCCTCGACGCAGAGGACGTCTCAGCGGCGGTTCGCTGGGCAGCGGAACGTGGAATGCCCGTTTCCGTCCAATCCACCGGCCACGGTGCCACCAACGCCATTGAAGGTGGGCTGCTGATCAGCACCCGCCGCATGCTGGAGCTCAGCATTGATCCATTGGAGAAGACAGCCCGGGTTGGCGCGGGGGTCCGCTGGAAGGCTGTGGTGGATCTCGCCGCGACCTTCGGTTTGATGGGGCTGTGCGGTTCCACTACTGACGTAGGCGTGGTGGGCTACACCCTGGGCGGTGGCCTGCCGATCCTTGGCCGCAAGTATGGCTTCGCCTCGGACCACGTCATCGCCTTCGAGCTGGTCACGGCAGATGGCACCCACCGTAGGGTGACCAAGGATGAGAACCCGGAGCTTTTCTACCTCCTGCGCGGCGGCAAGGGCAATCTTGGCATCGTCACCGCCATGGAATTCCACCTCTTTCCGGCGGCCGATCTCTATGCGGGTGGGGTTTACTTCGACGGCGGGTATGCCCCTGAAGTACTGGGGGCGTTCAGGGAATGGGTGCCATCGCTGCCCGTAGAGGCGTCGGCGTCCATGGCCTTCCTCCGTCTTCCGGACATGGAGATGATTCCGGAACCCTTGCGCGGAAAATTCGTCATCCATCTCCGCTACGCCTTCCAAGGAGACCTGGCAACCGCGGCGGAGTTACTTGAGCCCATGCGCCACTGCGCTCCGTTAATGATGGATGCCACGGGACCCTTGGACGCCACCCAATTCGACACGATCCACCAGGATCCGGATCAGCCGGTGCCGGTGCGGGAGCACGGCTTCCTGCTGGATCGGCTGGACGACCAAGCCGCGGACACCTTGTTGCGGCACTTTGGTCCCGGTGTGGAAAGTCCTGTTTTGCTGGCAGAGATCCGTCTTCTGGGTGGGGCGCTGGCCAAGAGTTCAGAGGGCGAGGACATTGTGGGTGGGCGCGATGCAGCGTTCAGTTTCTTCATGGGTGCGATCGCTGTTCCCCCGGTGCTCGATGTGCTGCCGGCAGTCTTCAACGCTGTCCATGAAGATCTTCGTCCCGCTGCGAATGCCGGCACGTTCGTCAACCTGCACGGCCACTTTGTGGATGCCGAAGACCGGGAACGGCCTTGGCTGCCCAGCGCACGTGAGCGGCTCCGGAAGGCGAAAGCGGAGCTGGATCCGAAGAACATGTTCAGCTTTGGCCACGTAGTGGGGCTCCCGGTGATCGACCAGACCGTGCTGCTTGAAGACGTTGTGACCGCCGGCGGCGACGCCGTCCTGAACAGTTAAGCGGTGCGGACCATGAACAGTCGCGTCACGTTTCCCGACTTCTCCGCTTTTCAAATCGACATTCCGCACGGATCGTGGCCCCATGAAGCCTCGTGGACGGGTGACCGCCACTCTGATCCGGATCTCTATTCAGCCTTCTGGCCCGAATACCGGGCCAGGGACGAGGCTGAGGCGGTGACGCCGCCTCCTGCCGGTGACTAGTGCTTTTCGAAAGAACGAGCAGTTGGAAGGGGCAGCCACTATGGGCTGCCCCTTCCACCCTTTAAGTACCTTCGTGCCACCACAAGGCCTACCCTGTCCCGGCCCGCCGGTAGTAGGGTCAGAGCACCAGCCACAGCACGCCCAGGAGCATCCAATGAAAAAGCTCATCAATGATCCACGCGCCGTGGTGGACGAGTCCGTTGAAGGTTTCGGCATGGCACATGCCGACATCGTGGACGTCCATCCGGAGCCCAAATTCGTCGTCCGGAAAGGTGCGCCGGTAGCGGGCAAAGTTGCCTTGGTATCCGGTGGTGGAAGTGGCCACGAGCCACTGCATGCAGGTTTTGTCGGGCTTGGAATGCTCGACGCCGCCGTCCCCGGCGCAGTCTTCACCTCGCCCACGCCCGACCAGATCATCCCGGCGACCGTCGCGGTGGACTCAGGTGCCGGCGTCGTACATATCGTCAAGAACTACACCGGCGACGTCCTGAACTTCGAGACCGCGGCCGAGATGGCGCAGGCCGAAGGCGTGCATGTGCGTTCGGTGCTGGTGAATGACGACGTCGCGGTGGAGGATTCGCTGTACACGGCCGGTCGCCGTGGTGTGGGTGGGACTGTCATGGTTGAGAAGATCGCGGGTGCCTCCGCCCAGCGAGGCGACGATCTTGACACGGTCACCGCCATTGCCGAGCGCGTAGTGGCCAACGTGCGGACCATGGGTGTCGCCCTGTCCGGATGCACGGTACCGCATGCCGGTACGCCCAGCTTCGAGCTGGCGGACGACGAGATCGAGATTGGCATTGGCATCCATGGTGAGCCTGGCCGGCACAGGATCGCCATGGAGAGTGCCGACGCCATTACGGACCGGCTACTGGAGCCCGTCCTCGAGGACCTCGCCGTGGCGTCCGGAGACAAAGTGCTGCTGTTCGTCAACGGTATGGGCGGCACGCCCCAAAGTGAGTTGTACATCGTCTACAGGCGTGCGGCGCAGGTGCTGGCCGAGCGCGGGGTCACTGTGGAACGGTCCCTGGTGGGCAATTACGTCACGTCCCTGGAAATGCAGGGTTGTTCCGTGTCCGTGCTGCGCCTGGATGACGAGCTGACGCGGCTCTGGGATGCGCCCGTCCACACCGCCGCGCTGCGGTGGGGTGCCTGAGCATGGCGTTGGACGTTAATTGGGCCTTGGACTGGTTGAAGCTCTCCGCCCAAGCCATGGCGGAACACCGCGTGGAGCTGATTGAACTGGACCGGGCAATCGGCGACTCGGACCACGGCGAAAACATGGATCGAGGTTTTCAAGCTGTGCTCCAGAAGCTCGACGAGACGCCGCCGGAGAGCCCGGGTGCGGCGCTCAAGGCTACCGCGATGGCACTCATGTCCAAGGTGGGCGGCGCCGCCGGGCCGTTGTATGGCACCGCGTATCTCCGGGCCGCCACCTCGTTGGGGGATGCCGCCACCGTGGACTCCGAGGCCTTGGCAGCAGCGCTGGAGGCCGCCCGTGATGGTGTAGTGGCCAGGGGCAAGGCCGAACTAGGTGACAAGACCATGATTGACGCGTGGACGCCGGCCGTGGAGGCAGCCCGGAAGGCGGCGTCGGATGGTGCAGATCCGGTAGGCGTCCTGGAGGCAGCTGCAGAAGCGGCGGAGACCGGGGCCGCGGCCACCGATCCGCTGATTGCACGCAAAGGCAGGGCCAGCTACTTGGGGGAGCGCAGTGCAGGTCATCGCGACCCCGGCGCCGCCTCCACCGCGCTGCTCCTTCGAGCCGCCGCGGCCGCGGCGGCCGGCTCTGCCGGTGATGCTGGAACCGACGCCGTATGACCGTTGGGATTGTGGTGGTCTCTCACAGCAGCAAGATCGCCGAGGGTGCCGTGGAACTCGCCGCCCAAATGGCACCCGACGTGGACCTCGTCGCCGCCGGAGGTACGGACGACGACAGGATCGGAACCAGCCTGGAGAAGGTGCTGGCCGCCGTCGAGCAGTCCCTGGTTGATTCGGGAGGTGACGGCGTGGTGGTGCTGACTGATCTGGGGTCCGCTGTCATGACAGCTGAATCCGCCATGGAGTTCGCCAGTGACCCCGATGCCGTACTTCTTGCCGATGCACCCCTGGTTGAAGGGCTGGTTGCCGCCGCGGTGGCTGCCCAGGGCGGCGCCGGCGCGGACGATGTGCGGCAGGCGGCTGAGGCCGTGGGCTTCCGGGCCGCTACGCTGGCAGGTTCACCGGCCGCCGGACAAGCTGCGGGACCTGGCGCAGGAGCGCCGGAGGCAAGCGGCGAGTTCGAGCTCATCAACCCCCTCGGCATGCACGCGCGCCCGGCCGCGAAGATCGCGGGCGGGCTATCCGGGCTGGACGCCGAGGTGACTGTAAACGGCGTCGACGGCATGTCCATTATGGCGCTGATGGCGCTCGCCGCCGGCAAGGGCTCCATTCTCAGGGTGGAGGCGGGCGGCAAGGACGCAGTGAAGGCCGTTGAGTACGTGAAGCGCTTGGTGGAGGACGGATTTGGCGAGCTCCAGGCAAGCTGATTTACCGTCAAATATTGCTAAGTATGCTGATTAGTGATGTTGTAGAGGTACAAGGTTCCTACGACGAAAGAGGTGCGACCATGGGTGCAGACGACAAGTTGGAGAATGCCGGCGAGAAGCTTGGCGGCAAGGCCAAGGAAGCTGCAGGCAAGTTGACTGACGACAAGGGCCTCGAAGCTGAAGGCAAAGGCGACCAGGTGAAAGCAGACCTCAAGGGCGCCGGCGAGAAGGTGAAGGACGCCTTCAAGAAGGACTAGGAATGTGGACAGGGCCGCTGCGGATGCAGCGGCCCTGTCTTGTTATGTGGGGCCTCGTATCGAGGCGCGCTATCTGATGGAGGAATTATCGTGAACATATTGGTAAAACTTTTCGGCCTTGCGGTAAGCCTCGGTGCAGGTGCCCTCGCGAACAAGACGCTGGAGGGCCTTTGGGAGAAGAAGACCGGCAAGCCCGCCCCCAAGGACGGGACCGATCTCAACGACTCCCTGCCCGGTGTGCTGGTGTTCGCGGTTGTATCCGCCGGCGTTGGCGCAATCGTTCACGTTCTCACCCAGCGGGGCACCAAGAGTGCCCTGGCCCGCATGAAGAAAACCGCAGACGAGGTCTAAGAACATGGCAATAGCTAAATTTCCGAGTGTGGTCATCGATTGTCCCGATCCCGCTGTGCTCGCCGCCTTCTATGGCGAACTCTTCGGCTGGGAAGTAGAGGACAAGGGCGACTGGTTCGACATTCGTCCTGGCGACGGCAGCAACTGCATCTCCTTCCAGCAGGTGGAGGTGTATCAGGCTCCCGTGTGGCCAGGGCAAACCATCCCGCAGCAAATGCACCTGGACATGGTGGTGGAAGATCTGGACAAGGGTGAGGAAGTTGCCCTCTCGCTGGGCGCCACCAAGGCCGATCACCAGCCCGGCGAAACGTTCAGGGTATTCCTGGACCCCGCCGGGCACCCGTTCTGCCTTTGCCTCAGTTAGCCCTGCTGCGCAGCCCACTCCTCCACTCGGCGGTTGCTCTCTTCCTCCGAGAGGTCCTCAACCCGGGTCATGATGGACCAGCGAACACCGAACGGATCGCGGATGCTCGCGTAGCGGTCACCTGAGACGAACGTGGTCAGAGGCTCCCGGACGGTTGCGCCCGCTTGCTCTGCCTTCCGGACAAGGCCGTCTGCATCGGGGCAGTACAGGCCCAGCGAGTAACAGTCGTCCTCGCCCGACGGTGCCGGGACCAGGTGGTAGTCCGGGCTGGGTTCCCCGAGTTGAAGGTGGCCGTTGCCGAAGTCCAGTTCGGCGTGGACCACCACTCCGCCCATCTCGGTCTCACCGACCACCCGGGCCCCGAATACGTCACGGTAGAAGGCGATGGCTGCCTTGGCGTTGGGCACGGCAAGGAACGGTGTGAGGCTGGTCAGTCCGTTCGGGATGCCGTGCGTGGTGTACTGGCCGGTGGCTGCTTCAGTGCTTGTAGTATCTGTCATGGTTATGACGCTACGTACCTGGCAGGGTCCGGCGCTTGGAGATTCGCGACGGATTTTCTCGATGGGTGGTTTCCTGGGGAGGCTCCAATGAAGGATTCGTTCAAAGGCATCCTCTATCCCGCGCGGCTACCCACCTTCCACCGCTTTCCCGCGCCCGGGGCAGTGGCGGACCTGGTGGAATGGTTCTGGATTCCCGAGTGGGACATCGAGCCCGGCCGTTCGTCCCGCCAGCACGTGATCCCATACCCGACGTCCAATCTGGTGGTGCAGCCCGCTGATGTGATCTTCTCGGGACCCACAACCCGCGCCGCTTACCGTGACCTGACCGGTAAAGGCTGGGCCGTAGGTGCCTTGCTGCGTCCGGCAGCCGTACCGCTCTTCACGGATGCTCCGGGAACTCTTCGGGACACGGAAGTGGGCGTGGAGTTGGGGGAACTGCATGCGGCTGTTGCGGGCGCCATGGCCACGCGTCGCGGCGAAGCAACGCACGACGACGGCACTCACCGCCGGCGGGCAGTGGAGGCCTTCGCTGCCTGGCTGGCTTCCTTGGATGGTGCGCTCTCCGAAGAGGCTTTGCTTGCCAACCGGATGATGGACGTCATCGCATCAGGCCCGGAGGTGGTGCTGATCGAGGACGCAGCGTCACGCCTTGCGGTGTCCCCGCGAACATTGCAACGGATCGCCAGGAAGTATGTCGGGTTGAGTCCCTCCGCCCTTATCCGGCGCCGAAGACTCCAGGATGCGGCCGAGCGCGCCCGGTCCGAGCCCACAGCGGACCTTGCCGCGATCGCCGTCGAACTTGGCTACGCGGACCATGCGCACCTGACGAACGACTTCCAGAAGTACTTGGGCTTTACGCCGAGTACGTATCGGAGGTCAGCTGGGGCTGCGGAGCCCTGACGGCCGGCACCAAAGGTTCGGTTGGCGCTGCGGTGACGTCCGGCGACGGGTCCTCCCCGCGAAACGCTGCCAGCATGGCATCGCGATCGAACTGCCCCTCCCATTTGGACACCACGAAGGTGGCAACGCAGTTGCCGAGCAGGTTGACCACAACGCGCATTGAGTCCATCAAGCGGTCGGCTCCCAGCAGGAGGGCAACTCCCGCCACCGGGAAGATGCCCAGGGCCCCAGCTGTGGCGGAGAGGGCAAGGAATGCGGAGCCGGGCACGCCGGCCATGCCCTTGGACGTGAGCATCAGGATGCCGAGCGCTGCCAGTTGCTGACCCAGATCCAGGTTGTGGCCAAAGGCCTGGGCCAGGAAAAGGAGGGAGATGGAAAGGTAGAGTGCCGCGCCATCCAGGTTGAACGAGTACCCGGTGGGCACCACCAGTCCCGTGGTTGCCCGCGAACAGCCGGCGTTGGTCAGTTTGGTCATGATCCGGGGGAGTACGGATTCTGTGGAGGCCGTGCCCAAAGCAAGCATGAATTCTTCGCGGGAGTATTTGATGAACTGCCACAGCGGAACGCGCGGATAGACCCAGGCCACCACAAACAGCAAGCCAATGAAGACCAACGCCGAGCCGTAGCACGCTGCCACCAGCAGGGCATAGGTGCTCAGCGAACTGAGCCCGTACTGGCCGATGATGAAGGCCATGGCACCGAAGGCGCCCACCGGAGCAACACGCATGACCCAGGACATGATCTTGAAGAAGAGTTCCAGCGTCGTCTCCATGAGGTCTATGACGGGCTTGCACTTCTCGCGGCCCACCACCACGATGGCCGCGCCGAAGAAGACTGCGAAGCACAGGACCTGCAGCAGGGTGTTCGACGCGAACGCCCCCACCACGCTGGTGGGGATGATGCCCAGCAGGAACTGTCCCGCATCCTTGGGTGGCGCGGTGGTGGTTTTGGCGTTAACGGCATCCTCGGACAGGGACGCAGGGTCAATATTCAGGCCTGCGCCCGGCTGCACGATGTTGGCAACCACCAGTCCAAAGGCCAGGGCAAAAAGTGTGGCCGCGGTGAAGTAGATCAACGCCTTGACGCCTACCCGGCCGACAGATTTCACGTCCCCCACAGCAGAGATCCCCGTGACGATGACCAGGAAGATCAGCGGTGCGATGATCATTTTGATGAGCTGAATGAAGCCATCGCCCAGTGGACGAAGCGCGGAACCAACACTCGGCCACAGGTAGCCAATGGCGATGCCCAACACCACGGCCACCAGGATTTGGAAGAACAAGGATTTGTACAGTGGCTTTTTCGCTGCCGGGGCTGCCGGGGGTGCTGCGGATGCGGGGATCTTCAAGTGGGCGCCTATCTGTGCGGTGGCCGCGGTGGGTTGCGGCCGGGATCACACAAGACGCTATGAGGGCCTTGTTTCCGAATTGCTAATTCCGGAGACCCGTTGTGTTTAATATCGGAATCAAGTTTTCATCATGCGGAAAACTATGATGCCTGCAGGGGGTGGCAGGCCTCTGCCAGAACCTCCTGTGGCTTGGCGACGGGTTTGTGGTTTTGGTCCAGAAACAGTCTGTAGGACACCACGCGCTCGCTTGCAGCTCCGGTGGCACACTCGCACCGGTAGGCGTGCGCCATCCAAGGTCCGCCCAGCAACGCCTGCATCCAGGCATCGCATTCGGCCAAGGGGAGGGCTGCTGGATGTCCTGTGTCCTTGCTGTGCGCGGCCATGGACACCGTGAGGCATGTTCCCTCCGGGGCGGGCCCTACGGCGAACCACCCCAGCTCCACCGTCTCGGCAACGATGGTCAGGCTGACGTTCTCATCGTCGAATGACGGCAAAGGGCCCAGTCGGTGTTGGCGGCGGCCGCGATGCCCAAGGTCCTGGCTCCGCGCGGATGGAGTCAGGGCCTCGCGGAATTGGTGGAGGCTCCCGCCGTGCCTGTTGTTGATTCTGGTGCTGAGGTCCAGGGCCAGCGACCAGTCTGCCGGGGTGGCCTGTGGACTGTTTGTGCTGCGCACTTCGCCTCCAGGGATTAGCCCCCGCTGTCCGCCCGGGGTGACACGAGACTACCGGGAGGCGCCGCATGCCGCTAGGGAAAGACGGTGTGGATTCCAGCAGGTGACGGCTACGTCTGGCTCAGGCCGGCCGCATCCAGCACTGCGCCGGCAGAAATGACGCGGCCGCATTGCTCTCCGTACGGGTACGCGCCCTTCGGCGTAAACGTCAGCGTGCGCAGGGGCAAGGCTGCGCCCGCCGGCGATGTGCCGCTTACGGTTGCCTCGATGGGTGACTCGGAGAGCCAGGGCATTTCCAGGAAGCCCTGCAACGTCCCATCAAGTGACGGGGTGGCTGAACACACGCCCTCCGGCGAGCAACCCTGGTCCACGGCAACTGATCCCGGATGCAGTACCAGCTCTTTGTCCGTGCACGTACCATCCTGGCAGGCCTTGAGCCGAAGCGAGCCAACCTGGTTCGCGTAGCTTGCTGCAACAGTCAGGGATACCCCGGCGACATGACCAATGGCCGGGCACGCTACAGCCTCCGGATAACAGCCCGGAAGCAGTGCCGCCGTGCCGGCAAGGGTCAACGCCAATCCGATTCTGCCCATGCTTCAGGGTAAGACTGCCTGGACATGGTGTCTCCGGCAATCCGAAATCGGACCTTTCATCGTTATGGGCCGGGATGCTCCGTTGCGGAACCGATACCGATCCCGGGGCCACTACGCCGGAAGCCGCAAACCGCCGTCGTGCATCTCTGCCAAACCGTCCACCAACAGGCCGTCAAGTGCCCGCTCCAGCTGCTCCGGGGCCGAGTTGAGGCGGTGCAGCGCAGCCAGGGGAATTCCGATGCCTGACGGAGCGAATCCGAGGTCGGCCGGCGCCTGCTCGAACATCTCGCGGGGCACGGGGGAGGCAGCCTCGCGCAGGACGGCCATCACGGCACCCCTGACCTGCCGGTCGGTGCCGTGCCAGGACTGTCCCTTGGGCGTGTACGACGGCGGCGGCTCACCGGCGGCGAGCCAGGCACAGCTTGGCCGGACGGGACAGTCAGCGCACTTGGGATTGCGGGCCGTACACATCATGGCGCCGAGTTCCATGACGGACGCATTCCACCGCACGGATAATTCCTGATCCTGGGGCAGGAGTGCCTCGGCCAAGCGCATCTCCGCGGCGGTCAAGGCCGGTGCTGGCAGCGCACTGCCGGAGATGAGCCGCGCATGGACGCGCCGGATGTTGGTGTCCACCACGGTCTCGCGGCGCCCGAAAGCAAAAGCGGCGACGGCGGCAGCTGTGTAACTGCCGACGCCCGGGAGGCCCAGGAGCTCGGCGTGGTTGTCAGGAACCCTGCCGCCGTGCTGCTCGCGGATGGCGACGGCGGCCGCGTGCAGCCGCAGTGCGCGGCGCGGATAGCCCAACCGGCCCCAATGGCGTACAGCTGCGCCCGACGGTTCGTCGGCAAGGTGGGCGGGGGTGGGCCAGCGCTCCATCCAGTCACGCCACACAGGGAGAACCCTAACCACCGGCGTCTGTTGGAGCATCACTTCGCTGACCAGGATGCCCCACGGAGTACAGTCCGGCTCACGCCACGGCAGGTCGCGGGCGGCCCCGGCGAACCACTGATCAAGGGCTTCATGGAGGCCTGTCAGTTGGCCTGAATCGGGAAGTGTCATGCTGCCCTCCACTGTAGTGGATTCCGGCACTGCGGGAATCGGTGGAAAGCCCAGCCCGGCTACAAATCAGAGTGTGGTCCTTGCCCGGCGGCTAGTGTGTCATGTTCAGCGTCACCGTGGTGCCCTTTCCCGGGCTGCTTTCAAGGTCTATCTGTCCGCCGTGAGCCTCAACGATTGCTTTGCTGATGGACAGTCCCAAGCCGGCACCCGGGATGGCGGTCTTCATGGCTTGGTCGGATCGGAAGAATTTTGTGAATGCCTGTTCTTGCTCTTCCGGGGTCATACCCAAGCCTTGATCGCTGATGGAGCAGATGAACCCGCCGTTTTGCCTTCTGAGGGCAACAGTGACTTCACTGCCCCGGGGCGAGAACTTGATGGCATTGGACAGCAATTGCTCAACCGCCCGGGTGAACTGACCCGCATCCACCTCGGCCTCAACCCCGGCATCGATCTGCTCATGAATGACGATGCCTTTGGCGCTCGCCTCCTGTTCGGCAGCTCGGCTGGCTCTGTCCATCAGCTGGGAGAGATTGGCCGGTTTCCGCCGAATTTCCAGGTCCTCCGAGGCCACCAGCAGGAGATCATTGATCAGAGTCAGGAGGCGTTGCGCGTTTCGCTCGATAACGCGCAGGTACGCGGGGTTCGGTTCATCGTCCAGGAGCTGCAGGTAGCCGAGCATGGACGTCAGTGGGGTTCGAAGTTCGTGCGAGACAGTTGCCACGAACTTGTCCTTCGCTTCAAGCGCTGTGACCAACGCTGTGACGTCGGTGAAGGCCAGGACTGAACCTTTGATCCGGCCGTCGCCGTCATGAAATTGCCTGGCAGCGACGGAAAAGATCATCTGCGGGTTGTTATTGCCTACGCGTATCAGTTTGTTGGTGAAACTGCGCCCGGACATGGCAAGTCCTGCCGGGCTGTCGGAGAGTTCCGTGATGCCATCCGACGTGAGGAAGGGGTTATCGCCCGGGATCTGCTGGGCGGACTTCCGGTCCATTCGAAAACGGTGGTTGGTCAGAATATCGTCGCCGTTGGCGTCCATTGCCCACACTCCGACGTTCACAGTTTCCAGCACAGCGTCAAGAAGCTGTTGATGGTCCTGGGTGGCTTTGTGAAGGCGGACAAGCTCCCTGTCTTTCCGGATCTGGATGTCCCTGTGCCTGACCACCACGCCTGCCACCAGATGGGCTGTCAGGGCAACCCCTGCCAGGATGACCGGGACCACAATCATCCGAATGAGCTCGGCCCGCTCCACCAGGTGTCCCAATATGTAGGGAGATGCGATGATCCCGGCCAAAGGTCCCGCGATGGCGAGGATCAAGCGTGTGACACTGGCACTGACGGCGAGCCAAATCACCGGGAAAACCATCAGAAGCGTGACCACACTGAGGACGGGACCCCCGAGCTCCCGGGTCAGACCGAGGACCAGGAAGTCTGCCAACGGAATGAGGACAAAACTCCAGGGAGGAAGTTTGTTCCACGGCAAAGCAACACAAGCAACAAGCATCAGCACATGAACCGCCAGCGTTAACTGGAAGGCTGCATCGGCCATTGTTTCGGGGCTGAAGAGAAGAACAAAGAGGATGATCAAGCCCATTGCCAACGTCAGGGGCAGCTGGCACAAGAAAATGGCTTTACGTCTGCCGATGTTGCCGAAGAAATCGTCCAATGGCATGAAAACGGATGTGTCCTGCATGATCTCCAGCCCTCTCCCCCGAAGCAGCCCAAATACAGGCTCGATGCCAATAGCCACAGCATACTCACCGGGGACGGGCCGGCACTTGGTTTTCCCTGGCTCTTTTGTGGCTCTCCGTAACCACGCTTGTTCACCCCCATGGCCGACGTCACACAGCCCCGGATTGGGCCGCTGCGGCGTGTAGGTTAGGTGGCCCGACGGCCGCGAGCCTAGCCTAGAACCATGGCCAACAGGGGTAAGCAGCAGTCGACCGCGCGCTCAACAGCGCCGGCGAAGGGTGCTGCCCTTGGCTCATCCCGCGCCGGAGCCACGGGCAAAAGCAGCCCAGGCCCGAGGCGGCGGCCCAGCCCGGCCGTGTACCGCCGTCGTCGTCAGGTTGTTTTTGGTGGCCTGCTGCTGGTGATCGTCTTGCTCGTGGCAGCGGCCGTCGCCATCACTGGTGCGGTTACCGGTAAATCTGAACCACAGGCGGCCAGCACGCCGGATGCTTCCCAGGCACCGACGCAGGGGAGTGCCCCTTCAGGAACGCCGTCACCCTCCGCCTCGCCCACGCCTGTGTGCGACTTCAACCTCATGACCGTCGCCGCCAAAACCGACAAGGCCGCCTATGGCGGTGAAGAGAAACCTCTGCTCACCATGACCATCACCAACGGCGGCACAGCCCCGTGCGAGGTCAATGTGGGGACGTCGCAAATGGAGTACTTGGTGATGAGCGGCTCGGACCGCATCTTCTCATCCAAGGACTGCCAAACAGGCGGCGAGGACCTCATCAAGACCATCCAGCCGGGCAAGAGCGAAACTGCGAACTTCCCGTGGCAGCGCAACCGGACATTGGAGGGCTGCGGTGCCATCAACGCCAAACCCGGCGGCGGTGGGGCCTACTACACGTTCGAGGCACGCCTTGGAAACAAAGCCAGCCCCAAGGCAGTCTTCCAGCTGAACTAGCCGCTCCAACAGCGTTCGACGACGGCAGCCGGCTTAAAGGAAGCGGTCCAGCAAGCTGGCTTCCGCCATGCGGCTCAAGCCCTCGCGGACTGTACGGGCACGCTGATCGCCGATGCCGTCAACAGTCATGAGGTCATCGATGGTGGCCGCCATGAGGTTCTGGAGCCCTCCGAAGTAGTCCACCAGGCGGTCGGCCACTGCCTTCGGGACGGACTTCAAGCCGGACAGCAGCCGGTAGCCGCGCGGTTGAACCACGGCATCCAGTTGCTCAACCCCACCAGCGAACCCGATGATGTGGGCGATGCGGCTGAGGTCGATCAGTTCAGTCGGGCCCAGGTTGAGGAGGGCCTGGACGGCTTCCTCGATCTCTTCCGGGGTGGCGTCGGGGTCAGAGTAGTCACGGATGATGACGTCGCTGCCCGGGCCCCGGCCCATGGTGAGCTCCTCCACCTGGAGGGAAAGGAGCCGGCCGTCCTCGCCCAGTTCAAGGACGTATTGGGCGATTTCCTCGGAGATGCGGCGAACCATTTCCTGGCGCTGGAGTGTCACGGCGACGTCCCTGACGGTAACCAGGGCTTCGATTTCCAAGGCAGAAAGGGAACTGGTGACTTGGTCCAACCGTGCGCTGTACCGTTCCAGCGTCGCCAGGGCCTGGTTGGCCCTGGCCAGCACCTTTTCGGAGCCCTCCAGCACGTGCCGCAGGCCGTTCACGTAAAGAGCGATGATCTGCATGGATTGGCTGACTGAAATGACGGGAACGCCGGTCTGGATGGCCACGCGCTCGGCGGTGCGGTGCCTGGTGCCGGATTCCTGGGTTTCGATGCTCGAGTCCGGAACCAGCTGGACTGCCGCGCGCACGATGTTGCTGGCGTCCTTGTCGCAAATGATGGCGCCGTCCATCTTGGCCAACTCACGGAGCCGGGTGGGGGAGAAGTCGATGCCGATATCGAAGCCACCGGAACAGATGGAGTCGATGGTGCGGTCATAACCCAGCACAATCAAGGCCCCAGTGCGCCCACGGAGGATGCGTTCGAGGCCATCGCGTAACGGAGTTCCGGGTGCGACTCTGGCCAGAGTCGCCTTGAGCGATTCTTCCGGGCTCCGGGCCATAGGGTTTCCCTTCGAAGGTGTAAGCCACGGCTCACAGACAAGCTGAATCCGGCGTCAGTGCGCTCAACCAAAATGCCCACATGACGACAAGCACAATGATAGGGCTTCCGGGCACTGTTAACCGCACCAGCAAGCCCCAAAGTGGGTCATTTCGTGATGTTCCATGAGCCTTGGAAGGTGCATTTCCCGAGCTGTCCTACAGGTGCACTTTGGGAACTTTCTCCCCTGAGGTGGGCAAATATAACAAATTGGTGTAGATACCCGGGCGATGCCGGCGTTTAGTAATCCACCTGGCGCTTGAGCTTGTTCCCGAGCCAGAGCATCGCAAAGCTCACTACGACGAAACCTACTGTGATGGCCAACGCGAAGACCACCACGCCACCCCAGCCGCCCGCCCGTGCGGGATCGATGAACCAGTACGGGTACCAGTTGACGAACGCGCCACGAATCAGGCTGTAAGCCAGGTAAAACACGGGGTAGATGAGCCAGTACCAGATGTGCCGGACTTCAAGGCGCGCCCGTGGGGGTTGGAACAGCCAGTCGGCAACCATCACCACGGGAATCAGGTAGTGGACCACGAAGTTGACCCACGGAACCATGGATCCCAGGTCCTGCCCTGTGAGGAGCGCGCCGAAGACGATGCCCACAATGGCCATGGCAATGGTGGCCGTGCCACGGGTGACATCGTCCGCTTCGGTTGGCCGCTTGCGGATAAGAACCCGGTAGCCACTGATAAGGAGCACTGCGGCGGCGAAGAGATTCGAAAGGTTGGTGAAGTAGCTGAAGAAGTTCCAGACGTCGAACCCCAAGCCAATGTGGACAGCCAGTTGCGTCCCCACCGCCACCAGGGTCAAGAGGCCGAAGAAAAAGCGTCCCCCGATAAGCACAGTTCTTTTGGTCATGAGCCAATCCTTGCCGAACCCGCAGCCCGGAAGGTGTGCGACACCCCGGAAGGGTTAAGTGATCAGCAGTTCCAGGGCCTCCGCCAAGTGGCCTACTTCGCGCACCGAGAAGCCTTCCGGGATGACACCTGCGCCTGCCGGGCTGGCCGGAACAATCGCGTGGGTGAAGCCCAGCCGGTGGGCTTCCTGGATGCGCTGGTTGATACCGGGAACCGGACGGACTTCACCTGCCAGGCCCACCTCGCCAAACGCAATGAGCCGCTGGGGAAGGGCCTTACGGGATTTGGCCGATGCCACAGCCAACGCAACCGCCAGGTCCGTAGCCGGCTCGGTGAGCTTCACGCCGCCCACGGTCGCCACGTAGGAATCGTCTTTGTGAAGCATGCATCCGGCCCGCTGCTGAAGGACCGCGAGGAGCATGGCAACCCGGGAGCTCTCCAGGCCGCTGGTGGCACGGCGTGGCTGCGAGTTGGGGCTCTCCGCCAGCAGCGATTGGACTTCGGCAAGCAACGGCCTGCGACCCTCCATGGTCACCGTGATGCAGGTCCCTGAGACAGGCTCACGCGTCCGCGAAACAAACAGCCCGCTGGGATCCGCAAGGCCTTCGATGCCTGCCTCATTAAGATCAAAGCATCCGACGTCGTCCGTTGCACCGTAGCGGTTCTTGACGGCCCGGAGCAGACGCAACCGGGAGTGGCGCTCGCCCTCGAACTGACAGACCACGTCCACCAGGTGCTCCAGCAGCCGCGGACCGGCGATGGTGCCTTCTTTGGTCACGTGGCCCACCAGCAGCGTGGTCATGTTCCGCCGCTTGGCTGCGGCAATGATGGAGGCGGCTACCTCGCGGACTTGGGAAACGCCCCCGGCGCTGCCTTCAACATCCGCGCTGCTCAGCGTTTGGACGGAATCCACGATCAGCAACTTGGGCTCCAGCTTCTCCACCTGGCCCAGTGCCTGCCCCAGATCGGTTTCCGCAGAAAGATAGAGAGTATGTGCGACGGCGTCGATGCGTTCAGCGCGCAGCTTCACCTGGGCCGCAGACTCCTCGCCCGTGATGTACAAAACGTCCTGGCCGGTGCGGGCGAACTTGGCGGCGACGTCCAGCAGGAGCGTGGACTTTCCGACGCCGGGCTCCCCGGCGAGCAGGATGACGGCACCAGGAACAAGCCCTCCTCCCAGCACGCGGTCCAGCTCGTCCACGCCCGTGGGCAGGAATGCCGCAGTTGTTCCATCCACCTCAGCGATACGGCGGGCCGGCTCCAGAACGGTGGCGGCCGCCGTCGTCCGCGCGACAGTGGCACCGTATTCCTCAACGGTGCCCCAAGCCTGGCACTCGCCGCAGCGACCCACCCACTTGATGGCGGTCCAACCGCACTCGGCACACTTGTAGGCGGGAGTCTTGGATGCGCGTGAAGTCTTGGTGGCCATGGGTTCAAGGTTAGTCGCGGGGACTGACAGTATTAGACAGAGTCCACCTGCCCCATCAGTTCGCGGTGCGCAGGCGCCCGATTCGATGCCGCGCTTCGCGTTCGATGGTAGGAACGGTCTAAACCGCAGCGAGTCGTCGAAATGGACCGGGCGTCAATGCGGTGCCTACACCGCCCGCCCACCATGCCGGGCTGCGTCCACAAACACCGCTATGCCCGTCACGCCCAGGGTGACACCGAGCGAAGCGACGACGTCCGTGAGCCAGTGGTACCCAAGGTAGATCCGGCTGTAACCAACCAGCAGCGTCAGCAAGGCAGCGCCGGTAAACGCGAGCACCGCCGTCGTGCGAGTGCCGGAACGCGACACGATCAGGTAGGTGAGGACCAGCGCGAAGATGCCTGCGCCGAGGGTGTGGCCGGACGGGAAGGAGAGGGCGTCGTCCGGGCCCAGCAAAAAATCGGACGAGGGCGGCCGGGAGCGGCCCACGTCCTGTTTGATCAGAGTGGAGAGGACAACGGCAAGCAGCATGGCGCCCATCAGCACCGCCGGGCGCCAGAGTTCCCGCTTCCAAACCGTCCACATGACTGCCACCGCAACACCAATACCTGTCATCCACACAGGCGAGGTCACGGTGGTCAGGGCCGTGAGGACAGCGGTGAGGGCAGGGCCCCGTGAATCGACCATGAAGCTGTGGACCGTGCCGTCCATGGTGGCCAGCCCGGTCTGGGACAGCACTGCAGCGAACATCAGCCAGAAGATGGCGTCGCCCGCCACCAGCAAGCCACCTGCCCAAAGGAACAAGGGCCGCTGCCGTTGCCGGAGCGCCGGGGCAGCCCGAAAGCGTGTGGAAAAGGCAGGGATCATCGGACCATTCTGCCAAGCGGGTCTGAAGCTTCTCTGTGAAGGGACGCGGGAACTCTGAACATCTGCGGCAACTCTGGAGCCCCGCGAGGACTAAAGCGCCGGCAGCACAGCCCGCGCTTCCTCCGGCTCCATCCCGCTCGCTTCCAAGAGATCCACCATGAGCGGGCGGAACAGCATCACCACGGTTTCGCCCTCCAACCTCTGGACGTCCAGCATCTTGGGGTGCAGCCGGGCCGCGATGTCAGAGAGGTCGTTCCGGGCGCGGCGCAGGTGTACCCGGCGGGTGCCTTCGCTCTGCTCGGACAAGCCAATGGTCATCTCATCGATCGCGGCTGCGGTTTCCTGCAGGACCTCGGAGATACTGTCGATCGCTTCATCGGAGAGGGCCGCATGGTTGATGGCGCTGGTGAGCCGGCGGGCAAACACCCGGCTGTTACGCAGCGCGAGGTCGATGTACTCCAGGGAATGTTCCAGGCCGGCCAGCTCGTCGCGATGCCTCCGGTGGGCTGGAGCCAGGGTTGCCACCTCACCGGAAGCCCGCAGCGTTTGCCGCATCCGGTCCACCAGAGGCTGACAGTTCCGGCCGCGGATCAGGGCGTGCCAGGCCTGCGTGGAATCACTGTCCACCATGGCTTTGGCGCACTCACGCAGCACTTCGGCGAGCTCATGCAGGATCTTCTGGACGTCCTTGCGGGGTTCGCGCCGCGGATCCTTCGGCACCAGGATGGTCACCAGCAACGCGAACACACCACCAACCACCGCATCCAGGCTGCGTGTAAAAGGCCCGCCGGCCGGCGCCGGCAGCAGCACCACCAGCAAGGACTGCAGCCCCAGCTGCGTGGTGAAAATAGTGCCGCTGTCCAGGAACCTGGCCAGGAGGATGGAGAAAAGAAGTACGACGGCGGCCTGCCAGATCCCGGCGCCCAGCCAGTGAAGCAGCAGGTCACCAACAACGATGCCCAGTGTGCAGCCAAGGCCCACCTCTATGACCCGACGCAGGCGCGGATCGCGGGAGAATCCGAGTGCAATCAGGGAAGACGTCGCGGCAAACAGAGGCCCTTGGTGGCCCAGCACATACTCAGCGAAGGCGTAGGCACCCACCGCGCACACAGTCATCTGGATGGCAGGGGTTAACGAGTTCCTGCTCCGAACCAAGCCTGTCCGGACTCTGGCGCGCAGGAACCTCTTGCTTGCAGAAAATCCCTTTGCGGAAGCCATGTCTTCCAGTCTATTTGCCCACGGTGCGTTCCAACGCAGGGCACCGACCGCCACGGCAGTGCCGCTCAAGGTGGCGCGCGCCACATCACCCAATGGTCCGCCGTCGTTCACTTTCTGTTCACCTTCCACAACAGGTCCCGTTACCTGCGCTCCTTACCTTCAGTAAAGGAACACATTGGTCCATAGCTCGCGCACGCCGAAATCTCCGTTCGGCCCGCATCAGATAAATCCCTGGAAGGGGTACATCCAAGTGAAGGCAACTCGCTTCGGCCGCAACGCGGCAATCGCGGTCATCGCAGCAGGCGCACTCGCGCTCACCGCTTGCGGTTCAGACAACGCAACGGGCACCACTGGCGGCACCCAGTCCGCTGCAGCAGGCACCAAAGTCACCGGCACCCTGACCGGCATCGGCGCCTCCTCCACCGGCGCAGCCATGGATGCGTGGAAGGCCGGCTTCGCCAGCGCCAACCAGGGCGCCACCGTGCAGTACTCCCCGGACGGTTCCGGCGCAGGCCGCAAGGCCATCATCGACGGTTCGGCACAGTTCGCCGGCTCCGACGCTTACCTCAAGGACGAAGAGCTGGAGAGCTCCAAGGCCAAGTGCGGCCCCGACGGCGCCATCAACATCCCGGTCTACATCTCCCCGATCGCCGTGGCCTTCAACATTCCTGATGTCAAGGAACTGAAGCTCGACGCAGCAACGGTGGCCAAGATCTTCCGTGGCGAGATTGCCAACTGGAACGACCCCGCCATCGCCGCCCTCAACGCCGGCGTCACCCTTCCGGACCTCAAGGTCACCCCGGTGAACCGCTCCGATGACTCCGGTACCACCACCAACTTCACCGACTACCTCGCAGCTGCTGCTCCCGAGGTCTGGACCGACAAGGCTGCCGGCATCTGGCCTGCAACCCTGAAGGGCGAGAACGCCAAGGGCACCTCCGGCGTCGTCAAGACCGTCACCGACACCCCGGGTGCCGTGACCTACGCTGATGACTCCGCTGTCTCCGGCAAGCTGGGCACCGCCTCCATCAAGGTGGGCGAAGAGTTCGTCAAGATCTCCGCAGACGCTGCAGCCAAGGCTGTAGAAGCCGGCAAGGCTGTTGACGGCCGCGCCGCAAACGACGTCGCCATCAAGCTGGACCGCAAGACCACCGTGTCGGGCGCCTACCCCGTAGTCCTCGTCTCCTACCACGTTGTCTGCACCACGTATGAGACCAAGGAAGTTGCTGACCTGGTCAAGGCCTTCGAAACGTACGTCGTCTCCGACGAAGGACAGAAGACCGCAGCTGACGCCGCCAAGTCCGCACCGCTCTCCAAGACGCTGCAGGACAAGGCCAAGGCCGCTATCGAAACCATCAAGGCCAAGGCCTAAGGTTCCCCGGCGGGTTTGCTGAACCCGGCTGAACACTGAAGTTCCCTGTCCCGCTCACCGGTGGCCACCGCGGCACCGGCGCGGGGCAGGGAACTTAGCCATGTAAGACCAGTTCACTCCAGAATGAAGGAACGTGAAGTGACCACCAACTCCCTGACAACCTCCCAAGGCGCAGGACGCGCCGGGGACAAGGTTTTCTCCGGGGCCGCAATGGCCGCAGGGTGCCTGATTCTCGCGGTTCTCTTCGGAGTCGCGTTGTTCCTTGTGGTGCAGGCGATCCCCGCGCTCACCGCCCCGCCTGAGGACATCCAAGGCGGCCACGGCTTCTTCGCCTACATTGCGCCGATCGTGGTGGGCACGCTCATTGCCGCCGTGATCGCCCTCGTCATCGCCACCCCGGTGGCCATTGGCGTGGCCCTGTTCATCTCGCACTACGCCCCGCGCCGGCTCGCCGCCGGTCTGGGCTACGTTGTGGACCTCCTTGCCGCCATCCCTTCCGTTGTTTACGGCGCCTGGGGTGCGGCCTTCCTGGCCAAGGAAATCTCACCGGCCTACGACTGGCTGGCCAACAACCTCGGCTGGATCCCCATCTTCGAAGGGCCGGCATCCGCCACTGGCAAAACCATCCTGACCGCCGGCATCGTCCTGTCCGTCATGGTGCTTCCCATCATCACCTCCCTGTCACGCGAAATCTTCCTGCAGACCCCCAAGCTGCACGAGGAAGCAGCGCTCGCCTTGGGAGCTACCCGCTGGGAGATGATCAAGATGGCGGTGCTGCCATTCGGTCGCCCCGGCATCATCAGCGCCATCATGCTGGGCCTGGGCCGTGCACTCGGTGAAACCATGGCAGTGGCGCTGGTGCTCTCCTCCGGCGTACTGACCGCCAGCCTCATCCAGTCCGGCAACCAAACCATCGCCGCCGAGATTGCCCTGAACTTCCCTGAAGCCAGCGGCATCAAGGTCAACACGCTGATCGCCGCCGGCCTGGTGCTGTTCGTCATCACGCTCGGCGTGAACATGATTGCCCGCTGGATCATCACCAGGCACAAAGAATTCTCGGGAGCCAACTAAATGACCGCCACAGCAGTCCGCAAGCGCTCCGCGCTCACCAAGGGCCAACTGCCCAAGTTCGCGCCCTATATTGTCCTGGCCGTCGCATTGATCGTAGGTGCGGCCATCCTGGCGCTCATTGGCTTCAACGCCTTCGGCTGGGGGATCGTCTCAGCCATCCTGTTTGCCGTTGGCCTGGTCTCCTGGAGCGGGGCCGTTGAAGGTGCACGCAAAGCCAAGGACAAGCTGGCCACGTGCCTGGTTGTGGGTGCGTTCCTGATCGCGCTGCTGCCACTGATCTCGGTCATTTGGACCGTTCTGGTCAATGGCATCCCCGGCCTCATCACCCCCGGCTTCCTGGGTACGTCCATGAACGGCGTCACCGGAGCGTTCGACAACAAGGCTGTGGAAGAAGGTGCCCCCGTCCTGGGCGGCATCTACCACGCGCTCATGGGAACCCTCCAGATCACCCTCCTGGCCACGGTCATCTCCGTGCCCGTTGGTCTGCTCACCTCGATCTACCTGGTGGAATACGGCAACGACCGTCCGCTGGCCCGCGCCATCACGTTCTTTGTGGATGTCATGACCGGCATCCCGTCCATCGTGGCCGGCCTCTTCGCGGCAGCGTTCTTCTTCGCAATCGTCGGCCCCGGCACCAAGACCGGTGCGGTAGCCGCCGTCGCGCTTTCCGTCCTGATGATCCCGGTGGTGGTCCGCTCCAGCGAAGAAATGCTCAAGATCGTCCCGAACGAACTTCGCGAGGCCTCCTACGCCCTGGGCGTCCGTAAGTGGCGCACCATCACCAAGGTGGTCATTCCGACGGCGATCTCCGGCATCGCGTCCGGCGTCACCTTGGCGATCGCCCGCGTTATCGGCGAAACCGCGCCCATCCTGGTGACGGCCGGCTTCGCCACCACCATCAACAACAACGTGTTCAGCGGCTGGATGGCCTCACTGCCCACGTTCATCTACACACAGATCCTCAACCCGACGTCGCCGTCCAACCCTGAGCCTTCGGATCAGCGGGCATGGGGCGCGGCGCTGGTGCTGATCATCCTGGTGATGCTCCTGAACCTCGGAGCCCGCCTCATCGCCCGTCTGTTCGCTCCCAAAACAGGACGCTAGCCGGGCCGGCCGCCAGTCTTGACGGCGGCACCTTCAAACTTCCCGAACCCCCAAGGAACAAAGGAACACCATGTCCAAGCGCATCGACGTCAAAGACCTGAATGTCTACTACGGCAATTTCCTGGCCGTTGAGGATGTCAACATCAACATCCAGGCTAAGTCAGTCACAGCCTTCATTGGCCCGTCCGGCTGCGGAAAGTCCACCTTCCTCCGCACGCTGAACCGCATGCACGAGGTCCTCCCCGGTGCACGCGTGGAGGGCGAAGTCCTGCTGGACGGCGACAACCTTTACGGCCCCGGCGTGGACCCCGTGACCGTCCGCACCCAGGTGGGCATGGTCTTCCAGCGCCCCAACCCGTTCCCCACCATGTCCATCCGCGACAACGTGCTGGCCGGCGTCAAGCTGAACAACAAGAAGATCTCCAAGGGTGCTGCCGATGCGCTGGTGGAAAAATCCCTGGTTGGAGCCAACCTGTGGAACGAAGTGAAGGACCGCCTGGACAAGCCAGGTTCCGGCCTTTCCGGTGGCCAGCAGCAGCGTCTGTGCATCGCCCGCGCCATCGCCGTTGAGCCCCAGGTGATCCTCATGGACGAGCCCTGCTCCGCACTGGACCCCATCTCCACCCTGGCCGTTGAAGACCTCATCAACGAGCTCAAGGACCAGTACACCGTGGTGATCGTTACCCACAACATGCAGCAGGCCGCCCGCGTATCGGACAAGACTGCGTTCTTCAACATCGCCGGCACCGGCAAGCCCGGCAAGCTCATTGAGTTTGCGGACACCACCAGCATCTTCAACAACCCTGGCCAGAAGGCAACGGAAGACTACGTATCCGGCCGCTTCGGATAAGGGTTCTGAAGGTTCCGGCTTCTATGGGGGGAGTCGGCACAGAACGACGGCGGCCGTCGCCTTGGGGGTACGGCCGCCGTCGTTTTTTGTTGCCCAACTGACTGGCATTAGTGGTTGTTCTGAGGCCTCAAAACAACCACTAATGCCAGCCAATTGGGGGTTACAGGTCCGCGAGGGGCGAGAATGCCAGTTCCAGGATGAAGGCCATGGCTGCCGTGATCAGGGGAGTGGCCACCCAGAACAGCAGGATCCGCCGGACCAGCTGCCTGTTGACGGCGTGGAACCGCTGGTTGATGCCCGCTCCCAGCACGGAAGCGGTCAACGTGTGCGTGGTGGAGAGCGGCAGGTGGAATCCGATGGCGCCGATGAAGAGCATCACGGAGGTCAGGGTCTGTGCCACGAAGCCCCTCAATGGGTCCACCCGGATGAGTTTGTGGCCGAGGGTGTGTGAGATCCGCCAGCCACCGAACATGGTTCCCGCGGTCAGCATGATGGCGGTGAGTAACAGGATCCACAGCGGCACATCGGCGCCGGTGGATAGCCCCGCGGCCACCATGGCCAGCACAACCACCGCAGCCGTCCGCTGGCCATCCTGAAGGCCGTGACCGAACGCCACAGCAGCAGTGGATACGGCCTGTGCGCGGCGGAAGCGCCGGTTCACCACGTTTGGCTGCGTGTACCGGGCGGCCCACGTTACTGGCCAGACAAGCAGGTACGCCGCAGCGAACGCGATGACGGGCGAAAGAACCAGCGGCAGCGCCACCTGGGTAAACAGGATGTTGTCCATGCCGCCCACCGCGTTTCCGCCCACCAGGATGCTCGCGGCCCCTGCACCGATCAGGCCGCCCACCAGTGAGTTGGTGGAGGACAACGGGATGCCCCGCCACCACGCGTAGACGCCCCACAGAATGGATGCCGTGAGTGCCGAGGCGAGGATGGTGAGTCCACTGGTGCCATCGGGCAAAGTGATCCACGACTGCGTGAAGGCCAGAACGAAGGTGCCGCTCAGCATGGCGCCGACAAAGTTGAAGATCGCTGCCAGGAGCACAGCAATGGATGGCGTGAGGGCACGGGTGCGCGTGGAAAGGGCGACGGCGTTGGAGACATCGCGGAAGCCGTTGAGGAATGCGAATCCCGAGGCCAAGCCAACCACCAGGACCAGGATGGCGATGGTCACGTCATGATTCCTTGACGATGATGCTGCCTACCTGCGTAGCGACCTTCCGCATGTCCTTGGTAACTTCCACCAACTGGTTGGCGATGTCCCGGTGCCGCGCGTACTGCGTGGACTTCATGTCCTTGAGCATCTCGGCCACCCAGATTCGATGGGTCCGCTCAGCGCGTTTGGCGAGCCGCAGGATTTCGATCCAGTAGTCCTCAAGCTCATCCAGGTCCTCAAGTTTCCGCATGGCATCCACCGTGAGCTCGGCCTGGCGGCTGATGATTTCCAGTTGGTCTGCTGCACGCTTGGGCAGCCGATCAAGTTTATAGAGGGCCACGAGGTCGCCCGCGGCATCGAGCTTCTCCATGGCCTCGTTGAGGTGGCGGGACAGGGTGTACATGTCTTCGCGGGGGAGTGGATTCACGAAGCTCGTCCGCATGTGCGTCAGCAGCGCGAAGTGCAGGTCCAAGGACTTGGACTCGTGCTCGTGCAGCTCTTCGGCCAGGCGCTGGTGTTCGCTTGCGGGGGCACCGAGGATTTCGGAGAGCGTTCCTGTGGCGGCCACAATGACGCCGGCCATCTGCGCGAGCAGTACGAGCCCGGCAGGTTCCTGGGGGAAAAGGCGCAGCTTCATGTCGCTTCCGGGCTGGGGACGGATGGGCGGGGGCGGCTTGACTTGACGCAGCCCCATTCGATCCCAACTTTACCGGTCAGGGAGCGGCGTCTGCGAAGCCTGCCGGAACGTGGCGGGCAGTTGTCCCCATCGCTGCTGCTGCGCATCCGTGCGAGACTTGGCAAGTCTTCGATTTAATCCAATCAATGGGGGAATTGTGCGCATCAACAATGTAGTGAAAATCACCGGCCTGGCAGCCGCCGGATTGCTGGCGTTGACCGCCTGCGGCGCAACCACGGCGGGCTCGACGACGGGTGGTTCCGAACCGTCGTCGTCCTCCTCCGTGGCTGCCTCACCGTCAGCCTCGGCGTCCCCGTTGGCGTCAACCTCATCCGAGGGCGCCGGTACTTCGTCGGGCTCGTACACGGTGGCCGCTTGGGCGCTGCCGATCTCCGAGTCCGGGGACAAGCTGGGCACCATCAAGGGCGAAAGCTTCAGTGTGGACATCTACCAGGTGGCCACCGACGTAGCGTCGAAGGACAGCATGTTCGTGGACAAGGAAACCAAGGAGAACCTGTTGAAGAAGGGTGCTCCGATCGTGTACCTGAACTACGTGGTCACCAATACCTCCTCGGCAGACATCCCGCTGAGTCACTCGCTGATCACGCCCTCCGCCAAGTACGCGGACTGGAAGTACTTGGGCGGCATGCCCTCGGACTCCAGCAGCGACGGTTACAAGAAGCACGGACTGAGCAGCACCGGTACCAAGCTTAAGGAAGAGGCCCCGTTCGTGCTCAAGCCGGGTGAGTCGTTCAATGTTGCTGAGAACTTTGGCTACGCGTCCGGTAAGGAAACCGAGATCTCCGCAACCATGACTCCCGCGACTGCGGATGGAAAGCTGGATCACGACAAGAAGCAATCAGCGAACACCACTGTCACGCTGAAGTAGTTCCCCGCCCGCGGTTGCCCGGGTCTGCGTTAGTGCTGGCCCGGGCTTGCTGCGTCCGGGCATAAAAATGGTGCCGAACCGGATACGCCTCTCGGCGGTAGGCCGCTCGAAGCGGCTATAAGTTGAAGCCCGGGGGTTTCGCGGTTCGACACCAGTTTTAGTTTTCACCGTCCGGCTGGGTAAGTCAACATTGACAGTCCGTGGCCGACGTGGGTACGTTTCGCCCCTTTTGTTGCTTAGTCGAGTTCGCCCAGACGCCACGCGTTGGCGGCGTGCTCAAGGTCTTCGGCGGTCTTCACCAGCTGATGTGAGTTGCGCGTGAGCTTGCTCGCGTGGCCCTCGTTGCTGTGCTCCGCGCCATCTGCGAGAGTAGCTTGGCCGAGCGCCACGACGCGGCAGAAAGCAGCGGAACGTTCCAGCGCGACGTCGAACTCGCCGTCGAACGCTCCCGACAGAATGGCGTCAGCCATGGTCTTCATTTCGTCGGCTCCCGGCGGCTCGGCAGCACCGGCAACCACGTTGGCTACCTGCGCCGTGTCGCGGCCGGCCCTGAAGTAGACGGAGATTCGCTCAGGGTTCTGGATGGTGGCGGCGCGGAGGGCGTAAAGCCGCCAGAGCGCTCCGGGGAGGCTTCGGGCGGGGCTTTCGGCCCACATCTCGGCGATCGCTTCGAGGCCCTGTTCATCGGCCAGCTTCACCAGTCGGCGGGTGACCTTGGGGTCGTCGCTGTCGCGGCCACGGCGCACCAAGGCCTGTGCCGCGAGGTGGGCGGCCTCGGAAACGCGCGCGGGGTCTGCCCCGCCTGCGAACGGTTCGAAATCGATGGGCGCGAAGGGCTTGGGCTTGTGGTGTCTGTTTGCTCCGCCGTACGCAGGTGGTCCTGGCTGTTCGCTCATGAGTTCACCGTACTCCTGTGCTCTGGTGGGGTCGAGTAACGGTTGCCGGGCCGCGCTGTTGCTGGCGGCGTGCCTTCAGCACCTGCTTTGCGCCCGCTCTGGACCCGACACGCCGCTGGCGCCGCGCGCCGCCGTCGAGCGTTCACCCAAAGAAGGTGGCGACGGCGCACGTCACGTCGAGTTCCTTGTCTGCGTTGACGTTGGGGTACAGTATTCATGGCTGTTTCTACAGCTGGAGGGGCCTTTAGCTCAGTTGGTAGAGCATCGGACTTTTAATCCGTGGGTCGTGGGTTCGATCCCCACAGGGCCCACCCTCCAAGACAGGCCGGAGACCTTGAGTCTCCGGCCTGTTTTTTGTTTCCCGATCAAGGCACACGCCCTGACATGCCTGGGTTATGCTATTCGATGGATTAACTAATTGGCGAAGGGATTCGGGGCGTGGGATTCTTTGATGACGGCGCGATGGCAGGGATTGCCTTCGACGATAGCGCCGCCGACGCTCTGATCAGCGCTGCTGATTCCGCCGATCAGACTCTACGGTCCGAAGGTGGCTTCCTGGGCGTCGCTACGGATTATGCAATGGAGGACTTCAAGGGCGGCTATGCGACCTTGTTCGCCAACGCTTTGGCCGTCCGGGCCGATGACCGGGGCCGTCTTGCCGGTGTCCTCGCGGCGTTGGTGGAGGACGTTAGGCAGGCAAAGCTCAAAGCGCGGGAAGAGAAGGCCCGGCTGAAGGAACTTTCTGCCTGGCAGCAACGCGCCGACATCCGTGAACAACACTTTCAGCTTTTCCAGAGCGTGGCGAGCGATCCGATGCCCATGGAATGGCCGGTCGTTGCGCCGACGATTTCAGCGGTGTTCTCGGCGAGAGACCGGGCCCGGTTCGCCGGCGGATCGGGGGGCGCAACCAGCTCGGCTGATCCTGGAAAGCTGCGCGAATTTGTAGCCCAGTCCCGCGCCTCCACGAACATCCTGGAAGCGGAGCTGGGCAGAATCCGGAACGCGTGGAGCGGTTTCACCTCAGCGTGTTCGTGGGTGAACAGCGGCAGTGTCACGTTCGTGTCCGGACTCGAGCAACTGCTGACGGAGAACTCTGCTGACGCGACGTGGCTTGAACAAATCGCCGCGGCCTTCGAAACAGCCGGCGCTGGCACCATGGCTGACACCATGCTCAACAGCGCCCTCATACAGTACGCACCACCGGGGCAAGTCGGTTTGAACGACATCGGGGCACTGAACGTCGATCAACTAAAAGCGTGGCTCGCCGTGCCTGCAAACAAAGACCGACTACAAGGGCTCCTGCAACAACCTGGCCTGGACCCCGTCGTGATAGCAAAGTGGTGGGCCGGTCTCGGCCACAAAATGGTCGGCCGGGCAATTGAACCCGGCGAGGCTCAGTTGCTCCTGATCGAGGCCCTTCCCGGGGTTATCGGGAACCTGAACGGTGTCACCGCGACGGCCCGGAACCTCGCCAACCGCAAGCGCCTCGTCACCGAGCAGGACCGCATCAACGCCGAACTGGCCAGGACGCCTCAACTCCTGCGCATCAGCACCGGAGAGTCGATAACTAACCCGGCCTGGACGCAGCTGCAAACGCAACAAAAAGCCCTGAACGGCATCACCGATGCACTGAGGAACGCGGGCGGAACCACAGCTGTCCTGCTGGGTTTCGATCTGACCCACGGCTCACCGAAAGCACAGGTCTCCGCGGGTAACCCCGATACGGCTGACAACGTTACCTACGCTGTGTCCGGCATGAACATCACACCCCAAAGCGGCTTCAATGACTGGGCGAAAAACGCCGCGAACCTCCAGCGGCACCAGCAGTTGCTTTCCGAGAACGAGACGTTCGCGGTGGTGGCGTGGATCAATTATGACCCGCCCACAGTTCCGACTGTGAACAGCGGCGATGCAGCACGGGCCGGCGCCGACCGGTTCATCGTTGACCTGCAAGGTTTCAACGCCGTCAGGGAAGGCTTGGGCAACAGGACCTCGGAGACCCTGCACGTACTGGCCCATTCCTACGGCACCACCGTGACGTCCAACGCCCTTGTGGCCGTGGCATTGAACATCGCTTCCTTCACGATGCTCGGCTCCGCCGGCATCGAAAAAAAGATCCGGAACACCGGAGACCTCCACGTGCCTGCCGGTCAGGTCTACGCCACCGAAGCCGTAGGCGACGGGCTGGCTGATCTGGGCCGCTTCCAACGCCAGGATCCGCGCCTGGAATCCTTCGGCGCGAAAGTGTTCACCTCGGAAGAGGCCATGATCGACGGGACCCAGTACCAAGGCACCACAGAACACAACACACTGGTACACAAAGATGCCCGCGATGGCTACGGATACCTCGATCAGGACACCACGGCCCTGCATGAAGCTGCCCTAACAACAACCGGCAACGGAGACCAGATCCTGCCAGGCGCACGACCCCTATCACCGCCGGCGGGATTTGTTGGCCGTTGAACAACTCAGGAAGAGTGAACCATATGCCCCATGAACCCAAGGCCCGTCTAAAGACCAGCCGCATACTCGCAGCGTTGGTCTGCGCGGCCGTTGCACTGAGCGCCTGCACACCCACCACGGAGAACCCCATGACCGGCACAGCCAATCCCAGCGATCCCGCAACCGTCAAGGCCCAGGTAGAAGAGCTCAAACAAGCCCTCAAGGATCTCCACGCGTTCAAAGTCGAAACCCAACAAGCCATCGGACCCCAGAAATGGGTCGATAAGGGCACTCGTAACATGGATTGCAGAACCTCCGACGGGCAAGACGGCGTGAACTACAGCGTCCTGACCCAAACCCCTGACCCCGTGGACCTGGAAGCATCAGTAAGCGTGGTCAAAGCGTTCTGGGAATCCAAGGGCTTCACCACCCGTACCGAAACCAGCCCCAAGGAACCGGGCCTCATCCGCCTCTACGCCAACGAGAACGGCGGACACCTCGTGTCCTACTTCGCAAACATCAAAGGCTCCGGCCTGGAGATGAACAGTGCCTGCGTCGCCGGGGATCAGCACGAAATCTACAAAGAGCTTTATCCCGAAATTTACGGGACCCCTTCCAGTCCCAGCTCCTCTCCGTCTGTTAATTTGGCTGTCTGGTGCGCCAAAGGAGCTGCCTATGTCGCCTCGTGCTGGCTTGTGGGCTGTGGAACGGTTTCAGAAAAGAGTGAACCCCATGTCTTATGAACCCAGAGCCCGGGTAAAGTCCAGCCGCATTCTCGCCGTGTTGGTCGGCGCGGCCGTTGCACTGAGCGCCTGCACACCCACCGCGGAGAACCCCATGACCGGCTCAAGCAATCCCAGCGATCCCGCGACCGTCAAAGCCCAGGTAGAAGAACTCAAACAAGCCCTCAAGGATCTCCACGCGTTCAAAACCGAAACCCAGAAAGCCATCGGACCCCAGAAATGGGCCGATGAGGGCCTCAGAAACAGCGCCTGCAATGCAGGTGATGGCAGGGAGGGCGTGAACTACAGCGTCATGAGCCAAACCATGGAGACCCTCGACTTGGAGGCGTCAACAAAAGTCGTCAAAACGTTGTGGGAATCCAAGGCCTTCACCACCCGCACCGAATCCAACCCGTTGGACCCAGGTCTCATCCGCCTCTACGCCAATCAGAACGGCGGACACCTCATATCCTTCACCGCGAATGTCAAAGGCTCCGGCCTGGAAATGGACAGCGCCTGCATCGCCGGAGATCAGCACGAAATCTACAAGGAATTGGACAGGCAGGAAGCAAGCGCGAGTCCCTCTCCAATCACGAAGTAGAGCTGAAGAGCCCCGCCCCTTGTTGACTCTGGGCTGGTGCAAATTTATCAATGCGGGTAGGTACGTTCAGCCAACGCGACTGGGAGTGATCAGCCGTTGCGCAATGATGGCCGCGTGGGGACGCACCCCGGGGTCGGCGCGGGAGTGCGTGCCAATCACGGCGAAGCCGGCATCCTGCAGCCGTGCTGACATTTCCTCCACTGACCAAAAGTAGGCGGGAGTCACTGCATGCGGGAATGACTCACCCGCCGGGCCATCGAAGAAACCAATCAGGAGGCTACCGCCGGGCTTGAGACACCGGGAGAACTCGTCCAAAACCTGGCTGATCCCAGCCGGGGGAGTGTGGATCAGTGAGTACCAGGCGAGGATTCCCGCCAATGAGTGATCCGGCGTCGGCAACTGTTCGATTGATCCGACAGCGAATTGAGCCTCGCGGCAGTTTTGTTTGGCCGTCTCAATGAACTCCGGCACCAAGTCCACGCCTTGGATGGCTACGCCCCCGGAGTGCAGGAAGGCTGTCCATTGTCCGGGCCCACAGCCGGCGTCGATAACCTTCCCGGACAATCCCCGAGCCCATGACAACACCAACTCCCTATCGACCGGATGCGTGCTGCTGATGGAGTCGAACAGCGAGATGTACTCGGCTGCACGGGCTGAATAGGCGGTTCGCACAACTCCGGACGTCATGGAACTCAGCCTAGGGATCAGTTGGCCACAGCAAGAAATCTCTTGACTCTCGCACCCGCACCCCGCCAGCATGGTTTCTATAACGTTGTAAATTTGCAAGCAGACCAGGCAGCACCAGCAGACAAGGACCCACCCTTTGGGAAACCAAGACAACCCCACGGCCAAAATCACCATCGACCCCGCGTTCGTCGTGGGCCCCGTCCGGAGGAAGACCTTCGGCGCCTTCGTTGAGCACCTCGGCCGCTGCGTCTACACGGGCATCTTCGAGCCCGGGCACCCCAAAGCCGACGACGACGGATTCCGCACCGACGTCTTGGAGCTCACCAAGGAACTCGGCGTCTCCACAGTCCGATACCCGGGCGGCAACTTCGTTTCGGGCTACCGCTGGGAAGACGGAGTGGGACCCAAAGAAGACCGCCCAACAAGGCTGGATCTTGCCTGGCACTCCATTGACCCCAACCTGGTAGGCGTGGACGAGTTCGCCAAATGGTCGGAGAAGGCCGGCGTGGAGCCCATGATGGCCGTGAACCTGGGCACTCGGGGAACACAGGAAGCCCTGGACCTGCTGGAGTACTCCAACATCAAGGGTGGAACCGCCCTATCCGAACAGCGCAAGGCGAATGGCGCCGTCGAGCCTCACAACATCAAAATGTGGTGCCTCGGCAACGAAATGGACGGTTTCTGGCAGATCGGCCACAAGAAGGCCGGGGAGTACGCGCGGGTCGCCGCTGAAACAGCGCGGGCCATGCGCATGGTCAATCCGGACTTGGAACTGGTTGCGTGCGGAAGTTCGGCGCCCTCCATGCCCACATTCGGCGAATGGGAGCGCGTGGTCCTCCACGAAACCTATGAATTGGTGGACCTGATCTCGGCGCACCAGTACTTCGAGGACTTTGGCGACCTCCAGGAGCACCTGTCTGCCGGGCATCGGATGGAGGCCTTCATTAAGGATTTGGTGTCCCACATCGACCACGTGAAGTCGGCAACAAAATCCGAGAAGCAGATCAACATCTCGTTCGATGAGTGGAACGTCTGGCACATGTCCCGGGACGAGTCCAAGGCACCCACCGGGGATGACTGGCCGGTAGCGCCGGTGCTGCTGGAGGACCGCTACACCGTGGCCGACGCGGTGGTGGTGGGTGACCTGCTCATCACGCTGCTGCGCAACACGGACCGGGTGCACTCAGCGAGCCTTGCCCAGTTGGTCAACGTGATCGCGCCCATCATGACCGAGCCGGGCGGCCGGGCATGGAAGCAGACCACGTTCCACCCGTTTGCGCTCACTTCGCAGAATGCCTCGGGCACGGTGTTGAACCTCGCCGTCGAATCCCCGCGCTTGGACAGCGGGAAGACATCGGGCTTCACGTCTCTGTCGGCAGTGGCGACCTTTGATGCACAAGCCAAGGAGGCCGTCGTCTTCGCCGTGAACCGCTCGGCGACCGACGTGCTGACGCTGGATGCCGCCGTCGGAAGCTTGAACCCGGCGCGGATCATCGAGGCCGTCACCTACACGAACAAGGATCCGTACTGGCAGGCGACAGCCGACGATTCGACGTCGGTCCTGCCGTCCGAAAACGTCAGTGTAAAGCTCGACGGCGGTGGTCTCACCGCTGAGCTTCCGGCCGTGAGCTGGAGCATGATCCGGCTCGCAGTGGAATCCTAGGACAGGCCCGGGGCAACTAGGCGATCTGCTGCGAACCGTCCCGGAAGATTGGGTACGGCGAGATCTGTGTGACTGTGGCCGTAGGGGTGGGCTCCGGTGTCTGCGTGGCAGGCGCCGGAGCGGGTTGGTCCACGGTGACAATCTCCATGGATTCCATGTCCAGGAGGCGTCGGCTCCCGGTGTCGTCCTGAAGCCAGAAAAGGTCTGTCCCCGCTACGGTCTTGACCACGGTGCCCCGGTGGTAGAGGCGGCCGTTGTGCCACGCCTCGATGTACTCGCCAGTGCTCAGCGCATGCGGCACCTCAGCGGTCCCCGGCATCGTGCCGAATGCCTGCGCCAGGCTGGCCTGTGTTTTCAATGCTTGGAACAGATCCCTGTTCGCGATGGTCATGTTTGCTCCCCTCAGCTGGTTGCTTCTCCTATGGGACCCAGCTTGGCCCATGTATGTTGCGGGCGCGTTGCACGGGGATGAGCGCTATGTGACGGGTGACAGGGCTGCGGCACGTGATGGGATGTACTCAACCCGACAAACGAAGGAAGCCCATGCCCAGTGCAGTGACCCTCATTCGCTCCGACCGGCTCAGCTCAGCAGCTCAGTACGCGTACGCGGCAACCGTGCCGGCAAATGCGCGGTTGATCTTCCTGGCGGGGTCCTGTCCGCTGAACGCGGATGGGACCACGGCGGGCATCGGGGACTACAAGGCCCAGGCGGAAAAGTCGGTCGAAAACATGCTCCTTGCCCTGAACGCCGCTGGAGCTGGGATTGGGGACGTGGTTTCCACCCGCGTTCTCGTCGCCTCGGCCCGGCGGGCGGACCTGGTCACTGCATGGGAGGTAGTCCGCGCAGCATTTGGGGACCACGATGTGCCGAGTACGCTCATGGGCGTCACAGTCCTCGGTTACGACCACCAGCTGGTGGAAATCGAGGCCGTCGCCGCCGTGATGGACCCAGCATAGGCGGCCACATCTGCAACGATGTACTCCGAGCCGAGAGTAAACCGTAGAGAAGGAGCATCTCCATGGCCGTCACCATGAACGACGTCGCCCGCGCTGCCGGAGTGTCATTGAAGACTGTCTCCAACGTCATCAACAATTACGAGTTCATCCGGCCAACCACCAAGCAACGTGTCCTGGACGCCATCGATGAGCTTGGTTACGAGACAAACCTGACGGCCCGCAGCCTCCGCTCCGGCAAGACCAGCATGCTCGGTTTGGTCCTGGCGGACCTCTCCATTCCGTTCTACGCAGAGCTGGCCTCGGACATCATGAAAGCGGCGTGGGCCCGCGGCTACCGGGTGCTGGTGGAGCAGTCCGGCAACGAGGCCGACCATGAACGCGCAGCACTCCAGGGCCAATTCCGGAGCCTCACCGATGGCCTCCTGTTCATCCCCCTCGCCCTGGACGCTGAGCAGATCATCCAGGCTGCGGGCGCCAAACCGCTGGTCCTCCTGGGCGAATTCGTGCAGGACCCGCGGCTGGACATGGTCCTGATCCAAAACCACCAAGCGGCTGCGGCGGTGACCAGCCACCTGCTGGCGGCAGGCCGCCGTCGGATAGCTGTTCTTGGTGCGAACGACGGCGATACCACCGGCAGCAACGGCCTTCGCCTCAGCGGGTATCGGGCCGCGCTCGCTGCCGCCGGTGTTGAGTATGACCCGGCGCTGGTGGTCGGATGCGATTGGCGGCGCGACGGCGGTGCTGACGCCATCGCCCGTTTGCTGGACAGCGGGGTGGTTTTTGACGCTGTCTTCGGGCTCAACGATGCGCTTGCTTTGGGCGCACTTCATGAGCTTCTGGTGCGCGGTAAGGACGTTCCCGGCGAGGTGGCGGTTGCGGGCTTCGACGACATCGACGAGGCGCGGTTCGCGTCGCCGTCGTTGACTACTGTGGCGCCCGGCCGCACGGAAATCGCGGAGCGGGCCGTCGAACTCCTCATTGAACGCATCGAAAGCAAAGATGCCGTGCTGAAAGTCCAGCAGCCGGAGGCAGCGTTCGAACTCCGGGTCAGGCAGTCCGCGCCGTAGGCCGTTAGTGTTTTAGGAATGAACGTGATTCCCGCTGAAATCGTCACCCCTGCCGTCATGATCGACGTTGATGTTCTGGACCGGAACATCGAACGCATGGCATCGAGCATGCTCAGCAGGGGACTCAGGCTTCGCCCGCACGTGAAGACGCACAAGACGCTGGAGATTGCCCGGAAACAGCTGGCGGCCGGAGCTGCCGGGATCACGGTCGCCACGATCGGCGAGGCCGAGGTTTTCGCCGCGGACGGGGTGAAGGACATCTTCATCGCCTATCCACTGTGGGTGGACGCGCAACGCGCTGAAAGGCTGGTGGCACTGGCATCCTCGTGCCGCATTGCTGTCGGCCTGGATTCGGCGGAGAGCGCGACGGCGATGGGTGACCGGCTCGGTGCGGATGCTGGAAGGGTTGAGGTGCTGATCGAAATCGACAGCGGCCATCACCGCAGCGGCGTACTGCCTGATGAAGCAGCGGATGTGGCGCGCGCGGCAGCCTCTGCCGGGTTGAACGTGGCGGGCGTTTTCACGTTTCCCGGCCACAGCTACAAGCCGGGCATGCCCACTGGAGCGGCCAGCAACGAGAATGAGGCGCTGGGTCAGGCCGCGAATGCCTTGATGCAGGCCGGCTTTGAGGTATCCACCATCAGCGGCGGATCCACGCCTACTGCCCTGATCCACAGTGAAACAGTGGCCAACGAGCTCCGGCCCGGGGTATACGTGTTCGGCGATGCCCAGCAGTTGGAACTCGAGCGGTGCTCGTGGGACGACATCGCGCTGAGCGTCGCTGCAACCGTGGTCAGCCGCCACGATGCCAAGGGTGGAAACGTGCGCCGTGTTGTTGTGGACGCGGGCAGCAAGATTCTCGGCAGTGACCGCCCGGATTGGGCCACAGGGTATGCCCGGCTTCCGGAATATCCGGAGGCCAGGGTCACTGCCCTGTCAGAGCACCACGCCACAGTTGTCTGGCCGGAATCCTCTGAGCTTCCGGCCCTGGGAACCAGGCTCCGGGTGATCCCCAACCACGTCTGCCTGGCCATGAACCTGGTGGACGAGGTCACTGTGGTGCGCAACGGTGGCGTCGTGGACACCTGGCGTGTGGCTGCCCGGGGTCGCAACAGCTGACGGGTTGGAACTACTGACCTGGATTAGGGCACAAAAGCTTTACCTAATGCAGGTCCTGTGACAGAGTGTCATCAAACGTGCTGTTTGGTCCGTTTCGGTTGATGACTGGAGTATCCATGAACCTCTTCTCCGAGGAGCTCAAGAGCCATACGGCGGCCGCCCACGAGCATGCCGAACAGGCAGGATTTGTCACGGAGTTGCTGGCTGGCCGGATGGACTCCAGCCAGGTTGCGGCCATGCTGCTGCAGAACGTGGTCATCTATCGGTCCCTGGAATCCGCTGTGGGAGCCAACCAGGATCCCCGGCTCAAGGCCTTCGTTGACCCTGCCCTCCTGCGCGTGCCGGCCCTGGAATCGGACCTGGCTGTGCACTACGGGGATGACTGGGAGTCCAGGGTGTCCTCCGGAGAGCTGCATGTGACGCCTGGCGCGAAAGCATACGCCGATCAACTCGATGCGCTCGGTCCGGGCTCTGCCACGTACCTCATGGCCCACCACTACGTCCGCTACCTGGGCGATCTTTCAGGCGGGCAAATCATCTCCGCGCTGGTGCAGAGGCATTATGGACTCAGCCCGGAAGGGCTCACCTTCTACGTTTTTGACGGCATCGGAAAGATCAAGCCGTATAAGGACAGCTACCGGCGCCATGTGGACGAGGCCGCATTCTCGGACAGCGAGAAGCAGGAAATCCTTCGTCATGCCGTGGTGGCGTTTGAAACCAACCGCCAGGTCTTCGTGGATCTGATGGCCCACTACGTGCAGGAGTCCTCGCGGCTTTAGCCGCTGGCGGCCCGCCGCCGCAACATCTACGCCAAGGCCGGTGCGCTCTGGAGAAGCGTGTGGAATTCCCGGTTGTGGTAAACCAGCGGGGCAGAGCTGGACGGGTTGGATCGGATATCCAGGACTCTCGCTGCCAACAGTACCGAACCGCCCAGCGGTGCCCGGTGAATGATCTCGCAGCGGAGCGCCCACTGGGCCTCCCTGAGCAGGGGCTCTCCTGTGGGCAGCAGTTCCCAGTCCATGCGATCAGTGAAGCGCGGGGCTGCGGGATCGGCGAAGGTGCGCACGAGCTCCAGCTGATCGGCTCCCACCAGATGCACCACAATTGTCTGTGCGGCTGCAATGAAGGATGCTGAGCGACCACCCGTAACGGAGAATGCGAGGGTGGCCGGATCCACCGCCACGGATGCCACTGAGGATGCCGTGAGCCCTACCGCCCCTTCCGGCCCGCTCGCCGTCACAACGGCAACCCCCGCTGGATGGGCGCGGAACGCAGCCCGGAACAGTTCGCCGACCGGTGCGGGTGGCAGGGACTGGGAATGGGTCATTAATACACCTCTGATGGGACTGGCTGGTGATGGCGCCGTTCTTGGAGCGCACACCGGAATAGATGCTAGGACCTCAACTTATGTTGAGGTCAATTCGATGGAATCCGACCCCCGCCTGTGACGCTGTGGAAACGTGGCCGAAACTTCCGCTCCTTACGCTGATCACCATCTGTCCTTAATGTGCCCAGGTCTCAGGAGAATCCATGCATCTTTTGCCCCGCGAGCAGGAGAAACTCATGATCGTGGTGGCCGCCGACTTGGCCCGGCGCCGCCAGGTACGCGGGCTGAAGCTCAACTACCCCGAGGCTGTCGCCATCATCAGCTACGAGCTCATTGAAGGTGCCCGCGACGGCCGGTCCGTTGCCGAACTCATGAGCTACGGAACCACCGTCCTCCGCCGCGAAGACGTGATGGAAGGCGTGCCGGAGATGATCCACGACGTCCAGATTGAGGCCACTTTTCCTGACGGCACCAAGCTCGTCACCGTCCACAACCCCATCCGTTAGGAGCCCCCATGATCCCCGGTGAATACAGGCTCCAGCCAGGATCCGTCGCGTGCAACAGCGGCCGTGAGGCAACCGCCGTCGAGGTAATTAACCGCGGTGACCGGCCCGTGCAGGTTGGTTCGCATTATCACTTTGCCGAGGCCAACAGGGCCTTGGAATTCGATCGCGAAGCTGCCTTCGGCCGCCGCCTGGACATTCCCGCGGGCACGGCTGCGCGCTTTGAACCCGGCGACCGTAAAACGGTCCAGCTGATCGACCTTGCGGGTTCCCGCGAGGTCTTCGGCCTCAGTAACGCAGTCAACGGAAAGCTCGACGGCGGAACTGCCGTAGCCGGGGAACCCCGCCCGGGCGTCGCAGCGGAAAGGGACCACCAGTGAGCTTCGAGATTCCCCGCCGGCAATACGCCGAGCTGTACGGCCCGACCACCGGTGACGCCATCCGCCTGGCCGACACTGAGCTGTTCCTCGAAATCGAAAAGGACTACACGGTGTACGGCGAGGAGGTGGTGTTCGGTGGCGGCAAGGTCATCCGGGACGGCATGGGCCAGAACGGACAACTCATCCGCGCGGAGGACATCCCGGACACCGTGGTCACCAACGTGGTGGTCCTGGACTACACGGGCATCTACAAAGCAGATGTGGCCCTAAAGGACGGCCACGTCTTCAAGATCGGTAAGGCAGGCAACCCGCAGATCACCGACGGCGTGAACATCGTGATCGGCGCCAGCACGGAAATCATCGCGGGTGAACGGAAGATCCTCACAGCCGGCGGCATCGACACCCACATTCACTTCATCTCCCCGGAGCAGGTCCCCGCGGCGCTCTGCAATGGCATCACCACGATGGTTGGCGGCGGCACCGGCCCTGCCGAAGGAACCAAAGCCACCACCATCACGCCCGGAGCCTGGCACATCTCGCGGATGCTCCAGGCCGCCGAGGGACTCCCCGTCAACATCGGCCTGTTCGGCAAAGGCCACGCCTCCGCCGTCGAGCCCCTCGCGGAGCAGATCCGGGCAGGTGCGGTGGGGCTGAAAGTCCATGAGGACTGGGGATCCACCACCTCCTCAATCGACATGTCCCTGCGGGTTGCCGACGAATTCGACGTTCAGGTGGCCATCCACACCGACACCCTCAACGAGTGCGGCTTCGTGGAAGACACCATCCGCGCGATCGATGGCCGCGTCATCCACACCTTCCACACCGAAGGCGCAGGCGGAGGCCATGCCCCGGACATCATCAAGATCGCCGGGCTGCCCAACGTGCTTCCCGCGTCCACCAACCCCACGCTGCCGTACACCAAAAACACCATCGAAGAGCACCTGGACATGCTCATGGTCTGCCACCACCTCAACCCGGACATCCCCGAAGACGTGGCCTTTGCAGACTCCCGCATCCGCGCTGAAACCATCGCCGCGGAAGACGTCCTCCACGACCTCGGAATCTTCGCCATCACGTCCTCCGACTCCCAAGCCATGGGCAGGGTTGGCGAAGTAGTGACCCGCACCTGGCAGGTTGCCGACGCCATGAAACGCCAGCGGGGCGTCCTGAAGGATCCCTCCGGAACCACCCACGGATCCGCCGAATCGGACAACTTCCGGCTCAAGCGCTACGTAGCCAAATACACCATCAATGCCGCCATCGCCCAAGGAATGGCAGACGTGATCGGCTCTGTGGAAGAAGGCAAATTCGCCGACCTGGTGCTATGGGACCCCGCCTTCTTCGGCGTTAAACCCGAGCTGGTCATCAAGGGAGGGCAGATCGCCTACGCACTCATGGGCGACGCCAACGCCTCCATCCCCACACCGCAACCCCGCACCATGCGGCCCATGTTCGCCACGTACGGCAAAGCGCTCCAGCAAACATCCATCACGTTCCTGTCCCAGGCCGCCATCGACGCCGGAGTGCCCGCCGAACTGGGCCTCGAACGCATCATCAAGCCCGTCTCCGGCATTCGCAACCTCACCAAAGCGGACCTGAAATACAACGGCGAAACCCCGGACATCGCCGTCGACCCCGAAACATACAAAGTGACGGTCGACGGCGCCGAAGTCACCTCCCAGCCCTCCGACGTACTGCCCATGGCGCAGCGCTACTTCCTCTTCTAGGAGCCACCTTGATCATCGAAAAAATCCTGGGCAACCTCCACGAACAACCCGCCGACTACGCAGGCCACCACAAAGAAAAGGTGGTGCTCCCCAGTTCCCTGCTGGTCAAACGCATCCAACGAGTCACCACCGACCACGGCAAAGAACTCGGCATCCGACTCCCCACCGGCACCGGCGACCTCCGCGACGGCGACATCCTCGCCAACGACGGCTCCAACCTGATCGTCGTGTCAGTGCTGCCCACCGACGTCCTGGTCGTAGGGCCGCGGAGCATCCACGAAATGGGCGTCGTGGCACACTCACTAGGCAACCGGCACCTGCAAGCACATTTCTTTGACGCATCATCCGAATACGGGGCCGAAGTCATGGTGTGCCAGTACGACCACACAGTCGAGGACTATCTGAAGAGCGTCGGCGTCCCCTACAACAGGCAAGAGCGGGTCATGCCGGTGCCCTTCCGCCATGCTGCGCATTCGCACTAATACCGCGGCAAGGTCGCGTACCGGGGGCGACTGTGGCTGGGGCGCCGCCCCGGATTTTGGGCCGTGCCCGTCCCCAGCCGCTCCCAACCTTCGCAAGCTCAGGTCGGGGCCCTCGCCGCAGTGGGCCCCCCGCGTGGCCCTCCACACCGCGGCCCAAAAATCCGGCGCGGCTCCGGCTTTTCACCTCACCTTTCGGAGCGACTCATGACCTCCTATCAGCTTGCTCTTCAACAGTTGACCGACTCCGCGTTGCCTACGGGGGCTTTTGCTCATTCTCTTGGGTTTGAGAGCTACATCGAGCGTGGGCTTGTTCGGGATGAGGGGTCTTTTGGGGAGTGGTTGGGGGCTTTTGTGGGGCAGCAGTTGGTTTATTCCGATGGGTTGGCCCTGCGGTTCCTGTATGAGGGCGTGGATGTTGGTTTGTTGGATGGGGTGTTGTCTGCGCAATTGTTGGCCAGGGAGGTTCGGGAGGCTTCACTCAAGATGGGTGGGCGGTTGTTGGAGATTGGTGGGGAAGTGTTCCCGTCGTTCGAGTTGGAGGAGTATCGGGGGCTTGTCCGGGCGGGGAGTGCCGGGGGGCATCAACCCTTGGCTTTTGGGGTCATTGCGCGGTCTTTGGGGGTTCCCTTCGAAGCAGCCCTTGCTGCCTATGTGTTTGCCACGGTCACTTCGCTGACGCAGAACGCCGTGCGAGCCATTCCATTAGGGCAGAACGCCGGGCAACGGGTACTTCGGCAGGCGCACGACGTCGTTGCTGCCGCCATCAAGGATGTAGCACGGCTGTGCTGGGACGACTTCGGGGCCGTGAGCCCCGGACTGGAAATTTCACAAATGCGGCACGAACGGCAACGCGCCCGCATGTTCATGAGCTAACTAGTGCAAAGGACAAAAAACATGACAGAACCCATCAAAATCGGCGTCGGCGGGCCCGTCGGAGCCGGCAAGACGCAACTCGTGGAACGCATCACCCGGCACATGAGCGGCGACATCTCCATGGCCGCCATCACCAACGACATCTACACCATCGAAGACGCCAAAATCCTGGCCGCCAACGGCATCCTGCCAGAGGACCGGATCATCGGCGTCGAAACCGGCGGCTGCCCCCACACCGCCATCCGCGAAGACACCTCCATGAACACCGCAGCCATCGAGGAACTCAAAGCGCGGCACCCGGACCTCCAGGTCATCTTCGTCGAATCCGGCGGCGACAACCTCTCCGCAACCTTCAGCCCCGAACTCGTCGACTTCTCCATCTACATCATCGATGTAGCCCAAGGCGAAAAAATCCCCCGCAAAGCCGGCCAAGGCATGATCAAATCCGACCTCTTCATCATCAACAAAACAGACCTCGCGCCCCACGTCGGAGCGGACCTGGCCGTCATGGAGCGGGACTCCAAGGAATTCCGCGGCAACAAACCGTTCTGCTTTACGAACCTGAAGACGGACGAAGGGCTGGACGAGGTCCTCAACTGGATCCGCCGCGACGTCCTAATGCTCGACTTGGCGCAGTGATCGTGTGTGTTCCGGCGGCTTCGCCGGATATGAGGGGCCGTGCCCGCTTCGCGATGCCCGCCACGCCGCCCCTTATATCCGGCTTCGCCGCCGCAGCGATCCAGCCACCTTGCGTGGGCGGATTATGAGTACGCACTTAGTGGTCTCGAGCATCGACTCCAGTCCTTGGGGGAACGTGGGGCCTGACTCCACGTTGGCCTTGGGCGAAGGGCCGGTTCGGGGGCGGTTGGAGCTCGGGGTTTCTGTGCGTGGTGGGAGGTCCGTTGCTTCGCGGCAGTTCCATGAGGGTGCGCTGCGGGTGCTCAGGCCGCACTATTTGGACGGGTCCGTGCAGGTTTGTTATGTCATGGTCAATCCTGGTGGGGCATATTTGGGGGCCGATCTGTTCCTCATTGATGTGGAGGTTGAGGCCGGGGCGGAATTGTTGTTGACCACGCAATCGGCCACCAAGGTTTATCGGACTCCGGGATCGTTCGCTGAGCAGCGGATGAACATCAGGCTGGGGGAGGGTTCGCGGTTGGAGCTGATGCCGGACCAGTTGATTGCGTATCGGGAGGCGAGTTATCGGCAGAATTCGCACATCAGCCTCCACCCGACGTCGAGCCTTGTCATGGCGGAGGTCATCACGCCGGGGTGGTCCCCGGACGGCGCATCCTTTAAGTACGAAGAGGTGCGGCTGCGCAACGAGATCTGGGTCGAGGACCCAAACGGTGCGAAGTTGTTGGCGCTGGACAACCTCCTGCTCCGGCCACCCCTCAACGACGTGACGGGGATGGGGTTCATGGAGGGCTTCAGCCACGTGGGCTCGTTAGTTGTGGTGGATCCACGGGTTGATCAAGCGCTCGCGGATGACCTGGCCCGAATAGCCGAGGATTTTGCCGCCTACACCGGCGTTTCTTTGACCATGACTATTGCCGGGAGTACCGGGCTTGTGCTGCGATCGTTGTCGAACAGCACTGAGGAACTCAATTATTTGCTGGGTGCCTGCACCGGCGTTCTGCGCGAACGTTGGTATGGTCAGGCGCCCTTGAACCTGAGGAAGTACTGATGACTGCGCTGACCGAGTTCGCCACCATGTACCGGGAGCGGGACACGTTGTCCCTGCGGACGCGGCTGTTGTTCACGTTCGGTGCCGTGGCCGCGTTGCACCTTGCCGCCGTCGTGCTGTTGCTGGCCGGTTCCGCAGGTGCGGCACAACCGCTGGCGCTGGGGCTGGTGATCACCGCCTACGTGGCCGGCATTAAGCACAGCTACGACTGGGACCACATAGCAGCGATCGACAACTCGACGCGCAAGTTCGTGGCGCAGCACAAGGACCCCGTGAGTGTCGGTTTTGCCTTCAGCCTGGGCCACAGTTCTGTGGTGATCCTGGCGGGGTTGCTGGTGGTGGCCGGCGCTACGCTGATCGGGCAGTTTATGGAGGACGGCACCACGGGCAACAAGGTGCTGGGCCTGATAGGAAGTGGAGTGTCCGGGCTGTTCCTGCTGACGATGGGGCTGTTCAACGGATCAGCGTTCGTGCGGGCCACGCAGGCGTACCGGAATGTGCAGGCTGGCGGCGAGGTCCGTCCCGAGGACCTGGAGGCGAAGGGCTTCGTGGCCCGGCTGCTGGCCAAACCGCTGTCCAAAGTGGAGCGGCCACGGAACATCTACGTGATCGGCTTCCTGTTCGGGCTGGGGTTCGATACCGCCACCACCATCGGGCTGCTGGTCATCACCACGACGGCGTCCCTCGCCGGGGTCTCGCCGCTCGCCTTGATGGCGCTCCCGCTGGCCTTCACGGCCGCCATGACGTTGTGCGATTCAGCCAATGGCGTGGCCATGATGAAGATGTACAAATCTGCCATTCACAACCCGCAGCGCAAACTCGGCTTCAACGCCGTGATTACCGGTATCTCAGCTGTCTCTGCGCTGTTCATCTCCGTGATCACGCTGGGCGGTTTCATCAACGCCGCGTTTGAGCTCCAAGATCCCATTACCACCTGGCTTGGGGGGATTGATCTTGGCGACGCCGGTCTGATTCTGGTGGGGTTGTTCGTGATGGTCTGGGCCGTCTCCGCATGGCGAGGGCGGAGTGCCAAGAGCCGGAGCTAGGAAACTGCCACCGCGTTGAACAACTCGGTGGTGTCCACGCCGAGGTCCGGGGTGTCCAGCACGTTGGTCAGGAACACCACGCAGCGGTCCTGCTCGGGCAGCATCCACCACTCGGTTCCGGACCAGCCGGGATGCCCATAAATTCCTTTGGCCAGGAGTTCGGATTCGTTGGCGGGCATCTGGAAGCCCAAACCGGTGTGCCGTGCCGGTGCGGGCCGCGTGGTGATAAATGGTACGCCCGTGGTTCTCGGCCGACGCATGGCCGCGAGAGTGTTTGGATGGACCGCCTTCCCGGAATCCCGGAGCAATTCCGTGCCAAGGTTGAGCAAATCCGTGGCCGTTCCGAACAGCCCCGCCCCGGGGTGCCGGTTCTTGAACATGGCATCCACGGTCAAGCCGGCCGCGTCAGTACCGTGGACGGTATGCGGGTTGCAATCGCTGCCGAACGTGAGGCCGTTGGCGCCGGTATCGCTGGCCAGGGCGAGGACCTGGTCTTCGAACGCCCGCCCATCGGCCCACTCGGCCATGGCCGCTGCGCCCTCGAACGCGATGTTGCAGTACTGGACCAAGGAACCTGCGTAGAAGGTTTGCCCCGCGGCGGTGAGTGCCTCGCGGAGGGGGACTCCGTCGTCGAGTTCCGGATCTGTGATGCCGGACCGGTGGCTGAGCAATTGCTCCAGCGTCACGGTGTCCGTACGACCTGAACCGAAGGCCGGGAGGAGATCGCCCAGTGAGCTGCCCAGCGACAACTTCCCACGTTCCACCTGCCGCATCACGGTCAGGGCGCTGATGGGCTTGGTCACTGAGAACAGCGCAAAGTGATCGTCAGCTGTGGCTTGCCTGCCGGCGTCGGCCCCGAACGCCACAACGTCCTCGATGCCCTGGCTGGAGGCGACTCCGAGCACCGCAACGGGCACGCGTCCACCATCAACCTGCTTGCGGGCCCAGTCTGCTGCCGGTCCTGAGTGCACCATCGTTGTGTCACGCTTTCGCTTGGGGGTTTGTGATTCGAATCTATCGTGGCCGTCTGAAGAAACTTGGCAGCATCTGTAACCGTGGCGCCCCGGCCGGAAACTATACAAGTATCCTGTGCAGTTCAGGGCTCTAATACCAGGGGGAAAATCGTGCTTTCAGAGCGCGAATTGGCGTTCATCGCCATTCACAAGGACAGCTATCCATCCGTGTTCAGGTTTGTCCGCAGGCGGGTGGAATCAGTGGAGATGGCTGAAGAGATCGCCGCCGACGTTTTCCGGGTCGTCTGGCAAAAGTGGTCGGATGATGCCCGGCCCGACGTCGCCTACTTGCTGACCGTTGCGCGCAACTTGGTGGGCAATGCCTACCGCAGCCGCGATCGGCAGCAAGCCCTGCAGGAAAAACTGCGCACGACGGCGGTGGAACGCTATGGCGATCACTCCGAGAACGTCGCGGTACAGGATGCGATGGATCGTTTGCGGGTACAGGACCGCGATATTTTGCAGCTGGCCTACTGGGATGGCCTGGGCACCACTGAAATCGCGCGGGTTCTGCAGTGCAGTGAATCCGCCGCCAAGGTCCGTCTGCACAGGGCACGGACAGCTTTCCGGAAGCAGATGCCTGCCGGTGCCGAAACGACTACACAGAAGATGGGAGTCTGAGATGGATTCGATCAAGAGCCAGATTTCCGCGATCGACCCGCTTGCGAACCAGCCAACGGAGGTCAATTCGGAAGAGGCTTTGGCGCGCATGCTCACTGGGCCGCGCGTCTTCAGCGACAACAATCCGACGGCCACCGTAGTGTCCCTTGAGGACCGCAGGCGCCGTAAAGCGAGGATTGCGGGTGGGCTGCTGCTCGGTGCTGCGGCCGTGACGGCAGGGGTCCTGGTGGCGGCCAACTTCGGCCCGCTCACAACTGCTCCCGCCCCGGCGGTGAGCGTCAACTCTTCTGAAGCGACGCCCACCCCGAGTGCCTCCGTATCGCCTACCGCCACGCCGTCGGTCACCCCCACGCCCTCGTCCACCCCGGAGGCGACTCCAACAACCGCGCCAACCCAGGCGCCGGCTGCCACCGTCCCCGCAGCGGCCACCACCGCGCCGGTAGTCCCGCCGGTGCCGACGTCGCAGACGTTCACGTTCCCGGACGGGCATTTGTCCTTCACATACCCGGTGGGGTGGAGTGTCCGGGCGGAACAGGGGCCCTTCGATCCGCCCGGGACCGCGGAAGCCTCGCGGATCGTGACTGTCTTCGATGGCGCTGGGGCAGAGGTAGCCCGCATCTTCAATGGGAACTACGCGGATGGGACGGGCGGCTTGGTGGATCGAACCATTCTGGACCGGGCTCTTGTGCCGGGAGTTCGGGATAACTCGGGTGGGAGCGTGGAGTTCGGGTTCTCCTCGAATCAGGCGCAGTACATCCCCTATGAAGGGCCTGCCTATGAGGGCATGCCGTCACCTCGTACCGGCCCTGCGGATGGTCCCCCAACGTACATCATGGACGTGCGACTCTCCTCGGAGCTCAACGCTGGAATCAGCTCTTCCGGTACCAACCAAGTCCGCGTTCCTAACGGCATCATGAGTGCTTACGCGGTTTTCGATCCCGCCAAGCAACCAACTTTCGCCACTCCCGGAGCGGCCAAAGCCTGGATGGGCAGCACCCAGTACGCGCAACTGAAGGCGATGTTCCTGAGCCTGAGCTACAAATAGGCCCTACTTGGGGTGGGGTTCACAACTCACTGTGCTGATGCATGATGCTGGATAAAAATGTTATGCATCCGTCCATAACAAAGCGGTTGTGACTTACATAGGGTTGAAGAGATCTGCTTCACACCACGCAGTGCCCCGATCTATCCCCAAGGATGAGTTTCAACGATGAAGAGCATCGCCCTCCTGCGCGAACGAGCCACCCGTGTCATGCCCACCGGGTCCCACTGCCCGGCGTCGGGACTGTGGAGCCCGGACTCCGATCCCGATGCCGTTCAGGTCTTCCCTGAAGGCCACCTGCTGCCCGCCCACAACGGCGTGGCAACGGTATGGCGGCGGCGGACTGCCGCCGAAGTTTCAGCATGACCAGCACCATCCTGAACCGGCCGGCGGATTACCGCCACGTCCCGGCCGCGGAATGGTCCGAGCTCAGCAGCGGTGATCCTGTGTGGATCTACGACGTCGCGTGGGGTGCCGGGACGGGTCGCGTCGACGACGTTTCCAAGCACCAGGAACTGCTTTGGGTAGTCCTCGAGCCGACGGGCCGCAAGCTGATCTGCGGGACGGACGACGTTGAGGTCTGGTCCGTCTAAAGACCCGCCGAGATGGCACATCATGACAATTTCTGAGCGGATGATTGTCATGAAGTGCCATCTCGGTGTCAGTTAAGGCGCCGGAACCAGAGCGCTGGGCGAGCCTGTCTCCACCCGGCCCGTGGGGCCGTCCGGCAGCCCGGTTTCCGGGTCTACCCTGAAACTCACCACGGTGTTGGACCGCTCGTGCGCCACGTACAGCCAGCCATCCGTCACCAGATGGTGGCGGGGCCAGTCGCCGCCGCTCGGCACGTCCGCGAAGGGCTCGATTTCGGTGCCATCGGCAGACACCTTCAGCACGCAGATCCTGTTGGATCCCCGCACACCCACATAGGCGAAACGGCCATCAGGGGATAGCGCGATTTCCGCTGCGGAGTCACCGTCGAACGGTTTGTTGACGCTGGCCGGAACCACAGCGGTGAGCTCGTAGGTGCCGTCCGGTTGTGTTCGTATGCCCGCTACTTCAATGGAGTATTCCGTATCCACCAAGACGGTCCCGCTGTGATGCCGGGCCATGTGCCGTGGGCCGGAACCTTTGGGCAGGATCACGTGATGGTCCGGCAGCAGCCCCTCGCCCGGCGCATACTTCCACACACGGACCAGGTCATGTCCCAGATCGGTGGTCATCACACGGCCGTCGGGAAGCATGAGGCTGGAGTGCGCCCGGCTGGGCCGCGCTGCGTCCGTAGGGGCCGGAGAATGGGGGTCGACGGCGGCTTCCGCGCTGGTGCGCGAGCTGATGGCGCCGTCGTGGTCTAGTTCGTAAAGGACAACCTGCCCGTCGCCCCAGCTGGTGGCCACTATGAAGCGGCCGTGTGGATCCACCGCGACGTGGCAGGTGGCGTCGCCGGCTGGCCAAGGCTCGCCGAAGGACTCGAGTTCCGCTTCGCCTGACCGGCGGTACGCACGCACGGTCTTGCCTTCCTCCGCAACGGCGTAAAGCACCGGAAGCTTCGGGTGCCAGGCGATGAACGACGGTGAATTGGCTTCCACGGCCAAGCCCACGGAAGTGAGTTGGCCGTCATTGTCTGCTGCCAGGACGGTGATGCCCTTGCCGTCGCCGTTCCTGTCCGCCGTGTAGCAGCCGGTCCAGATCAAAGCACCCACGCCTAATGCCCCTGAACGTCGGAGTCCACGCCGGCGTCAGGCCCGCCGTCGAGCGTTTGCAGGGTGGCGAGATCGTCCTGGTCAAGCTGGAAGTCGTAGACGTCCAGGTTTTCCTTCATCCGCTGTGGGTTGGCGGTCTTGGGAATCGCCACCAGCCCTTGCTGGACGTGCCAGCGGAGCACCACCTGGCCCGGTGTCTTTCCGTACTTTTCGCCGATACTGGCCAAAACGGGAGCGTTGAGCAGATCGCTGCTGGCACCCAACGGGCTGTAGGACTCCGTGATGATGCCGTGCTGATCGTTGAAGGCGCGGGCCACTGAACGGGGGATGGAAGGACTCACCTGGATCTGGTTGACCGCCGGCACAACGTCGGTTTCGGAGAACAACCGGTCCAAGTGCGCTGGCTTGAAGTTGGAGACGCCGATGGAGCGTACCTTGCCCGAGGCCTGAAGCTCCTCGAAGGTCTTCCACGTGGAGATAAACTCACCGCGCCGGGGGAGGGGCCAGTGGATCAGGAGCAGGTCAACGTAGTCCAATCCCAGGCGTTCCAAAGAACCGTCCAGCCCGGCAACAGCCTTTCCGGAACCCTGGAATCCGCCGTCCAGTTTGGTGGTAATGAAGAGTTCCTCACGAACCACCCCACTGTCGCGGAGGCCCTTGCCCACACCCTTCTCATTGCCGTACTTCACCGCGGTATCGATGTGCCGGTAGCCGTGAGCCACCGCCTCCACCACGGCATCAGCAACCTGGGCATCATTCAGGGGCCAGGTGCCGAGGCCGAGTTGCGGGATCTTGTGCCCGTCGTTGAGTTCAATGAGTGGGGCAAGTGTCATGGGCGTGCGTTCCTCTCGTAAAGCCGGTCACTGAGCTCCATATAGTCCTCTTTCACCACTTGCAGCTCAGGATGCTGATCATGCCACGCGACGATCTCGCGCGCACCGTCGGCGAAAGGAATCGTGGCCCGGTAGTCAGGGACCAGGGCCTTGATCTTGGTGTTGTCGAACACCACGGAGTGCGAGCGGTCGCCCAGCAGGTTGGGACCCAGCTCTGGACTATGTGCCGCAATGGTCTCCGAAGAAACGTGAAACAGCTCGGGTTCCGCAACACCCGCTGCCCGCGCAAAAAGGCGATAGATCTGGTTCCACGGCAGGTATTCGTCTGAGGTGATGGTGTAGCTCTCGCCAACGGCCTGCGGACGGCCCAGAAGCCCAACAAAGGCCTTGGCGAAATCGCGGCTATGGGTAAGGGTCCACAGGGAAGTGCCATCCCCGTGCACCATGACCGGCATCCCTGCCCGCATCCGGTGGATGTCAGTCCACCCACCCACCATGGCGATCTTGGTCCGGTCATAGGTGTGGGACGGCCGCACCACCGTCACTGGAAAGTCCTGCTCGCGGTAAGCCTCGAACAGCAATTCCTCGCAGGCGATCTTGTCCCGCGAGTACTGCCAGAAAGGGTTCTTCAGCGGGGTCGACTCCCGGATGGGAAGAGTCGTTGGAGGCTTCTGGTATGCCGACGCAGAACTGATGAAGACGTACTGGCCCGTCCGCCCACGGAACAACTCCACGCCGGTCCGCGCCTGGTCCGGGGTGTAGGAGATGAAGTCCGCAACGGCGTCGTACTCCCTGCCCTGAAGTACCTCACGCACAGCCTGGGCATCGCGGACGTCCGCATGCAGGACCTCTGCGCCGTCCGGGACCGGCCGCCCGGCTGACCGCCCCCTGTTGAGGATGGTCAGCCGGTGGCCCAACGCGACGGCGCGTTCAGCCGCCGCCGCACTGATGACCCCCGTGCCGCCGATGAAGAGGATGTTCCGCGGTGAGACGGTGTCCGCCGCTTGTCCAAGGCTGCCGGGGAGGAGGGTGCTCACCAGGCGTAGTCTTCGGGAGCGGGGCGGTGTCCCGGGAAGATGTCGTCCAGACGCTTGAGGGCGTCATCGTTCAGGGAAACGTCCAGTGCCCGGATGGCCGCGTCCAGTTGCTCCTGGGTGCGTGGGCCAACGATTGGCGCTGTCACGGCCGGCTGGTGAAGCAGCCAAGCCAGCGCGACATCGCCAGGCGCATGGCCGAGTTCGTCCGCGAAATCCTCGTACTGACGGATCTGGTCCTCGTGCTTCTTGAGGGTTTCGAGTGCCCGGCCCTCGGTGCGGCGGACGCCCTGCTCTGCCTTCTTCAGCACCCCACCCAACAAGCCACCCTGCAGTGGGGACCAGGGGATCAAACCAAGGCCATACTGCTGCGCTGCCGGGATCACCTCAAGCTCCACCTCACGCTTGAAGAGGTTGTAAATGGACTGCTCGCTGACCAGCCCGGTGTAATTCCGCTTGCGGGCAGCTTCCTGCGCCTGGGCGATGTGCCAGCCCGCAAAGTTGCTGCTGCCCGAGTAGAGGATCTTCCCCTGCTGGATGCCTACCTCGATGGCCTGCCAAATCTCATCCCACGGCGTATCGCGGTCGATGTGATGGAACTGGTAGATGTCGATGTAGTCCGTCTGCAGACGCTTCAGGCTCGCATCCAGCGCGCGGCGGATATTCAGGGCGGACAACTTGGACTCGTTAGGGCGGTCCGTCATGGTGCCGTACAGCTTGGTGGCCAGGACGGTGCGCTCGCGGCGCTCGCCGCCCTTCGCGAACCAGCGGCCGATGATTTCCTCGGTCCAGCCGCGGTGCTCCGTGCCGCCGTACACGTTGGCGGTGTCAAAGAAATTGATGCCGGATTCTAGGGCAGAATCCATGATCGAGTGGGCGGTTGCCTCGTCCGTTTGCGGGCCGAAGTTCATGGTGCCCAGGCAGAGACGTGAAACCTTCAGGCCGGAACGGCCCAGATGCGTGTACTGCATAACTGTTGATTCCTTTGTTTGTTCGGGGGTTCTTAGAACTGGGTGAAAGCTGCGACGGCGGGATCGGAACCTATGCGGGCGCCCGCCTCGAGCGCCGTGATTGCTGCCAGTTCGGATTCGCTGAGGCTGAGGTCGGCTGCGCCAAAATTCTCGCGCATGCGGTGGGAGTCTGCGGACTTGGGGATCACGATGGTTCCCTGCGCGAGGTGCCAGGCCAGGATCACCTGTGCAGGAGTAGTGCCGTGGGCCGCTGCAACGAGGGCCACTTGCTCGGCGTTGAGGTCCTTACCCTGCCCCAGCGGGCTGTATGCCTCAACGGCAATACCCAGATCGCGGCACTTGGTGGCAAGTTCGTCCTGCTGGAACGTCGGGTGGACTTCGATCTGGTTCACAGCAGGCACCACCTCCGCTTCCTTGAGCAACGTGTCCACGTGGTCCGACAGGAAGTTGGAGATGCCGATGGCCCGGATCTGCCGGTCCTGGTACAGCTTTTCCATCTCCTTCCACGCCTGTGTGAAGAGGCCTTGCGACGGGACCGGCCAGTGGATCAGATAGAGATCGATGACCTCAAGGCCCAGGGCATCCCGGCTCCGCTGGAAGGCATCGTGGGCTTCCCCCTGTTCGCCGTTGCGGAGCTTGGTGGTGATGAAGAGGTCTTCCCGGGGGATGCCCGAAGCGGCAATGGCAGCACCGACGCCTGCCTCGTTACGGTACGCGGCTGCTGTGTCGATGTGGCGGTACCCCGCTTCCAGCGCGTCTTCCACAACCTTCTGGGTTTGGTCCGCAGGAACCTGGAAGACACCAAATCCCAGCTGGGGGATGGTGACGCCGTTATTCAATGTCAGCTCTGGCATGACGGTCTCCTTCGACGGGATGGCTTAGTCCGGGGCGCTCCACGTTCCTGGATTCCTTGGTGAAGGCGGGGTCCAGAAAGCGTTTTCGGAGGCTCTGTACTGAGCCTATGCAGTTTTGGCGGCAGAGTCAGCAATCCAGCCTGATCCTGTTTTTCCTAGGTCTGGTAGTCCTACCCAGAATGGTGGTCTTTCACACACCGCGGACGGCAGAATGGACGGATGGGTCAAAGCGCCGAGTTCGGTAAATTCCTCAAAGTCATGCGTGCCCGCCTCTCACCTGAAGATGCCGGGGCGCAGGAGTCCAGCGGCTCCCGACGCGTGCCCGGGCTCCGGCGCGAAGAGGTTGCCCGTCTTTCCGGCGTGAGCACGGACTACTACACGCGGTTGGAACAGGGCCGCAATATCCACCCCTCCAAGGCCGTTCTGGAATCGGTGGCACGGGCCTTGCGCCTTGACGCCGGGGAGCAGGCGCACATGATGGACCTGCTGGAGCACTGCGCCAGCTCCGCCGCGGGCAATCCCGGTCCCGTGCAAAAAGTGCGGCCGGCTTTGCGGCAACTGCTGGACGCCGTGGGGGATGTTCCCGCCATGGTGCTGGGCCGGCGGGCAGATGTCCTGGCGGGTAACCGGATGGCCCACCTGCTCTTCACCGACTTCGCGGCCCTCCCAGCGCCGGAGCGAAACCTGACGCGCTGGATCATTCTGGATCCCTCGGCAGGAGCGTTGTTCAGGGACTGGAAGACGGTTGCTGCCGAGGCCGTTGGATCGCTGCGCATGGACGTGGGCCGGCACCCGAACGATCCCCAGACCAACCAACTTGTAGGCGAGCTCGCCGTCCACAGCGAACACTTCCGTCAATGGTGGGCCGGGCACAGGGTGGCCACCCGCTCAGCTGGTACCGTGCGGTTGCACCACCCGGTGGTGGGAGACCTCGAACTGAACTTTGAAAACCTGGGTCTCCCGGACGACCCCGACCAAGTGCTGAGGGTGTATTCCGCGAAGGCCGGCTCGCCGTCGTCGGACGCTTTGACGCTGCTCAACTTTGGTGACGTAGGCACCCAAACCCACGTACCGGAACCCGCCCGCCGGGACGACAGTTAGTGCCAATGTTTTCCAGAAACATTGGCACTAACTGTCAACCCGCGTAGGGGGTCTAACGCTCCAGGCGGAAACCAAGCTTGATGGTGACCTGCCAGTCGGCCACTGCGCCGTCCTCGAGGTGGCCGCGGATTTCCTTGACCTCGAACCAGTCGAGGTTCCGCAGGGTTTGGGAGGCTGTCGCGATGCCGTTCTTGATGGCGTCGTCAACGCCCTCGGTGGAAGTGCCTACAATTTCGGAAACGCTATATGTGTGGCCAGCCATGGTGCTCCTCATCATCGTCCCTGAATCTCTGGAAACCGGCCCGCGTGGCAGGCCGTCCATGCAGATTAGCCCACGGATGTCCGTGCGGCCAGAGTCCCCTTGGCCCGGCTTTCTCCCCAGTCCTTGCCGGTGAGTGTAGATTTCTTGCAGCACCACCCAGTGAATCCCCACAACCAGGAGTACTCATGTCAGAAGTAATTGTGGTCGGCGTTGACAACAGCGAAACGGCCAAGCGGGCAGCAGTGGCAGCAGCGAAGCTCGCCACCGCCCTCGGTGCCGAACTGCACGTGATCAGCGGCTTCTCCGACGACCGCATCGAAGAATTCGGCAGCGGCAGCGACCGCATCACCGTCTCCTCTGCGGATTCCGCGGAATACGTAGCCCGCAAGGTTTCCGAGGAGCTTGACGTTCCCGCCGGCAACATCAAGTACTTCGCTGCCCGCGGCACTCCTGCCAACGCCTTGATCAACTACGCCGAGACCAACAACGCCTCGCTGATCGTGGTGGGCAACAAGCGCATGAAGGGCCTGGGCCGCGTCCTGGGCAGCATCGCCAACAGTGTGGCACACGGTGCTCCGTGCGACGTCTACATCGTGAACACGGACGTGGACGCATAAACCACCCACGCGGGTAACAGAAGATGCCGTTGCGGGCGTCCGCAACGGCATCTTCTGTTTCCCCGGTGGGCGTTCCCTGCGCTAGTGGCCCTGGAACGCCTCAGCCAGCCACCACGAGCCGCCGTCGGAGGCGATTTTGGCGTCGATGACGAGCGGGCGGTCTTGGGTGCCGCCTTCATAGCCGGCTATCCACGGGCGGATGGCCTCCAGGTCCGCAAGCGTCCGGACGGTCACGCCTTCGGCCCCGAATCCGCGGGCAATCGCGGCGATGTCCGTGTCCGGGAACATCACGCTGGACAGATCCTGCTCCGAATGTTCCGCAGCGAAGTGGTGGACTTCGGCTCCGTAGGCGGCATCGTTGTACACGATGCACACCAGCGGCAGCTGCAGCCTTGCTGCGGTTTCCAGCTCACTGATTCCCATGAGAAATCCGCCGTCGCCCGCCCCGAGGATCGGCAGCCGGTGCGGTTGGGCCAGTGCGGCGCCGATGGCTGTGTACAGGCCCAGTCCGATCGCCTGAAAGGCCTGCGTGAAGCAGAACCCGAACTCGTCCGGCACCGCAAGGTATTGGCTGGGATAGCCCATGAAGTTGCCGGAATCGACCGCCACGATCCTCTCCGCCGGGAGCATGGAATCGAGTTCGCGGGTGAGGACGCGCGGGTCAATTGAGGTGGCCGTGGACAGGTCTTCCGTCTCCACATCCCGCCACCGCGAGCCCTGTTTGATGGCCAGGGCGTTGGCTTCGGTGCGGTACTTTTCGGCCGGTTCGGGTTGCAGGCCGCCTAGCGTCTCCAAAGCATCCACGGCGGCCAGCGCCGAATCACCCAAGACGCCCAGAGTGATAGGCCGGTTGGCGCCCAGGGCGGAATCCTCGACGTCGATCTGCACCACCTTGGCGCCGGCGGATATGAGTCGCCCGTGCCGCATGGTCCACATGTTCAGCGCGCAACCCCAGCCCACGATCAGGTCCGCGCCGCTGATCAGCTCCGCTGTGACAGGAGATGAGAAGCCGCCGGAGATACCCAGATTGTGCGGGTCGCCGTTGAACAGGCCGCTCGCCACCGCTGACGTTGCCACCAGCGCCCCGGCGTGCTGCGCCAGCGCCAGAATTTGCTCGCCCGCACCACGCCCACCACGCCCGGCGACGAACACCGGCCGCTCAGCCTGCGCGATCAGGGCGGCCAGTTGCTCCATGGCGGCTGCGTCGGGGCGCACCTTCAGCTGTTGAGGCACGACGACGGCGCCCACCTCGTCCCCGGCGGTGGGGGTTATGGCATTTTGGACATCCAACGGCAAGCTGAGGACCACGGTTCGGCGCTCATTCACCGCAGTCCGGAACGCCCTGACGGTATCGGCAACGGCTGTTGCGGGGGAGTGGATGCGTTCCGCTACCGCACCCACGCTGCGGGCCAAGGAGTCCTGATCGATCTTGAAGTTGGAACGGATGGCCGCGGCCTGGGTATCGGCAGTCAGCACGATCATGGGCGTCCGGCTTTTCGCTGCCTCACCGATCCCCGTGATGGCGTTGCTCAGCCCACAGCCTTGGTGCGTGGTGACCACGCCAACCTTGCCGGACATCCGGGAATAGGCATCTGCCATGGTGGCCGCGCCGCCCTCGTGCCGCGCGGCGGTGAACGGGATGCCTTCAGCCATGAGTGCGCTGGTCACGTCGAAGTTGCCGCTGCCTACCACTCCAAAGACATGCCCGACGCCGAGCTTCGCCAGCGTCCTGCCGACCAGCGTGGAAACCCTTGGCTGCTCACTCATGCCGTCTCCACCGCGACTTTTTCCACCAGTGCATACACGCGGCTGGGGCTTCCGGTGCCACCAACAATCGGCAGCGGAGCCACCACCAGGGTGGCACCCGTGACGGGGAGCCGGTCCACATTCCGGAGTGACGTGACGCCGTACTTGTCCGCGCCCAGCAGGAACGAATGGACGGGGAACATGGGATCCAAGGCGCCCGCCTGTCCCGCATCAATGCCCACGGTTTCCACGCCGAAACCGCTGATCGAGGCATTTCCGGCGAGCCACTTGGCACCTGCCGCAGAGACCCCGGGAGTGTGGGGTCCGGCGTCGTCCGCGTTGACGAAAGCGGCAGCGTCAGCGCCACGGGCCGCCCACCCGGTCCGGAAGATGATCCAGCAGTTTTCCGGGAACGCGCCGTGATCCTCCTGCCACTGCTCAAAATGCTCTGGTTCCAGGAGGAAATCCGGGTCCGCGGAGACGTCGGCGGTCTTGTCGATCACCGCTACGGGACCCACCAAGCGGTGTGGTTCTATCTGGTCCACTGACTTGCCGTCCTTGCCTGTGATCCAGTGGACCGGTGCGTCCAGGTGCGTCCCGGCGTGCTCACCCACGGTGACGTCGTTCCACGCCCAGGCGGGGCCGGCGTCGTCGAAATTGCTCACCGGCGACACGGAGAGTCCCACGGTGTTCGCGAACGGCTGGGGCAGGTTCAGGATGGGGGTTTCGGAACTGAGCGGTGTGGTGAGGTCGAGGATCTCCACCGAACCATTCGAAAGGGCTGCGGTGAGCCCGGCCAGAACAGACATTGTTCTCCTATCGCTTGCTTGGTTTCAGTGCTGCTTGGATGCGGGAAAATCGTGAAGGCTTGGCGGTCAGTTTCTGCGCCACCAGGTGTCCGGAGCCCCCGGAAAGCCCGGGGCCGGGGTGGGTTGACGCGCCGATGTGCCAGAGACCCTCGACGGCGGTCCGGTGACCTGCCGCTTCCGGGAAGGGGCGCCAGAGGAGGTTTTGGAAAAGCTCAGCGGAGCCACCGTAAGGATCGCCGTTCACAGCGTTGGGATTGGCAGCAGCCAAGTCAGTTGGGGCGATGACATCTGACGCGAGAACCGTGGCTTTGGTGCCGGGTGCGAACTGCTCCAGCCGGGTGAGGATCCGGTCCAGGTAGGCCTGTTTCAGTTCTTCGGTCCAGCCGCCGCTGACGTCGAGTTCTCCTGCAGCGTCACCCACCGGAATGAAGGGGACTTCCTGGAGTTGCAGCCACAATGTGGCCTTGCCCTCCGGTGCCCGGGACGGATCCAGGACGCATTGCTGGCCCACCACCACCGTGGGTTCCTTTGGCAGCAACCCGGCCTCAGCCTGGGCGCACGCGATCCCCGTGCTGTCCGAGCCGTTGCTGATGTGCACCAGCGGAACGCGATTGAGCCTGGGATCAAGCCACTCCACGGGCTTGTCCAAGACCATGTGGATTTGCATGGCTCCGCGGCCGTTTTGGTATTTCCCTGCGGCCCGGGCGGTCGCCGCAGGAGGCTGGCGGAGCAGCTGTGTGTAGAGGGCCTGCGGCGAAACGTTGGCGAGCACGATGTCAGCAGTGACCACACCCTGGGAGGTTCGGACGCCGGTCACAGCTGTGCCCGAAACCAGGATCTCCTCAGCCTCGGTGCCCAGCAGGATCCGGACCCCGTTGTCACGCAACAGTGACTCAAAAGCCGCTACAAACCGCGAAGCCCCGCCTTTCACCACAGGGAGCCCGAAGCCATGCATGCTCATGGCCATCACTGGCAGCATCACACCGCCAGTGGCCTGGTCCGGACCCAGCCCGGCATGAAGCAACCAGGGTGACCAGAGCTGATCCGCTTCCCAGCCATCAAAGCGGCTCCGGACGTAGTTCCGGCCGCTCATCACGGAGTCCCGGACAAAGGCCTCCGTTCCGGCCAGCCGCCCACGCCGCACGGCCCCGAAGGCAATCTTCGCTACCTCGGCAAACGATCGCAGCTCAGCCCCAAACGCCCCGAAGACGGTGCCGGCATTGCGGCCCAGATCATCGAGCATGGCCAGGTAAGCTGCCTGATCCCGTGGCTCTTTGAAAGCAGCGGCTGTCTCTGCCGGAGCCCGGTGCGCGATCACCACGCGGTGGGCGCCCGTGGCGGGATCCGCGGCGACGCTTGCCGTCACCTCAGCCGTGGTGTTGCAGTATTCCAGCCCCCTGGCGTGCAGCTCCTTTCCCAGCGCCGAATACGCGCCACCTGACACAAACAGTGGATGCCAGGAAGAGAAAGTGTCGTGGACAAAACCTGGCAGGGTCCGCTCAGCCGAGTGGATGAACCCGCCCAGCCGGTCCGCGCGCTCGATGATGCACACCCGTTTTCCGTCCAGGGCGAGCTCGGCTGCCGCCACCAGGGAATTGATGCCGGAGCCAATGATCGCGATGTCAACAGGATCGTCCATAGCCGTTCCTTTCACGGGTGCCTAGAAATCCGGGTGGCTGGCGGTGGCGTGGTACTTGCCGGCATGGAACACCAGGGGAGCGCCGCCGTCGTAGCTGTAGCTTTCCACTTCACCCACGTAGATGACGTGGTCGCCGGCGTCATGCCGCGAGACCGTGCGGCACTGGAACGTAGCCACAGCGCCGTCCAATAACGGGACACCGGCGATGCCCTCGGTGGTCTCCGCGCCGGCGAATTTGTCAGTGGCAGGCGTGGCGAACTGGCGGGAGAGGACGTGCTGGTCGCTGGCCAGGATGTTGATGGCGAAGTGCGTAGCGTCCTCGAAATCACCCAGGCTGGGCGCGCGTTTGCTGGGGCACCACAGCACCAGCGGGGGCTCCATGGACACGGACGTGAAGGAATTCGCGGTCATGCCCACCTTCCGGCCATCGGCGGCCACGGTGGTCACCACCGTGACGCCTGTGGCGAACTGGCCCAGCGCCCCCCGGAAATCCCGGATGTCGAAGACGGCGGTATCGTCTTCCTTGCGGGCCTGCATGAAATCGGCGGCGGCGGTGGGGTCGAACCACCACGGGTACGACGTCCGGGGATCGTCAAAGCCGCCCACAATGCTCGCCGCCAGCGCCGGATGCCCGGCAGCCTCGCGCAGTAGCGTCTGCTGGTGGTCCCTGCGGGGCTTAAGGAGATCGTTGGTCCACTCCACCGCCCATTGCCCCCAGCCGCGCCAGAACTCGTCAAACGTCCGTTCCATCCACGCGCGGTCAAAGGGCTGCTGCCCGCGGCGAACAATCGAATCGAGATAGTACTTGGCGGCCAGCGTGGCGTTGTTGGAACCCTGGCCGGTGAGGGGATCGTTGAGGACCACGGCGTCGCCCAGCCCGAACACCAGCTTCCCGTTATCGAGTTCGCCGACCGCGGACCTCACCGTAGGCGTGATACGCCCCAGGAGCGTGGCGCCGCTGTCGGTGAGCTCAGCGCCCACGAAGTTTTCGGTCTCGTGCGGGAAGTGGTCGCGCAGAATCTCCAGGGAGCGTTCAAGCTGCTCTTCGGGACTTCCGACGTCGGTCCAACGGTCCATGGGGCCGCCCACCACGCCTTCGAACACCATCATGCGGCACGGGCCGGAGACAGTGAGGCCCGGAAACGTGAAGAACTCGCCGACGCCGGGGGCCATGGACATGCGGATGGCGTCGCCCTCCGGTTCGGTGCTGCTGGAGGACGTGACGTAGTTCAGTGCCAGGACCCGTTGCGGCCGGTCAAAGGGCGACTTTGCCTTGTCCCGCGGGAAAATTTGGCCGATCTCGCCCTTGCCCGTGCTGACGATGACCAGCTCGTAGTCGCGGGCCAGTTCTTCGAGCATGCGCGGGGTGACCTTCTCTATCCGGAAGTCCCCGCCGCCTGCCACGAACGTCTCAATCCAGAGGGCACTCTTGATTCGCTGGTCAATGGATCGGGCGGGACCATCCAGGGGAGCTTGCCACTCGATGGGTTCCTCGGCTTCCACACGGAGCCGGATGGAGTTGATGTCCGGCACTGATCCGGAATCGTAGAACTCCGTGAGTGCCGTTCCCAAGTGGGCCTCGGCGTCCAGGGCTGTGGAGAACATGCACTGGCTGGACATGACTTTGCCGGTGCGGATTTGGGCTGCCGAACGGTCTGACAACAGCGTCACCGCATAGCCGTCCCGCTGCAGCCCCAAGGCCAGTTGGGCGCCGGATTCGCCGGCCCCGACGATTGCTATTTTTCGCATGGTTGAGTCCTTGATGGCAGGGGTGTGCTAAGAAACCTTGGCGGCAGAAAGGCTGGCCAGATAGTCGGCGGCTTTGTCCGGGTACATGAACCAGTCCTGGAATTCCGGGGGATGGTTGAAGCCATTGGCGAAGCGGTGCGCGATGTGCGGCTCTTGGTTTGCTGCGCCCAGGAGCTCCAGGACGTGCGGCGGTGGTGGGGCCAGGAGGGCATTTGTCCAGTGTGCAACGTGCTGTGCGTAATCCCAATAGCGCTCGAACGTGGTCTGCATAAACGGCGCATCGAAGACGCCACCACCGTGCTGGATGATGCTCTCCAGATACGACGCCGCGCACTTGCTCGCATTGTTGGAGCCCTGCCCGGTGATGGGATCGTTCAAAACCACGACGTCGGCCAGGCCCAGTACCTGCCTGCCGCTGGGCAGCGTGGCAATCGGGTGGCGGACGGTGGGGGCGAACCGGCCCTGGAGGACGCCGTTGGGATCGGTGAGTTCGACGTCCGTGGCGCGCTCGGCCTCCCACGGCAGGAAGGTTTTCAGGATGTTCGTGGAGTTCTCCAGATGCTCCTCCGGGCTGAGCCCCTTCCAGGTGTCCATGGGGCCGCCGGGTACGCCTTCGAAGACCATGATTTCGCAGGGGCCGGTGGTGGTGAGCGCGGGGAAAACGAAGTACTCGCCCACGCCGGGGATGAGATTGAATGAGACCGCTGAGTATTCTTCGCGGGGCTTCAGACCTGTCACGTAGGTCAATGCCAGTGCTCGCTGGGGAGCGTCGTAGGTGCTGCGTTCGGCATCGCGGGTGAACAGTTGGGCGATCTCACCTTTGCCGGCGGCCACGATCACCAGATCCGAGTTCTGCGTGTACTTCTCCAGCTCGGCTACGCCCGCGTCTTCGAAGACCAGCTCTCCGCCGCGTGCCGTGAACTCCTCCATGAACCGCGGGAATTTCACCCGCTGATCGATGGACTTGGCGTGGTTGTCCAGCCGTGACGCCCAGCTGATCGCCTTCTCGCCGGGGAGTTCGGGGTGCGGGATGGTGAACGAGATGCCGTCCACGGTGGGTGCATCCGGCCAGAAATCGAGCCCCAGTGCCCGCTCGTGCTCCAGGGCATTGTGGAAAATGCACTGGCTGGAAGCTACTTTGCCCCCAGCGATTTCCTCGGGCGTGCGGTTGGAAATGGTGGTCACTTGGTAGCCGGCGTCCAGCAGCCCGATGCCCAGCTGCAGCCCGGACTGGCCTGCTCCGACAATGGTGATGTGACGTTGCGTCATGGTGTTGCCTTTCTCTCTTGGTCTGTTTGCGGTGTCAGTTGGCGGCCAGCAGTGGGATGGTTTCTTCGGCGCGTTCGGGCCCCAGCGCGGAGTAACCGCCGTCCACGGCCCAATCTGCCCCCGTGACGAAGCTGGCTTGGTCGCTGGCCAGGAAGGCGACGACGTCACCCACCTCGTGGGGGCGGCCCACTCTCTTGAGTGCATGGAAGGGTGCCGCGACGGAGTCGGTCTTCTCCAGGCTTCCGTTGCTCAGGGAGTCCATGATGTTGCTCCATACCCAGCCTGGGCTGACCGAGTTGACCCGGATGCCGTCCTCTGCGAAATCCACGGCCATGCTGCGCGTTACCTGGACCAACGCTGCCTTGCTGGCCGGGTACAGCCAGCGGCCGGTCTGGGCTACCGAGCTGGAGATCGAGGTGAAGTTGATGATGGCGCCATGTCCGGAAGCCTTGAGGTACGGCCGGGCCGCGTTGCTTGCAACCACCGCGCTCACCAGGTTGACGTTGAGGGCTTCGAGCCAGTCGGCTCGGCCGGAAGCGGCTCCGTCGTCCTTGTACGTGCAGGCGAGGTTGACCAGGATATCCAGGCCGCCGTGCGTGGCTGCGGTGCGGCTGAGGAGTTCGTTCACGGCGTCGTCATCGGTGATGTCTGTGTGGGAGTAGTGGACTCCCTCGCCCAGCGCAGCGGTGAGTGAACCGCCGTCGGGGTCGATATCCGCAACCACCACCGTGGCTCCGGCGTTCCGCAGTGCGGTCACCACACCCTGGCCCACCTTGGTGGCTCCACCGGTGACGATCGCTGTTCTGCCTTCGAGTGCTGCCATGTGCCAAACCCTTTCCCGCGATGACGATGTTACGTAAATATGACGTGCGTCATATTTACCCTGCAAGTGACTCTAGGCAGCCACTTCCGGAGGGAATATCCACGTGGCGCGGGAATTATCCGAATTACGCAGGGTCTTCCTCTTCCTCGTGCCAACCAACCCAGGCCGCGGAAGTGAGGTGGGTTTCCCTGGCCTGAAGCTCCGCCGCCCAGAGTTCGAAGTGGCTCCTGTCCCATTCGTCCCTGCGGTCATGTACCACCTTGATGTTCTTCACTGGTCCTCACCTCGCTTCGGCTGTTGGTATGGTTTGTGAGCTGCGTCATACTTGTCTTAAAAGCGACTCTAGACAGACGCTGCACTCCGGAATATCCACTTGGCGCGGGGATCATCCGAAAGGCGAAAAGCTCAACCGTGTGACGCAATTACCCGTGAAGTAGGTGGCGGATGGTGAGGATTCTTCCTCGTGACGTTCTGCGGGGACGGCCAACAACGGCAACAACTGACGTGGACGAGGCCCACGCCAGGATCTCCGAGCTGTTCTGCAGCCACGAGCTCGCGCCGCGGACACGTACTTCAGCAGTAGATATGAAACTGCGCTCGCTTCATCGGGGCGACGTGGGGATCGAGTTCCTGGACTACGGTGCGGATGTTCGGATCGAACCCGAGGGCCTCAAGGACTTCCATCTGGTGCAGATCCCGCTTGCAGGGCATGCGTCCATGCAGGTGGGCTCCAGCGCGGTGGAATCAAGCCCGCGGATGGCGACAGTCCCACCCATCGACCGCGCATTCTCCATGAGCTGGGACAGCGGCAGCCCGCACTTGATTGTCTATGTGCGCCGTTCAACGGTGGAGCGCGTGGCGGGGCAGCTTTACGGCGATGGCACCGTGGATCTGGGCTATGGCATGGACCTTTCAGGTGCCGCCGGCCGCGCGTTCTTGAGGTCCGTCGTCGAACTTCATGACGACATGATCAGCCGGCCACAATCCATGGCTCCCGCATTTGTTCAGGGCTTGCTGGCGGACAGCATGGTCTCGCGGCTGCTGATGGCCATGCAGCCTTCCGCGGAGGAGCCTCGGGATGCCGATTCCGAAAGCCGTCTGGTGCGCGAGTGCCGCGAACTGTTGGAAAAACACGCTTTTGAGGAGTTGACCGTCCCGGACATCGCCGAGTGCCTGGGTGTTTCAGTCCGGACCCTGCAAACGGCCCTCCGTGCGGAAGCCGGCGCGACGCCGTCTGAGTTGCTTCGAAGTATCCGGCTGGACCGTGCCCGCGAGATGCTGCTCGAAGCGGGCCCACGCGAACAGACCGTCACCGCGGTGGCGGAACTGTGCGGTTTCACGCATCAGGGGCGCTTCTCTGCGCTGTATCTGAAGACCTTCGGCGAACTGCCCTCGGAGAGCCTCCGCCGCTGACATGGCTGGCGCCTACGCCTCCAGCACGTACGTCTTCAGGTCATCCAGCGTTTGCTGCATGTGTGCGTCCATAGCGAGCCGCGCCTCGTTGGGATTGCGGGATTCCAGTGCGGCGGCAATCTTCCGGTGGTGGCCAATGGCATGTTCCTGGATCTCAGGGAAAGCCGAGGTCTCCGTGCGGCGGGCCTCGAGGACTCGATGAAGCGGTTCGAAGAGGACGGCCACAAACACGTTGCCGGAGGCATGCAGGATCACGTCGTGGAAGGCGAGGTCGGCTTCCACAAAGCCGGCCAGGTTGTTGACTTCGTGCGCTGCTTGCATCTTCTCCACGTGCTCTTTGAGCGCGGCAAGCTCAGCGTCGGAGATGCGTTCGGCGGCCAGCTCGCAGGCGCCGGTCTCCAGCATCCTGCGGAGTTCGATCAGCTGAATTGCAGCGGCCGCGTCCTTGGTTCCTTCCGAGGCGGCGCGCAGTACAGCTTCAAGTGACGCCCACTGGTTCAGGGGATTAACGAACGTTCCGCGGCCGCGCTCAACGCTGAGAATCCGCTGCGCTTCAAGAGTTTTCATGGCCTCACGCACGGTCATGCGGCTCACCTCGTGCTTGGCGCTGAGCTCAAGCTCGCCCGGGACTACCGTTCCCGGCGGAAACTCGCCTGCCACGATGCGGTCCAGCAACTCATCAGCTACGACGCCCACCAGCGACTTGCGTGCCATGTATCCCCATTTCCTGTACTTCAGACCGCCCTGCGCTCCGTGGATTTTCCCCCGGGACCGGTTGGTTGTCAGACATCTTACGCTGGCAGTGGCCAGCTCGTTCTCCAAAACTCACGCAACGCCCCGGCACATTCCTGCGGCTGCTCCCAGTGGACGTTATGACCGGCGCCAGGAATGGCTGCCAGGTGCCGGTCCGGACCTTCGGCCACGAACTGATGCATCTGGTCCATGGATCGCACACGGTCCCCGGTTCCTGCGAGGACCATCAGCGGCGCGTGGACGCGCCGGGGCACTGAAGGTTCGACGCCGGTCATGGCCGCCATTGCGCTGGCGGACAGCACCGGGAAGGGCACCTCGAATCCCTTGCTGAGCAACTCCATGTCCTGCCCGGACAGGTCTCCGTACCAGGCGTTCATGAGCTTCGCCTTGGTAGCTGGGTCGAAGAACCCTTGCTCCAGTTGGGACACCAGAAGGCTCTTGAAGCCCTCGTTTTGCGGTGCGGGAACCATGCCCACCAGGGTCACTGTTGCCACCAACTCCGGCCTGTGCGCGGCGAGGGTCAGGGAGACGCTGCCACCCATAGAGTGACCCACCAGGTGCACCGGGCCGGTTGCGCGGTCCTCCAGAAATGCCGCTACTGAAGCCGCAGCCGAGTCCAGTGTCCAGTCGAATACCGGCGGCAGTTCCTCTCCCGGGTGGTAGCCGGGCAGGTCCACAATCCACAGTTCACGGCCGGCGTCGAGCAATTCCTGTGCCAAGGGGTCCCAGTACACGGACCCGGACGCCCAGCCATGGATCAGCACTGCGGGAACGGGCTCACCTGCGGAAACGCCAGGTGTGCGAACGTCCACGAACGGGAGCGGAACAACACCGTCAGCCATGCACCCAGCCTAGTGACGGTGGGCACCTTGCGTGGTGAGGAGCCGTGTGTCACACTAATTCAAATGTTAGATGTCTGACATCTTACATTCACTAAACCGCAACAGAGATTTCCCACGATGGAGTGCACAGTGACCCTTGAAGCCGACGTTCTGGCCGCTTTCCCGGCGGAAGTCCAGATTCCTGCTCAGTTGGTTGCCGACGCCGTTGCGGCGTCCTCGGCAACGTCCCCCCGCGTCCTTGTGGTCCTCGACGACGACCCCACAGGCACGCAGTCAGTTGCCGATCTTGCAGTCCTCACACGCTGGGACGTCGCGGACTTCACCTGGGCTTTCACCCACATCCGTGAGAACCAGACCAAGCCTGCTGTCTACGTCCTCACGAACACCCGAAGCCTGGACCCGGCCGAAGCCGCAGCGCGTAACGAGGAAATCGTCCGCAATGCGCTGGCCGCAGCAGCGCCCGCAGGTTTGGCGCTGGGCTTCGTGAGCCGCAGCGACTCCACCCTCCGCGGCCACTACCCGCTGGAGCCGGACGTCATCGCCGCCACCGTGGCCGCCGAAACCGGCGAAGCCACCGACGGTGTGGTGATCGTTCCAGCATTCCCCGACGCCGGACGCGTCACCATCGGCGGCGTGCACTACATGCGTGGCGCAGCAGAAAACCTCGGCTCCCTTACTCCCGTCGCAGAGACAGAATTCGCCAAGGACGCGAGCTTCGGTTTCGCCAACTCCGAGATGGCCAAGTATGTGGAGGAGAAGTCGCAGGGCCGATTCCCGGCCAGCGATGTGATCGTCCTGGACCTGAACATCATCCGCGCCGGAGCATCAGCGCAGGATCCCACCATCTCCGCCAAAGCGATCGCCGACGCCTTGGAATCCGCCACCAACTCCACGCCGGTCGTGGCCGACATCGTCACTGAGAACGACTTCCGTGCCCTCGCCCTGGGCTTGGAGGAAGCAGAACGCCGCGGCAAGAAACTCCTCTACCGTGTTGGTCCGCCCTTCGTCAGGGGCCGCATTGGCCAGGAGATCCGCACGGCGCTGACGTCCGAGGAGGCCTTCGCGGGCAACACGCCCTCCACAGCCGGGGGCTTGATCGTGGTCGGCTCGCACGTTGGCGTCACCACCCGGCAACTCAATGACCTCACAGCCGCGCACAGCTCGGCCCGGACCATCGAGATCGACGTCGAGAAGCTCATTGCCGGAACCAAAACCGAGGGCGAAGCAGAAGCTGACGCCTACATCGCAACCGTCGTGTCCGACGTCGTCGACGCACTCCACCAGGGCGACGTCATTGTCCACACCAGCCGCCTCCTCATCAAAACCGACGACGCCGCAGCGAGCCTGAAGATCGCCCGCACCGTCTCGGCCGCCGTCGTGGCTGTAGTGAACCGGACGCTGAAGACCTTCCCGCCGCGGTTCGTCATCGCCAAGGGCGGCATCACGTCCTCGGACGTCGCCGCGCACGGCCTGGAAATCCGCCACGCGATTGTCCGTGGCCCCATGCTCCCGGGCATCGTCTCGCTGTGGGAGCCGGTGGACGGTCCCGCGAAGGGCATTCCGTACATCGTCTTCGCCGGCAACGTGGGCGACGACCAATCACTGACCCACGTCACCCGCAAGCTCAGCGCCACTTTCTGACAGCCAAAATTCAATGGAGAACACCATGACCAGCAGCAACTACACCATCACCGTCCTGGGCCTCGGCGCCATGGGCCTGCCCATGGCCACCCGCTTGGCCTCGGAACTGACCGTCCACGGCTTCGACATCGCCGAACCCCGCCTGGAGCTCGCCGCCGCAGCCGGCATCAAGACGTTCGCCTCAGCCCGCGAAGCTTCGCAGGATGCCGACGCGTTGCTCCTGGCCGTCCGCAATGGCGAACAGCTCAACGATGTCCTCTTCGGTGAGAACGGCGTGGCCTCGGTGCTGAAGCCGGGCGCCGTGGTGATCCTCGGCAGCACCGTGGGCACGGAAGCCATCCCGGCCACGGTCGCCAAGCTGGCCGAATACGGCGTTTCGCTGGTTGACGCTCCGCTGTCCGGCGGCCCCAAGCGCGCCGGCGAAGGTGACCTGCTGATCGTTGTCGGCGCCGAGCCCGAGGCACTCGAAAAGGCTCGCCCCGCCCTTGAACTGCTGGCGTCCACCCTGAGCATCGTGGGCGACAAGCCCGGCGATGGCCAGGCACTGAAGACCGTCAACCAGCTCCTGTGCGGCGTCCACATTGCCGCCGCCGCAGAAGCCATGGCCCTCGCCGACGCCCTCGGCCTCGACCATGCCAAGACCCTCGCCGCGCTGGAAGCAGGCGCCGCCGGTTCCTTCATGCTTTCCAACCGCGGCCCGCGCATCCTCGAGGCCTACACCGAGGAAGGTGCCGAGGTCCTCAGCCGCCTGGACATCTTCGTCAAGGACATGGGCATCGTGGGCAAGGCAACCCGGGCCGCCGGCCTCGCCGCACCCGTTGCTGCCGCTGCTGAACAGCTTTACCTTCTCGGCCAGGCCCAGGGCCTCGCCGCCGCCGACGATTCCGCCGTCATCAAGGTTGTTGCGCCCTCCAAGCGCACCGCCTAACCACTCCCAACAAAGAACCCGCGACGACGGCGGTCCCCCCTTCGCCGTCGTCGCCACCTCCGCCGGTCTTCCCTAGACTGGTATGTCAAAGGAGACACCCCCAATGAATCCCCTCGTTAACTCGTTGATGGTTCAGGCGGCCGACGCCCCCGCCATCAAGCCCGCAGTGGAGCTGGGAACACCGCTTCTACTGACCATCGCTGCGGCCGGTATCGCCCTGTTGCTGGTGCTGATCATCCGCTTCAAAATCCAGGCTTTCGTAGCCCTGCTGGCCGTCAGCATCCTGGTGGGCGTCGCTGCCCAGATTCCGCTCAAGGACATCTTCACCGTGGTGACCACGGGCGTCGGCAGCACCATGGGTAAGGTGGCATTGCTGATCGCCCTCGGAGCCATCCTTGGCCGCATGATCGAGGTTTCCGGCGGCGTACAGTCGCTGGCCACCCACTTCACGGAGAAGCTCGGAGCAAAGCGCGTTGCTGTCGCTCTGACGGCCGTGGGCTTCCTGGTGGCCATCCCCGTGTTCTTCGAGGTTGGCGTGATCGTCCTGGTGCCCATCGTCTACGCCTTCGCCAAGATCGCGAACGTTCACCCCATCAAGTTTGGCCTGCCCATGGCCGGCATCATGCTGTCCATCCACGTTGCAGTCCCGCCGCACCCGGGCATCGTGGCCGGCGCCGGCGTCTTTGGCGCGGACATCGGACTCATCACCATGATCTCGCTTATCATCTGCATCCCCCTCGGATTCCTTTCCTACTGGGTTGCCAGCATCATGAACCGCAAGGACTACGAGCTTCTCCCCGGCGTGAAGCAGCAGGTGGAAGAGTTCGGTTCCGATTCCCTGGTCCACGTGGGCCACGATGGTCCGGGCGCCCGCGCAATTGCTCCTCCCCGCCCCGGCCTGATCATGTTCCTGATCGCCGCCCCGATCGTCCAGATCCTCCTCGGCACGGTGGGTACGCTGACCATCGCCAAGGACAACTACTGGTACGGCGTGGCCGCGTTCATCGGCAACCCGTTCTTCGCACTCCTGGTCGCTGTGGCCCTCTCCTTCTTCCTGCTGGCCGTACGCCGCAACTGGTCCCTCAAGGAAACCGGCGAAATCTTCGAAGGCGCACTGCCTCCCATCGCATCCATCCTCATGGTGGTCGCCGCAGGCGGCGTCTTCGGTGAAGTCCTCCGCACCTCGGGGATCGGGGCCGCGCTGTCCCACACGCTGGACAGCCTTGGGCTTCCGGTGATCGTTCTCGGCTTCATCATCTCCCTGGCACTGCGCGCCGCGCAGGGTTCGGCCACGGTGGCAATCGTGACCACCACCGGCCTGCTCACCTCAGCTGTGATGGAGGGCGGCTACTCGCCAGCCCAGATCGCAGTGATCGTGATCGCCATCGGTTTCGGTTCGCTGGGCCTGTCCCACGTCACTGACGCGGGCTTCTGGACCGTGATCCGTTACTACGGCCTCACGGTTTCCGACGGCCTCAAGACCTGGACCGTTCTCACCACCATCCTGGGCCTGGCTGGTTTCGCCCTGACATACGTTGCCTGGATCCTGGTGGGAGGCCTGGCCCACTGATGCGCGCCCAACTCGACCAGCTGGTCGGCTCAGCACTGGCATCCGGCTCCGCCGTTCCGGCCTTCACCTGCTACGACTTCACCACCGCATTGGCTGTAGTGTCGGCGGCGGAGGAAGCCCGGCTGGGCGTGATCCTGCTGGTGGCTCCGAAAACTGCGTCCACGCCCAACGGACTGCGCCTCATCTCAGCCCTGCGTGGCCTCGCCGACGACGCCAGCGTCCCGGTTTCGGTCCAACTTGACCACGCCTCGGACCTCAAAGTCATCCTCGACTCAGTGGCCGCGGGTGCGGACGCCGTCCTGGCCGACGGTTCGTCCCTGCCCTACGAGGACAACATCGCCTTGGTCCGCGAAGTCCGTGCCGCGCTGGACGCGCAAGGCGCCTCCGACGTCGTGATCGAAGCGGAACTGGGCGGCCTTGCGGGTGATGAGGACAAGGCGTTCGGTGCCGATGATCCAGCGCACGACGCCGGCACTTCAGTTGCGGGACTCACCAACCCTGCACAGGTGGCTGACTTCGTGGAGCGAACGGGTGCGCAACTGCTGGCCATTGCCGTGGGAAACGTGCACGGCAAGTACAAGGGCGAGCCAAATATCCGCTGGGACGTACTGCAGGAGGTGGCGGCTGAGACCGATGTCCCGTTGGTGCTGCACGGAGCATCGGGCATCCCCGCCGCGGAACTCGCAAAAGCTCCCTCCCTGCACGTGGGCAAGGTGAACGTCAACACCGAACTGCGCACGGGAATCCTCGCGACGCTTGAGGCTGAAACTGCTTCGCACCGGGCCGACGGCGAGAATCTTCAAGGCCTGCTGGCCCGTTGGAACGGCTCGGCCGGAACGTTCGCCGGCAGCACGCTGCAGCTGCTCAGCGCAGGCTCGTAGCGCGGCACACAATCCCGTCATGACAGGGAGGCTAGGATCAAAACATGATCCTGGCCTCCCTGATTTTTGCGACGATTGCCGCCCTTCTCCACGTCTACATCTTCACCATGGAGTCCATTACCTGGACAAAGCCGGCTACGTGGAAGCGGTTCAGCCTCACCACCCAGGCTGATGCCGAAACCACCAAGTCGCTCGCCTACAACCAGGGCTTCTACAACCTGTTCCTGGCCATCGGCGCGTTGGTTGGCATCATCGCCGTCTGGGCCGGCGCTCCACAGGTGGGTTGGACCCTCGTCTTCAGCAGCTGCGGCTCCATGCTCCTGGCTGCCCTGGTCCTCGCTGCGAGTGGCAAGAAGTACCTCCGCGCAGCAACGCTCCAAGGCACCACACCGCTGCTCGCCGTCGTGCTCGGAGTGTTGGCGGTAACGCTGGGCTAGCCCGCAGAACTAGTGCTCCGGCGGGCCGGCCTGGGCTGCGGCTTCATCCATCCAGAGCACTTCCCAGTGGTGGCCGTCCAGATCGCGGAAGGCCCGGCTGTACATGAACCCGAGATCCTGGGCGTCGTAGGTTTCGGACCCGCCGGCTTCCAGGGCCTTGGTGGCCAGCGCATCCACAGCTTCACGGCTGTCGGCAGACAGGGCGACAATTGCCGCCGTCGAGTTTTTGGTGTCCGCAATGGGCTGCTTGGTGAACTCGCTGAACTTGGCATGCGTCAGGAGCATTGCGTAGATGGTGTCGCTGAAGACGACGCAGGCCGCTGTCTCATCAGTGAAGTTCGGGTTGATGGAGTAGCCAAGGGCCGTGTAGAAAGCCTTGGATGCTTCAAGATCGCTCACGGGCAGATTGACGAAAATGGACGTAGTCATGCGTCTGATCCTGCCGGGGTTTCGGCGCCCCGTCCAGACTTGGTCAGTCCCGTCCAGGCCCCTCCCTCCACAGCGGCAGCGGCACCACTCTCAGGCTGCGTCCCGACTCGTCGAGAATATGGCCCAGGCGCTTGTACGTCCGGACCACCGCTTGCCGGGAGATCACAATGCTGCCGGGTGCCCGTTCCGCGAGTTCGCGTTCAAAAGCCTGTGCCTCCAAGTAGTCGCGGACCCACAGTGTGACCACCAGGTTTTGCGCACCAAGAACCTGGGCGCTGAGCCGGCAATTCGTTTGCGCGGCGAAATAGCGGCCGACGTCGTCCACGAACTGGGCCGGGACATTGAGCATGAGAGTCACCTCGCGGAGGCCTCGATTGGCTGCCGTGGACGCGTCGCACCTCAGCGTGATGTATCCGGATGCCAGGAACCGTTCCACCCGGCGTCGGGCGGTTTGGGGTGAAACGCTGCAGGCGGCACCCAGCTCGGCCCAACTTGCGCGGCCGTCGTTGGCGAGTACCTCAAGCAACGCGGCATCCAAGCTATCCGGCGAGTAGCCTGCCGGTGCGGGCTTGGCTTCGGAGGAGACCAAACGGGCGCGTGCGGGTTCGAGTGTTCCGCTGCGCCACTCCGAGGCCTGCCGGTACAGCTTGGTGACGAAGACGACTTCGCGGTGGGTGACTCCCGGCAGCGCAGGAAAGGCTCCGGTGACGATGTCCATGAGTTCCTCGTGGCTGGATGCGAAGCAATCCATGAACACATCGTGGGAGCCGGTGACCATGGAGACGGTACCGAACGCGGGCTCCGCGCACAGCCTGTGGATCAGGGCTTCGCTCTCGCCGGGCAATGACGACAGTTGGATGAACGCCGACCAGCCCGCACTGAGGTAGCGCTGTCCCGGAGACGGTGTAATCCACGCCGATCCTTGCTGCGCCAACACGTTCCAGCGCCTCGCGACAGTGGGAGCTGACAAGCCCAGGGCGTCCGCGATCCGGCTCCATTCCGCCCGCGGGTTGATCTGGAGGGCATTGACGATTTCGAGGTCGAGCTCTGAGATTATGGCTGATTCGTTCAATGTGAGCTGCCTTGTGTGAGATTCAAACAATCTGGAAGCCAGTGTAATCGACGGCCATATCGTTGTGACTCGCATCACCAACGGCACCTACGGCCATCTCAACCGGATCAACACCCAAGGAAGCTCATGGCAAGCAAGACAGCACCACCTGCGGCCGCGGCCATCACGCGCAGGACCATCGCAGGAATGATTCTGGCAATGGCGCTCATCGAATCACTCAGTGGCGTGACCCAGGGGTACCTGAACCCCATCCTGCCCGCGCTGGGACCGGTCTTCGAGATTGACGACCCCACCATCAACGGCATTTTCCTCATCTCCAACGTCAGCTTCGCCGTCCTGACGCCCATCATTTCGAGGCTCGGGGACAGCTACGGCTACCGGCTCGTGCTCCGCTGGTCCACGGGCGTAGTGACGGTCGGCGTATTGCAAATGGCGCTGTGGCCGTCGCTGTGGACAGTGACGCTGGGCGTCGTCATGCTGACCTGCGTGGTGGGGTTCATCCCGCTGATGATGGGAATCCTCCGTGTCACCAGCCCGGCACACACCCGTACCGGCGTCAGCGTCATGATCGGCATGCTGATGATCATGGTGGGCGGCGGCGGCCTGCTTGCCGGAATTGTGGGCGTCACCGATCCGACGCTGGGATTCTGGGTGGCGGTCCCGTTCGCGGTGATCGCTTTCGTATGCTCCTTCCTGCTGCCCGACGCCGGGGTCCCGACCCGTGAGGGCATTGCCCTGGCACCGCTGTTGGCATGCTCGCTGGGTCTCATTGGTTTTGTTGTGGCGTTGTCCATGGCGCCGGAATGGGGCTGGCTGGATGCACGTACCCTCACGGCCGGCCTGTTGGGGCTCGCCCTGCTGGCGTTCTGGGCAAGGCGTGATTACAGCGGTACCGCCGGGCAGCGGTTCATGGACCTGCGCATGCTGGCCACTCCGCGGATCCGAGCCATCTCCGTAGCAACCTTCTTCTTTGGCTTTGCCTCCATCAGCTACTTCGGTACCAACGGCATCTTCCTGCACTCCAACCCGGAGAAGACGGGTTATGGGTTCAGCCTCAGCCCGCTGATGATCGCGATTGTCCTTGCCCTGGCATCCGTCCTGTCCTTGGCATCTTCCCTGCTGACAGCGCGGGCGATGCGACGGTTCGGTGAACGGGCCACACTGGTGTTCGCCGGCGTTCTGCTGGCAGGCGGATTCTTGGTGATGATGCTCGCGCACGGCTCCTTTGCCGGATACTGCATCGGCTTCGCCATGTTCAACCTGAGCTTGGGAATGTATCAAGCGGGCACCCGTTCCCTGTCCGTTGAAGGTGTCCCCTTGGAAGAAACCTCAACGGCCGCAGGCCTCAATGAATTGGCTCTCTCCGTGGGCATCGCAGTAGGCGCGGCAGTGGTCAAGCTGTTGTCGTCAGCATCAGTGGAGTCCGGACGCATCACCGAAACCGGGTTGTTCACCATCTGGGGAGCCCTGGCTGTGGCGGCGCTGATCGCCGCCGCGGCCAGCGCCCGGTACCCCAAGCGACAGGCCGCCGGGGTGACCGCATGATCGCCGGGCTGAACAGCGTGACCCAAGGTTCCGCCGTCGTGCTGTCCTCTCCAGCAGACATCCACGCCACCCTGGACAATGAGGTGCAGCGCTGGAAACCGGACATTCTGGACCTGAGCCACGCCATCCATGCCGACCCGGAGCTTGGTGGGCAGGAGTTCCGCGCGGTCAAACGGGTTAAGAGGGTTCTGCGCAAGGCGGGTTTCACGTTCGATGAAGCGCAGCCTGAGGAGCCCACGGCTTTCAGTGCCCGCTGTGGATCCGGCGAACTCGTGGTGGCACTGTGCGTGGAGTACGACGCCCTGCCCGCAATCGGCCATGCGTGTGGGCACAACGTCAACGCGGCCAGCGCCGTGGGGGCGGCCCTGGCGTTGGCCGCGGTGGCGGAGCAGCTGGACATCACGGTCAAAGTTCTTGGCACGCCGGCGGAGGAGACCACCGGAGGAAAGGTGGATTTGATGGAGGCAGGCTTCTTTGACGACGTCTCGCTGGCCATGATGGTCCACGCCGGCGCTTCAGATGTGGTGGGAGGCTCGTCCCTGGCCATGTCCATGTGGGACGTGCTGTTCGAGGGCCGTCCGGCTCACGCAGCAGCGGCGCCATCTGAGGGAGTCAACGCGCTGGACGCGTTGGTGGTGGCACAGTTGGCCATCGCTTTGGCACGCCAGCAACTGCCGGTGGGCTCCATCGTGTCGCTGATCGTCACCGAGGGCGGCAGCGCCGTCAACGTTATCCCCGAGCGCACCCGGGCGAGCGTTGAAATGCGGGCGCCCGGGATTGATCAACTGCGCGTCATCCAGGACAAAGTCCGGCGCTGCCTGGAGGCTGGCGCCCACGCGAGCGGCTGCACGCTGCAGGTGACTCCCAAGGGCAATGACTATGCGGAACTGCGCCAGGACCGGTATCTGTCCACGGCTTACCAGGAAGCGATGAAAGCCAGGGGAAGGGAGGTTGTTTTCAACGCCGATCCTGTGGCCTCCACGGACATGGGAAACGTCTCGCAATTGGTGCCGTCCATCCACCCGATGGTGGGTTACGACGTCCGGGGCGCCGCCCACCACACTGCCGAGTTCGCTGCATTCGGTGCCTCCGCCGGAGCTGACCAAGCAGTTCTGGACGGATCGTTTGGCATGGCAGCGGCGGCCTGTGCGGCGGCCCTGGACCCGGAGCAACGCGAACGCCTGCTGCACAAGGCGCGGTAGGGGCCAGCCTGCTGGCTCCATAGTCCGCACGGGCGGACAATGGAGTCAGCACGCAGAAGCGTGCCTCGTTGGGAGAGCAATGGAGAGGGACACGTATCCTGCGGTCAGCGCAGCAACGGCTGCGCAGAGGGACCCGGCGATCGACCTTGTCCGCTTCACCTGCCTGCTGCTGGTGGTGGCATGCCATTGCATGATGGTCAGCCCTGTTTTGCACAGGGACGGAACGGTCACCACCCACAACGTCCTCATGGAAGAGGGCTGGTTTGTGCCCGTTGCCTGGGCGCTCATGATCGTGCCGCTGTTCTTCGTGCTGGGAGGCGTGACCGGGCTGCAGTCCTGGCGGCGTTTGCGTGCTCGCGGGGGAAATGGATTCGACTTCGCACAAGTCCGGCTCCTGCGCCTGATCCGCCCGGCGATGGCGCTGCTTGCGGTCATGTGGAGCGGGCTCTGGATTGCGTTGCTGCTGGGTGTCCACCCGCAAGTGATCCAGCTGATGACGGCCGGGGCTGCGATGCCCTTGTGGTTCCTGGCGGCCTACCTGACGGCGCAACTCAGCGTTCCGCTCATGGCACGCTTTCACGAGCGGGCCCCAATGCTGACTTTCGGCGGTTTGGTGGCACTGATCATTACGGTCGATTCCCTCCGCGGGGCACTTCCGGTGCTGGCCTTCGCCAACATGGTTTTTGTTTGGTGCGCGGTCCAGCAACTCGGATTCCTCATGGCTGACGGCTTCTTCGAACACCGAAGCCGGGCATGGCTGGTGGGCGTCATCGTCTCCAGCAACCTCTTGCTGGGACTCGTCACCGGGGTGGCTGTCTATCCGGGAAACATGGTGGTGAACATCAATCCGCCCAACTTGTGCCTCTTGCTGCTGGGCATTTCCCAGACGGCCACGTTGCAGCTTCTTCAGCGGGGCATCCGGTGGATTGCAGGTGTTCGTTGGATCCAGTCCATCATTGCCGTTGCCGGCCGCCGGTCCATGACGGTCTACCTATGGCACCTTCCCTTGCTGGTAGGCATGTCAGGATTGCTGTTGCTCACCGAAATAGCCAAGCCCTGGGCCGGGACCGCAGAGTGGTGGTGGGCGCGGATACCTGTGTTCCTCGCGGTAGTCACCCTGCTGGTGCCAGTGGTGCTGATTTTTGGGCGTTTGGAGAAGCGTCCGACGGCGGCCAGCCACGCCCGGGGTCCGTCGCGTGCCGCTGTGGTGACGGCCGTCGTCGTGGTTTTGATCCCGGTGGCGGACGCCGCATTCAATGGATTAACGCTTGCGCTGTTGGGCGGGGGAGCGGCGTGCTTCGCTCTTGCGGTCCTGCTTCTCGGCAGGGTTCCGACCCCGGTGCTGCAGCCGCCTCAAGGAAAAGTTGCGGATCTGCGGAAGGCACCCCTGTCCACGTTGCCAGAGGCCGGTTTACGTGCCAATCTCGAAACATGACCGAGTTCACGGATTCACTGGCAGAGTCGTTCCGCCCCGACGTCACCACGGTGCGCAATGACAAATTTCACCGCTATGAGCTTCATGTAGACGGAGAGCTGGCGGTGATCTCCCAGTTCCTCGACCGGCCAGGACATATCGATTTCATTCACACGGAAACCAGGCCCCAGTTCAGTGGTCAGGGCCTGGCCAAAGTGTTGGCTCACTTTGCGCTGGATGACGTGGTGGCGTCCGGCAAGCGCATCATCCCGCATTGCCCGTACATCGCTGCGTACCTGAAGAAGCATGAGGGTTACGAGCAGGACGTTGACTGGCCCGCCGAGAAGCCGGTGGGTGAACCGGACAACGAGTAGGCCTTACAGCGGCATTGATTTCTCATAGCCCTTCCACCGCTTCTGAGGCCGCCCGGCATGGCTTGAGGGGAAGGGCCAGTCCCGCCGTGTCCCGCACAGGGAGACGATTGCATCGTGCTCATCGGAAATGCGTTGGCCCCGGCAGCTGGCGTGGACCTGCATCGCGCTGACCAGGCTTCCCCCGTGGAGATGATCGGAATCCGTGACCACGTAGGAGAAGCTCCGCATGGCGGATTGGCCCGGAGCGAGGAGGCTGATCCGAAGGTCCCGTTCCACCGGTTCTGACGTGTACTGGAGCATCTCCATGCCTTCGTTGGTGAAGGAACGCGGTATCAGGGTGACGTCACGGAGATAGCCCGCAGAGTCATTGGTGATCCAGGCCGTGAAAATGACCGTGTCGCCGGGGATAGCCAGTGGCCGGTCCGCTCCGTAGACCAGGGCGACGTGTCCCGCGTTCTTCTTTCGGGCGAGCAGACTTGAGCGGCGTTGGGCCGTCTTGTGCTGGAGTGCGCGCGACTGTTTCAGGAGGGGGCGGCGCTGCCTGATGCCCATGTTTCCTCGAATCGCTCCAGGGGTTGGAAAGTTCACGCCTCATAAGTGGCGCCAACTGTTGATTCGTGACGCGAAATCTGCAAAAAGTAGCTTCTTTACCGGTATAAGGGGCTCGATTCAAGTCATGCGGCTTCTGATGTCACACTATTGTTTATGGATCAAGTATTTGCGGTAAGGGGCGATGACGCCGCCTCCCCAACCTTGGCGATGGCCCGTGGAAGCGATCCCCACATCATTTCCATGGTGCGCGAAGGGATCACAGATGCTTTCGATGTGCTCTACGAGCGGCACTTCAAGATCGCCCAGTACGTGGCCCGTTCCCAGACAGACAACCCCAGTGATGCCGATGACGTGGTTGCTGAGTCTTTTGCTTCAATCTTCCAACTTCTCAAGGAAGGCAAGGGGCCAAAGGAGTTCTTCCGGTCCTATCTCCTGACGGTGGTGCGGCGCACAGCGCACGACCGGAACCGCAAGGCACGCCGCATGCCAACCGCGGCGGATGACGCGATCCTGGATTCCGCCGTGATGGATGCCGATCCGCTCCTCAGTGACCTTGAGTCGAGCATTATGGCGAAGGCCTTCAAATCGCTGCCCGAGCGCTGGCAAGCGGTCCTGTGGCACTTGGACATTGAGGGTTTGAAGCCTGCAGCGGCCGCTCCGTTGGTGGGCCTGACCCCCAACGGAGTTTCTTCGCTGGCTATTCGAGCCAGGGAAGGGCTGCGGCAGGCGTACCTGCAGCAGCACATCAGCCAGACCGTAGACGAAGCATGCGACGAATACGCCAGCCAGTTGGGCAAATACGCGCGCAACGCGCTGAAACGCACGTCCCAGGAAAAAGTCAGCGACCACTTGGATGGATGCGCCAAGTGCACGGCGTTGTTGATTGAACTTAATGACGTACAAGGCGGCATGAGGGCCATCCTGTTCCCTCTGGTTACCGGGATCGCCTTTACGCCAGGCGCCCTTGCGGCCATCGGGTCGGGTGCAGCTGCCGTAGGGGTTTCTTCCGGGACCGGAGTCACGGCCGGGCCGGGCCAGGCAGGCGCCACCGCAGTGAAGGGTGTCAGCAAGGCATGGAAGCTGACTGCTGCCATGGTGTTGGCAGTGGTGGCGCTCGCTGGAGTGGTTGCGTGGTTGCTTCAGCCGACGTCCGCCAACGAATCAGCGGCCTCGGGCGAGGCCGCCACCAATGTTCCCCCGGTCCAGGAAACATTGGCCCCTGTAATAACGCCGAGCCCTGAACCGACTTTCGCAACGAACTCCAGCCCAGCCGAGGTTCCCCCAACGGTTCCGAAGGCAACAGCGGTGCCGCAGCCGTCCGCCGTCGTGATTCCACCGGCGGTGCCGCCGCGGAGCGCTGTAGTGGTGGACTCGGGCACGGTTTCCTCCACCACGGCGCCCCTGGCTTCGGCCCCGGCGGTGCAGCCCACCCAAACGGTTGATGCGACATTCGCGGCGGCCTCAGGGTCCGGTCCGGCGGAGCGGGAGCTCCACGTGCAGTTCTCGCTGGCAGGAGAGGGCAGCCCCACCACGGGCGAAGCTGTCTTTGCCCTCCCGGACCAAGCAACGTTCGTAGCGGGGAGAACCGTTGCGCCAGCGGGCTGGACCTGTGCCAATTCTGAGGTGCGGCAGATTCGTTGCACCACCGCCGCGCTGTCCACCCAGGACCTCGCCTTCACGCTGGGCGTTGCCATGCCACCAACCGCCGAAGGCGGAATGTTGAACTACCGGTTCAGCGGTCAAGGCATCTCCGCCACGTCGTTCGCCAACGCTTTCCACTAGGCGTTTGCACCTTCGTCACTTGGCGGTGAAGAAGCGCTGAAAACTTTCCCAAAAGTTTTTAGATTTTCGCGTCACGATTCATGAGTTGCCGGCACTAATCATTTGGGTCTCCGTGTTTGTCGGTGCCCTCATTGGATTTCTTGAGCTTCCAATGACACCACCCTTCGGTTACGCCCTGGAGACAACCCATGAAGTACGCACGTCCACGCAGCCTGCTGGCGGCCATGATCGCTACGGCGATGATGTCGCTGGGGGTGGGGGGCGCCTTGGCACCTCCCGGATTAGCCACCATGCCGGGAACCCCCGGTGCGGCCCAGGCCGGCACCACCGTCTACGTTGAGAGCTTCTCCAACGAGGACGCCACGGCCGGGGCCATCAGCATCCTGCGGTACGAGGGCGGCCCCGCTGCAGCCAATGAAACCTATACAGCTGACACGCCCTACGCCCCGGCCGGCGGACAATGCGACGGTTGGATCCTGAACTCCTCCACGCCGTTGCCCACCTCCGACTCCGGCTGCCTCAGGAATCAGCCGGCCGGTTGGGGTCAGCTTCAGCAAATGTCAGTGGCACTTGGCCTGGCCCAGGGGCAGATTCCAACCCAAGCCGCCCGCAACCAGGCGTTGTCCGAATACACCAACAGCGCCTCCGGAAGCCTTGATGCCGGCGTCCAGTTCCGGACAGAGTCGAACACCATCCCCGCGATCGCTGGCCGCTACTACGCTGTGTCCGGATACTTCGCCCAAGTCAACTGCCATGCAGCACACGCAAGCGAGACCTTCAGCCTCCTCATCAACGGAACACGGCACGTGCTCAGCGCCGGGCTGGATCCCTGCGGCAGCAGCACGCAGCCTGATGTCCAGGTCACCAGGCTTCAATCGGCGGCGTACCAGATTCCGCTCGGCACCATCAACCCGTCACTTGGCCTGGAATTGCGGAACGAGGCCACCACCGGGTTCGGCAACGACGTAGCTTTTGACCTCCCGCAGATTGTGGACGTCACCCCCCAGCTGGATCAGTCCTTCACGCCGTCCCTCATCGGCCCTGGGGGAACCTCGCGGATGACATTGACTGTCACCAACACGGCGGATTTGCTCACCAAAAACGATTGGTCCCTCACGGAATCCCTTCCTGCCGGAGTTGTTGTGGCTGACACGCCCAACGTCGGGGGCACCTGTGTGCAAGCTCCGGGAACCAATGCCTTGGTGCGCACGGCTCTCCCCGGAAGTACCGACCTCTCCGTTACTGGCGGGGATCTGGCGCAAGGAATGACATCGTGCACCATCACGGTTGAGGTCACCGCTGCTGCTGAGGGGAGCTACGTCGGTGGGCCCGCCACCATCGTCACCAACCTGAATCCGCCGGCGAACGCTACCTTGACCGTCCGCGCCCCACGCCTTGAACTGAGCACACAACTGGACGGTCCGCGGGCCCGGGATTCGGACCAGTTCACCGCTGAAATTCGTACGGGCTCGGCCGCGGGGCCGGTGGTCAGCAACTCGGCCAACTCAACCACCACCGGTTCCGGCGCCGCTGTTACTCCGGGTACTGGCGTTACCGGCGAATACGTCGCCACCGAAGGCACCACCTATTACCTGACGGAATCGGGCAGTAACCTGTCCGGCTACGACAAAACCATCACCTGCGCCGATGCCTCCGGTCTTCAGCCCGGCCTGCCCAACGGCGACGCCTTGAGCGGTTCACTGGCGCTCACTCCCGTTACCGGAGCTGACATCAGCTGTGTGCTGAGCAATAGAGCGACGGCGGCACCGGACCTGGAGTTCAGTGCGTCTGCTGACATTTCAGCGGTCAATTCGCCTGCCGTGGTGGGTGATCGGATCAGTTACACGTTCGCGTCGAAGAACACGGGGAACGTGAAGCTGAGCGATGTGGCTATCGATGACCCGATGGCGGGGGTGTCGGCCCTGGACTACTCCTGGCCGGGGATCCCCGGCCAACTGCTGCCGGGCGAAACTGTCACTGCCATAGCGACGTACCCGATCACCCAGGACGATATCGACGCCGGTTATGTCGCCAACAGTGCCACCACCACGGGCAACCCGCCCACCGGACCTCCCTTGACCCCGGCTCCCGGTGAGATCCGTACCGTGTTGGCCGCATCCCCGGGAATGCAGTTCAGCACGGCGGCCCAGGCACCCGTTGCCGATGCGGAGTCCAGGGTTGGCGACGTCATCACCTACTCTTTCGCCTCGAAGAACAGTGGAAACGTCACGTTGAAGAACGTCTCCATTACTGACCCGCTGACTGGGCTCTCAGCCTTGAACTACACCTGGCCGGGAGCTCCAGGAGTGCTCCTCCCGGGCCAGAGGGTGACGGCCACGGCGACGTATGCGGTGACCCAAGCGGATATCGACGCCGGTCATGTCGCCAACAGCGCCACCACCACGGGAACACCCGTCCGGGGACCTTCCGTCTCGCCTCTACCGGGTGAGACGGATACCCCCTTGAAGACGCGGTCGGGCTTGGAGTTCACCAAGACGGCCGACGCTTCCGGAGTGCGTGACCCAGCCCGGGAAGGGGATGTGATCACCTACAAGTTCAGCGTGAAGAACACGGGGACCGTGCCCATCACAGGGGTTGCGGTCAACGACCAGATGCTGGGCCTGGCGGACCTGGATTACCACTGGCCCGGCGCGGCGGGAACCCTGCTGCCCGGTGAAACGGTGACGGCTACGGCAGCCTACGCCATCACCCGGGCGGACGCCGACGCAGGCATGGTCAGCACCACGGCTACCGCAACCGGTGCGGCTTCCACCGGATCTATGGTCACCACTGCACCTGCAACTGTGGTGGTGACCTTCCCGCCTGTGGCAACATCCGGGGGCAGATCCCCAGCCGGATCAGTTGGCGGCACGCCACCTGAAAGCACAGCTACGGGGACCACCGGCGGCACATCTCCGACGGGAGAGTCCCTCACCACTCCACCTGCAAGTGCAGTGGTGAGCCTCCCGTCGGTGGTTCCGGACCAATCCGAAGGGCCACTGGCCAGCACGGGAGTTGTTCTCACCGTGGTGCCAGCCAGCCTTCTGGTTGTTGGTTCGGGGCTGTTCCTGTACCTCGCCGGACGCCGGAGGCGTTCAGAGGCATAGGACGTGAAGTGCGCGGCGGCCGGGGCCCCAACCCCGGTTGCCGCGCATTTTGCGGTTAACGATCGTTTGTTGGCGGGAGCCGCTTCTTTTGCCACTGCATTGCGTGCCAGAACAGCAAGCCGCCGGTGATCAGGGCGGCAGCAAGGAGCGCATAGGGCGCGTTGGAGAGAAGCATGTAATTCACTTGGGCTGCCTCGGCACTTCCCGGCGACATGATCGTGGCCGCGGCAGTAGTGAACGCCCACAGTCCAAACCAGGCCAGCCCGGCATCCAGCACCCAGAGCGCAACGATGAACGGATTGACGGTAAGCCGCCTTCGCGCCGGGTCCGCCTCCGGAGGCTGTGGTACGTGGGGGCTGATGGCCTGCACCGCGTTGCCATGCTGGTCGATTTCGCGGAAACCGATGTGCTCGTGGACGTGGTCCTTCATAGGGTCCCCCAACCGTTGACTGGATTGTCCTTGCACTCTACTCCTCGTGACGTGGCCACCTCGGGCAGGATGCCAGTGGCCCAAAAAGACAATTCGGTGGCCGAAAAGAGTGCCACATTTTGCACCCAAAGGGGCCTTAAGAAAAGTCAATGACGTGCTACCGCGCGGTAGGACCGCGAGAAACCGCCTTCTACGCGAAATAGGTCACAAAAGTTTGACGGAAAGGCTTACCTAAGTAAGGCTTACCTTGCTAATAAGCGCCCCAACGCAATGGAAGGAAGCTGACGTGACGTCACCTAGTGTCGAAGAGCGGATCGCTCAGGAGCATGATTTTGGCTCCAAAGTGGAACTGGCCCTCGCTGCCACCAACCAGCTGTTCAACGCACGAAATTCGCCCAGTTACGTCGCGCAGGTTCTCCAAGGAGTCAACGCCGTCTCCACCAAAGTCCAGCGGACCACCCAGCCGTTCACCGGCGTCGGGCATGCCGAACTGAAAGCCAAGGTTGGCGCCGTTGACCTCGAACGCCCCCTGCCGGACACGGCCGCTGCCCTGGAAGAGCTGGACGAGCTCTACCTCAAGGACGCCATCTACTTCCACGATTCCCGCTACGCCGCACACTTGAACTGCCCGGTGGTCATCCCCGCCCTGGTAGGTGAAGCCGTGCTCTCGGCCGTGAACTCGTCCATGGACACCTGGGATCAGAGCGCCGGTGCAACCATGATCGAGCGCCGCCTCATCGATTGGACCGCGGAGCGCATCGGTTTCGACGCGGACGCTGACGGCGTGTTCACCTCCGGCGGCAGCCAGTCCAACTTCCAGGCGCTGCTGATTGCCCGCAACCACGCGGTCGCCAAGCTGCGGGCGACGAATGGGGACGCCCGCCTGCCGCACCTGCTGGACCGGCTCCGGATCTTCACCTCCGTGGACAGCCACTTCAGTATTCAGAAGTCGGCATCCATGCTGGGCCTGGGCTTCGACGCCGTCATCGCAGTGCCCACCACCGAAGACCACCGCATGGACCCCACCGCCCTCGCGGCTGCTTTGGCGGAAGCGCACGACGCCGGGCTGGTGCCCATGGCGGTTGTAGCCACCGCCGGGACCACGGACTTCGGTTCGGTTGACCCGCTCCCGGAAATGGCCGCGTTGGTTCGCGCTTACGATTCCTGGCTCCACGTTGACGGCGCCTATGGTGGCGGCCTCATCGTGTCCGGCCGCCACCGGCACCTCCTGAACGGCATCCACCTGGCGGATTCTGTCACCGTGGACTTCCACAAGACCTTCTTCCAGCCGGTGAGCTCCAGCGCAGTCCTGGTCCGCAATGGCTCCATGATGGGCCATGTCACGTACTACGCGGACTACCTGAACCCGGAAAGCGCCGCGAAGGCCGAGATTCCCAATCAGGTGGACAAGAGCATCCAGACCACCCGCCGCTTCGATGCGCTGAAACTGTGGCTGACCCTCCGCATCATGGGCGCCGACGCAATCGGTGCGCTCTTCGACGAAGCGATCGACCTCGCCGCCCGGGTAGGAACCTTGCTGGCTGAGGACGCCGAATTCGAGCTCGCTGCCGCACCGCAGTTGAGCACTTTGGTGTTCCGCTACCGCCCGATGGTGGACGGTGCAGCCCTCGACGCCGACGCTGCAGACGCCCTCAATCCCGCCATCCGCGCCGCGATCTTCGCCTCCGGCGAGGCCGTGGTTGCCGGCACCAAGGTGGCTGGCCGCCACTACCTCAAATTCACCCTCCTCAATGCCGAAGCAAGCTTGAGGGACATCCAGGAAATCATCGAACTGATCCGCAGGACCGGCGACAGCCTCCTCGCAAACACCACGGAGGCCGCCGCGTGAGCACCCAGGACAATGGCAGGATTTACGACGTCGCAGGCATCGGCGTCGGGCCCTTCAACCTTGGCCTTGCGGCCCTGAGCGAGCCCGTGGAGAACCTCGACTGCGTCTTCCTGGACCGCCGCGAATCCTTCGACTGGCACCCGGGCATGATGCTGGAACCGGCGCACCTCCAGGTCCCGTTCATGGCAGACCTCGTGACGCTGGCCGATCCCACTTCCCCGTTCTCCTTCCTGAACTTCCTGAAGCAGACCGGCCGCCTGTACCGCTTCTATATCCGCGAGAACTTCTACCCGCTGCGCGCCGAGTACAACCAGTACTGCCAGTGGGTGGCCGGCCAGCTTGAGTCCGTTCGTTTTAGCACGGATGTGCTGGACGTGGCCTACGACGACGGCGTGTACCGCCTTTCGGTGCAGGGTCCGGACGGTGCTGAGGTGCTTCGCGCCCGCAAGCTGGTCCTGGGCACCGGCACGTCCCCCTACGTTCCGGATTCCTGTGCAGGAATAGTGCCCGCCGGCGGACTGGTCCTCCACAACGCCGACTACCTGTCGAGGAAGAGTGAGCTGCAGTCCAAGCGCAGCATCACCATTGTGGGCAGCGGACAGAGCGCGGCAGAGCTTTACTACGAACTCCTCCAGGAAATCGACGTGTACGGCTACCAGCTCAACTGGGTGACCCGTTCCGGCCGCTTCTTCCCGCTGGAGTACACCAAGCTCACCCTTGAAATGACGTCGCCGGAGTACGTGGACTACTTCCACTCGCTCCCGGGCGAGCAGCGGGATTCCTTGATCAAGAGCCAGAAGAACCTGTACAAGGGCATCAACTCGGACCTGATCGACGACATCTACGATCTCCTGTACACCAAGAGCCTCTCCGGCATGGTGGACACCCAAATGCACACGCACTCCTCGCTCACTGCCGCGGAGTGGGACGCCGCCACCGGCACCCACACACTCCGGTTGCGCCACGAGGAACATGGCCGCGATTACAGCCTGGAGTCCGAAGCCGTGGTGCTGGCCACCGGCTATACCTATAAAGAGCCTGCGTTCCTGGCCGGCATCCAGGATCGCATCCGTCGTGACTCCAAGGGCCGTTTCGATGTGGAGCGCAACTATGGAACCGGCGTGGAACCCGGCGAAATTTTCGTCCAGAACGCCGAGCTGCACACGCACGGTTTCGTCACCCCGGACCTCGGCATGGCCGCCTACCGCAACTCCTGCATCCTTCGCGAAATCACCGGCCGCGAGGTTTACCCGATCGAACGCAGCATCGCGTTCCAGCAGTTCGGTGCTCCCGCTCCGGCAATGACAACAGAATCCGCTGCCGTCCCGGAAACCGCAGGAGCAACCGTATGAGCTTCACGTTCCGGCCCGTCGACCCCGTGGCGGACGCACCTGTCCTCCACAGCTGGGTGAGCCAGGAGTACGCACGGTTCTGGGGCATGGTCTCGGCCACTGAGCAGGACGTTGTGGAGGAGTACACAAAGATCGCGGAATCGGGCCATCACCAAGCGTTCCTGGGACTCGACGACGGCGTTCCCGCCTTCCTGATGGAGCGGTACCGTCCTGAATCCTCGCCCTTGGCGGACGTTTACGAGGTCCAGGACGGCGACATCGGAATGCACCTCTTGGTGGCCCCGCCCAGCGGTGATCCGCAACCAGGCTTCACCACCGCCGTCATGCAGTCCGTGATGACGGAACTGTTCCAGGACCCCGCAACGCTGCGGATCGTCGTCGAGCCTGACGCCCGCAACCACAAGATCCATGTCCTCAACGAGAAGGTGGGCTTCCGGCCGCACGGCGTGGTGACACTTCCCGCCGTCGATCCTGCCGAAGACCACAAGCAGGGGCTCCTGAGCTTCTGCACGCGCGAGGATTTCCTTGCTACCCTGACCCCGATTCTGGCCGCGCCTGCCGCGGCGACCAGAGGAGAATCCCTGTGACCACCACTGCCGACAACGCGACTGCCACCGCTGGTGATTCCGTGTCCCACCTGACCCCTGAGCGCTGGGCCGCTGCCAACCGGCACGTGGTCCGCAAAGCGATCGCAGAGTTCTCGCACGAGCGCATCCTGGTTCCGGAGCTGATCCGTGATGAGGGTGCCGGCGTGGGCCTGTACAAGGTGGTGAGCGATGACGACGCCACGGAGTACCGCTTCCGCGCCCGGGTGCTGCAGCTTGAACACTGGTCTGTCGCCGCTGATTCCATAGCCCGCCTCCGTGACGGTGAGGAATTGCCCCTTGACGCTTTGGACTTCATTGCGGAGTTCCACGAGGCACTGGCCATCCGGATGGAAATGCTCCCGGTGTACCTCGAGGAGATCAGCAGCACGCTGGCCAGTCACGCCTACAAGCAGGGCAAGCCGTTCAGCTCGGCTGAATTGGCAGCGGGCATCACGGGCGGGACTGACCGGGCCGCTGACTTCCAGGCCATTGAGCACAGCATGACCGAGGGCCACCCCTGTTTCGTGGCCAACAATGGCCGGCTGGGATTCGGGATTGCGGACTACCACGCGTTCGCGCCGGAAACCGGTGCCACGGTCAAGCTGCAGTGGATCGCAGTACACCGCAGCAAGGCTGTTTTCACTTCGAGCGCCGGGCTGGATTACCGCACGCACTTTGAGGCTGAACTTGGGCCGGCCACGTTGGCCTGGTTCAACGCGGAGCTGTCGGCATCCGGACTGGATCCCGAGGACTACCTCCTCATGCCGGTGCACCCGTGGCAGTGGGACAACAAGCTCACCGTGACGTTCGCGGCAGAAATCGCCCAGCGCCACATCGTGAACCTGGGCACGGGTGAGGACTCCTACCAGGCGCAGCAGTCCATCAGGACGTTCTTCAACACGGATCACCCGGAGAAGGCGTACGTGAAGACGGCCATGTCCGTGCTGAATATGGGCTTCATGCGTGGACTGTCGCCGCAGTACATGAAGGCCACGCCTGCCATCAACGATTGGTTGCAGGAATTGATCGGCAATGACCAGGAGCTCCAGAACCGGGGCCTGGCCATGATCCGTGAAACCGCGGCCATCGGGTACCACAACCACTATTACGAGGCTGCTTCGGCCAAGGGTTCCCCCTACCGCAAGATGCTCTCGGCCCTGTGGAGGGAAAGCCCACTGCCGTTGCTCAAGGACGGGCAGCAGTTGGCCACCATGGCGTCATTGCTGCACGTTGATGGCACCGGCAATTCCGTGGTTTCCGCCCTGATCGAGCGGTCCGGCCTGGCGCCCACCGAGTGGCTGCGACGCTACTTCGAGGCCTACCTCGTGCCGCTGGTGCACTGCCTGTACGAGTACGAGCTCGCCTTTATGCCGCACGGCGAAAACGTGATCCTGATCCTCGAAGACGGCGTGCCTGTCCGCGCGATCATGAAGGACATCGCCGAGGAAATCGTGGTCATGGGGGACCGGCTGGAATTGCCGGAGGACGTCTCCCGCGTCAAGGCCGAGATCCCTGCCGAGGAAATGGTCCTGGCCATCTTCACGGACGTCTTCGACTGCATCTTCCGCTTCCTCGGAGCCATCCTTGTGGAGGACGGGACGCTGCGCGAGGACGAGTTCTGGGGAACTGCTGCTTCCGTGCTGCGCGAATACCAGCAGCGCCATCCGGACCTCGCGGACCAGTTCGCCATGCACGATCTGTTTGCGCCGGACTTCGAGTTGTCCTGCCTCAACCGCCTGCAGCTGCGGAACAACCAGCAGATGCTGGACATCTCGGATCCCTCCGGCGGGCTCCAGATGGCGGGACGGTTGGCCAACCCGCTGGCCAAGTTCGCTTAATTCCTGCGGTGAGGGGTAGGCGCTGTGGGGGGTTGATGAACCCGGAAGCCAACTCCTCACCGAGGGGCCGTTGCATCGTTTCAAAGCCCATCCTGCGCACCGACGTGACATAAGATGCCAGCGGACATTGTCATGAGGCGGCACTCGGCGCGGGATGGAGGGGCGACTAGTCTTGGCGCATGACGACTCGAGCCAACGAACTGACCGCCCTGATCACAGGGGCCACCGCCGGGCTCGGCGCCGAGTTCGCCCGCCAGCTTGCCGAGGCCGGGCACCATCTGGTCCTGGTGGCACGTGACCAGCAGCGCCTCAAGGAAAAAGCCGAGGAGTTTGAGCGCGACTTCAGCATCTCGGTGGAGATCCTGTCCGCAGACCTGACCACCGACGTCGGGGTTTCAGCGGTGGCGGACCGCCTCAGGGACGCCGGACGGCCCGTGGATGTGCTGGTGAACAACGCCGGAATCGGGCTTTTGAAGTCGTTCGAGCGAAACGAGTTGAACGAGGAGCGGCGCCACCTGAGGCTCCACGTCCAAACGCCCATGGAACTCTGCCACGCAGCCCTGGAGGTCATGTTGGCGCGCGGTAAGGGACGCATCATCAACGTGGCCAGCGTTGCCGCGTTCGCAAACCGGGGCACGTACTCGGCAGCCAAGGCGTGGCAGGTGACCTTCAGCCGCTGGGCCAACATCGCCTATGCCAAGTCCGGAGTGCAGGTCACGGCGGTGTGCCCCGGATTCACGCATACCGAATTCCACGATCGCATGGGCATGGACAAGTCCGTAGCGCCCCGGTTCCTCTGGCTCACCGCCGAGCGTGTGGTGCGTGAAGGGCTGGAAGACAACGCCAAAGGGAAAGGTGTCTCCATCCCCACCAGGCGGTACAAAGTTGTCAGCTTCTTTGCACGGGCACTGCCCGCCAAGCTGACGTCAGGCCCGCCCCGCCGGCCTCTGAAGCCCTAGGCTTCGGGGGCAAATGAGGCGACGAGCCGCGCGAGCGGCTGGGGTGCCCGCCCGGTGGGCAGCGCCTCGACCAGCAGCGGCGCGTAGCGGACCTTGTTGCCGCTCCGCCCTCCGAAGAAGCGCTGCAACTGCTTCGTCACCGGCTGCTCCCGCTGTGACGGCTGCCGCTGGAGGAGCCTGAAGGACGCCAGCTCACCCTGGGCGTCGATGACGTTGAGCACGGCGTCGATGCCCAAGCAGCGAATGAGTTCATCCTCCAGATCCGTGTGGCAAACGTGGAAGCCGAGCTCATCAAGCGGACCCGGGCCAATACCGGCCCTGTCCAAGGCCCTGGCGATTCCACGTGACTCGCGTTCGTCGCATAGGCCCAGGAGCCGGTGGTTTTCGCCGGCAGGACCATAGCGATCCAGGAAACGGACAATGCTGGTGGCACCTCCCATGGGGACCACTGAGACGTGCTCAGCATTCAGGTCGTGCCCACAACGAACTGCGAGTGCCTGGACCGCAAGCCGGTCACTCTCGCCCTCGACCAAGACAGTCGTCGCCTGCATTGAACCAGTATGTCCTAGGAGTCCTGAACTGAGGATCCTCGAACCGCGGGAGCCTTTGGAACCGGAGCCCCGGAACCCGGAACCCGTCCGCGCGGTGCCCGCACCAGTACCGCCACCGCAATCCCCACCACCGCACCCACGAACGTCTCAATGGCCCGCTCCATCACCAGCACGCCTGGATCCATGGGAGCTGCAAGCTGTGCGATCAGCAGGATGACGGGCGTGAAGAACACCATGGCCCACCCATAATGCCGGGCCATGAACAGCTCGGTAGGGAACTGGCACAGGACCACCAGGACAGCGAGGACCACCGCTGTTTGGCCGGGGAAGTACTGCAGCGGCGAGAGCGGACTGGGGAAAAGTACGACGGCGACCACCGCCAACCCGAGGAACGTCCCCACGATGCGGTGGATGCCCCGGTGGACGCGGCTGGGGAGATCGGCGCCGGCGAGGGGGACCGCTGCTGCGGCCATGGCCCAGTGCGGATGGCCGCTGCCACTGAGCACACCAATAACTCCGGCCGCACTGACAGCCAGGGCGTACCGGGCCGCATGGACCAAGGCCGCCTGCCGAAGCGGGCCGCGCAGCACGGGCACGTCCCGGGCTGCGCCGGCTTCCCATTCACGGCGCCGGAGCCAGCCGGAAAAGCCCACCACCATCGAAAAGGCTGCCGACGAGGCTCCGATGAGCACCGCCGTCGTGAAGGGAACGTCGGTGGGCACGGAAGCGCAGGCGCCCAACGCGAGGATGCCGAAGAACGGTCCAATCGGTTTGAGGCGGACGGCGTCGGCGTACAGGGAGCCGAGCCCGGCGAACAGGGTAGCCACCAGCACCAACCACCACGAGTGGATGTGGTTGACGGACAGGAACACGCCGATTGCCAGCCCGCCTACCAGGAAGAGTGCCGCCTGGGACTGGTGCTTCAACCGGAGCTGATGTGTTTCGTTGCGCCCATACATTCCCGTCAGCGCGCCGAAGACGGCGTACATCATGAGGTCCGGACGCCCGATGAGGATCAGGAACAGCCCGGGGACTGCGACGCTCAGGGCAACCCGGACGGCGGACAGGCGATCGTTGTTGGCCGGGCCAAGCCGGTGGAGCTCGCGGGCGTGCATTATCAATGCGGGCATAGGAGAACACCACCAATCATCCAGGGTTGTCTTTGAAAATTATCAGGACCACCGCCGGGCCGCCATAAGCCCGGTCACAAGCTGTAGCGAGCTGAGGCACACGGAGCCGGTAAGGTCTGGGAAGATCGAGGTATGCCCGTCGCTTTCGTCTGCCGCACCCGTTCCGCCATGCCGCCGCAGGAGTTGTTCGATCTCTCCCGGAACATTGATGCCCACGTGGGATCCATGTCCAAAAGCCGTGAGAAAGCGATCGACGGCGTTACCACGGGACTCATCTCAGAGGGTGACACGGTTACTTGGCAGGCGTGGCACCTCGGAGTCCGGTTCCGCATGACCAGCCGCATCACGCGGATGGACGCTCCGGCGTCGTTCTCTGATGAACAGGTGAGGGGCCCCTTCAAGTACCTCCGCCACACGCACGAGTTCCGGCTTGACGGCAGCGGGACCCTGATGGTGGATACCGTGGAGTTCGCTGCCCCGTTCGGCCCGCTGGGACGGCTGGTGGAGAAGCTGATCCTGGCGCGCTACCTGCAGAACCTGATTGAGAAGCGCAATGAATTCCTGGTGGCCCAGGCACCTCCAGCGCTGGACACCCGGCAATGATCAGGCTCGCGCATGCGGACGACCTGCTGATTCTGCAGGACATCGAGCGTGCCGCGGGCGAGGCTTTCAGGTCTTTGGGAATGGACTCCATCGCTGAGGACGAGCCCTTTTCCATCGACGAACTCAGCGCCTACGTGGCTGGCGGACGGGCGTGGGTCTACGTTGACGGCCTCGACTACCCGGTGGCCTACTTGCTGGCGGACATCGTGGACGGCAATGGACACGTTGAACAGGTCAGTGTCCACCCGGACCAGGCACACCAGGGCATTGGCCGGGAACTGCTGCATGCCGCACGCGTGTGGGCCAGGGGCCATGGAATGCAGCGGCAGACCCTGAGCACTTTCAGGGACGTGCCGTGGAACGCTCCCTATTACCGGCGCCTTGGGTTTGAAGTGCTCGACGCCGGTGCCTGGGGTCCGCAGTTATCCCGCCTGATGGAGCATGAGGCAGAGCTGGGTTTGACGCGCTGGCCGCGGGTGGCGATGTGGCGCCCGGTGGTCCCGCCGAACCCCGCATAGTCGTCCAGGGGCTTAGCTGCCTTGGGCCAACGGCAGGGTGAGGCTGAAGTGCGCTCCGCTGGGACTCGGATGCGCTCTGGCAGTGCCGTGATGTGCGATTGCCACGTTGTGCACCACGGCGAGTCCCAGCCCGGATCCGGCCACGCTCCGCGCGTTGGTTGAACGGTAGAACCTGTCAAAAACATGGGCCAGATCCTGTTCCGGGATTCCAGGTCCCGTATCCCGCACATCAAGAGTGACGTTGGTCTTGGAGACGCTGAGCACCAGCCTGACCCGGCCTGGTCCTGGCGTAACTTCGCGGGCCTCGGGTGTGAATTTGCTGGCGGCGGGGGTGAACTTACCGGCATTATCCAGTAGATTCGCGATCGCCCGGGCCAGCCTGGCGCGTTCTCCGCTCACCAGGATGTGGTCCTGGGATCCTTCCAAGGACCACTCGATTCCGGGGTACCGCCGTTTGGCGTTGTCCATGCAGTAGAGAACAAGTTCGTGGAGGTCCATGTCCTCGACGAAGGCCGGCGCCTCTTCATGGCGGGCCAGATCGATGAGGTCTTCAACAAGGGACTGCATACCCATCAGTTCATGCTCCAAGGCACCCGTGATGCGTTCTTTGCTGCTCTGCTCCAGTTCGGGATTCCTCAGCATGGCAGCGTTCGTCCGCAGCGATGTCAGGGGAGTCCGCAGCTCGTGGGAGGCATCGGCAATCAGTTGTTCCTGCTGGCGGCGGGATTGCTCCAGTTCGCCAAGCATCGTGTTGAAGGCGCTGCCGAGCCTTTGGATCTCGGTGGTGTTGCTCCGAGGGATCCTGATGTCTGTGTTCCCGGTTCGGGCGATGCCCTCTGCTACCGCTGTCAGCCGATCCACGGGGCGCAGTCCGCGTCTGGCGGCCAGGTAGGCAGTGCCCGCCGCAACCAGCAAGGCGCCCAACACCGTGGCCGCCAGCAGCCAACCGAGACGCTCAAAGGACGCCAACACCCTGTCGTCCCTGACTCCAACCACCAGTGCTCTCTGGTTGGGCAGCGGCCTGACGTACACGCGGATTGGATCATCGCCGATGGTCGCTTCCGTGAAGAAGGCCGGACTCCCGCCGGAGGCCACCTCGCGCATCTGCCCGGTAATGGGCAATGCCGGCCCGGCACCAGCATCAGGGTCATCACTGGGCGTTGGCGCCACGAGCTGCGCGCATGCCGGCGAACGGACCCACGTGCACTGCGAAAAGCCCTGCCAGTTTGGATCGGTCTGAATCAGTTGGATGATGCGATCCGATTCCCGCCTCAGGGACAGATCCTCGTTCTTGCGCAGTTCATGCCCTACCAGGGCATAAACCAGTACGGCGAACACCAAAACTGTGAGGGTGATGGCGGCCGCGATCACCAGCGTCATTCGCAATCTCAGCGTCATGATGCGGCCAGCCGGTAGCCCACTCCGCGTACTGTCTGGATGAGCCGTGGTTCGCCCTCAGCTTCGAGCTTCCGGCGCAGGTAGCTGATGTAAACCTCCAGCGAGTTGGAAGCCGGGGTCATCGCATACCCCCACACCGCGTCACTGATCTGGCCCCGGGTAAGTGCCTGCTCCGGGTTTTCCGCCAGCACGCACAGCAGTGCGTACTCGGTGCTGCTCAAGTCAATCCACCGTCCGTTTTGCCTCACAGCGTGAGCCTCGGGTACCAGTTCCAAGCCGTGGTATCCAGTGGGACGATGCAGAAGGTGGGTGGTTCGGCGTGCCATGGCGCGCAACCGTGCCAGCAACTCATGAGGGTCAAACGGCTTGGAAAGGTAGTCATCCGCTCCTGCGTCCAAACCCGCAACGCAGTCAGCAACGTCGCTGCGGGCCGTCAGCAGCAGGATGGGAACCGTGTTGCCGGCGGACCGGAGCATCCGGCAGAGGCCGAGCCCGTCCATCACGGGCATCAAAACGTCCGCCACCAGGAGATCCGGGGACGTTGCGGCCACTCTTTCGAGCGCCTCCCTGCCATCAGCGGCCGATTCCACCACGTAGCCGGCAGCTTCAAGCAGGGAGTGCAGGGAGCTCCTGATTTCCGGATCATCGTCGACAACCAGGACTGTTATCGGCTCCGTCATGGGCACCAGCATAGTTCGCCGGGTTTCAGAATCCTTTAAGTTCCTTTCTGAACCATGGGGCTATGGATACGGACATCGGAACTACGTATGCAACCCCCACCCAGCGCGGGATGCTTGGGGCCCGGCGGCGCCGTCCGCGGGCCAGGGACTGGGTTGTAGGCGTCTTGGCGGGCGCCATGACGGTGCTGCTCTTCGGCCACGCACTGGTGCCGGAGGCTAACGGAGCGAGCCTGGTCATCGAGAGTTTCCTGCCGTGGCTGGGGGCGGTCATGGTTGCGCTGCTGATTGTGGCGTTGCTTTCGAAATCCTGGTTCGGCGCCATCCCCGTGGCGGCCGCGCTCATGGCCTGGTGCGTCGTCTTCTTGCCGGTCCTCATGACGGGCGTCGCCCCGGCTCCCGCTGCGGACACCACGAAGGAGGGCGAGGCCGGCGGATTGACTATTGCGACCCAAAACCTCCGTGCAGGAAATCCTGACGCCGACGCGGCCGTCCACCAACTGATCCAGTCAGGTGCCGACGTCGTGGTCCTGCAGGAGCTCACCGGGCCCACGCTGGAACGAATATCTCCTCTGTTGGACGGTACGTTCGGGTATCAGCAGACGGCTGGAACCGTTGGAGTGTGGAGCCGGTATCCGCTGAGCCAGGGAGAGCCGCTCGCCTTGGGTCTTGGCTGGTCGCGGGCCATGAGCGTGCACGTGGAATCGCCCGACGGCCCCGTCCAGCTCTATGGCGTACATTTGCCGTCTGTCCGGCCCAGCGAAGTCAGCAACAGGAACAAAGGGCTCGCGAAACTCACCCGCATAGTGGAGGCGGATCCTTCGCCGCGCATCCTGGTGGTTGGCGACTTCAATACTGCCACCACTGACCGCTCCCTGGCCCCCTTGCTGGAAATACTCGACGACGCCCGGGCCGGCTTCGGATTCACCTGGCCGGCTCGCCTTCCAGCCACCCGGCCGGACCACATTCTGTTCCGCGGGTTCACCATGACCGAAGCATCGGTCATCTCTTCTCCGGGGACGGACCACCTCGCCGCGATGGCACGGCTGCAACCTGTAGGAAGCCCCTAACTGCCAGCTACCAGCTCCACTTCGTAACTGTCCGTGTTGATCAGGTATGCGGCATAGTGTTCCGTGCCGCCTGCATGCGAATACTTCGATTCGAACATCCCGTACCAGCCTGCGTCTGCCCCAAGAGCCCGGATCCGGTCAACGTTCTCCCGGGTTCCGGCGTGGAAGGCAAGGTGGTTGACTCCCGGATCAGTGCGGCGATGCGCGGTACCGGTAACAGCGTCAGAACATTCCACCACGACGTAGCTGCCACCGAGTTTCCAACTGCATCCGGTGGGCCACTCCTGGAAAGCCTCGTAGCCGAGCTCGCCCAGGAGCCAGCCCCATTCCTCGCGGGCGCGGTCAAGATGTGGCACCCAGATCTCAACATGGTGGATGGACCCAACCGGGCCGGCGGACTCTGCAGCAACCTCACGCATGCGCCGAGTCTACGAGGTCCGGGCCCGTTGCACAGCGGCTGCGCTCGCCGGATCGCCGGCAGCCCGCAGTCCTGCAATGACGCCCTCAACGTCCTGGGGAGTACGGTTCTGGCTGAGTTTTGTCTTGGCCTCCACCCGGGAGATCACAAGTTCGACGCCCACAATCGCCCTGAGTTGCCCGGCAATGAACCGTTGAGGTGCTTCGTCCACGGACCAGGGTTTCGCCATGCAGGCCTCGTGCTGATTGGACAAGCGCCGCACGTGCTGGCCCAGCCACTCGGCGTCGTCGTGAATAACCAACTCGCCGTAGACGTGAGCCGTGGAGTAATTCCAGGTGGGCACCACGCGGCCGTGCTCCGCTTTGGAGGCGTACCAGGACGGGGAGATGTAGGCATCCGCACCCTGAACGATCATCAGCGCCTCGCCTGTGACCGGCGAGGACCACTGGGTGTTGTTCCGCGCCATATGTGCCTGCAGCGCGCCGTGCTCACCCACGGCGGGGTCATGGACGAACGGCAGCAGCGTAGCCTGCAACCCGCCCGGTCCCATGGTGACGAGGTTGGCGGCGCCCGCAGAATTCAGCAGTGAGGCAACCGCCGCAGGAGAAGCAGCGAAATGTGCGGGGGTGTACATAGGGGGTCCCTTTCTGATGAGGTGCGGGTTTCAGGAGGTCGACGGCGGGATGAGCCTGACGCGGACAGCGGCACCTGCACAGAGAATCACTGCGAGGCCACCCACAACGGTGGTCCAGGTCATTGACTCACCCAACAGCAGGCCGGCCCATGCGATGCTCATGACGGGCTGGACCAGTTGGATCTGGCTGACTTGGGCCATGGGCCCGATGGCGAGTCCTCGGTACCAGGCAAAGAAGCCCAGGAACATGCTCACCACGCCCAGGTACGCGAAGCACCACCACTGGACGGGGGTGGCGGAGGGTATTCCGGAACCCAGCGAGAACACCGTCAGCAGGATCATCACCGGCGAGGCAACCACCAGCGCCCAGGAGATGGTCTGCCAAGCGCCGAGTTCCCGGGCCAGAAGACCGCCTTCCGCATAGCCAATGGCCGCCGCGAGTACAGCGCCCAGCAACAACAGGTCTGCCCAATGGAGGGAACCAAAGCCGCCGGACTGAACCAGGGCAAACACCAGGGCGGCCATCACTCCGATCACCGTCAGGACCCAGAACAACGGCCTGGGGCGTTCGCGGCCCCGGATGACTGCTGCCGTCGCCGTGGCCGCAGGCAGCAGTGCGATCACCACAGCTCCATGGCTGGCGGAGGTGCTGGTAAGGGCGAAGGTGGTGAGCAAGGGGAATCCGGCCACAATGCCGCCGGCCACCACGGCCAGCCGGAACCATTGAACGCCTTGTGGGAAACGCTGCCGGGTCAGCGCCAGAGCCAACGCCGCAAGGACTGCCGCCACGACGGCCCTGCCGGCCCCGATGAACAGGGGAGACATTCCCTCCACAGCCACGCGGGTGAGCGGCACGGTGAAGGAGAAAGCAACAACGCCCAGAAGGCCCCACCAGATTCCGGTCGATGTCCGGGTGGATACCACTGGCCGCGAAAGTGTAGTAGCGCTACTATTGTGACTCATGAACAACGATAGCAGTTCCCTGATCGTCTCGCGAGTAAAAGAGTGGATCGCGGGGGCAGCGCCGGGAGCCAAACTGCCATCAACCCGACAGCTCGTGGCCGAACACAAGGCCAGCCCGGTCACCGTTCAGAAAGCCCTGCGAACGCTCACCGCCCAGGGCCTGATCGAGAGCCGCCCGGGCGTCGGAACGTTTGTCCGGGCGTATCGCACAGCCCGGCCTTCAGACTACGGCTGGCAGACGGCGGCCTTGAGGGCAGCCCAGGCCGCGCGGCCCCTCAACTCTGCTGCCATGCGCAGCGCCTCCAACGACGTGATCGCGTTCCACTCCGGCTATCCGGCCCGCGAATTGCTTCCGGAGCGGCTCGTCCGTGCGGCACTAACGCGGGCCGCCCGTGGAGACGCCGCCCTCTCAAGGCCTCCGGCGCAAGGCATTCCCGAGCTGCAATCGTGGTTCGCGCAGGAGCTCAGCACCTCAACGCCCGTAGGCGTCACGCCGCCCCAGCCAAGCGACGTCGTCGTTCTTCCCGGGAGTCAGAGCGGGCTGAGTTCCATCTTCCGCGGGCTGGTGGGGCACGGCCAGCCGTTGCTGGTGGAATCGCCCAGTTACTGGGGAGCGTTGCTGGCCGCGGGTCAGGCGGGAGTGAATGTGATCCCTGTTCCGAGCGGCCCGGAGGGGCCGGACCCGGAAGAGCTGGACAGGGCCTTCGAGGAATCGGGTGCACGGTTGTTCTACGCCCAGCCCAACTTCGCCAATCCCACGGGAGCGCAATGGTCGGCGGAACGCGGCGAGGAGGTACTGCGGATCGTCCAACGCCACGGTGCATTCCTTGTGGAGGACGACTGGGCGCACGACTTTGGCATCACAGCTCCCTCGGTGCCGATCGCTGCCAAGGACGATTCGGGCCACGTGGTCTACATTCGCTCCCTGACAAAGAGCGTCTCGCCGTCGGTCCGTGTTGCCGCGATCATCGCCCGCGGTCCGGCCCGGGAACGGATTATGGGTGCGCAGGCGGCGGAGTCGATGTACGTCAGCGGCCTGCTTCAGGCAGCAGCGCTCGACGTCGTGACGCAACCCGGGTGGCAAACCCACCTCCGCGGGCTCAGCCATCAACTGCAGTCGCGGCGCGACCTCCTGGTCGCCAGCCTGCGCGAACGCGCTCCCCAGGCGCACCTGAGTCACCTGCCCAAGGGCGGTTTGAACTTGTGGTTGCGGATGCCGGACGGGTTCGACGTCGAACAGCTCACCAAGGATTGCGAAGCGGCCGGGGTGCTCATAGCTGCCGGCACGGAATGGTTCCCCGCAGAACCGGAAGGCCCGTACATCCGGCTCAACTACGCGGGGCCCAACCCTGGCGCGTTCCCGGAGGGTGCGCGGATCATCGGCGAGGCAGTGCGGGGCTTGCTTCACGCTTAACAGACGTAGCCACCAACATCAAGGAGAGCGCCTTGAGGCTGGTGGCTGCGGTGGGCGGCAAGCTGCCGCGAACTATCAGTGTCGCTGCGCAGAAGTTGCAGGCAATGAGTTCCTAAGCGGGTGTCAGGTCCTTGTTGCCTTTGCCGAACACGGCGTCATCGATTGGCTGGCCGTCGAACGGCATCTCGTCCAGGTTGATGAGCGGGTTGGTGTCCTGCGTTGCTACGAGCTCGCGTGCTTCCGCCTGGGTGTCCACGCTGGGCATGGAGCCCGGCAGCGGGCGCTGGGCGGATTCACGCAGGAAGTAGATGGCGATCGCACCCACGATGGAGGTGGCCATCAGGTAGTACGCCGGCATCATGTCGTCGCCGGTGCCCTCGATGAGGCCCTGCACGATGAACGGTGTTGTTCCGCCGAAGATCGCAACCGAGAAGTTGTAGGCAATGCCCATTCCGCCGTAACGGCTGGACGTCGGGAACAGCGCCGGGAGGGCCGAAGCCAGGTTGGCGATGTAGAACGTCACAGGGAAAGCGATCAGTGCAAGGCCGGCCAGCGTGGACCAGATCTCGCCAATGCCGATCAACAGGAAGGCCGGGACGGCAAAGACGATGGTGCTGCCTGCGCCAATCCACAGCACCGGGCGGCGGCCGATGCGGTCGGACAACTTACCGGTCAGCGGGATGCAAACGGCCATGATCACCAGGACCGGGATGGTCAGCAGGGTGCCGTGGACGGGATCGTAACCCTTGGAATCCGTGAGGTAGGTGGGCATGTACGAGGTCAGTGCGTAACCAACGGTGTTGGCTGCGGCCGCCAGGATCATGGCCAGTACGATCTGGCGCCAGTACGCCTTGATGATGCCAATGGGTCCCTTGGCAACGGCTGCATCCTGGGATGCGGCGTCCTTGGCTGAGGCTTCCTGGGCGTCCAGGGTGGCCTGGAACTGGGGAGATTCCTCGATCTTGCTACGGAAGTACACCGCGATGAGGCCCAGCGGACCAGCGATCAGGAACGGAATCCTCCAGCCCCATTCCTCCATGGCTGCCTGTCCGAGCGTGAGCTGCAGGACGGAAACCAGGGCTGCGCCCAGGGCGAAGCCGATGTAGCTGCCCATATCAAGGAAGCTGGCGAAGTAGCCGCGGCGCTTGTCCGGGGCGTATTCGCTGACGAAGGTTGTGGCACCGGCGTACTCGCCACCGGTGGAGAAGCCCTGGATGAGCTTCAGGATCACCAGCAACGCGGCGGCCCAGATGCCGATCTGCGCGTAGCCGGGAAGAAGGCCGACGGCGAACGTACTTGCCGCCATCAGCATCAGTGTTGCTGCAAGTACCTTCTGGCGGCCCACCTTGTCGCCGAGCCAACCGAACACGACGCCACCAAGGGGGCGCGCGATGAAGGTTGCGGCGAAGGTGCCCAGAAGGAAGAGTGTCTGGACGGACTTGTCGGCTTCCGGCAGGAAGACAGGGCCCATGGTGGTGATGAGGTAGCCGAAAACGCCGACGTCGTACCATTCCATGGTGTTGCCGACGATGGTGCCGCCGAGCGCTTTGCGCAGCATCGGCTTATTCACCACGTTGACGTCGGACTCTTTGAGCCGGCGCTTCGGGCGAAGCTTCGTTTTCTTAGCTGCGTTCTTTACTGCGTTTGCTGCGTTCGTGGCGGCCGGGGTGGGGCCTGCCAATACCTGGTTCCCGGTGGCGTTCCTTGCGCCATCCGGAGAGACGGTGTTGCTTTGGTCTGTGGGCATTTGGGCTTCTCCTAGGGAGGTCATTTGCTTGCGACTTCTGCTGCCCCGCTCTGGGCAGGGTTTCAATTTTACGGGTTTTGGGCGGAAAACCCGAGTTGAGATCCGATTTTTGGCCCCTCAGAGGGTGCAAATTGCCTAGCTGTGTTGCATCTCATTGCCCGCTCTTGCCCTGCAATCATGCGGGTCCGGGGCCGTTTTTGCCCTCTGAAGCATGTTGTTACCAAATTGTTTAGCTGAGCCCACGTAACAGGGGCGAATCGGGCCTAAAAGCTGACTGTTTGGGAGTCGTCGCTCCGATCATCGGCCCACTAATACGGGCCGGGCAGTTGCGCGAGTAGAACCAGTCGATGGCACATTGACGTTGGCCACCAGCATTGCGCCGGTGGCCACCGCTCCCGGTTAGGGGATGTTGTGCCAGAACAGGCGGACGACATCAACGACTAGTCGGATGATGTTGACCACCAGGTTCCAGGCGCCCCATGGTTCTTCACGTTTTCGTTTGGATTCCATGCCTGGCACCTCCTCCCGGAGGAACAGGGCACGGCCTGCACGTGTCTGTGGGCACAACAACGTTGCGCCCTACGTGCGCAGGGCCATAGACTCAAAGTGTCCGGATTTGAGGATATGACCCTCTGACCGCACCAATGAGCGCACCGCGCTGAACAAAGACCCGATTGCACTCGGGTCTTTTGTTCTTTAACGGCACATCAGGCTCTTGCCTGATGATCCCAGCGTATCGGCCTGTAGGCGCCTCCACGGACACGACGGCGTAGCTTCCAGCTAGAGCCGTGCCTCCGCAAACCGAGGAGCCATTGACTCCATCTGCTCCATCACCAGTTTGATCGCTTCAGGCTGCTTGTCCGGCGGGTACCCGAAGCGGACCAGAAGCCTTTTGATCGAGGAACGAAGTTTTGCCCTGACGTCATCGCGCACCGTCCAATCGGTCCGAACGTCCCGGCGCATCACTGACAGCAGCTCGCGGGCGATATCGGCGAGCACGCCCTCGCCCTGTATCTCCACGGCAGACTCGTTGGAGGCCACAGCGTCATAGAAAGCCAGCTCGTCCGAATTCAGAGGGGGCGTGAAATGAGCGCCTCGGTTGCCCTCGGCAGCGACTTCGCGTGCCAGCTCCACCAACGCCGCGATGATCTCCGCCGATGTCAGCTGCTGGTTGGTGTACTTCCGCATCAGCTCGGTAATGCGTTCCGAGAAGGCCCGCTGGCGAATCACGTTGTTTCGCGTTGCGACGGCTGACTCGTCAGCGATGAGCTTCCGCAGCGCCTCTATTGCCAGCTGCGGGTTGCGGGCGTTCTGGGTCTTGGCCATGAATTCCGGTGTCAGGTCGCCCAGAGACGGCTTCGGCATGCCGGCTGCCTCGTAGATATCCAGTACCTCGCCTGACGAGGTTGCGGACGCCACGAGGTTGCCTAGCAGTCGCTGGATCTCCTCCGGCACCGGTTCGCCGGTGGCCTGTCGGTCTGCGGCGTCAAACTTGGCCATATAGACCCGCGTTTCCTCGTAGACCTGGATTTCGGGCCGAAGTTCAGCCAACGTATCAGAGCCGGAACACAGCGCCCACGCCCGTGACAACTGGCCGGAGTACCGGCGGTACTTCGAGGCCAGAGTTTCTTCGCCCTCGGCCGGCTTGTTTCCCGGTGTCTCGGGGCTACGCAGATAGTTAGCCGCGCCCGTCGCAGCGCTGACAAAAGCCCGCGGGCCACCCTTCATCAACACCGATTTCCAGTCGTAGCCGGAGAGCATCCCACGTAGTTCTTCGACCAGCAGCACCGTATGTCCAACCGCTTCATCTACGTTCTTGCCCACTGGCTTGTTCGCCTGATCGTCTTTCGTATACTCGCCCAACGCCTGGGTTAGATTCTCAGCCAGCGGAGCGTAGGCCACAAGCAGGCCGTCTTGTTTGCCGCGGAAGGTGCGGTTTACGCGGGCCAGAGTCTGCATCAACAGCGCACCCTTCAGGGGCCGGTCCAGGTACAGCGTGTGTAGGGGCGGTGAGTCGTAGCCGGTGAGCATCATGTCCTTGACAATGACGAGCTCCAGTTCGTCATCAATGTCCTTAAGCCGCTCTTTTACCGTCGCGTTCGCCGAGTCGCGGCGTACGTGATTGGACACCGGGGGAACATCGGTGGCGTTACCGGAGTACACCACCTTGATCTTTCCCTTGGCAAGGTCATCCGAGTGCCAGTCAGGCCTCAGCACCACGATGGCGGCGTAGAGGTTCGCGCAAATTTCACGTGTGCCGCCCACGAGCATCGCCTTGCCTGGCGCTTCAATGAACTTGCGCATGCGTTCGCGACGGTTCTCCCAATGCGCCACCAAGTCTTCCGCCAACGCAGCGATACGCTGCGGCGCACCGTACACGGCGTTCACGACGGCGACGCTCGCCTCGAGTCGGGCCCGTTCGGTATCGTCGAGGCCCAGGGTGGCCTCGTCGGCTGCCTGATCGAGGACCTCTTCTGTCACGTCGGTCGAGAGTCCCACCTTGATGAGCCGCGGCTCAAAGTACACCGGCACTGTGGCGCCGTCCTCCACCGCCCGAGACAGATCGTAGACGTCGATGTAATCGCCGAAAACTTCCTGCGTGTTCCGGTCATCAAAGGAGATGGGCGTTCCGGTAAATGCGATCAACGTGGCATGTGGGAGTGCGTCGCGCAGGTGCCGGGCGTATCCGTCCAGGTCGTCGTAGTGCGAGCGGTGCGCCTCATCAACCACCACAATGATGTTGCGTCGGTTGGACAGCAGCGGGTGCTCGGCGCCGGCATCTTTTTCGGCCTTGCTGCGCCCGAACTTTTGCAGGGTAGTGAAGTAGATACCGCCGGTCGCCCGGTTGCTTAGTTCGTCCCGCAGTTCGGAGCGCTTCCGGATCTGCTGTGGCGACTCGGCCAGCAGCAGGCTCCTATCAAAGCCCTCGAACAACTGGCCATCGAGCTCGTTCCGGTCCGTGATCACCACGACCGTCGGGTTTTTCAGCTTCGGATGCCGTGCCACCAGGTTGGCGTAGAGCTCCATCTCCATTGACTTGCCGGATCCTTGCGTATGCCAGACGACGCCTGCTTTGCCGTTGCTTTCCACTGCTTGAACGGTGCTGCCGACCGCCTTGGTGACCGCGAAGTACTGGTGCGGCTTCGCGATGCGCTTCAATAGCCCTTCCGGGCCGCCGTCGAAGGCAGTGAAATTACGGACCAACTGCAGAAAACGCTCCTGGTTATACAGGCCGTAAAGGGCGGTCTCCAGCGCCGTTACAGCGACGCCGGCTTCCATATAGCCAGGTGCGACCGGCAATCCATCATCGTCCACATTCCATGGCGAGAAGTGGTTGAGGGGAGTGAACGGCGTGCCGTACTTTGCTTGGACTCCGTCTGATGCGAGCGTGAACACGCAGAAGCGGAACGCCATGGGAAACTCGCGAAGATACGTCTGTAGCTGCGCATGCGCCGCGGCCACGTCAGCCGTGGCACTGCCTGCCTTCTTCAGTTCAATAACACTTACCGGCATTCCGTTGCAGTACAGCACGACGTCGAAGCGGCGCTTGTAGTCGCCCTGCACCAAAGTGACCTGGTTGACGGCGAGCCAGTCGTTCTGGTCGGGGTCCTGGCTCAGCAGGTGGATGGTGGGGTTGGCTTCGTTACCGTCCGAGTCGATGTAGCTGAGCCGATAGCCGTTCACGAGGTAGTTGTGGATTCGGTGGTTTTCGGCAATGGCGTCGTTCGATTCCGGAGAGGAGATCTCTGCGAGTGCCTGCTGCAGGTACTGGGCCGGAACCGTAGGGTTGAACCGCTGGAGGGCGGCGAGCAGCCGAGGCCGGATCAGCAGTTCATCCCACGTCTCCCGCTCGTCCGATCCGGGAGCGATGTCCTGCCCAGGCATGGGCCGCCAGCCGAGCGGCTCGGCCAAAAGCTCAAGGGCCATGCCCTCCCAGTCGGCTTCGGAGAAGGCTACTGCTGGTGTTGCTGCTGTCACGGTGTTCCCCCTGATGGACCAAACATAATTTGGATAGGTTCGTGTATTTAGCGTCGGATGGTAGATGCGAGTGGTCTGGAATTCGAAGGCTGGAGGCGGGCCGCGCTAACCGCCTCGAATTGACTAAATCTCCACGGAGCCGGGCCTATACGCCTGCGTCCTCCAACACCTTTTCGGCGTCTTTGACCTTCAGCTTGCCGGTCACGAGCTGAGGAAGGAGAGCCTCGCGGGTAGTCGCAAGCAACCGGTTTTCGAGTGCGATGCTCACTTGCAGCGAATACAGAGCCTCAACGGCGGTCTCGAATGCCACCAAGCTTTCTGAACCCGGCACCAAGACTTTTGCTTCATCCAGATCTTTCTTGTTGAGGTGGATGACAGTCGTGGCCGACTTTGAGCTTTCGATTCGCCGGAGTGGAGCCCTGAGGGTCTCACGCACAAATGCCGGCCCGGCAGACTTACCGCGTGCTCGGCATACCCGTTGGTTTAGCAGCCCAGGTTCGCCCAGCCATGTTGTAGGCCTGAATTCGGCATCCATCCCGACAACGACTTCTCCCGGCTGAATGAGGATTTCCCGAGATCGATTCTCCGTCGTCCAAACCTGGCTGGTGAATGTCTTCAAGTCTCTGATGCGGATCAAAGGTCGACCGGTGCCTGGGTCTGAGAAGTCACTCCCTTTGAACGGCTCGCCGAAGTCTACGTCGATGACCTCGAAGAGCGATCTTGAGGTTGTCCCCTCGGATTCGATTGCGCGTTGGAAATGAACTGAAATCAGTTCTTCTGCCGATGAGGCGAGTTTGGTGTTGGCGGCGATCTTGTCGTCGAGGGCGCCCAGCACCTCCGCGATTGCCCTCTGCTCGTAGACGGGCGGAACAAGGAACTCGAACTTGGACAGTACAGACTTGTTTATTATGGGCGTCGCCGAGCCAGAAGCGTGGTCCTTCAGTGACCCACTCCAGTTCTTGATCAGGTAGTAAATGAAGTCGGGGTCCGAAACTGGCCGACGAGCAATAATGCTATTTATCTGCTGGTTAGTTACCGCTGCGGACTGCGTCATCGAGACTTTGCCGATGGTGGAGCCAATACAAGTCAAATTGGTTGAACGGGCTGGAACGATCCGTTTGGTCAACCTTCGCGCACCGACCGAGGAAAGCCGTCGTGCTGCTTGTGCTTCTCGTTGGTTGTCCTTTTGATCAGAGGGAGTGATGAAATCGACTTCGTTACCCCAAGAATCTGTTTGGGCTGCGGCTGGAGTGGCTCCGGTCACAATGTCGGCGAGGTCTGACAAAGGTTGTGTCTTCCACTCAGACATCGACCCTCCCCAACTGCTCGCGCACCACAGCGGCCAGCCGCTCGGACTCTTCGAATTGGTCCAACAGCTCCTTCGAAAGCCGCGCGATCTTCTCCTCGATCGGTTCGCCGTCGTCTTCTACTTCGGCCGCGCCCACATACCTACCGGGCGTCAGGGCGTAGTCAGCAGCCTTGACCTCCGCGAGGCTGGCCGAGTAGCAGAAGCCTGCCTCGTCGTCGTACGTCAGCCCGGACTCTACGGCAGAAGTCGTCCCCCGCCACGCGTGGTAAGTGTTGGCGATCTTGGCGATATCGTCGTCGGAAAGGGCGCGTTCGGCGCGGTCTACCATGTGGCCCAAATTGCGGGCGTCGATGAAGAGTACTTGCCCCGTTCGGTCCACAGAACCGCGGGGGCCGGCCGTCTTGTCCTTGGCGAAGAACCACGTGCAGACCGGGATGCCGGTGCTGCGGAAGAGTTGGGTGGGCAGGGCCACCATGCAGGAGACGAGGTCGGCCTCCACCAGCTGTGCCCGGATCTCGCCCTCACCGCCGGAGTTGGAGGACATGGAGCCGTTAGCCATGACCACGCCAGCGCTGCCGCCAGGGGCGAGCTTCGAGATGATGTGCTGGATCCAGGCATAGTTTGCATTGCCGGCCGGAGGGACGCCGTACTTCCAGCGTGGATCTGACTCCAGTCGGGCCCAGTCCTTGATGTTGAAGGGCGGGTTGGCCATGATGTAGTCCGCGCCGTTGTTACCGGTCAGCTCCGGATGCTGGTCGCGGGCGAAGGTGTCGCCCCAGCGGGAAGCGAGGTTGGCGTTGAGGCCGTGGATGGCCAGGTTCATCTTCGCCATCCGCCAGGTGCGCTCGTTGAGCTCCTGCCCGTAGACGGAGATGTCGGAGCCTTCCATGTTGTGGGCCTCAAGGAACTTCTCGGCTTGCACAAACATGCCGCCGGACCCACAGCAGGGGTCATAGACGCGGCCGCGATGGGGTTCCAGAACCTCCACCAAGACGCGAACCACGCCGGCCGGAGTGTAGAACTCGCCGCCGCGCTTGCCCTCAGCTTTGGCGAACTTCTCCAGGAAGTACTCGTAGACCTCGCCGAGCAGGTCCCGGGCTTTGCTGGCACCCTGGCCCGTGAATCGTGCGGAGTTGAACAGGTCCAGCAACTCACCCAGGCGACGCTGGTCCACATTGTCCCTGTTGTAGATGCGGGGGAGCGTGGCGGCCAGGGACTTGTTGTCCATCATGATCATGTCCATGGCCTCGTCGATGAGCTGGCCCACTAGCTTCGGGTGCTCGCCCATGGCTGCAGGAAGGCCCTTGGCGTTCTCCGCCAGATAGGTCCACCGTGCCCGAGGCGCCACCCAGAAGACGCCGCGCCCGGTGTACTCGTCGACGTCGTCGATTAACTGAGCGATCTGGTCCTCGTTGAGACCGTCCGCCTCCAGTTCGGCTTGGATCTGCTCACGTCGTTCATCGAAAGCGTCGGAGACGTACTTCAGGAACACCAGGCCCAGGATCACGTCCTTGTACTGAGAGGCATCCATAGAGCCGCGTAGCTTGTCCGCGGCTTTCCAGAGGGTGTCCTTGAGTTCCTTCATGGTGGACGGGGCGAGGTCCACCTTCAATTTCGGGGGCATTACTGGGTTCCTTTTGTCTGTGGGTCGGCGAGATTAGTGTTTGGATCTATAAGAGTGAGGCTTCCGCTCGCCACGCCGTCCGTAATCAGCGTAGCGACTTCTTGGAGTTGCCTGAGTCGTTGTCGGGCTTGTTCCTGCTCGTGCTGCAGCCGGTCAAGAGTGTCGCCCAGTTTTCCCCGCTGGACCTCAGGTACGCGACGCAGGCGCCACCGGCGCCAGACCTTGTCCGTTGGGGAAATGCTGTTGATATCCGAGGCAACAACGCAAGGCAACAGCCCGCCCGGGTCAGCGGCGTCGACCCGTAGTACCTTCGCCGGGAATATGACAACGGAACCACCGTGTGCGTCCACCGTGGCAGCCGGCCGAGGGCTAGTGCAGAAGACGACGTCGCCTGGCTGAGTGAGCCGGCTTGCAGGATAGTTGGCTGCCAGGTCCATTAGGCCGATGTACCGGTGCGGTGCGTTGTGCGGGTCAAGCAGGTCTGCCGGGCCCAAGGCCCGGGCTCCCTTCTGCGGATTCAAGTCTGCCTCCGCCACCCGGTTTCCCTTGATGTGCTTGAGGGTGCCGTAGGTCATGAGTCTCTGGATAGAAGCGGCCTGATTCGCCATGTTGTTGTGTGTGGTCACGACCTGCAGAGCAGGCGATGCACCGGAATGCAGCAGACGTCCCAGTTCCTCTACCCGGAGTGCTGCCTCTGCGCCAGTTGGCATTCCAACCGAACTATGGGGCGGCGCTGGCACCAAGGACTTGCTGGCCAGCAGCTGCTGGGTTGGCATCAGTCGAGCGAATCGGAACGCATGGGCGCGGACCATAGCGCCGGTCCCCATCGAGGCAATAACGTCGCTGACCAAATCCTGCTTCACGTCTTCAGTGAGATCTTGAGTGCTGACGTCCGCCACCATGGTCCAGCGTCCAGCACTGGGATTGTCAGCTAGAGAGGGACCCATCACCCATAGGGCTTGAGCTTCGCGGGGTTTGGCGCGCAGCAGGCCTTGGGGCAATCGCACAATGGCGCGGACCCGCCCGATTCGCAGCAAATCTCCACGGAGCGCCGCTAGGCCGACGTCCATCGGGGAATCGCAGAGAACCCGTGCTGGGGCGATGATGACAGCCCGCTGCTGATCATCCATCTGCAGGAGAAGCTGTTCCACCGTCTCAAGGATCTGTATTCCGTTCATTACGGATTCACCTGGAGAAGGGTACTGAGCCACGTGAACTACAGGTCCTTGGACGGCGAACTCCCCGCTCGGATCGAGATGGATCTGCCCGCAGTCCACACCGTGCACCCGCAGTCGGCGACGCGCTAGGCGACCTGAACCGCCGTCGTCGTCCGCTGTCAGAAACGTCGCCGGTGCTGCTTCCCCGGCGGCATGGACGACGCCCAGCAGAAGATCGCTACCGCCTCTTGTGGAATCAGCAAAGACGCGGTTTCCGCCAAGAGTTGCGGCCAGTTCAACGGCGGCAGAGGCCACCAACTCCACGGCAGAATCGGTGAGGGCCGTGGCCGAGTACTCTTTCAGCCCCTCGCGGAACCTCCCAGCAAGCAAATGCTCGAAGGCCGCTGCATCGTTGTAGGCACTGTCCGCCAGTCGGTCGGCGTATGCCGCTGTGGAGGTAATCGAGGTGCCCCCGGCTTCTATTTCGGAGTACAGGAATGTGTCATCTGGATCGCACTCGTCAGCCGCGTCCAACAATTCTTCCGTGCTCAGTTGTGCCAGGGAGTTGCCAGTCATTGCCTTGAGGGTCAGGAGCGCAGTGAGGGTGTCGAGGGTGTTTTCCCCGGTTCTATCAGCAGTCGTGCCGGGCATGCGGGTGAAGGCGGCGACGTCGTTGGCTGCCTCTCGGTTGTTGCCCCGTCCAGTATCGGTCAGCCAAGCGGCGATGTGGTCGGGGTCGAAGAGTTCCAACCTGCCTTTGAGCGCTACAGGATTCGGAAATGGGTGCAGGGATCCCGAACTGCGTTTGCGCCACATGGACACCACTGGGCGCTGTACCTGTGCGAGGGCAGCAACATCCGAGAGGGTCATGAGCATTGCTTCTGTTTGGCTCATGGCCGCCTCCTTTCGTCGTTGACCTCAGCTTAGTGCCGTGGAGCACTGGATAGTGCGCGACTTCTGATAAGCGGGGTTATCAAAATATTTGCTTTCATGTTTCGATCCTTGCCGTAGCTTCGTTCTCAAGCAACGAGGGAAATCTCCGAAGTTGCGACTGCTGCGGGAAACCACGCATTGGGGGCGGTTTCCGCGTATTTCGACAATCCCTCTCCCTCCGAAAGAGCCGAGGGTCCACCAGTGCGGCTGTACGAGGCCGACATAGCTGATTGAGGTTCCAGACATGCATGACATCAAGTGCCCGCACTGCGGACAGACATTTACTATCGACGAAGCCGGTTACGCCGACATCGCCAAGCAGGTTCGCGATGCTGAGTTCGAACAGCAGCTCAACGAACGGCTTGAACTGGCAGAGCAGGACAAGGCCACTGCTCTCGAGCTCGCGGAGACGAAGTCCGCCAGCGAACGTCAGAAGATCGCGACGGCCAAGGATGCTGAGATCCAGGAGCTGAAGTCGAAGCTCGATGCTGGTGAGGTTGCACAGAAGCTCGCCGTAACAGAGGCGCTTAGTGCCGTCGAAAGGGAGCGCGATGGGCTGATGAAGGAGCTCGAACAGGCGAAGCAGGAGAAACAGGCATCAGTTGAACTGGCTGAGGCGAAGCTCGCCAACGAACTTCAGAAGGCCGCATCGGAGAGGGACTCCGCTATCCAGGACCTCAAGGCGAAGCTCGAGGCTGCCGAATTCGTGCAGAAGCTTGAGATCTCCGAAGCAGTCAACACGGTTGAAAAGGAGCGAGACAAACTCAAGAGCAGCCTTGAACGGGCCGATCTCGAGAAGCAGCTCGGTGAGAAGGCTCTGAAAGACAAGTACGAAACTCAGATCAAGGACCGCGAAGAACAGATCGAGCGGCTGCGGGACCTGAAAGCAAAGCTGTCGACCAAGATGGTCGGAGAAACTCTTGAACAGCACTGTGAGACCGAGTTCAACCGCATCCGTGCCACAGCCTTTCCCCTTGCCTATTTCGAAAAGGACAACGATGCGCGGGCCGGGAGCAAGGGTGACTACATCTTCCGCGACTCCGATAGTGCCGGTACTGAGATTGTGTCGATCATGTTTGAGATGAAGAACGAGAACGACGGAACCGCAACCAAGCACAAGAACGAAGACTTCCTGAAAGAGCTGGATAAGGATCGCACGGAGAAGGGGTGCGAGTACGCCGTGCTGGTCTCTCTGCTTGAGCCTGACAGCGAGCTCTACAACACCGGGATCGTCGATGTCTCTCACCGCTATCCGAAGACGTACGTCATCCGGCCGCAGTTCTTCATCCAGTTGATCGCGCTGCTGCGGAACGCCGCGATGAATTCGCTCGAATACAAGACCGAACTTGCGATGGTCAAGGCGCAGAACTTGGACATCACGAATTTCGAACAGCAGATCAGCGATTTCAAGGACGCTTTCGGTCGGAACTGGAGGCTCGCCTCGGACGGTTTCGTGGAGGCGATCAAGCGCATCGACGAAGCGATCAAGGACCTGGAAAAGACGAAAGTGGCGCTGCAGAAGTCTGCCGACAACCTGCGGCGTGCGAACGCCAAAGCCGACGATCTCACCATTAGGAAGCTCACGCGAGGCAACTCGACAATGACCACCAAATTTGCCGAGTTGGAGGCATCGAAGACGGCAGGGTGGGACGTCAACTGAAACAGTGAAGGCCGGCACCTGAAAAGGTGTCGGCCTTCGCTTTCTCCTTTGGTCCTCACTCCCTGACTCGTGACCCCACCACCACCGTCGCATCCAATCCCTCGTCTGAGACCACGTGCGCAGGCAGCCCCGCTTCGTCCAGGATCCCTGCCGTCGCCAGCGCCTGTTGCCCTGAAGTTTCGACAATCAGGAACCCACCCGGCGCAAGCCACTGAGCCGCCCCCAGCGCTACCCGACGCTGAACCGCCAAACCGTCAGTACCGCCGTCGAGCGCTACCTTCGGCTCGTGGAGGCGTGCCTCCGGCGGCATCATTCCAATGGACTCCGTAGGGACATACGGCGCGTTTGCCAGCAGGACGTCCACTCTTCCGCGGAGTTCGAGGGGGAGCGCGTCATAGAGGTCGCCTTGGTGGACCCGCCCGCCGCGTGGCTCCACATTGCGTCGAGCGCAGGCCACCGCTGCCGCTTCGATGTCCGTCGCGTGCAACCGGTAACTCGCCAGCTGATCGCTGAGTGCCGCACCAATCGCTCCGGAACCACAGCAGAGATCGACGATGACGGCAGGGCGCTCGGTGGGTAACAGTGTGGCGATCATCGCCGCCTGCCGCACCAGGAACTCCGTGCGACGCCGGGGCACGAACACGCCCGGGCCCACCGCCATGCGTTTCCCGCAGAAATCGGCCCAGCCGACGATGTGTTCCAAGGGCAGCCCCTGGACGCGTTGCGCCACCATGCGGTTGAGCTCGTCCGGATGCGTGGCGGAGTCGATGAGGACTTGGGCCTCGGCCTCGGCAAATACACAGCCTGCGGCACGCAGGGCAGTGGCAATCTCGGTTCCCCGGGTCATGGTGGCCATGCTAGCCAAGGGGTTCCCAAACTTCTCTTTTGTTGGTTAGGGTATAGAGCATGGGAACACTGATTTTTGAGTAGACCGGCGTGTGCCACTGAGCATGCTGCTGCGTTTGACCTGACAAAAATCCACGCCTGTTGAGGCTCTGCCTCCATGCCGTTCCCGTTGTCGAAGCCTTTTCTCGAACCGCAACGCCATGGGATAAGTGTCTCCTCAGGACTTCACACCTCTTAGGAGTCCACATGACTGCCAACCCTTCCGACAGCAACAAGACGCCGGCCGCCGGCGGCATCAAGTCCAAACTGACCGACGCCCAGAGGGCAATGCTTGCCAGTAAGTCCGGCGGTGGCGCGCCCGCTGGCTGGCAAAGCACCGGCAAGGGCCACAAGCCCACGTCCGCCAGCGGCAAGCAGGCCAAGACGGAGAAGAAAGTCCGCTGGTAAAAGCTGCAGACAACAGTCTCCGGCGCACCTAGTATTGAAATCCCTTCGTTTCATTGCAGAAAGGAAGAACCATGACTGCCAAGCACTCAGCCGAGAACATCAATCCCGAGGTGGCCAACCACTTGGTGGAGTCCATGGACATGGCTCCGATGCCCGAACCCGCAACAGTCGCGATTGCGCTGGGCGTTGACCAGGGCAAACAGTGGCCGGACGGTAACGGCAAACGCCGCCACCCGAAGGAACGCGACCAAGCCCACGGACGCATGGGCCAAGGTGCAGCAGTGACGGCGATCCACAGGACCAGCCGTCCGCAAATGCCGCACTCCTCCTGACGCCACCCGAACCAACCCCGTAGCCAGCCCAACCAAGCAGCAGCACTCGACCCGCTGCTTAGTTGGGCTGGCTCACGTCGTCCGGGGACTTGTCCGGGCGCCACCCACGCCACACCGGATGCCGCAGCCGTCCGGGTCCCGTCCATTCGCCGAACGTCACCTCGGCCACGAGGTCAGGTTCCACCCATTGGGCACCCGCAGCATCCTCGCGGGGGATGTCGGCGAAGGGGGAATCAGCCACCACCCGGGGCTCCAGCTTGTCCAGGATGTCCCGCAGTTGCCAATCCTTGAACCCGCTGCCCACCCTTCCCACATAGTGCAGCTTGTCGCCATCGGGGATGCCCAGCAGCAACGCTCCAAAGGTCTGGCTTCGAGCCCCCGCTCCGGGCCGCCAGCCACCCACCACCACTTCCTGGCTCTGTTCCAGCTTGAGCTTGATCCATGACCTGCTGCGGCGGCCGGTGACATAGCGGCTGTCGGCCTTCTTCGCCATGACGCCTTCCAGGCCGAGCTCGGCAGCGCTGGCCATGAGGTCCTCCACATCGTGGTCCAGGACCGCCGAAAGATGGAGTGGGCATGGTGCGCGCAGACGGTCCATAAACCCGGTGAGTCTCTCCCGTCGTTCGCTGAAGGGCAGGCCGCTCAGGTCAGTGCCGTCATCGTACAAGAGGTCGAACACCATGAGTTGCACCGGAACCGAAGCCCGGGCACGCTCAATGTCTGCGGACTTGACCAGGTTCATCCGGAGCTGCAGGCGCCCAAAGTCAGGCCGGGAGCCCTTGCCGAGTGCCACGATTTCGCCGTCGGCCACAAAGTCTCCTTCAGGCCAGCACGCGCGGTCCGTGAGCTCCGGGTAGGTGGCAGTGAGATCGTTCCCGTTACGGCTCATGAGGCGGATCTTGCCCTCGGTGCCCGTGATGATCGCCCGGATTCCATCCCATTTCAGTTCAAACAGCCAATCGCCGCCGTGGAGTTCGGCTGTGGATCCCGAGGTGGCCAGCATGGGGGCGTAGTCCGGCATGGGTTGGGGAGCGGCCGTGACGGGCGGCCGGGCGCCGGCCGGCGTTCCATGTGACGGCGCTGCCCGCCGCCCCCCTTGTTGTTCCTTCATCAGGTGGATCAGCCAGTTCTGGCCCGTATTGATGAGCGCGAACCGCTTGGTGCCCTGTAGTCCTCCACCTGGCTGGCCCGTGAGGGTGGCGATTACTTCCTTGCCGTCACGCCATTTCTCGCAGGTGAACTCGCCGCGATCCCAGATGCTGACCGTCCCTGCGCCATACTCACCCTTGGGAATGACTCCCGCGAAGTTTGCGTAATCCATGGGATGGTCTTCTGTGTGAACGGCCAGGTTGTTGCGGTCCACGGTTTCCGGGACGCCGCGCGGTAAGGCCCAGGAAACCAGCACGCCCTCATGTTCAAGCCGGAAGTCCAGGTGGTAGCGGCGGGCATGGTGCTCCTGGATCACAAAGATGCCGCCCGGTGGCGGGGGGTCGCCGGGCTTTGGCTGGTCAGGGGAGGAGCCTGCGGATTTCGGGGAGGCAGAAGCAGCCGACGACGACGGAAACGGTTCCGGAGTCTTGTCCGGATCGCGCATCCCCACGTATTTGGCGAGACGGTTCTGAACTGTCACGCTTTCTCGGGAGGTGCCGGGCACGCCGGTGCGTGGACTGCCTCCAGCAGCACCGCCGTCGTCCTTCTCATCCTCCCCGTGCGGCGGCAGGTGCCGATCGGAAATGGACGCGAAGTGATCCTTCCCTGTGGCGACGCGTTTCATCACGGCGTTGTAGTCCAAATGGTCCAACGTGGCCGAGGCGAGCTCGCGCCAGGTGCGCGGTGCGGCAACAGTGGGTAAGGCGCGGCCCCGCAGGGAGTAGGGCACGATGGTGGTCTTGTTCCCGCTGTTTTGGCTCCAGTCCACCAGGACCTTGCCCGCGCGGAGCGACTTCTTCATGTCGCTGACCACCAGCTCAGGGTGGTCGGACTCCAAAGCGCGGGCGAGTTCGTGGGCAAAGGCCGAGACCTGCTCGGACTTCAGCGTCCCGTCCAGCCCCGTGTAGAGATGGATGCCCTTGCTGCCGCTGGTGACCGGGACCGGGTCCATGCCCATGTCCTGCAGGATGGAACGGGCCAGCTTGGCCACTTCCACGCATTCGGGGAGGCCTGCGCCGGGGCCGGGATCGAGGTCCAGCACAAAGCGATCCGGTCGGAGCGGCTTCCCTGAGGCGTCCACCTGCCACTGCGGAACGTGGATCTCCAGGGAAGCGATCTGCGCCATCCAGGTGAGCGTGGCCAGGTTGTTGACCATGGGGTAATCGTTGCTGTGGTCCGAGTGGTGGATGGTGGCCCGCGGTATCCACTTGGGCGCAGAGTCCTCAAGGTTCTTTTGGAAGAACACCTGGCCGGGGTGCTCGGCGGTGCCCACACCGTTGACCCAGCGTTTGCGGGTGACGGGACGGTTGGCAGCGGCGGGGATCAGGAAAGGTGCCACGGCGGCGTAGTATTCCAGCACCTCGGCCTTGGTGGTGCCGGTTTCCGGGTAGATGATTTTGCCCAGGTTGGTGAGGGTGAGCTCGTGGCCTTCCACGTTCACCCGCTCCTGTTGCTTGCCTGCCACCTCTTCTCCTCTGCTGTCTTGTGCTGTTGACTGTGTGCATGAGGGCCATATGGAAGGGATCTATCGCGTTCGGTCTGGTCAACGTACCAGTGAAGCTCTACAGTGCCACGGAGGATCACGATATTGGCCTGCACCAAGTCCACAATAAGGACGGCGGGCGCATCCGGTACCAGCGCAAATGCGAAATTTGCAGCGAAGTTGTGGCGTACGAGGATATCGACAAGGCCTACGAAGAAGAGGGCCGCACGGTTGTCCTGACCGCAGCTGAGTTGAAGTCCTTACCGGAGGAGAACAGCCGCGAAATCGAGGTGGTGGAGTTCATCCCTGCTGAGCAGCTGGACCCCATCATGTACGAGCGCAGCTATTTCCTGGAGCCGGATTCCAAGTCGCCCAAGGCCTATATGTTGCTGCGGCAGACGCTGGAGGACACGGACAGGATAGCGATCGTCCAGTATGCGCTGCGGCAGAAGACCCGGCTGGGGGCCTTAAGGGTCCGGGACGACGTCCTGTTGCTCCAAGCGCTTTTGTGGGGTGACGAAGTCCGGGAGGCCAAATTCCCGTCCCTCGAAACGGACATCAAGATCTCGGACAAAGAGCTGGAAATGTCATCCGCCCTGGTGGAGTCCATGGCGCACGACTTTGACCCCGATTCCTACACCGATGATTACCAAGCCCAGCTGAAGACGTTGATCGAGGCCAAACTGGAGAAGGGCGAGGCCCTGGACACCGAGGCCACGTTTGGCGTGGTGGAAGGTGAAGGTGAAGGCGGCGACGTCATTGACCTCATGGAGGCGCTCAAGCGCAGCCTGGACAAGAAACGCGGCAAGGAAAAAGCGGACGACGACGACGCTGCCGCCAGCAAAACGGCCAGTAAACCGAAGGCGCGGGCCAAGAAAAAGGCGTGAACCGGCGTCGTCAATTCACAATGGCGGCCCTAATGGTTCCGCAACATGGAGATGAGTTCTGATTTTTTCTTGGCCGAATAACCTTTGAGGCCGAGTTCCTTGGCGCGGGCTCTCAATTTGTCCACCGTCCAATCGTCATAGTCTCCCGACTTTCCTCCTTTTCGGCCCACTTCCTTGCGGCCCCGCGCGGCCGCGGCATTCGAGATGCGCGCTGCCTTTTCCTTGGATGCGCCATCCTCGCGAAGCTCTTCGTACAGTTCGGGATCTTTGATGCTGGGATTCTTCTTTTCCGGCACGGTGCGTTTTCCTTTCACTGATGTGGCATGTTTTCTGTGCAGATGGTGGTTCCCGCTAGGTCCCAGTCTCATAGTGCGGTTCGGCGACGGGCTTGGATTCCGGCGAACCCCGTTCGCGCAGGTAGACAGAAGCTCCAACCAGCACTGCTACTGCCAGGAATTCACTCTGCCAGTTCTGGAAGGATTCGAACCAGAATTGGCTTGAGCCCACGTACTCCCAAGTGGAGACCTGCGGCAGGCCATGGCTGAGCTGTTCCTCGTTGAAGGCGGCGGTTCCACCGATGGCATGGAGGGTGAAGGAGGCCAGGAACAGGAGGGCAAAGAGCCCGGACAGTGAGTGTTCATAAACCTTCAGGACCCACCCTCCGCGCCTGACGGGCCACGGAGTCTTGTCGGTCTTCCGGGCGTCGCGCGGATCTTCATCTTGCGGGGAGTCCTTGTCCATGGGCTTGGATTCGGATGAGCCCTTTTGGAACAGGAAGACCGTGAGGACCACATACATGGCCATTTGCAGGAACTCCGACTCCCAGTTCTCAAAGACGGCTTCCACGAAGTGTCCTGTAGCAAGGTACTCGGGGATGCTGACGGGCGGCCCGCCGTGGGTTTGCTGTTCCTCGCTGTAGCTCGCAGCGCCGGAAATGATCATCCCGCCGAAGAACACCACGAACAGTCCCACGTTCGCCAGCAGCAAGCCATGGTTCCTGATGCGCTTCAGCACCACTCGCTCATCCTTGGGCTCACTCATCCTTGGGCTCACCATTGCTGCGCATCCCCTGCCGGTAGAGCCACAGAGGCATCCCCACCACCAGAACCAGCAGCACCAGGATGATGAAGCCGCCCGCCACCAATCCAGCGGTCCTGCCTGCAGTGACGTCGAAGACCAGTGATGCCGAGCCGGTAATCAGGAGGGCAACGCCAGCCAGCGCCCATTTGGTAATGGTGTCCGCGCTGGAAACCAGGACGGCCTTGAGGCCCCGGCGGAAGAGTCGTCGGTGAACGCTGACGGGAAGCACAATGAGGACGGTTGTCAGGGCGGCAACCATCACGTTGGTCAAGTAGAGGCTTCGCTGCCAGTCGTCCAGATCCCCAAAACGCGGCTGAAATGGCAGCGTCAGCAGGAAGCCGCCCAGGATCTGCACTCCGGTTTGCAGGACGCGCAGTTCCTGGATCAACTCCATCCAGTTCCGGTCCATCCGTTCTTCGGTGGATTCGTTTCTGCCGAATCTGGGGGCCGGCTCCGGCTCTGCCATGGGTGCACCTCCGCGTAGTGATGGACGCCGACGGTGCACCGGGCTACGGTCGGAATGTCGGCGGTCGTACTGTCAGCGTGCCCCCCGGCGTTTCATTGGGCATCAACTCAATCCAAGGAGGAGAGACCGGGGGATCGGAGGAAAGATCACGGATCCCGAACGCGCCGCCGCCGCCCTCAGCAACCGGTAGCGCTTTTGGGCGGCGGGTGGTCACACGGGAGGTCGTTTCACGCCGGGGACCGGCGCTGGCGCGGAGCCTCGTCGCGTGGGGGCCTCGGTGCGTGGGAGAACGTGACGCGTTCAGACCGTGTGGCCCCGGCGGCCGGACATGTAGCTCAACAGCCAGCCGATGGCCGCAACGACGAGCAGGATGACGCCTACCCATAGCAGCCAGTTGAGGGCCTGGGTGAAGCCACCCACAAGGAGGAGAACAATTGCTACTACACCAGCAATGATCAGAAGCGTATTCATGGTCAGCACATTCCTTTCTGGGGGAATCATTGACGATTGTCGCCGGTTCCCAACTATGCATTCCTGCTTACTTCGATTTAGTTATGCCGGTACAAGGGGCATTTATCGGCCCCAAGTGCCTTTGCCGCCATTGCGTTCCGGCCTCCGTCGAATGGGCGGGAGTTCGCCGGTCGTGAACAGCAACTGTCCTCATTGTACTACTAAGCACCCTTATGAAAGGCTAATGGAAGTCGTCACTTGATGATTGGGCGGTTGCCGGAGCTACATCGCCGGCACGAAATTTTTTCGCTCAGATGAACGTCCAAGAGAGGAACACATGAAAGCGTCACAGCAGCTTGCAGACAACCTTCAGATCGTCCTGACAGACCTTATCGAGCTCCAGCTCCAGGGAAAGCAGGCTCACTGGAACATTGTTGGGCCCAACTTCCGGGACCTCCACCTGCAGTTGGACGAGCTGGTTCTCGCCACCCGTCAGTTTGCGGACGACACCGCTGAGCGTATGCGGGCGCTCCATGCCCTTCCTGACGGCCGCAGCGCGACCATCGCCAAGGGCACCCGTCTGGAGGAGTTCCCAGCCGGACTGGTTAACACCAAGAACGCCGTCAAGCTGGTCACGGACCGTGTGGAACGCGCTGTCCAGACCATGCGCGACGTCCACGACCAGGTAGACGAGGAAGACCCCACCACAGCGGACCTGCTGCACGCGTTCATCTCCCGCCTGGAGCAACTGGTGTGGATGATCAATGCGGAAATCATGAATGCCGGCGCAGCCGTCACGGACCCGGACGAGGCCTAGCAGAAACCCGGCCCCGGCTGCTTGCGAGCAAGGCAGACAGACCATGCCCAGGCTTAAGCGAAGCGACCTCTCCAAGCCCGGCATTGTCCGGCGAAGAGTAGGCAAAGGGTTCAGCTACCGCCACCCCGACGGGAGTCTGGTCAGCAAGGAGGATCGCCAGCGCATCAGTGCGCTGGCGATCCCGCCTGCATGGACCGATGTGTGGATCAGCCCTTTCGAACATGGGCACATCCTGGCTACAGGTGTGGATGCTGCGGGGCGTAGCCAATACATTTACCACCCGGGCTGGCGGGAGCGGAAGGACACCGAGAAGTTCATCAGGGCGGCCAAGCTGGGCTTGGTGCTGCCTGCGGTACGCCGCAACGTTACCGTGCATCTCCAGGACTCGGAGGACCCCAGGCAGCAGACCCTTGCTGCCGCCGTGCGGTTCATGGACCTGGGTGCCCTGCGGGTGGGCTCAGAGATCTACATGAAGCAAAACGGCTCTTACGGGCTCACCACCCTCCGCTGCCGGCATGCCCGCGTGGAGGGGCCGGACGTTTTCCTCAAGTTCCCCGGCAAAAGTGGTCAGCTGTGGGACACGTCCATCCACGATCCCGCGCTGGCAGCGTTCCTGGAACCACTGGTGGAGCGGCCGGGAAAGGAACGCCTGCTGGCCTATCTGTCCGACGGCACTTGGGTAACCGTCGATGCCTCCATGATCAACGAGTACCTGCGGGGAATCGCTGGGGAGGCGTACACGTCCAAGGATTTCCGGACGTGGAGGGGGACGGCTGCGGCGGCCTTTAGCCTCATCAAATCGGGCCACAAAGGGACGCCCAGGCAAGCGATTGTGCGGGCCATCAAGGAGACCTCTGAACTCCTGGGCAATACTCCTTCGGTAGCGCGCTCCTCCTATGTGGACCCCCGGATCATCGAGGGCTACCTCGAAGGGGAGTTGAAGGACGTGAAACCCACGGAGTCCTCGATTGCGGCCTATCTGAACGGCGAAACGGGCTAGCCGAGCCTCTTCAGAGGCGCACCATCCGCCAAGTGAAACGCCAAGAGCCTGGCGACACCCACATCCGGGTGCCGTCAGGCTCTTTGCGTGTCGCTGAGGGGTTGGTGCCCCTACTCGGCGTCGTGGTCCGTTTCGAGGATCTTCACCAGGCTGTCCAAGGCGGCGTCCGCCCCTTCGCCCTCGGCGCGCAGCACCACCACATCGCCGTGGGCCGCACCCAGGCTCATCAGGGACAGGATGCTGGCGGCGTCCATGGCGTCGTCGGCGGGCTCGCCCTGACGTGCGATGGTGACGTCGAGGTCAAGATCGCCGGCTGCCTCCGCGAAGATGGCGGCCGGGCGGGCGTGGAGGCCCACACGGCTTGCGATGGTTGCTGTACGTTCTGGCATTGGAGCTCCTTTTGTGGTGGTGGGTGGCTTTGTGGGAAGTCTAGACGCTGGCGGTTGCCGGAACGGGTTCCGCAGCTACCGGCTTCTTGACAGCCCAACGTTTGAGGGCGATGACCGACAGCGCGGTGATTACCACGCCAACGGCGATCGCGAGGAAGAACAACAGGAAGTTGTCGATAGCGAAGAACACGAACAGGCCGCCGTGGGGAGCCTTGGACGTGACTCCGAAGGCCATGGACAGAGCTCCGGTTACTGCACCGCCCAGCATGCTGGCCGGGATGACGCGAAGCGGATCGGCCGCAGCGAACGGAATGGCACCTTCGGAGATGAACGATGCGCCCAGGAGCCAGGCGGCCTTACCGTTTTCACGCTCTGCCAGGGAGAACAGCTTCTTGTCCAGAACCGTGGCCAGGGCCATGGCAAGCGGGGGAACCATGCCGGCGGCCATGACTGCCGCCATGATCTGCCACGGTGCCTGGTTGGTGACGCTCGCGGCGCCGAGCCCTGCAACAGCAAATGCGTAGGCAACCTTGTTGACAGGACCACCGAGGTCGAAGCACATCATGAGTCCCAGGATGATCCCGAGGACCACTGCGCCGGCGCCCGTCAGGCTGGACAAACCGGCGTTGAGGGCGTTGGTCAAATCCACGATCGGGCGGCCCAGAATGAGGAACATGAGTCCGGATGCCACAAGGGATGCGAGCAACGGAATGATCACCACGGGCATGAGGCCGCGCAGCCAGCGCGGGACATCGAGTTTGCCGATCTGGTAGGCCACGTAGCCCGCCAGGAGGCCGCCGACAATGCCACCGAGGAAGCCTGCGCCCATGAATCCGGACACGGCACCCGCTACGAAGCCGGGGGCGATACCGGGGCGGTCGGCGATGGCGTAGGCGATGTAGCCGGCCAGCGCAGGAACAAGGAACCCGAGGGAGAGCGCACCGATCTTGAACAGGACCGCGCCAATGTAGGCACCAAGGGGTCCCCAAGCATTCTCGGGGAACTCGGTGGGCAGGTTGAAGATGCTGTTATCCACAACGATCTTGTCCGCGAAGTTGGTGATCAGGTAGCCGCCCATGAGGAAGCCAAGGGCAATCAGCAAACCGCCACCGGCCACGAACGGGATCATGTAGGAGACGCCGGTGAGGAGCGCGCGCTTCAGCTTCTGGCCGATGTGCTCGCCCTTTTCCTCCTCGGCACGCTCTGCCTGCTCCTCGGCACCGAAGTGCGGAACCCGGCGTGCATGTGGGTCCTCTGCGGCGGCGAGTGCTTCCTGGACCATCTTGGTGGGCTCGTCGATACCGCGCTTGACGGGGGCGTTGATGACCGGTTTTCCGGCGAAGCGTTCCTTGCCGCGGACATCGACGTCGACGGCGAAAATCACCGCGTCTGCCGCAGCGATCACTGCCGGGTCCAGAGGCTTGGCGCCGGAGGAACCTTGGGTCTCCACCTGGAGGTCAACACCCATTTCCTTGGCAGCGGCCACCAGCGAGTCGGCAGCCATGTACGTGTGCGCAATGCCGGTGGGGCAAGCGGTCACGGCGACGATGCGCTTTGGTGCGGAGGTCGTCGTCGTGCCTGCTGCGGGGGCCGCAGCAGCGGCAGGTGCAGCGGCCGGTTTGTCGGCCAAGGCGCCATCAACCAGTTCAACGATCTCTTCAGGGGAAGACGCCGCACGCAGTGCTGCCGTGAAGTCCTTTTTGATCAGCGAACGGGCCAGCTTGGAGAGCAGTTTCAGGTGTTCCTGGTCTGCGCCGTCCGGAGCTGCAATGAAGAAAATGAGGTCAGCCGGGCCGTCTTTGGCGCCGAAGTCCACCCTGTGCGAAAGGCGGGCCATGGCCAGGGCGGGTTCCGTGACGGCTGCGGAGCGGCAGTGCGGGATGGCGATGCCGCCAGGCACACCGGTTGCGGTCTTCTGCTCGCGGGCAAAGGCATCCGTAAAGAGGCCTTCCACCTCGGAAGCCCGGCCAGCGGCGGCAACCTTGCCGGCCAGGACGCGGATGACGTCGGCAGGGGAGTCGCCCAGGTTTTGGTCGAGGGTGACCAATTGGGGTGTGATCAGCTGGGTCACTGTGAGTCCTTCTGGAGGGCCGTGATGGTTACGGCGTCTGGGGTTGTTTGGTGGACTGCCGGGACAGTGGAGCCCGGCAGGGAAGCAGCAGCGGCACCATGTGCCACGGCTTGACGAAGGCAGTCCTGCGCGGAGCCACCTTGGGTTGCAGCCAGCAGGTATCCGGCCAGTGCAGAGTCCCCGGCGCCCACCGTGCTGACGGCTTTGATGGGCGGATGCGTGGCGAGCCATGCTCCGTCCGCCGTCACCAGGATTGCTCCCTTGGACCCGAGTGTTGCCAGAACAGCGCCCACACCGCTGGCGACGACGGCGGCAGCGGCTTGGGCGGCTTTGGCCGGGTCCGCTTCCAGTTCGTCAGCTGTGGAGACATTGGCGAAACCGGCAGCGGCGGCAAGCTCTGCGAGCTCTTCCGCGTTCGGCTTGAGGAGGTCCGGCTTTCCTGAGGCATCGCCCACCAAGGCCGCCGCAAGCGGTGCCCCGGAGGAGTCAATGGCGATGCCGGGTGCGGCCGTACCATCCGCGGTCAACCGAAGCCGACGCGTGATTGTGGCGTAAAAATCCGCGGGCACTCCTGGTGGGAGCGATCCCGCGAGGACCACCCAGCTGGCGCCACGGGAGCGCTCCAGCAGCAGCCCGATCAGGGCTTCCTGCTGTTCACCGCTCAGCTCCGGGCCGGGTTCGTTGATCTTGGTGGTGACGCCATCCGGTTCGGTGAGCGTGACATTGCTGCGCAGCGCCTGACCGATGGGCAGCGCCGCAAACGGCACGCCGCCGTCGTGCAGTCCGGAAAGGACGGGGTCCGAATCTGCGCCCGGAAGGACGGCCACGGTTTCAAGGCCGGAGGCAACCAGTGCGCGTGAGACGTTGACGCCTTTTCCGCCGGACTCCTGGTGTACGGCAACAGCGCGCTGTACTTCACCGCGGGCCAGGGCGCCGGGGAGTTCCACCGTGCGGTCCAAGCTGGGGTTGGCCGTCAAGGTGACGATCATGCGATCACCAGGTCTACGCCGGCATCGGCCAAAGCTGCGGCGAGCTCTGCGGAGGGCTGGTTGTCTGTAATCAACGTGTCAACATCCTTCAAGGTGGCGAACTGGACCAGGGTTTCGGCGTCCAGCTTGGACGAATCGGCCAGGGCCACCACACGGCGGGCTGACTTGACGAAGGCAGCCTTGACGGCGGCTTCCTCGGGATCGGGCGTACTGAGCCCGAAGGTCGCGTGGATCCCGTTGGCTCCAACAAAGGCGATGTCCGGACGCAAGCGGTAAGCGGCTTCCACGGTGGACTGCCCGACGGCGGCCTGCGTCAGTCCGCGGACACGGCCGCCGAGGATTTGGAGCGCAATGCCCGGAGTGGAGGAGAGCTTGCCTGCGATGGGAATAGCGTGCGTGATCACCACCAGTTCGTCGTTTCCGTTGGCGTTGGCGGACGGGGTCCGCTGGGCCAGTAGATCCGCAAGGGTTTCCGTGGTGGAACCGGCGTCCAGGAGGATGCTGCCGCTGCTGAGTTCGGGGATCAGTGCCAAGGCTGCGTTGGCGATGCGGAGTTTCTCGACTTGGCGCTGGACGGCACGCTCCAGGATGCTTTCTTCCCGGGTGCTCAGGCGGTCCGAAGGAACGGCGCCACCGTGGACACGCCGGAGGCCGCCGGAGACCTCGAGGGCTGCCAGATCGCGGCGAACGGTCTCGGTGGTGATGCTGAAACGGTCGGCGAGGTCTGTCACGCTCACCCGTCCGCGCTCTGCGACGAGTGCGGAGATCAGTTGCTGGCGCTCTTCTGCGAACACTTACCCTCCATTGCGGTAAAGCCAAGATTTCAGTGCAGCCACTGCCGTGACTGCTGTCACAACGATGTGGAATTGCTTGACTCTATCTTTGTTTGCGTTGGTAAGTCAATAGAAACCAACATAAACAAAGATTGACCGTGTGGTGGGTGCGCCAAGGTCCCGTCCGCCGCAGCTGAACACAGCACTCGCCGCTTCCGGGCACAGCCGCTCCTGGGCACAGCCGCTCCCGGGCACAGCAAAGGGCATGCCGCGCTCCCTGTAGCGCGACATGCCCTCGTTCGGATCCTGACTGGGGGATTTGCCAGGATCCGGCCTTGCAGGTGTGAACCGCCGGCGCTGCCTCGTGCGAGGGGGCCGGGGCCTTTCCTATGTCAGGGGAGTGGGTCCCGGCGGTGGCACCGTCGGGCCCGGGGTGGGATCAGGATATGAGGGGTCCGGAGTGGGCTCCGGGATGGGTGACGGCCCCGGCTCCGGCAAGGGGACCGGCTCTGGTGTTGGCCCGGGCTCGCGGGTTGGGTCAGGGCTGGGGTCCCGGGTGGGATCAGGATATGAGGGGTCCGGCGGGAATTCGCTCATGAGTGTGCGCTCCGTCTGCTGGTGGAATGGTGGGGCAGGAGGTAATCAATGGGCAGGTTGTCCGGGTCCGGCGGATCCGGGAGGCTGGGCTTGCTGGGCTGTCCGGACTGGAAGCCGGCGCGCCCAGGCTGGGCGCTGGGCTGTCCGGACTGGGCGTTGGGCTGTCCGGACTGCGCGCTGGGCTGCTCGGGCCTGGCGCCCGGGACGGAGGGGTCCGTCGTCTGTGGTTTTGCGTCCATGCTTTACCTCCAGGTAGCTCCAAAACTGTGGTCTTGTTCCCCGTGTCGCGGCCCCGGGGTCAATCCGGGATTTCCATGCGGAAGCCGCAGTGGCATCCCAGAATGCGCGTGTTGATCAGTACCTCGTACATCCGCAACTTGCTGCCGGGCTTCAGCACAAGGGGCGCCTGGATCCTCCGGAGCTCGCAGCTCCTGGTTTTCATTGGTTCGCCGCAGTGCAGGTATTGCCCGCCGAACTGAAGCACTCCTTGCTGGGCTCCGGGGCGGTTCAGCACCGCGGCCACTTTCTGGACGGACGAAATCTGCCGGTAGGAATACCTGCAGGCGTGGCATTCGTAGGCGACGTCCACCATGTTGGGAGCGGGGGGATAGTGGGACTGGATGGAGTTCACCAGAAGATGCTTGTCCGTGTCGCAGTGCGCACACCAAAGAGGCTCGTCAGGCGGTTGGTGGGCTTCGTCCGGAACTCTGGACGCTGGCTGGGCAGGCATGGGCATGTACCTCTGCATCAAATGCGGGTCGCCCGTCTGCTTGAGCTGAAAGCAAGGTCCTCTGATGGGAACTTTAGCTAGATTGTGCACATAGGTGCACCGCATATGCAAGGATTCTATGGCCAGTCATTATGGGGGTGACGGGCAGGGGTTGGACGACCGTAAACTAAGGCATGGATGAAATGAACATCGATATTTTGGCGCCTGATTCTGTCTCTGCGCCCGACGATGTTTCGGTGCCCGAGCAGCTGCAGGACCTCGTGATCGACAGTGATGACGTAGGTGGATTCCTGAATGAACTCGCGGTTTTCTCGGCGGCCGCTGTGTCCGAGGCCGTGGGCATGAACGTGCTCTGTGGCATCACCTTGAGTCGCCGGCGCCGCACTGCCACGGTGGCAGGAAGCACCCATGAGGCCAGACTGATCGACGAGGTCCAGCAGGCATATGGCGATGGTCCCTGCTTGGAGGCAATGCGAAGCCATGCGACCGTGCACGTTCCTGACACGTCCATCGAAGACCGCTGGTCCGAGTACTGCACAGTCATCGCGCAGCGCGGGCACCTGTCAGCTCTTTGCGTTCCCCTGGAGCTGGACGAGGGCGCCACTGCGGCTCTGAACTTCTTTGCCCCTCAAGCCAAGGTCTTCGACCCGGCAACCATCCTCAATTGCGAGCTCTACGCCAGCCAGGCCGAGCGCTCGCTGCGGTTGGCTGTCCGCATTGGCGTGAAGCAGCAGCACGCTGAGGACCTCCAGGTTGCCATGCAGACACGCACGGTCATCGATCTCGCCTGCGGAATCATCATGGGACAAAACCGTTGTACGCAGGACGAGGCATTCCAAATCCTCAAGAAAGCGTCCAGTACCCGGAACCAGAAACTCCGGGACGTGGCCGAATCGCTCATCACGAGTGTGGCCAAGCAGGCGCCCATGGCCCATTTCGAACCCTGATCCCAACGGGTTGGCGACAGCCAGCGAACCCATGACTTGTGACGTACGCCACCGTGAACTACATTTTAGGTGGGTTAAGCAGATAGCCCTTGGAGTCTCCTGACCTGGCGCCATCCCTGATGGTCCAAGAACTGCACCTTTCAGCCGTGGCCGCCATCGGCCGGCTCGCCGCGTGCACACCTGCAGGCTCCTTGGAGAGTAAAAGGAGAATGGCAATGACGCTTGGATCCCTTCCCGTCCCGAAACCTGCTCCAGGGGCGGAACCCGCAAGTGCCCCTGCCTGGGTTCAACCGTGGTGCACTGTTTGCGCCACGGATTCCTACATTTTCGTGGAAACAGTGGTGGAAGCTGAGCCACGTGAGTCGACAGTTGTCGACGTCAGCTACACCTGCAGCGAATGCGACACCTTCTATGCCCACGCTGTCCGGTTGGACACGCTGACACCGGAGATTCAAAGGGACTTTCTGTCCACTTCCGCAGCCGGACTCTGGTTCAGCTGCACACATTGTGGTGAGCCCATGACGCTGGGCCGTCCCACTGAGCGCGTGATTGAGGCTCCCCGGACCACTGACGATCCGGAGACCCCCAATCTGTTGGAGGTCTACCTGCAGACCCAGGTGCTGCATTGCCGTTGCGGTTTCCAAATGGAGGTTCCCCGCCACGTTTGATGACCGCCGGCTCTGAATAACTCACAAGTGGGAGTGGTGGCAATGCGTACCTTTGGCGTTGAGGAAGAACTTCTGATCGCGGATCCCGCGGATGGCTCCCCTTTGGCCTTGGCGGCGGACCTCCTGGACGTTGCAGCCACCGATGGTGGGCTCAGCGAGGAGTCAGGCACGGAGGCGTTGACCCTGAAGTCCGAGTTCAAGCAGGAACAAGTCGAGGTCAATTCGCGGCCCTGCGGAACTGCCTCTGAACTGCGGACGGAAATCCGCCACGGGAGAGCTGCTGCTGATGCTGCGGCCAGGGCGTTGGGAGCACGGGTTGCGGCGTTGGCCACGCCACCGGTATTCCACGCGACGCCAACCTCCGGCAACCGGCGGTACGCCACCATGGGCAACGAGTTTGGACTGATAGCCCGCGAGCAGCTCACGTGTGGCTTCCACGTCCACGTCTCCATCGAGTCTCCCGACGAAGGTGTCGCGGTCCTGGACCGCATGCGCCACTGGCTTCCTGTGCTGTTGGCACTGAGCGCCAACTCCCCGTATTGGATGGGTGCGGACACAGGCTTTGCGAGTTACCGAACGCAGATCTGGAACAGGTGGCCCACGGCTGGTCCCATGGACGTTTTCGGTTCGGCAGACGGCTACCGTTCCGTGCTTGCTGCGCTTCTCGGCACGGGAGTCCCGCTGGATGAAGGCATGATCTACTTCGACGCACGCCTGTCCCGGGGCCACCCAACTGTTGAGGTCCGGATTGCTGACGTTTGCCTCTACGCAGAAGATGCCCTGACCATTGCAGTCATTGCCAGGGCTTTGGTGGAGACCGCGGCGGACGAATGGCATAGGGGAGTTCCGGCGTCGGCCATGCCCACTCAGGTATTGCGGATGGCCAACTGGAAGGCGAGCCGATTTGGCGTCAACAACCATGTGCTCCACCCGCTTGAACAGCGGCCGTATCCGGCCGCTGAAGTGGCCAGCGCCTTGCTCCGGCATGTCAGGACTGCCCTGACCGCAGCCGGGGATTTTGCGCTCGCCCGCGCCGGAGTGGCCAATATTCTGCGCCGGGGAACCGGCGAGCGACTCCAACGACAGGCCTTCAGCCGGCGTCTGCGGTTGTCCGACGTCGTCTCGGCCGCCATCGCGTCCACTCACGAAGACGGCGAATTGTCCGACGCCGGCCTGCTCAGTCTCTAGCCGGCCGGCGCCCTGTTAAGCAGCCCGGTAAATCAGCCCTGGTTGATGCGGATCATGTTGCCTGACGGGTCGCGGAAGGCGCAGTCGCGCGGTCCCCACGGCTGGTCGATCGGTTCCTGAAGGACTTCGGCGCCGGATGCGCGGAGCTTCTCGAAGGTACCGTCAAGATCATCCGTGGTGAAGACAAGCATCGGCATGACGCCCTTGGTGAGCAGTTCCTGGATCGCGTCGCCGTCGGCCTGCGAGCGACCGGCGTGCGGAGGGGACAGGACCAGTTCCAAGTCCGGCTGGGCATCGCTGCCCAGGGTGACCCAGCGCTGCCCATCGGAGCCGACGTCGTTGCGGACTTCGAAGCCCAGGGCGTCGCGGTAGAAGGCGAGGGATTCATCAACATCGTTGACAGTGACGTGTGCGTACTTCAGTGAAATGTTCATGAATCACACGCTATTGCAGCTGTGCGGAGGGCGCTTCTTCAATCCTGCTCAGGTTTGGTGTTCCGTTGCGGTCCGGCCGGGTGTGCTGCTTGGCGATGCAGCTGGGCATGGCCTTCACGGCCTCATGCTCGCGGGACCGGTATTCGCTCGGGTTGATCCCAACGATTTCCGTGAAGCGCGTGCTGAAGGAGCCCAGCGATGTACAGCCGACCTCCATGCAGGCGTCCGTGACGCTGGTTCCCGCGCGAAGCAGGGCCATGGCCCGCTCGATCCGCCGGGTCATGAGGTAGTTGTACGGAGATTCGCCGTACGCAGCCTTGAACTGGCGGGAGAAATGCGCGGGGGACATCAGGGCGCCGGCGGCCATGGTGGGTACGTCCAAAGGACGCGCATATTCGCGATCGATGAAGTCGCGGGCGCGCCGCAGATGGGCCAGGTTGGCCAGTTCCTGCGGAGTCATGGCGTCAGTCTACTAGGCTCGTGCCCATGGATTCAGTGGTGTGGTCGAAGCCGGAACATGAGCGCGCGGGCACCCCGTTGTTGGTGATGCTGCACGGTTATGGCACCAGTGAGCAGCGCATGGTGGACCTCTTTCCGCACTTGCCGGACCAGTTCACCTGTGCAGCGTTGCGCGGGCCCAAGGTCATCGGCGATCACTACGGCTGGTTTCTGTTGGATTACTTCCTCACCAACGATTTCGCGGACGTCATTTCCTCCACCAACCGGGTGTTCGATTGGATCAATTCCGTAAAGAAAAACCACAGCAGCGTGAGCCTGTTGGGCTATTCGCAGGGCATGGCCATGGCCAGTACGCTCCTGCGCCTGCGGCCGAACGACTTCAAAGCCACCGTTGGCCTGTCCGGCTTTGTGATGGACAACGACCTCCTGGCCCTGAGTGAATCCTTTGACGCACCGCCTCCGTTCTTCTGGGGGAGGGACAAGGCTGATCCTGTGATCAATGAGGATGCGATTGCGCACACCAAGGAGTGGCTTCAGGCCAACGTTGCGTTGACCGCGCGGACGTATCCGGGCATGGGGCACAGGATCGAGCCGCCGGAGCTGGTGGACGTCAGTGCCTTCCTTAAGTACTACGTCTTGGCTTAATCCGCCGGGGATTAGAAGGCATCCGCGCCCGGGAATCAACCTCCCGGTGAGATTCGCGTCACAATTTCGTATTCGTCGGCACTCTATTGAATGACAAAATTGTAAGCGCTTACACTTTTGGCTGGTGGCCCGCTTCGGGACATGCGCAAAGGCGTCAGGCGAGTAGGGAAAGGGTTGAGGCCGTGTTGCATGGTTAGGACTCACAGAGTGACAATCCAGGACGTCGCCGTCCTCTCCGGATTGTCCATTTGCACGGTATCGCGGGCACTGAGGAACCTCCCCAACGTTTCCGGGAAGGCCCAGCGACAGGTGGCGGAAGCCGCCAGCAAACTGGGCTACAAAGCATCGGCCGCAGCCTCCAGGCTGGCAGGCGGAACCACAGGATCGGTGGCCATCGTCGCCCCGACGGCCACGGCCTGGTTTTTCGCCCAGGCCGTGGAAGCGGCAGAGGAAGTGTTTGGCGATGCCGGCTATGACACGGTCCTCATCAGCTTGCGCAACAAGATCAGCGTGAGGAAGCAGTTCTTTGCGGACCTGGAGAACCTGGCCCAGAGGGTGGATGGCCTGCTCCTGCTCAATATTGACCTCGCCCCCGGAGAAGTGGAAGCGTTGGAAGCCTCCGGGCTGGCGGTAGCCAGCGTGGGGATGGGAAATGTTCCGTGGGACAATGTAGGTATCGATGACGAGCATGCGGCCTGGCAGGCAACCCAACACCTGCTGGGGCTGGGCCATTGGGACTTGGCCGTTCTCTCGAGCAATGAACACTCCGTTGTGACTGAGACCCCTCGGTTCCGTGGCTTCAGGCGTGCGCTGGATGAACACCACCTCACCGTCCACCCGGACTCCGTGGTGGGTGTCGGGCCAAGCATCGACGACGGCCGGCGGGCAATGACTGAACTCATCACCCGCGGTGCAAGGCCCACGGCAGTGTTCGCCCATTGCGACGAAGCCGCGTTCGGTGCGTTGACCGCGCTCCGTGAGTATGGCTTTTCCGTGCCCAAGAACGTGTCTGTCATCGGTATAGACGACCACCCCATGAGCTGGTTCCTTGGCCTGAGCACTGTGGCGCAGCCCGTTGCCGACCAAGGTGCCTTCGCGGCAAACCTGCTGTGTGAACACCTGTTGAATCCTGAATCCCCCCATCAACCCTCCAACCACCTGCTCGATACCAAGCTCATCGAACGCAAGACCACGCGCCACAAGCGCTGAACGGAACAATGCACATGACTGATCTTCGTAATGCCTGGACTGGCGCCACTGCGCTGCTGTTCGACCTCGACGGCGTGCTGACGCCAACTGCCGTGGTGCACGAGCATGCGTGGCAGGAACTGTTCGACGGCTATCTCGCAGAGGCGGGCCATCCCCAGGGTTACCAGGAGAGCGACTACTTCGACCACATTGATGGAAAGCCGCGCTTCGATGGCGTCCGGGATTTCCTGGCGTCCCGCGGCATCACGCTGCCCGAAGGTCCGGTCCATGACCACCCGGACAACCAGACCGTGCAGGGGTTGGGCAACCGGAAGAACGCCATTTTCAATGAGATTGTGAACTCCCGCGGTGTTGAGCCATACGAAGGTTCGGTCAAGTTCATCAATGCCGCCGTGGAGCTGGGATTGAAGGTGGCCGTGGTGTCCTCTTCCCGTAACGCTCCCGCCGTGCTGAAGGCTGCAGGCCTTGACCACCACTTCGAGGTGGTGGTGGACGGACAGGTGGCGGCCGGCGTCGGGCTTCCCGGCAAGCCGGACCCGGCAACGTACGTCTACGCAGCGGGCCTTCTGGACGTGCCTGTGGAGGAATGCATCGTGGTGGAGGACGCAGTTTCCGGTGTGCAGGCCGGAGCGGGCGCCAACTTTTACGCCGTGATCGGTGTGGACCGCGGGGCAGGCCGCCAAACCCTGCTGGACGCCGGCGCCACACTGGTGGTCGACGACCTCAACGATCTTCTCTGACCCTACTTTTTTCGAAGGATTTCATCAGCCCATGGCACTCATCAGCTCCGATCGGCTGCGCTTCCCCTGCGAGCCCTGGAAACTCGTGGAAAACATCCACGTCCCCGGTGACGAGGGAACGCTGGAAACGCTGTTCGCGCTTGGCAACGGCCACCTTGGCATCCGTGGCTCGCATTCAACCACGGGGGATGGCGAGCTTCCCGGCACGTTCATCAACGGTTTTCATGAGATCTGGGACATCAAACACGCAGAAAATGCCTACGGTTTTGCCCGCACGGGCCAGCGGATTGTGTACGTTCCGGACGCCAACAACTTCACGGTTTCCATTGACGGCGAGGCCCTGAGCCTGGGCGAGTCCACTGTGGTGGATTACCACCGCAGCGTGGACTTCTCCACAGGCATCTATGAGGAAAGCATCACCTGGGCCTGTCGCTCGGGCGCTACCGTCACCACGGTTGAGCGCCGCGCGGTCGGGTTCGATTCCCGCGGTTGCCTTGGCCTGGAACTGTCCGTCTCCGCGGACCGTGACGTATCCGCAGACATCACGTCCGGCGTCGTGAACCGGCAGGACCAGCCTGTGGAGGACCACTCGGTCCATGACCCGCGCCGCTCCGGCCGGCACGCCGGCCGAGTGCTGCTGCCGCTGCACCTGCAGGGTGCCGACGGTTCGCTCCGCCTCGCATGGGAGACCTCGGAGTCGCGCCAACGCGTCGCCATGGCCGTGGACCACTGGATTTCCGCCGAAGGCCAGCCCTTCGAGACGCTGGTGGCGGAAGACGAATCGTCCGTACGTTACGTTTTGGCAATTCACGACGGCGACCCTTTCCGTCTGGAGAAAACGGTCAGTTACGTGGTGGCCGGTTCCACTGACGCCGAGGACCGCGGGGAGAGCCTTGCCGCTGACGCGGAAGCCAATCTGGTGTCCTTCGGCGAGATCCTGGCGCAGAGCGAGGCGCACTACCAGCAGTACTGGACCACGGCGGACATCTCCATCGGGGGTCAGCCGGAGATGCAGCAGGCCGTGCGCTGGGGCCTGTTCCAGCTGGCGCAGGCCACTGCACGCGCCGGTGTGGCGGGCATTCCTGCCAAGGGTGTGAGCGGGTCCGGGTACGAGGGGCACTACTTCTGGGACCAGGAAATCTACCTCCTGCCGTACCTGACCTACACCAACCCGTGTGGAGCCCGGAAGGTGCTGGAATCCCGGCATGCCATGCTGCCGGACGCCCGCGTTCGCGCCAAGGAGCTCAGCGTTGATGGTGCGCTGTTCCCGTGGCGCACCATCAATGGCCTGGAAGCCAGCGCCTACTACGCTGCCGGTACCGCCCAGTTCCACATCGCCGCAGCCATCGCCTTCGCAGCCAACCGCTACCAGTGGGCCAGTGGCGATGACACCTTCCGTGGGGAGTTGGGTGCCGACCTGCTGATCGAGACGGCGCGCATGTGGGCATCGCTGGGCTTCTTCGGCAAGGACGGCATGTTCCACATCCATGGTGTGACTGGACCGGATGAGTACACCGCCGTGGTCAATGACAACCTGTACACCAACGTCATGGCGCGCTTTAACCTCCGTACCGCCGCGGCGCTGGAGCACGAGGGGATCGCCGACACCGAGCGCATGGTGTGGCGGCAGGCAGCCGAGCGCATGTCGCTCCCGTACGATCCGCACCTGCAGGTGTTCAGCCAGGACAACGACTTCATGACCTTGGAGCCGTGGGACTGGAACACTCCCAAATCCAAGTACCCGTTGCTGCTGAACTTCCACCCCCTGGTGATTTACCGCCACCAGGTCCTCAAGCAGGCCGATACGGTGCTGGCGATGTTCCTGCAGTGGCAGGACTTTACCGCTGAGGAGAAGCAGCGCGCCTTCGATTTCTACGATCCCATCACCACCGGCGACTCCACCCTGTCCGCCTGCGTGCAGGGCATCATGGCGGCCGAGGTTGGGTATGGCGATGTTGCGCTGCAGCACTTTACCGAGGCTCTGTTCATCGACCTGGACAACTCGCATGGCAACACGATCGACGGCGTCCACATTGCCTCCACCGGCGGCATCTGGAGCTCGTTGGTGTGCGGCTTCGCGGGCATGCGCGACCAAGGCGAGATGCTGCGCTTCGATCCCCGGCTTCCTGTGGAGTGGGAAGGCCTGTCCTTCACGCTTAAGGTTCAGGGACGCCTGCTGGCCGTGGACCTGAAACAGGGATCCATCGCCCTGACGCTCGTAACAGGGCCGGACTACAGCGACGAACCGCTGGCCATTCACGTGCGGGACTACAGCGTCACGGTGGGTTCTGAAACCGTTACAGTGCCGCTGGAAACTGTCCCGGTCCCACCGCCGTCGATCTTCCCCAGCGTCTTCCCGACGGCGGGACTCCCCATCATCCGGTAGCGAAGGACGGCGGGCTGGTCCGATGCGAAGCTGCTACGTGGCCGCGAGGTCCATGGTGGTCACGCGCAGCCATAGCCACAGCCGTTTCTGCGGGTCCGCCAAGTCGAGGTTGAAGTCCTCGGCCAGGCGGGCCACGCGGTACCGGACCGTGTTGTTATGCACGTGGAGTTCCGCGGCCATGGCGGAGATGTTTCCGTTGAAGGCCAGATAGGCCCTCAGCGTGTCCAGGTAGTCGGTTTGCTGTTCGGCGTCGTGGGCTTGGATCCTGGCAATCTCATCCGCTCCGGCAAGCCCGTTTTCCTCGATGAACTCGCCGATCTTCAACAGGTTCAGCGGGATCTGGAAGTCTTCAAAAAGGGCAACGCCGGGCGCCTTCCCCTTTGCGGCCTTGGTTTTCCCGGCCCCGGCCCTCAGGTTCAGCAGGTGGTGCAGGGTCTGAAGTGCCTCGGACCTGGACCGGGGCAGGTCCTCTACGCCCACGGCAATTCCGCCCACGGTCGCGATCACCGGGAAGGAACTGATGGTGTGCGAGTACGCCTCAATCTCCTGGATGATCCGTCCGTGGAGGGCCCGCGGGGAGGCCCCGGTGCCAGGCAGCAGGGCATAGACGACTGAACCGATCAGGGCACTGTGGCTGGTGCCGAACTGGACGTTGCAAACGGTGGTCACCAGGTGCAGCAGCCGGTGGATTTCACGCACTGACTCCAAGCTTCCGGTCTCCGGACGGACGATCGAAAAGGCTGCCACCGCAAGGCCGTTGGCGGTGTCGAGACCGAGCTGCGCTGCGGCGAACGAGGCGTGGGGAGTGTCGTCCATGAGCGTCCGGATGAGGTCGGCGTTGCGCCGCTCACCGAAGTCCGAGGCCGAACGGGCGTGGAGCATGTGCAGCCCGGCCAGGGGTGCCATCCGATCCAGGGCGATCAGTGCCGTGGCGCGCTTTTCTTCTCCTGGATCGATGATCCAGATGGACCCCAGCAGTTCACCGCCTGCCCGCACGGCCAACGCAAGGCGGGCCATGCCGTCGTCGGGCGCCGGCACCAGCACCGCTCCCGGGGCAGCGTAGACAATCTTGAAGTCCTGGTCGAAGGCCGGCTGGGTGGTTTCCTGCAGTGTCAGGGTGGTGATGCGCCGGAGCTCATCGATGGGCTGCCCGGGCAGCGTGGAGTAGCCCAGGATGCGGCCCAGCGGATCCACAATGCTGGCCGCGCCGTTGGTGATGGAGGCAGCAGCATTGGCGAAAGCATAAAGGTCGCCCAGCCTGACCCCGGAAACTGAGTCCGCGGCAGCACCCATCACAGAGGCCCGGGCCAGTGCCACCAGGCGAGTCCAGTCTGCGTTGTCCGGAGCCACCAGCACGGACAGGCTGTGCCGGACGGCCGCGGAACGCAACTCCTCCATCCGGGCGCCGTGCGCCTTGACCACCACCGCCGCTGCGTTGCTGTTCGCGGCCCTGTGGAGGAGTTGATCGAAATCGGGGGAACCGTAGGTACACCCCACCGCGAGGATGATGCGGTCATCCACGCTTGACCAGTGGTCCAGGGGATCGTACATGAGCACGTCCGATACGGGGTGCCCCAGGTTCTCCGGCGTGGGGTTGGCATGCACCAGATCTGCCTGCATGAGCTGGATGCAGTCGGATAACCGCACCGTGGTTTGCTGCATCCCGGATTGCTGCATTCCGGAGGGGGCGCGCTCGGATGGTTGCGGCTCAGGGAGCGGCGTTGCTCTATCCATAGCTGGACGTTATCACAAGTCAAAGTTCTATCTTGTGGAGGAATTCACATGTAGAGCGCAAGAGATCTGCGTCACTATGGGGAAAGGAGCTGGGCGGGTAACCCCAGCAGGAACGCAGAGGACACACCATGAAACTCAAGGACATCAAGGCGCTCGCCTCGGTGCAGGGACCGGCCCGATCCGTCGCGGAGCGCCTGTCACGCAAGTGCTACAGCGTGGAGGACATGCGGAAACTGGCGGCCAAGCGCCTGCCCAAGAGCATCTTCGAATACATCGAAGGCGGCGGCGAGGACGAGGTGTCGCTTCGCCGTAACCGGTCCTCGTTCGACGATTGGTCCTTCCTCCCCAAATGGGGCTCCGTGGACAACCTGGACCTCGCCTCAACGCTCCTCGGCGGGCCGGTGTCCATGCCGGTGACTCTCTCGCCCACAGGCGGAACCCGGCTGTTCCACCCCGAGGGGGAGACCGCCGTCGCCCGTGCAGCGCTCGCCGCCGGCATCCCGTACGGCTTGGCGCACCTGAGCACCACCACCATGGAAGACGTCAGCGCCGCGGCGCCGGGACTTCGCCGCTGGTTCAACCTGGAACCCACCTCGGACAAAGGCCTGCTGCGGGCAGTCCTGGACCGGGTGTCCACGGCAGGTTACGAGGCCCTGCTGGTCAACGTCGATTGCCGGGCCATCGGACACCGCGAGCGCGATTACCGCAACGGATTCACCGCCCCGCCCTCCATCAAGCCGAAGACCGTTGTGGAGGGGATGTTGCACCCAGCATGGGCACTGGGCTTCCTGGCCAACGACGCCATCGCTTTCCCCAACCTGGACGCTGAGATTCCGGAAGGCCCGCTGGCCAGTTCGCCGGACATGTGGCGGACGCTGCTGGCAGGTTCCTACGAGCCCACCGATTGGGACGACATCCGGGACCTGCGGGAGCGCTGGAACGGTCCGATCGTCCTGAAGGGCGTAGTGAACGCGAACGACGCCGCCCTGGCCGCCTCGCTTGGAATCGACGCCATCCAGGTCAGCAACCACGGCGGACGGCAACTGGACCACATGGCAGCGCCCCTGGACGTCCTTCCGGACATTGTGGAGAAGACTGCCGGACGGATGGAAATCATCGTCGACGGCGGTATCCGCCGGGGTTCCGACGTGGTCAAGGCGCTGGCTCTGGGCGCGGACGCGTGCTCCATCGGGCGCCCGTACCTCTACGGCCTGGCCGCCGCCAGCCAGGCCGGCGTGGAACACGTACTGAAGATGTTCAAAGCCGAAATGACCCGCACCATGATGCTCCTCGGAGTATCAACCATTGAGGAACTGCGGACGGAAGGCCGGGAACTGATCCGGCACCGCAACGAAGCCTTCGCCCGCACCCAACCTACCCGTATCACCGAGGCCACCTTGGCCTTGCAGAAATGAGGACCGCCCAATGAAAACGTCGTCTACCACCCAACGAACCAAGTCCGGCCTACCCGTCGTGGTTGTTACGGCAGCGCTCCTGCTGGCCGTTACGGCATGCAGCCCCGCCGGCAACGCATCGGCGTCGAACCCGTCCGGCGACTCTGCCGGAGCGGGCACCGGCGTTCCCGCGCTGGAAGTCAACCAGGCCGCCGTTGACCTTCTGCCGGAGTCCATCAAGGCTTCCAAAGTACTGCGCGTGGCCATCCCCACCAACGAACCGCCAACCCAGTTTTACCGCGAAGGCACGCAGGAGATGACTGGAACCAACCCGGACGTGGCCCGTCTCATCGGCGAGGCATTGGGTGTCAAAGTAGACATCCAGGTGGCCAACTTCGACTCCATCATTCCCGGCCTCGCGGCCAACCGCTACGACATGACGGTCTCCTCCATGACCCCCACGGAAAAGCGCATGGAAGTCCTGGACTTCGTGGACTATATGCAGATCGGCAACGCCATTGCCGTTCCCAAAGGAAATCCCGGTGGCATCAAGGATGAGAACGCACTCTGCGGCAAGAAGGTAGGTCTCCTCACGGGCTCGTACCAGCTGACCGTAAACGTTCCTTCCTATGACGAAGCCTGCGCTGCTGCCGGCAAAGACGCCATCCAGAAGAGTGAATTCCAGGACACCCGGCAAGCTATTTCCGCCCTCACCAGCGGACGCCTGGACACCGTGCTCGCTGACTCGCCCATCCTGAATTTCGCCGCCACGCAGAACCCGCAGATCGAGGTTGCCCGGACGTACGAGTTCGCCCCGGTGGGCGTGGGTGTGCCGAAGGAATCCGGTCTGGTGAAGTCCGTCTCCGCTGCCTTGGATGCGGTGATCAAGAGTGAGTCCTACACCAAGGTCCTTGGCAAGTACGGACTCCAGACCAGCGCCATCACGGACGCCCGCGTCAACTTCGCCCAGTAGGAGAAACAGTCATGAATTCCCCCCATAAAGAGGTGACGGTTATGCATCAACAACCCCCAGTCCCCGACACCAAGGAGCCGGCCGCAGCGGCTTCCGGGGATTCGATTCCCGTAGTGCCGTTGAAGCACCCGGTCCGCCTGGCCCTTGCAGTTGTCCTCATCCTGGTGGCGCTCGGCGCGGCATGGGATGTGGCCGTGAACGAGCGGTACCGCTGGGACGTTGTGGTGTCTTACCTGTTCGCCCCACAGATCCTCGCAGGTGCAGGGTTGACGCTTCTGCTGACCGTTGTCTCCATGACCGTGGGCATCGCGTTGGGCACGCTGCTGGCGATCATGCGGCTCTCTGACAATCCGATCCTGAGTACCATCAGCCGGGGCTACATCTGGTTTTTCCGTGGGACGCCGCTGCTGGTCCAGCTGATCTTTTGGTACAACATTGCGGCCCTCTACCCGGTCATCGCGTTCGGGCTTCCTTTCGGTGGGCCGTCTGTGGTTCTCGGATCCGCAAATGTCCTGATTTCCCCGCTGGGTGCGGCGCTTCTTGGCCTGTCCCTGAACGAGGCCGCGTACATGGCCGAGATCATCCGCGGTGGCATCGGATCGGTGGACAAGGGACAGTACGACGCCGCCCGGGCCTTGGGGATGAGCGGAGGCAAGCTCATGAACAGGGTGATCCTGCCCCAGGCCATGCGAGTGGTCCTTCCTCCTACGGGCAACCAGGTCATCTCCATGCTGAAGGGCACCTCACTGGTGAGCGTCCTGGCGATCTCGGACCTGCTCTACTCGGCCCAGATCATCTACGCGAACAACTACCAGACCATTCCGCTGCTGATCGTGGCCAGCCTCTGGTACCTGCTCATGACCACCATCCTGAGCTTCTTCCAAAACAAACTAGAACGCCGCTACGGCCGCGGTTTTGACTCAGCGCCGCGACGGATCCGCAAGCCTAGGACAAGGACAGCATGATGACTACCGCAATGGTGGAAGCCCGGGGAGTCCGGAAGAACTTCGGCGTTATCGAAATCCTGAAAGGCATCGACCTCAGGGTTGAAAAGGGATCGGTGACCTGCCTGATCGGGCCATCCGGTTCCGGCAAGACCACGTTCCTGCGCTGCATCAACCACCTCGAGAAGGTGGACGCGGGCCGCCTCTACGTTGATGAGCACCTGGTGGGCTACGCCGAACGCAACGGCAAGCTCTACGAAATGAAAGAACGACAGACGGCCCGTTCACGGCTTAACGCGGGCATGGTCTTCCAGCGTTTCAACCTCTTCCCACACATGACCGTGCTGGAGAACATTATTGAGGCACCCGTGCATGTGCTGGGACGCCCGCGCCGTGAGGTTGTGGTGGAGGCACAGGCACTGCTGGACCGGGTGGGACTGGGCAACCGTGGGCACTCCTACCCCCAGGAGCTCTCAGGCGGGCAGCAGCAACGCATCGCGATCGCCAGGGCACTGGCCATGAAGCCGAAACTGATGCTCTTTGATGAGCCCACCTCCGCGCTCGATCCCGAGCTGGTGGGCGAAGTCCTGGACGTGATGAAGTCCTTGGCTGAGGCCGGAATGACCATGGTGGTGGTGACCCACGAACTTGGTTTCGCCCGCCAGGTGGCCGATCAGGTGGTCTTCATGGACGGCGGCGTGGTGGTTGAAAGCGGCCCGCCCGAGGAAGTCCTGGACAACCCACAGCAGGAGCGCACGAAGGCGTTCCTCTCGAAGGTCCTTTAGCAACTCTTTTCAATAGCAACGAAAGGCAATTCATGTCCCGCCAGCAAGTCGTCACCAGCCTCGCTCCCAGCCCGGCCGGCCCCTACTCCCAAGCCATTGTGGCCAACGGATTCCTCTTCACTGCGGGCCAGACACCTCACGATCCCATCAGCGACGAGCGCGTGGGGATCACCATTGAGGAACAAACCATCCAGGCCATGAAGAACCTCGGCGAGGTCCTTGGCGCGCACGGTTTGGACTTCTCGCACGTCGTCAAAGCCACCGTGCACCTGCACCACCCAGGTCGCGACTTTGATGGATTCAACTCCATCTACGAAAAGTATGTTGTGGCTCCGTTCCCGGCACGCACCACCGTGGGCTCGTTCCTGGGCGACTTCCTGGTGGAGATCGACGTAGTGGCTGCTATCCCCGGGACCAGTCCGCGCTAGTTGCTGCTTGCGGTTTCCTGCCGGGTTTTGGCCAAGGCACGACGCCGGTCCAACTCGCCGTTGATCAGGTCCAGTAGCGCTTGGGCCGGTTCGGATAAGTGATGGGTATCCGGTGAGCCAAGCTGGTCGCAGTGGACGAGGACGTGCCGGATGCGCTCCAGTTCCCGGGACGGGACCAGGGGCCAGCGGTGGAAGAGCTGCCTCACCGCTATGGCACCCAGGAGGGCGTCAGGTTTGTTGGGCGCGCGATGGTGGCCATGGTTTTCTGCTGCTCTTCGTCGAGCAACACTGGCCGCAGAGGGGCCGACACCATGGGCCAGGAGGATTTCGGCCTTGAGTGAATTGGGGGCCATTGGGGACCTGCCAAACGTGGAGCGAGGGAAGCCGGCTGCGTGACTTTGAATTCAGCTTACAGAATGTGAGTTATCTCACGCCAATGTTTACGAGAGGCGTTCGCCGTCGTCATTCATCGCTTCGGATCACAGTATCAGGCGCCGCCACCCCGATCGCGGGTGGCGGCGCCTTCGGCTTAGCCCAGGTGGACGTGGGGAGTGTGGTCCGATCCGCTGAACGTCCTGCGGTCGATCCTGATGAGGAGCAGCGCGACAGGGACCATCAACACTGCGACTCCGGCAGCCCAGAGGAAGACCAGCGAGTAGCCCGAGGTCAGTGCAGCGAGCCTTCCGCCGTCGGCCGCCGCTGTTTGCGCCGCAGCTGAGGCGGCCGCCGCGATGGCGCTGAAGAGTGCAATGCCCAGTGAGCCGCCGATTTGCTGTGACGCGTTGACCAACGCGCTGGCCACGCCGGAGTCGTCCTTGTTCACCCCGAAGAGAGCCAGGTTTTGCATGGGGACGAAGACCATGCCCAGCCCGATGCCCATCAGGACCAGCGCGGGCAGCATGGTGACTGCGTACGTGCCTTCCGGCGTTACCTGCGTGAGCCACAGCATGGCTGCGGCCATGAAAACCGGACCGATCGAACTGGGAATACGGGCTCCCAGCCTGGGCAGGTTTTTCGCCACCAGGCCCGCGGTAATGATGAGCACCACTGTCATGGGCAGGGAAGCAATTCCGGCGGTGAAAGGCGCGAATCCCAAGACAATCTGGAGGTAGAAATTGATGAACAGGATGCCGCCGATCAGGACTGCGCCGGCAAGGAATGATGCGAGGAAGGCCGCGCCCCTATTGCGTTCCGTTGCCACTCGAAGCGGCAGCAACGGGTTCTTGACCTTGCGCTCGACGGCGACGAAAAGCGCCAGCAGTGCCATACCAGCGGCGATAAAGCCCCAGGACTCGATGGCATCCCACCCGTGTTCTGCGTTGGCAAAGCCGTAGACCAAAGAGCCGAGGCCCACTGCGGCAAGAACGACGCCGGGCCAGTCGTATTTGGTGGAGCCGCCGGCTTTGCTTTCCCTCACCAGCCTCCACACGCCGATGAGCGCGACCATTGCGATGGGCACGTTGACGAAGAAGCACCAGCGCCATGAAACGCACTGGGTGAGGAAGCCGCCCAGCAGAACTCCTGCCGCGGCGCCCACGCCGCTGATGGAGCCGAAGATGGCGAACGCCGTGCCGCGGTCCTTGCCTCCCGGGAAGGTGACAGTGAGGAGGGCCAAAGCGGCTGGGGCAAGGAGTGCTGCAAAGACTCCCTGCAGTGCGCGGGCCCCAATGAGTTCCCATGGCTGCTGTGCGAGGCCGCCGATGAGGGAGGCGATGGCAAAGCCCGCCGAGGCAGTGATGAAGGTCCGTTTGCGTCCCCAAAAGTCCGCGATCCGGCCACCCAGCAGCAGGAACGCGCCGAAGACGAGGGCGTACGCCGTGACGACCCAGGCGCGGGTGGAGTCGCTGATGCCCATCTCCAACTGGAGGCGGGGGAGCGCCAGGTTCACGATGGTGCCGTCCAGAACCACCATGAACTGGGCGAGCGCAAGGAAGGGCAGCGATCGCCAGCCGATGCCTTTTTGGTTGTCTTTGCCCGGCCGGATCTGAGCGCCAGCCGATTCGAGTAGTTGTGATGCCACGCGTCTCCCATACTTAGTAAGTAGTAATACTTATGAAAGTATAAGTACTTTGGGATGTGCGCATAAGAGCTGTGCGGGTGATGTGCCTTACGTGTTCCTAGGTTGGGTTTTCGGGCTCCGCGAGGAACGAGGCCAGCCGTTGCAGCGCCGGAAGGCTGGCCGCAATCTGTTCACGTTCCTCCGGGAGAAGCCGGTCGCTGGCTTTGATGAGCGCATCCGCCCATGCACCTTCGAGGAGGGCCTTGATCCGTTTGGATTCATCTGTGGGGTGAAGGGAAACGTACCGCTTGTCCGTGGCGTCCTTGACCCGCGTCACCAGTCCGGCCGCCACGAGCTCACGTAATTGGACACTCACATTGCTCAGTTGGCGGCCCAAACGGGACGCTACCTCAGCCACAGTGGCACCCGGATGGCTTTCAATGACGCGGAGGATCTCCAGGACGCCGTTGGAAATGGGCCGGACGCCGGTTTCGTTGAGCGACTTACGCCGAATATCGGACGAAATATCGATCATGCACACGGCCAATGCCTTGTGGTCCACCGGCTTTTCTTCCATCCGTCAAGCATAGGTGGGGACGCCCTGCCGAGCCGCCGTTGCTTGCCCGCAGTACGTACCTGCCTGCAATAGTGGAAGCATGATCAACCAGCAACAGCTGTGGGACAACGAAGCGGCCAAGCAGTACGACACCCCCGGGGAAGGCATGTTTTCACCCGACGTGCTGGGCCCTACGGTGGAGGTCCTGTCCGAGCTGGCGGGCGATGGTGCGGCCATTGAGTTCGCCATTGGTACCGGTCGTGTCGCCATCCCGCTCGCGGAGGCGGGAGTCCAGGTCAGCGGCATCGAGCTGTCCCACGCGATGATCGCAAGGCTCCGCGAAAAAGTGGACGAGGACCGCATTCCAGTGGTCCAGGGCGATATGTCCCGCGTGCGGGCAGAGGGCAGCTTCACACTGGCATTCCTGGTCTTCAATACCATTGCCAACCTGCTGACACAGGACGAACAAGTCCGGTGTTTCGAGAATGCTGCCAGCCATCTGACGCCCGGTGGCCGGTTCGTCGTCGAGCTCTGGGTGCCGCAACTGCGATCACTGCCTCCGGGACACGGAGGCACGGTGGAGGTTAGCCAGCCCGGGTATCTCCTGGTGGATACCTACGATGTGCTGCGGCAACACGTCGTCTCCCACCACGTGCGGTTCGGTCCTGACCTGTCCGATGGCCGGGATGCGCGGATTGGGCGGACACCCCACCGCTACATTTGGCCGAGCGAACTGGACCTCATGGCGCGGATAGCCGGATTCGAACTCGAAGCCAGGTGGGCTGGTTGGGACCGCAGCGAATTTACGGCAGATTCGCGGAGCCACGTGTCCGTCTATAGGCTCATTGAACGCTAGGGTCTGGTCAGAAGGCCAGCAGGAATGACTCGGAAATGACGGCCGGGAACAACTGAATGAATACGCCCAGCACCACAAGGTAGACGAAGACATCCACGATATCGATCGGGCGGATCCGCATGCGGTGAGCGGATCAACGCCGCCAGCGGTGGACTAGTGGAACGGCCGCTCGTAGTCGGATTGCTAGGCTGGACTCATGACCCGTCGACTTGCAGCACTTTCCGCCGTCCCCCTTTTGCTGCTGCTCGTCGGTTGCGGAGCCGTGGAAGAGGCTGCCACAAGCGCAGCCAGCGATGCAGCCTCAAAGGTGGCCACTGCCGCCGCTGATGAGGTCACCAAGCAGGTTTGCGCAGTGGTCCAGGATGGGTTGGTCAGCGTTCAGGACAAGCAGGTCCTTGCCGGGCTTGTCTCGGCCGCCAGCACAGCTGGCGTCCCCGCAGAAATCACGACGCCGTTGAACCAGATCGCCGAAGCAGGAGACGAAGTGCCGGCTGAGTCAGTCCAGGCACTGAAGGACGCCTGCGCACCGTAGTAATTGACCGTAGTAATTGCTGGGTGATGCGGTGGCTTCCCGAAGCGCCCGGTATCCCACAGATTCGCCTCTAGGTGCGGACGAGTTGCCCGCGGGCACGATGAGGCGGTTCCTGTCTTGCAGGCGTTGGCCTCTCGGTACCCGATGATGCTTCGCCATCCGATGATGCTTCGCCATCCGATGATGTGGCATCGCTTTCGCCTCTTAAGGCACGCTCATACCCCGGTAGTGGTGGCGCAGTGGATTGGTACGTATGCCCCGTTGGTGTGCTGAGCTCCATGGTGTGGGCCTCTCCTGCGAGCGGTTTGGTGGTCCAGCCGGGATTTTCCTTGGTGTGGTTGCAGGCTTCACAGAGTCCTGCGCCGTTGGTCAGGGTGGTGGTGCCCCCTGAGTGCCAAGGGATCACGTGGTCGATGTGCCGGATGGGCGCGTCGCAGTACGGGGTGCGGCAGGTGTGGTCCCGGGCTTCAATGAAGCGCCGGAGTCGTGGCGGGAAAATCCTTGCTTTGGAGTCCATGCTGAGGAGCTCGCCTGTGGTGGGTGCTGTGTAGAGCCGGCGTAGCCACACGGTGAACTCATCATCCTGCGCACCCGTGGTTAGAAGCCCGCCCGGCGTTTCTTGGAGCCCGGCAGGCGCCTGCCTGTGCGGCGCTTCCTGAGGCCCCGTTTGCCCCTGCCTGTTTGGCGGCTCATTGCCGGTGCCGAGCATGGTTCTGGCCCACTGTGCCGGGACGATTCCGTACCCCTTGAGCCGGGCTGGTTCGCTGTCGCCTTGGAACAGGGTGCGGTCCGTCATCACAAGGTCCAGGTTGATCCCGGAGAACCCGCCCGGGGTTCCGGTGACCCGCTCCACCAAGGTGTCGGCCATGAGCTGGCCGCGGGAACGGGAATCGCCGCGGGAACGGGCTGAGTCCGCCGCCCGGGTCAACGCCGCGTATGCAGCCACACCCTGAGCCACCGGAAGCAATGCCGTGAGGTAGGTCATGGTGTCCGGAGCGGGTCGCAGGCTCACTGTTCGTTCGGTGGCTGCGTGGCTCGCACGACGAGCCGCCGAGCGGGGATCACGACGGTACGCGGCAGCCTTCGCAGCAGCGATGATTGCCCGGTCGCCTTTCCCTTCGAAAGTCCCGGCATCGGGAGCGAGTTCTTCATCCACCGCACACCGGTCCTCAACCGACAAACACGCTGTTTCCTTCACCAGCAGCGTGGCCCGCCATTCATTGAGCTGTCCGGATTCCAGGGCGGCCAGTGTGCGGGGCATCTCGGTCACCACAGCCTTCGCGAAGCCCAACAACCGGGATCCCCGGTTGGGGGACTCCCGCCGAGCCAACGCCACCTGAGCACCCACACCCTGACCCTGCTCCGAAGCCGGAACACCAGCAGCAGCCTGTTCCTGTCGTTGGGCAAGATCAAAGGCCACAGCCATTCGTGCCTGCAGCCCGCTGATGGCCGACTTCATGTTCTCCAGCCCGCGGATCTGTTCGATCAGCTCGCCGCTGGAGCTGCCAAAAGGAACAGAGCCAAGAAGTGCGATCAGGTCAGAAACCCGGGGCGCTGCCGAACCAGACAGAGGCGCTGAGGCTGGGGGCGTGGAGTCGTCCGGCAGAGGTTTCGCGGCTCGATCGAGCACATCGCCTGACGGCGTCTGCGTTGCCCGAATCTTCTCCATGCCTCAACTCTTCCAGCAGGCAGTTGAGCCTATAAGACCCCACCCGGCCTATGTGGAAAAGCACCCGGATTCGCGCCCAAAGGAGCACGTGGAAGCGAGGAGCTCCTGCCCTTCTGCGGTGTGTGTGACGGTTAACCCCGGCTCGTCACCGGTGGGCGGAAACCCCTGCCCCCAAACCTGCCCCAGCCCCCGCCATAACACCCCGGGCCCGAACGGTGATGGCCGCACCGAGAACCAGGGCAGCAGCAACAGCCGCGGCGACCGCCGTCGGGAATGACTCGGGTGCGTCGGTGCTGCGGCCAACCGTGATCCATACGAGGCCCCAGGCGATGGCTGCCGCCAGGGCCAAGCGGCCGTGGCCCTTGATGGCCAAAGCGATGCCTACGACCGCTACTACCACCAGTACGGCAACAGACCAGATTTCGGGACGCAGACCCAAGCCGGAGAAGCCGGAAGCCTTCAAAGCCGCGGCGATGTTGGCGCACACGGCCACACTGGTCCACCCCAGGTACAGCCCCAACGTTCCGTCAACCACTATGGCCTCAACCCACGAGGCAGCGCGGCTCTGGCTGTAGCGGAGGAACGCCAGGACAAGGGTCACCAGCAGCGCCAGGATGATCACGACACTGACCAAGAGCAAGCCGGCCTGTACGGACAAAATCCAGGCCGCATTCAGGACCATGGAGACTGCCACGATCCACCCCAACGAACGTTGCCGCGAGTTGGCCCGCTGTGAAGGCAACCACTGCCACACGGTAAAGGCCACCAGCCCGGCGTAAACAACTGACCAGATGGAGAAGGCAGGAGTGGCTGGCGCAAGGAGGGTGGAGTCGGCCGCCAACGCTCCGCCGGCAGCCTGCGCTATGGGGGTTCCGCCAAAGACTCCGACGCCGATCATCGAGCCAACAATGCAGATCACCAGGCTGACGGTCACTGTGATCTGCCGGGCCAGATCCGTGCTTCGAGTTTCCATGTGCAGGGCCTCTTTCCTTATGGGATGTGCGGTGTCATGCATTAGGGAGGTAGGTGACTTAGTATCAAAATGCTAGTAAGACAAGCTTTACGTTTATCGAAGGAACAACGGATGGACTCGGAAGGCCACGCAAAGGGCTACTGGTACGGCAAAGACCCAGGTCAGAAGGCAATTGCCATTGACGTGCTGAACGCCTTGCGGGATTACCGCGCCTCCGAGCAAGCGATGCGCCGACGGACGCGATCCTCCATGGGGATGGGTGAGAAGGACTTGCTGGCCCTGCGCTACTTGTTCGAAGCCGAGGCTGCCGGCAAAGTGATGAAGCCGAAGGACCTGGGCGACAAGCTGGGGATAACGTCCGCATCCATGACCACGCTGATCGACCGCCTGGTGGAGTCCGGCCACATACGCCGCGAGCCGCACCCCACGGACCGTCGCGCCCTGATCCTAAAGGCAACGCCGGGATCGGACAAGGAAGTGCGGCATACCTTGGGCGGAATGCACCGCCGGATGTTGGACGCGGCCTGTGCCTTGAACCCGGACGAGTCGCAGATCGTGGTGAACTTTCTGCAGCACATGCGCGAGGCCCTGGACACCATCGACGAAGACCCCCAGGAACCGTCCCAGTCATGACGTGAGGCTCCACTGCAGGATGAAAATGAGTGTCACCAGGAATCCCGAACCGTAGTTGAGCCAAATGAACCGGCGCCAGGCCACATTGGTGCGTGCCGCCGTCGTGTCCGTGACGTTCCAGTAGGGCGCGCAATTAGCGATGTACGGGACGGCGATGATCGCGGCCAGCGGCCCGGGCCACGGCGTGGCCAGCATGGCCAAACCGGCAACAAGCCAGAGTCCGACGGCGAGCCTCACCGTCCGGCGTGCACCGATGACTGTTGCTATGGAGCCGATGCCGGCCTGCCGGTCGGGTTCGATGTCCTGGACGGCGCCGAAGGCGTGGGCCGCCATGCCCCAGAGGAAGAAGGCGGCCAGCAGAACGAGGAGACCCGGCGTCACGTCGGCACCGGCCAGCGCCAGGCCGACGACGGCGGGACTCACGAAGTGCGTACTGGACGTCAGAGAGTCCAAGACCGGGCGTTCCTTGAAGCGCAGGCCGGCCACGGAGTAGGCCACCACAGCGAATGCACTCACGGCCAGGCTGATCCACGCCACGGGCCCACCCGCGAAGGCGAGCACCAGAAGGAACGGCACGTTGGTGATCGCCGCGAGCCAGAGCATGGGCCGGTGAAGGTGCGGCTGGAGGAGCGCACCTTCGATGCCGCCCTTGCGCGGATTCTTGAGGTCCGACTCATAGTCGAAGACGTCGTTGATGCCGTACATGGCCAGGTTGTAGGGGATCAGGAAGTAGAAGGTGCCCACGATCAGTACCCAGTCGATCTCCCGTGTGGTCAGCAGCATGGCCGCGGCGAACGGATACGCCGTGTTGATCCAACTGACCGGGCGGGACGCGAGCAGTGCTTGTGGCACCAGGCCTTTGAGGTTGTGTCCCGCACTCCGGGATTCGTCACCCCGGCCTCCGGAACGCTTGCGCGTCAGCCACATCCACAAGCCGGGCAGCGCCACCACGCCAGCCAGCGGATAGGCGAAGTCTTCGATGGGCGCCAGCCCAACCTTGAGGCCAAGAATGTGTGAGGCGTCGTAGTGGAAGAGTTCCATGCCGATCATGACGGAGTCGAACACTGCCGTGAGGACGGCCAGTGCGGCGAATGCGAGGGCAACTGCTTTCCAGTGGTTGGCTGCCTCACCTGACCGCGCTTCACCTGACCGCGCTTCACCTGACCGCGCTTCACCTGACCGGTTGCCCTGGCGGGCAAAAATCACGCCCGCGACGACTGCTGCCGCGATGAAGGCAAGGGCGAGCCACAGGTAGGTCATACGATCTCACGCTCCCGCTCGCTCTCCCTGCGTCTGGCAGGGATCCGGTCAAGCAGACGACGCGCGCCCGTGTACAGGACCATGGTGCACAGCACCAGGAACAGCAGGAACACGGGTTCTTCAAGGGGCAGCTCAGGCGCGATCAGCAGGCCGGTGGCAATGGTTCCTTCACCGCGGAGGAAGATCCCCAGCCCGATTCCTGCAAGGTCCCAGGCTAGGAGGAACAAAACCCCGACGACGGTCACGATCGCCGCTGCTTTGGCGTCGCGCCAGAAGAACAAACGGAAGCGGTGGTCAAGCAAGAGCATGCAGGCGATGCCCAGCACCAAGGAGAGCAAATAGAGAACACCCATTAGCCAATCCTGCTGGCTACAGGCCTCGCGGTTATAGGGCCGGGGCTGTGATCGCCGCGGATCCGCTTCAAAACCAGCTCTGCACTGATCAAGCACATGGGGACACCGACGCCGGGTGCCGTGGTGGCACCGGCGTAGTAGAGGCCGCGTACGCGCTTGGAGGCATTTTGGGCGCGAAACATGGCACTCTGCCGGAGAGTGTGTGCGGGTCCCAGCATGCCGCCGCGCCAGGAGTTGTAATCGCGGGCGAAGTCGGCCGGGCCGATGGTGTGCCGCACGACGATGCGCTCGCTGAGGTCCGGGATGTTGGCCCACTGGGCGATCTGGTCGATGGCGGCGTCGGCGGTCCGTTCGATGAGGAGATCGCCGCTGCCATCAGGGCCGCCGGCCCCAAGGGAGGGATCGGCAGGGACGGGAACAAGGACAAATAGATTCTCGTGGTTCTGCGGTGCGACACCGGCGTCGGTGGCGCTGGGTTTGCAAACGTAGAGGGATGCCGGGTCCGGGATGCTGGGCTCCTCGCCGAAGATCGACGCGAAATTCGCTTGCCAGTCCCGGGTGAAGAACAGGGAATGATGGGGCAGCTCCGGGAGTTTGCCCTTGACGCCCAACATCACCAGGACTGCCCCGGGCCCACTGGTGCGGCTCTGCCAGTACTTGTTGCCGTAACTGCGGTCCCGGACGCCGAGCAGTTGCGTTTCGGTGTGGTGGAGGTCGGCGCCGGAGACTACTTGGTCTGCCACGCTGTAGTGCTCTGCGCCGGAACTGTCGCGCCATTTCACGCCCGTGACCTCACGGCTATCCTTGCCGGACAAACCGGCGGGAAGGTTCAGGCCGTCAAAGCGCCCCAGTTTCTTGATGTGCGCCGCTTCACGGGTGGTGATTTTGAGGGCCTCCGCACCTGTGTGGATCCGCACGCCGGCAGCCAGGGCCAAAGCTTCCAGCCTGCCCACAAGCTCCCAGAAGCCGCCCATGGGGTACTGCACTCCGTCGCCAAGGTCCAAAGCGCTCATCAAGTGGTACATCGCAGGAGCAGCAGACGGGTTGGTGCCAAGAAAAACAGCCGGGTATCCCAGCACCTGCCGGAGTACCGGGTGCTGGAACCGTTGGGCGACGTACTTGTCCAACGGAGTCAGGAGAAGCTGTGCCAGCTTGGGCAGGCTCCGCACTACCTCCGGTTGGAGCAGGGCAGGCAGCTTGGTGAACGGGTTGTAGAGGAAGAAACGTTCAGCCATCTCCGTCGTGTGCCGCGCGGAGGCCAGGTACGCGGAGAGTTCCTTGGCGCTGCCGGGCTCAACCCTTTCGAAGGTCTCCAAAACCTGATCGCTGCCCAACGGGACAGTGAGCGGATCCGGCCGTACGCCGTCGTGATTTGGTTCGCTGAAGACGCGGTACGCGGGGCTGAGCGTTCGCAGGTCCAACTGTTCCGCAGTGGAGGTGCCCAGCAGATTGAAGAAATGGTCGAACACACCAGGCATGAGGTACCAGGACGGGCCGGTATCAAAGCGGAAGCCGTCCCGTTCGAGGCTGCCCGCGCGCCCGCCTACCCGCTCGCGCTGTTCGAGGAGCTGGACCTCGTGACCTTCGTGGGCCAGGAGGGCGGCGGTGGCAAGCCCGGCAATACCACCGCCGATCACTACTGTGCGGGTCATCGGTGCAGCTCCATCCAGGTTGAGGCCACGGCCCGTGCGGCCAGCCCGGCTTTCACGGCATCCGGCACGCGGACACGGGAGCGGTAAAGCTCATCGACGGTGGTCTGCTCAATCCTGTCCGTCAATGCCGAGAAGAGGGCAAGAGCGCTTCTAACCGCGGCCCGGGCGTCGTGGGGCAGCAGGGGAATGACGGCGCCCGCGTCTGCAAGTTGGGCGCGGATAGTGCCCACCCATTCAATGCGGTCACGGTCCTCAAGGTGGTCCGAAGTGCCAAGGTAACTGCGCCCGAGCCGGTGGGTGTCGTCCGCCAGATCGCGGAGGAAGTTGATGTTTTGGAAAGCAGCACCCAACCTTCCGGCGCCGTACTCCAGGGCCGCAGCGTCGGCGTCGTCGATGTTTTCCTCCCGCATGAAGACACGCAGGCACATCAGCCCAACCACCTCGGCCGAACCGTGCACGTAGCCTTGGTGCGCCTCGGAATCGAAGCGCAGGGGCACGGCCGGCGCAGCGCTGCGCTCGCCGAGATCGGTACGCATGGAGGCGAAGAAGGGGTCGATGAGTGTTTCATCAATGCCGGCCGCGCGGGCGGTCTGGGCGAAGGCGTGGATGATGAGGTCGCTGCTGTATCCGATGTTGACGGCGCTGTGCGTTTCATCAATGAAGTGGGTGAGGGCCTGGCACTGCTCCTCATAACTAAGGCCGGCTTCGGCGGTGACTCCGTCCACCAACTCGTCAGCCACGCGTACCAGGGCGTAGATGTTCCGGACGTGCTGGCGGTGCCTGGGGCCGAGCAGCCTGCAGGCCAGGCCGAAGGAAGTGGAGTAGGCGGCGATCACCTGGTTGGCAGCACGCTCGGCGGTGCGGGTGAAGTGAGTTAAGGAAGTATCGGTGGCGATACTCATGATTGCCGTCCTTCCAGTTGCGCCGCGAGGTCCAGCAGGACGTTCCGGGCACTCGGCGGAATCGTGTTGGTCAGCAGGTGGTTGAAGGCCTGCAGTTGCTCATCGATGAGCCCTTGGACGAAGGTCTCCGCCCCGCAGTCGCTCAGGCACTGGCGGACGTGTTCGGCTTCTGTCCCGTTGAGTTCCGGGCTGCCGAAGAACGGCTCGATGTCCGGCCACGCGCTGGTGGTCCGCGCGTGGGCAATGATGGCGGTTTCCTTGCCCTCGCGGAGGTCGGAAAAAGGATCCTTGCCGTGGCGGCGAGGATCCCCGAAGGTGGACAAAAGATCGTCCTGGAGCTGGAAGGCGAGCCCCAGATGCCTGCCGGCCGTGGCCAGCGCGGTCTCGACGGCGAAATCAGCACCGGAAAGCGCTGCGGCGGCACGCAGCGGCAACTCGAAAGTGTACGTTGCCGTCTTGTAGCCGCACATCACCAGGATGGTCTCCAGGTCAGGGGCGATGATGCCGTCGCCAAGGCCCACATCCAGCTGTTCGCCGGCTACGGTCTCGTTGATGGTGTGTTCCAGAAGATCGAGGAGCCGCAGGCGCAGTTGATGGGGAAGGTCGGCCCGGGCGAACGCCTGGTGGGTGGCGGCCAGCAGCATGTCGCCCATGAGGATTCCACCGGTTTGTGCCCAATGGAGATCGCTTCCGGTGCGTGCGCCGTCAATGTTGTCCGGAAGTGCGCCCGCTTCAGCAAGGAGGGAGCCGATCAGGTTGGGGTGCCCGCGGCGGACGAGGTCGCCGTCAATCACGTCGTCGTGGAGCAAGAAGGAATAGTGGAGCAGTTCGATGGCCGCGGAGATGGTGATGGCGGTTTCCCGCTGCTCTGGCGGTGTGGAGCCGGGCGGTTTCAGGGCGTCGTAGGTCTCCATGAGCAGCAAGGGGCGGACGAACTTCCCGCCCAGGACATTTTGGCCGGCAAGCGCCCACAGCCGGGCGAAGTGGGGTCCGTAAGCCGTCGCGGCGCCGGCCCTTTTGCCGATGAGCCCGCTGAGCTCATTTTCGACGGCGGTGCAAAGCTCGGTGCGGCTGCTGAGCGCGTTGGAGGTGATGGTCATGCCCGCGCTCCGCTGTGGAGCGGGAGTGCGCGGGCCTCCAGGAGCTGCGGAAACTGCAATCCGAGCCACGGACTGAATGCCGAAGGCGTGTGGTCCAGGGCTTCGGCGAGCAGGGCGGGTGAGATCCAGGCCCAGTCGGCTACCTCACTGGGGTTTGGCTGGAGCGGGCCGCTGATCCGTGCCACGAAGACGGGACAGACCTCATTCTCGACGATTCCAGTGGGGTCCACTGCCCGGTAGCGGAAGTGGGGGAGGACCAGTTCGATGCGGTTTGCGTCCACTCCCAGTTCAAAGTGGGCCCTCCGCATGATGGCATCTTCAAATGCTTCACCCGGTCCCGGGTGCCCGCAGAAACTGTTGGTCCATACGCCCGGCCACGTTTTCTTCTCGGGTGAGCGGCGGGTGAGCAGTACTTCTCCGGCGTCGTTCAGCAGGTAGCAGGAGAAGGCGAGGTGGAGCGGGGTTTCCAAGGTGTGAACGGCCGCTTTGGGGGCCTCGCCGATGGGTGTTCCCGCGTCATCCAGGAGGACCACCATCTCTGTCGCGTTCATTGTGCGCCTTCCTCCAGGAACCTTTGCCTCGCCGCAGCCGGATATTGCTAGACAAGCTAGAAGAAAGGCTACCATGTAGGAAGTTAGGTGTAACATACTCAACATGTCCAGTCCTGAAGAGATTCCTGAAGAAGCCGGGACCCCGGTTTCCTTCGGCATCTATCACCTGGACGCCAACGATCCCCATCAGGAACTGGTGGACAGATCAGGGCTTTCCGAAGAGGACGTCCAGCAGATCAGCCACCTCATGGCAGCGCTGGGCAGGCTGCGGGAAGCTGAACAGCGCCTCTCGGACGCCTCCTTGCGATACATGAAACTCAACCAGTCCGACATGCGCGCATTGCACTACCTGATTGTTTGCGCCAACCATGATGTGATCGCCACGCCGGGCGCAATAGCGGCGCGGCTCCACATCTCGACGGCGTCAACCACCAAGCTGCTGGACCGGCTGGAACGGGCGGGTCACGTCACGCGACGTGCCCACCCCTCCGACCGTCGGGCCCTTGCCATCGCGATCACCCCCGAGACGCACGAGGCCGCGATGCGGACCGTCGGTCGGCAGCAGGCAAAGCGGTTCCTGGCCGCAGCGCGGCTGACATCCACGGAACGGGACACGGTGATGCGGTTCCTGGATGACATGGCGGAGGAGATTGACGTCTCCGACGACGCCTGGGCAGGTTCCGCTCCTAGCCAGTAGTGGTGAACGGCAACACAAGCCTCGACTGATGCGCCGCGTCCCGGTAGATCTTGTGCGTGACGGGTCTGCCCACCGGCAGGTGGAAGGCATCCGGCGGGAGCAGGGCATTGTGCTCGTCAGCCAGGGGCTCGCTGTTCGAGAGCTCCACGGTCAGGTGATGGCCCGGTTTGAACGTGTTGGCGAACGGGTAGAGGCGCAGCACGTACTCTTCGATCTGCCCGGGTTCCACCGGAATTGCCCTGGTGTGCGGGTGGTACGGGCTGCCCTCGGTGGTCCGTTCGTCCAGCTCACGGTGTGATGCCTTGAGGTATCCGCTGGTGATCAGTTGGCGTTTGCCGTTGGGCGCGTAGTCCCACAGCCGGAGGATGAAGTTGGTGTCCGGCTGGTCGATTTCTGCGAAGATATGTGCGGCACCGGCCCCGATCATCTCCGTATCCTGCTCAAACGGCGGCGTGCTCCAGCTGAGGATTTCCACCTTGTCCGTCACGGTGAGGGGAGCTTGGTAGAAGCCGTCCGGTGCAGCGTACTCCGCACCCATCAACTCAGGTTCGGTGGAGAGCTTGTGCCGGGGGCGCAGGTAGAGCGAGGTGTACTCGATATCCTTCGGCGGCCATTGATCGGCAGTGACTACCTCGCGTGAGCCCTCCACGAAGACACTGACAGCCGGCTCGTCCATGATGCCGTTATCGATGCCCTTGATCCAGTAGTCATACCATCTGAACATCTTGTCGTGTTCTTCGATGAACGGCCGGGACTGCATGGGCGGATAGGGCCCGATATCGAGTTTTCGAGGACCTTTCAGCGAGTCGAACAATTCGATGGTGCCATCCATGGTCCACCCCCGGCCCTGGTCGATCTGCAGCCACACCGGAATGTCGATATTTGGCGCGAGGGTGACGGGATTCCGTTCCTCGTACCACTCGCCATCGAGTTCGTTCATGACGATGTCGAACCAGGCCTCATGGTTCTTGGGGTAGTTCAGCACATGGACCAGATTGGGCCAGGCGGCTACGTCCGGGTCCTTCAGGCGCTGTTGGACGAGGTCTTTCAGTTCGTCGGGGGAGTACTTCTCCATCATGCGCGACTTCACATTGTCCGTGAACGCCCAGCCCGAGTCCCCACCGCGGCCTTCCCGGGCAGCGCGCGGCATGAACCACATGATGCCGCCGTGGTACGTGGTCTCGTAGAAGTCGTAGTGGCCACCGGAAACGAAGATCGCCTTCAGGCTCGGCGGGCGCTCGGCCGCAGCGAGGACCTGCATGGAGCCGAAGTAGGAGATGCCCACCATGCCCACGTTGCCATCGCACCAAGGCTGTGCGGCTACCCACTCGATGAAGTCGTAGGCATCCTGGCCCAGGGAAACCCCGCCGGCGTTGTAATTGCCGATGTGCTCACCGCCGGAATGGCCGGAGCCGCGGAGGTCGCCGATCACATGGACGTAATCCTCCTGCACGATCCGGGCGATGTCGCCCGCTTCTATGCATCCATCCCACATCGGGCTCGGCCGACGCTGTGGAGGGGTAGTCAACGCCAGCGCCTGCAACTCCTTGCCGTAGGGGCTCAGGGCAACCAGCGCTGGCCGGGGTTTCTCCTCGGTGCCCTGGTAGGCGTCCGCCGCGAGTTCGATGCCGTCCCGCATGGGGACGCGCAGGTCCTTCCGGACCGCGATTTTTTCGCCGCCGGCACTGAGAAACTGGATGTCATCCATGGGTAGCCTTCCGTTCAAACCGGTTCGAAAAGTGTGTGGTGTACCCGTGCAGGGTGGTGAAGAACGGAGACGGTTCCAGGCTGGGGTCTCCGGTGTAGCCAAGGTCCTCTGCCACTGCGGCGAAAGGCGAGTAGGCCGACGTCGTGCCTTCCAGCCCTGCTTCAAGGCAGCGGCACGCGGCGCTGCTGACGCGGGTTTCGACGTCGATGCTTTCCTGGAGGGCGCGGCGCGCCTGTGTTTCGTCAAGCTCGACGCCGAACGGCTCACCATCCGCGCCCCGGTACGGATGACCCAGGTAGAGGTGCCACGGCCGGATGTCATCGCGAAGGTACTGCAGGCTGGCGCGGTACGCCGCCGGATCCACAAATCCCGGAAAACCGTTGGCCGCTCCGTGAACCTGGACGGCGTCGCCCACGAACACATCGTTCTGGCCGTCGATGACATAGGCCACCGAGCCCGGAGTGTGTCCCGGTACTGAGTGGACAGACACTGTCACGTCACCGCCCAGGGAAATGGTTTCGCCGCCCTGGACCAGCAGGTCAGGCTCCATTTCCCCGGAGATGACGGCGTCCGCCGCGGCGCCAACCCGGGACGCGCCGTCGGGGTCCGTTAAGTACTGCCCGCGGCCAGCCAGGTATTCGTCCACATGGGCGCGGCGTGACCGCAGCATCGGCGCGTCGGCTTGGTGGATGACCACCTTGGCCCGCCGTCCCGTGAGCTCCCACAGGGCATGGGCTCCGCCGATGTGATCGATGTGCCCGTGGGTCAGCAGGATCCAACGGACGTCCTCTATGCGGCGGCCGATCGCTTCCAGTGCCGGGATCATGCCCTCCGCGGGTGAGGACGCGATTCCGGTGTCCACAATGGCGGGCTCGGGAGCGTCGATGTAGAAGCTGTACAGGCCAAAACGGCCCCACGGAGAGACGAGCGGATGAACGCGTACTGGCTGCGTCATTTCCCGGGACTCCGGTTCAGGAATTCCGAGGTCTCCGCGAACACGCGGTGGAACTCCGGGATCCAGGAGAAGTTCTGGATGAAGCCGTGGTTGGCGCCGCTGTACCGGCTGACCGTGGTGTCCACGCCCGCCTCGTCCAATCGCCGTCCGTACAGTTCGCCTTCGTCCCGCAGGGGATCGAACTCGGCGGTGACGATCAGCGCAGGTGGCAGCCCGGTGAGGTCCGCCCGCTTGATAGGGGAGACGAGCGGGTCGCCCGGCTCCGCACCGCCGTCGAGATAGAAGGCGTTGAAGGGCTTCAGACCGGCCGTCTCCAAGCCGTAGCCCTCAGCGTTCTCGCGCAGGGATAGGTATCGGTTGGCATCGAAATCCAGGTCCAGCGACGGGTAATACAGAATCTGGTGGGTGATGTGGTGGAAGCCGTCATCGTGCGCTTTCGCGGCGACCGCTGCCACGAAGTTTCCGCCCGAACTGTCTCCGGCAATGGCAAGATTCCCGCCGTCCCAGCCGAGGCTCCCTCCGGTGGATGCAGCCCACCGGACCACGGCATAGCAGTCCTCCAGCCCAGCAGGGAAGGGTGCTTCGGGAGCCAGGCGATAACCGACTGAGATGACTTTATGGCCGGTTTCCGACGCCAGTGCCCTGGCAACGTGATCGTGGGTGTCCAGGCTGCCCAGGAAGAAGGCGCCGCCGTGGAAATACACAATAATGCTGTGTTCCGCCGCGTCGGTGGGCGTATAAATCCGAACCGGAACCTCACCGGCGGAGGTCACCGCTGTGGCATCGACGACGGCGTGGAGCGGCAGCCGCTGATCGGCGGGCAGGATCCGGGCTGCTTCGTTTGCGCGCAGTGCGGCGGGGTCCAGCGGCGAACCGTCGGGAGCAGGGAGAGTGGCGAGGATTTTGGCGATCTGTGGGTGGAGTGGCATTCCGGGCCCGTCCTTAGGCGTTGGCCGGGAAAGCTGAGTCCACTGCATCGGCGTGCCAACCCTGACGGGATACGCGCTGCAGTTCATCAGTCACCGGCTTTCGGGTGGCCTGGTAGATGGACAGGGCATCCTGCACGGAGTCGCCTTGGATCATCGCGTCAGCGAAACCGCCGGCGTCCAGGATGGCCGAGTTGGCACCCTGGCCCTGGTGGTGCAGCATCGCGTGGGCGGCGTCGCCCAGCAACGCCACGGAGCCGGTGTGCCAGGAATCGATGGGATCGATGTCGAACACTGAGCGGCTGGTCACCGTGCTCAGGTCCAGTTCCCGGGCAACCTGGACGATCCGCTCGTCGAAACCTTCCAGCAGCTTCACCAGGTATTCATTGGTGATCTCCGGTGCCCAAGAGGCGTCGTCGGAAGCGGCCGTGATGTCGTACGAGAGCTCGCCGCGGTGCCGCAATGGCAGGTTGTAGGCGATGGTGCCGTTGCTGCCCATGTAGAAGCGCGGATTATCGTCCGTCACCAAGCCGTGGGCGTCCTCGATCGAAATGACAGCGCGGTAGGCGTGCTCGCCGGAGAATACGGGTTCTTTCTGCGAGAAGAGCTGATGGCGAACTGTGGAACGAATGCCATCCGCGCCGATGACGAGGTCAGCTGTGACAACCTCGCCGTTCTGGAAGGTGAGCGTGGCATGGTTGCCATGGTCCTGGATGGTGTTCAGCTTGTAGCCCAGATGCACCATGCCCTCGGGGAGGGCGCCGAGCAGGGCGTCGATGAAGTCTCCGCGGTGGATCATTCGGTTGTGATTGACCTGCTGGTAGGCCCGCAGGAACGGCCATTCCTCCTTCGCGAGGATGTGGCTGCCGTCCGCCGTGAGGATTTCGAGGTGGTCGCTGGGCGAGCTCACGGCGGCGATGCGGTCAAAGATGCCCCACGTGCGGAACAGTTCCACCGACGGCGGGCGAAGGCCGATGCCCGCGCCCACCTGGGCCAACGCGGGCGCTTGCTCGTAAACGTGAACGTTCTCTGCGCCGATATTCTGCAGGGCTTTAGCTACCGAGGCTCCGCCATAGCCGCCGCCGATGATGGCGATCTTGAGGTTCTTGATCTCTGAAGTCTTCATGGGATTCTGTGCTTTCTGGGTCAGGCGCTGAGAGTGAGGAAGGTGGCCGGGTTGTCCACGAAGATCGTCCTGATGGCGTCTTCTTCCAAGCCGGCTTTGCGGAGGTCCGGGATGAGGTCCTCGAAGATGTAGTTCACGGTGTGGCCCTTCACGCCGGCCCACCCGAGCGGGCTGCAGTTGGCGTCGGCACCGGCCAGGGCCTTGTCCAGATGGCCTGCGTTGAGGAAGCGGAGGAAGTGGTCCAGGCGTTCCTGCCTGGGGCGGGCCCAGAAGGGAGGGTCTTCCAGCTCGGTCTCGTAACCGAAGGTGTCGAATCCCACCCGGCCTCCTTGCTCCGCGATCCAGGTGTCCCGCGTGTTTTCGGCGTTCACACCGTCGTCGACGTGTCCGAAGAGGACGCGGTCCAGCGGCAATCCTTCCTCCTGGAAAATGGCAATGGCATTCTCGGCATCTATGGCCAGATGCGTCAGAACAGGGGCTCCGGTCTGGATGGCTGCGCGCGCGGCCGCCCGGTAGATCCGCTTGTCCAGGTCCGTCATGCGACCACCGCGGCTGACGCCCACCTTGATGACGCCGGCGCGGCTGCCCGTGGTGCCGATGCCCACACTGATCTCGTGAATGAATACCTTGGCCAGGTAGTCCACCGAAGCGCGGGCAAAATGCGGCAGGGCGGTGTCTCCGCCCACGAAGCCAGTGCAGGCAACAATGTGGACTCCGGTCTTGGCGGACAGCGACTTGTAGTAGTCAACGTCGCGGCCGTTGCAGATGCCGGTGGCATCCACGAAGGTGCCGCCACCGTACTCGTGGAAGGCGCGGAGTTTGGGTACCGTCTCCGCGTATCGTTCCTCCGGCGTCTTCCACCAGGTGGTATCCAGCTCGCTGCCGGGCATGCCGTATCCGATGTGCTCGTGGATGGCCACGAGTCCCAGCTCTTCAGCCGGGATGGTTCCCAGCACTGTGTTTACTTTTGACACGTCTATTTCCCCCTTCAGGAATGTGTGAGGAGTTCGCGGGGGTTGTCCACCAGGATCCGGTGGGCATCCTCGTCGCTGAGGCCCTGTTGCTTGAGGAACGGCACGAACGTTGACAGGACGTGGCTGAACGGGAGGTGGTACTCCGGCAGCCCCTTGGCCACGCCGATGGCATTGCTGGAGAGGATGATCCGGTGGCTGTGGCCTGCGTTGACGAGTTCCATGACCAGGCTCGTCCGTTGGGCATCGTTGATGTAGTTGGGGTGGTCGTTGAGGCCCACGTGGTCCAAGCCGACGAACGCTCCGCGCTTGGCTACTTCCAATGCGGCACCATCGGCATCCGCACGGTCCAGCCCGCCCACCAGCACGCGCCCGGCAGGCAACCCCTCGTCCAGGACGATGCCCAAGTCATGCAGGGCATCGGCCCCATAGCGAATGGACAGCGGCACCCCGGTGTCCAGGGCGGCCCTCGCTGCGCCCCGGAACAAGCTCTCCTCCGTGGGAGTCATTCCGTTGGGATCAGCCGTTGTGGTCACGAGCCCGGCGGGTCCCCGGCGCTCCACCCGAGGCACCACCATGCCCTCGGTGATCTCCTTGCTGAAGAGCTCAGCGAACCTTTCTGCGGGCCATGGCGTGGGTGGATTTGTCTGGGGAGTGAGGAAGTAGCCGCCCAACATCTCTTCGGGGCCCATGCCGGTGGAGGCGATGATGTGCACGCCAGTGGCGCGGGAGAGTGCTTCGTAAAGTTTCACGTCACGGCCGTGGAACATGCCGGTGCTGTCCACGATGGTCCTTCCGCCGTGTTCGCGGAAATCCCGGAGCTTGGCCGCCAGGACCTCGAAGATCTCCGCCCGATCAATGGCGATATCCGGGGCGAACTGGGCTCCGGGGACCACGGAAAGCAACGCTTCGTGGACGGCGGTGACGCCGAGTTCGTGGGCCGGCACGGGGCCGAGGACCGTAGTGACGGTCTCATGGACTGTCGTGGCGACGGCTGCCGACACATCGACGGAAAGTGGGTAGATCACTGGCTTCTCCCTTGAAGTCCTGGGTGCTGATGTGCAGTCAGCATCACACAAATCTTTACACAGTGTCAAAGAATTAATCTCAACGTATATCTCTTGACATGACGTAAAGCTTGCATCCAGACTGTGAGCGAAAGCACTCCATTCCACAATCGACCCGAAACAAGGGAGTTTCATCGATGAGCCAGACCATTTCAGTGTCGAGCCGCGGCTCCGTGCCAGCCACCTTTGTGGCCGCCTACAGCGCAGTTACCCTCGCCCAAATCACCAACGCCCTACCAGGCGCGCTCAACGGAACGTTCGCCGTCGAGTTCCAAACATCCGGTGCAGGACTGACCTGGATCGCCGGCATGTTCATGATGGGAATCGTGGTCTTCGAGCTCAGTTGGGGACTTCTGGGTGACCTCTTCGGGCGCAAGAAGTTGCTGTACGCCGGAGCCGGGCTCAGCGTCCTGGGGTCCGTCGTGGCGGCCACTGCCACCACCACAGGGATGATGATCGCCGCTCAGGCAATCGGTGGCATCGGGGCAGGCATCCTGTTCCCCATTTCGCTGTCCATGCTGGCCGCCATCACTCCCGATCACAGGGCCCGGGCCAAAGCAATCGCCACCTGGGCAGGCTTCCTGTCCCTCGGTGCCGTCATCTCGCCCCTGCTGGCCGGGTTCACGGCGCAGTTCTTCACCGTTCCCGGCGCCACCGCAAGCCAACCCAATGCCTTCAGCGGGTGGCGCGTGGCCTACCTGGCAGCTGCAGTGATCGCCGTCATCGTCTTCCTCGTTTCCCTCCGGGCCAAGGATTCCGCGGCCGCCAAGGGACGCGCGCTGGACCTGCCTGGCCAAATCACCTTGGCTTTGGGACTCATTGCCGTGCTGTTCGCCACCGTCCAGGCAGTTGACGCCGGCTTCGGTGCCATAGAGGTGGTGGCCAGTTACGTGGTGGGCGGCATCCTGCTGACGGCCTTCGTCATCATCGAGATGCGCACAGAGCAGCCCCTCATCCATCTCTCCCTATTCAAGAACAGCGCCTACTCCATCACGGGCATCGTTGCGGTCACCGGCATGTTTGCGTTCCTCGCCATCTGCTACAGCACCAGCGTCGCCGTAGGTGGCCTCGCGCTCGCCGAGGCGTGGAAAGTGGGCGTGCTGTTCGTCTTCATCCAAGGCCCGGCGTTCGTCCTCATTCCCGTGGTTGGATGGCTCATCCACCACGTAGCTCCGCGGTGGGCGCTCACCGGTGGGTTTACCCTCATGGCTGTCTCCGGCTTCTGGCTGTCCACCTTCTCCCTCGGCACGCCCGAAGCCTTCGGCGGCACAGCCTGGACGGCGTTTATTCCGCCGCTCCTCATTCTCGGAATCGGCTTCGCCCTGACGGTCGGTTCCGTCACCGCCGTCGCCATCAATACCGTGCAGCCGCAGCACATTGGCATGGCCTCGGCCACCACCAACCTCCTGCGCGATCTCGGCTTCGCGCTGGGTCCGGTCATCGGCTCGGCCATCGCCTTCGGAGTGGGCGCCTCGGCCTTCGCAGCTCCGCTTAACAGGATCCTCGGCGGTACGGGGCTGCCCGCAGATGCCGTGGCCGGTCTGGCCCATGTGCCGCCGCTTGGCTATCTCTCCGGATGGGACGGCATGGTGGGCCAAGCCTCCGGCGAGGCGGCAGCTGCGGGCGCTTCCAGCCAGGCTGTGGACGGAATGACCCAGGCCCTGGCCTCTGTCCAGCAACAGATCCAGGGCGTTGCCGGAACCTCGCTGGGCGAAGGCTTCCACGTCGTCTACCTCGTGGCCGCCATTGCTGCCACGGTCTCGGCCCTCCTGACCGTCTTCATCTCCTCCAAGTCGGCGGCACCCGCGCCAGCCGCTGCCGCCGCTCCAGCCGCTGCCGCCGCTCCAGCCGAGACAACCACGTCCGAACCCGCGATCTGAAAGGGCCAACACCGTGACTGCTCCCACCGCATCAGACCTGGACATCTGGGACGATCAGCTCCTGATTGATCCCTACCCCGCTTACGCGAAACTGCGCGAACAGGGCGGCGTAGTCCACTTGCCCAAGAACCACCTCTACGTCATCACCCGTTATGACGCCATCCGCGAAGTCCTCGGCGATCCCGCCACTTTCTCGTCCACAACCCTCGGATTCAATCCCATGGTGAACGACGCCCTCCAAGGCACCTCCCTGGCCTCCGATCCACCCACCCACACTCAGCTGAGGGCCACTTTGTCGGAGAACCTGACGCCACGGGCTCTCCGCGGCCTGAAAGTGGTGATCGACCAGAAAGCGGACAAGCTCGTGGCGGAGCTTGTTGCCACCGGCAGTTTCGAGGCCATTGACTCGCTGGCACGCGCCTTCCCGCTGGAGATCGTGGCGGACCTCATCGGTTTCAACGGGCATGTCAAGGGCAACATGCTGCGCTGGGGCCAGGCCGCGATGCAGGTCATTGGACCCATGAACCAGCGCACCCAGGAGAGCTTCCCCATCGCGGGTGAACTGTACGGCTGGTGCTCCTCCGTGACGGCCCAGGACCTTACCCTAGGCTCCATCGGCCGCGGGATCTTCGATGCCGAAGCGCGTGGAGACATCCCCCAGGGCTCCGCGGGGCACATCATCCACCAGTATCTTGGTGCCGGCGTGGACACTACCATCGCGTCAATCGGCAACATCGTGGCACTGTTCGGACGCCACCCCGAGCAGCTGGAACTGCTCCGAGCGAAGCCCGCACTTGTCCCGGCGGCCTTCGCGGAGGTGCTGCGCTACTGGGCGCCCATCCACATCTGGGGCCGCACCACCACGGTCCCAGTGGAGCTGGATGGCGTGACCATCCCTGCCGGAGCCCAGCTGGGCCTGCTCATCGGCGCCGGCAACCGTGATCCGAGGCACTACGAGAACCCCGACACCTTCGACATCACGCGCAACCCAGTGGACCACCTGTCCTTCGGCTACGGCCCTCATGGATGTGCAGGCCAGGGCCTTGCGAAACTCGAGGCCCACGCGATCATCGATGCCCTTGCCCGCCGTGTGCAAAGCCTGGAGCTGGGCCGCGAAGTCCGGGAACCCAGCAACATTACCCGGAGCCACGAGCAGCTCCAGGTGCTGAAGGTGGTGGCCGCATGAGGATCCACCTGGACCGTCCGCGCTGCGAAGGGCACGGACTTTGCGAGGAAGCCGCGCCCACGCTCATGCACCTGGACGACGACGGCGAACTCCTGATCGACGCCCCGGACGTTGACGGGGCCGATCTCGACGCCGCTCAAGCCGCCGTCCGCGTCTGCCCGGTGGCAGCGCTCAGGTTGGAGGCGGCGTGACCACTGGCAAGGCAGCCCCCATGCGCCGGATCGTGGTGGTGGGAAATGGCATCGCAGGGCTCACTGCCTGCGACTCACTCCGGGCGGCAGGCTTTGACGGCGAACTCACCGTGGTGGGCGCCGAGCAGCATCAGCCGTACAGCCGCCCGGCGTTGTCCAAAGCGCTGCTGCACGTCGGCGAGGACAATGTCACAGCGCATCATCTCCCCGCGCCCGGCCACCAGGCCATCGAGCTGCTCGGTGTCGGCGTTACGGGTATGGACGTGGATGCCAGGCTGCTAACGCTCGACGACGGCGGGCAGCTTCCGTACGACGGCCTGGTCATCGCGTCCGGGGCCCGGGCGAAACGGCTCGCAGGTGATCCAGGGGGTGACAACGCACGCGTATTCACCCTCCGCACCGTCGAGGACGCCATAGCCCTGAAAGAGCGCATCACCGGACGCCCTTCCGTGATCGTGGTGGGTGGTGGGCCGCTCGGGATGGAAATTGCCTCCGGCTGCCTTGACGCCGGGTGCCAGGTCACGATGGTCGCGAGCGGCCCGCCGCTGGCCCGTCATCTTGGCGGGCACCTGTCCGGCATCTTCGTCGCAGCAGCCCTGCGGCGCGGGTTGAGGCTGGTCACCAGCGGCACAGCACGCCTGATGGGAACAAACGAACACTCACCGCACGACGCCGGTGCCCGGGTTGCTCTGGCGGATGGCACCGAACTGGGGGCTGACATTGTGGTGGCCGCCATCGGTGATGAGCCCAACGTCGGCTGGCTGACCGGCTCGTCTCTCCTGGAGGGAGGGGCTTTGCGCGTGGACTCCCGGGGCCGCCTCCGGCCGGACATTGTCGCAGCGGGCGACGTCGCGTACTTCCCAACACGGCTCGGGCTACGGCGGGTCCCGCTGTGGACGAGCGCCATTGACCAAGCCAAGGTCGCCGCCGTCGGACTTCTTCGAGGTGACGCCGCGCCGGAGGGTGACCTTCAGCCCTATTTCTGGACTGAGGGCTTTGGTCTGTCGCTCAAGGCGGTGGGTTTCACGCCGGTGGAGGGTGCCCCGGACTATTGCGACCCAGGCGGTGACTCGGAGTCGTTGCTCATGAGCTGGTACGGCAGCGGCGGTCAGGCCGGGGCGGGTAATCCGGGTACCGCGGCGGCCATCAATTACCGGATACCCATCCCGAAACTCCGCGCATTGGCGAACAAAGGACCAGGAGTCCTCCGGCCAGGAGAGGCGACCTTGCCCCGATAGGATTGGGCCATGTCCTCACTGCGCGAAGCCCAGAAGCAGCTGACCCGCGACACCATTATTGACCGCGCGCTGGAGCTCTTCACCCACAAGGGTTATGCCGCCACCACCATTGATGAGATCGCTGCTGCCGCCGGTACAACACGCGTGACGTTCTACGCGTACTATCCCTCGCGCAGTGATTTGATGAAGGACTTCATGGCGCGGGTGAACACGGTCCTGGACCGTGCCAATGGTCCGGACAGCGCGTCCACCGCAGCCGATTTGGTGGAGGTGGTGTGCTCGGGCGAGCTGCCCGGAATCCTGGCCTGGCTGGAATCCCGTGCTGCGCTGTGGCCCGTCTTCCGCCCCTACCTCGACGTCCTGGACGAAGCCGCGGCTGTGGACCGTGAAGTGCGGACGCTGGTGGAGGGGTGGCACGAGGAAGTCATCTCAGACCTTGTTCGCGGCATGGAACTGGCTGGCCGGTTCCCTGAGGAAACGCGGCACATCCGGGGGACGCTTGCCTTTACCCAGCTGGACTACGTGGCCACCCTCTGGACGCGCCGGAAGATGGAGCCCAACCGTGAACATGCCTTGGAAGTCCTGGCGGATGCCTGGTTCCATTTGCTGTGCGACGAGCGCTGAAACTCCAGTAGCGCTGAAATCCTCATACCGCTGAAATCTAGTACAGGAAGATCGGCAGCCACTCCCGGTTGTGTGCGTGGACCAGCGCCAGGAACAGCACAAAGTCGAAAAGCAGGTGCACGGACACCACATAGGTGAATGACTTGGTGAGTTTGAAGGTGTACCCCTGCAAGAGCGCGAACGGGAACGTCAGCAGCGGACCCCACGACTGGTAGCCGATCTCCCACAGGAATGACGAGAACACCACGGCTTGCAGGAGGTTGGCCAGCCAGTCGGGGAAGTGTTGGCGCAGCAGGGTGAACGTGGTGCAGATGAAGAACAGTTCGTCCCAGATTCCCACGGCATTGACGCCCACAAAGAGCCGCCAGAAGATCTGGGGATCGGAAGCATCCGGCCAGTTTTGGTAGACCCCCGTGCTGATCAGGTACACCGGCAGGATGAAGTAGCCCAGCGCTACGACGCCCATCAGGTACAGTTTTGCGGCCAGCGGCCATTTACGGCCCGTATTTACCGGGAACCTGATGATGTCTTCACGGTAAACGAAGCGGGACACCAGCCAAGGAACCAGTACAGCCAGCGCCAAGGCTCCGCCCATGAGTGCCATGTGTTCGGTGCTTAGGTCCGCATTGAGTGGAACCAGGCTGAAGATGGTCATGCCTGCCGCGATCAGGGCCAGGTGCCGCATCAGACGCAGGTCAATGACGGCGGCAGTGACCACGCTTGTGGCCAGGAGGCCGTATCCCAGCAGTTCGTTGCCCGGCGTCCTGAGAGGTAACGATGCGAAGAGTGGCACGCCGGACAAGGAAAGCAGCAGGGCGGGCAGCAGTTTCCAGCTGAGTGCGGTCCGGGGTGCGTCCGTCGAAAGGGAGGTCACCTCTCAAGCATCTCAGGGGTAGTGCCCCAGCGACACAGTTTTCCGTGCTGGGGAACTTCCGTGCGGGAGGCGCGTCCGGCATGAAGGGGGCCTTGAGCTTTCTCTGTTAGATTCGTGACAGTGCCCACACTTTTGTGGGCGGGCAGTTGTCTGGCATAGCCAGCGGGGGACACACATAAAGGAATAGCCGATGGCTCAAGACGAGGGCTCTCTCTCACCCGGTGGCGGGGCGGATGACGCACGCCAGCATGGCAATGATGCAACACCCTGTGCGGATGACCTGACCATGCGCGAGCAGGTCAAGGACATCATCGAATCCATCCTCGCCGATTCCGAGCCCCGCAGCGAAAGGGCAAGGAACAAGCTCCGGGCGCTGATTGAGTCCCGGCCCGAGGATCCTGAGGGAGCCCTGCTGGAGCATCTGCTGGAAACCCGCAAGGAGACCGCTGCTGCGTCCCCCGTCCCGGTACAGCGGGAGCCTGCCAGCCTGCACCTGGAATCGGCGGATGCGGCAAGGACTGTGTCTGTTCCGGTCAGCCACGAAGTGCGCGAAGGCATCCAGGCGATCCTGGCTGACAAGCTGCTGCTGACGGCCTTCCAGCCCGTTCACGCACTGCCGGGCGGTGACGTGGTGGGCGTGGAAGCACTGACCCGATTCGTCGGCGAAGATGGGGCCGGCGCCGATGTCTGGTTCAACGAGGCCGCAGCCGCCGGTTTGGGCACCGAGCTGGAAATTGCCGCCCTGCACTGCGCCCTGACAGCGGCGCACGAGGTTCCCGACACCATGTCAGTAGCACTGAACCTCACCCCCGCCACCTCCAGCGACCCCCGGGTGCGGAACCTGTTGGCCGCGGCAGCCCTGGCCCCTGACAGGATCATCGTTGAACTTACCGGCAGCCTGGAAGCGGTTGAAGGCCAAACCGGCGACGCCGGGCTGGGACCATTGCGCGCGTTGGGGTTGCGCCTGGCCATCAGTGCCTCGGGAGCCGCATTGGTGTCCTTTGAACGGATTGAACAACTGCGCCCGGACATCATCAAACTGGACCGCCACCTCATTGAAGGAATCGAACGCAACGAGGGCCAGAAAATCCGGGCCAAGGCAATCGTTGAGCTGGCCCGTGAAATAGGTGCCCAAGTCCATGCGCAGGGCATCGAAACGGCCGAGGAACTTGAGGAAGTTGCCGCGCTGAACGTCACCGCTGCGCAGGGCTACCTCCTGGGGCGTCCCTCGGTCCACCCGCTGGATTGGTCAGCGTGGAGCATTCGGGCGCAGACGGAAGCCCAACCCGCAGGCTAGCCGGGGTCTAAGAGGTTCCTGGGATCGTTGCCCACATAGGTTCCCGGTGGCATCGCAGCACCAAAGACCGGGCCGGGCAGTGGCCGCTTGGGGTGTCGGCCGTCGTCGGCATCCCGTTGCGTCAGGCGGCGCACCACCCACGGAAAAAGGTGTTCACGCGCCCAGATGATGTCGCCGGAGCGGGCTTCGCGCCAGCTGCGTTCGGGCAGCGCCTTGGGGATCAGCGGTTCCAGCGAATGTGGGACATTCAGGGTATCCAGCACCATGACGGCGATGGTGTGCTGGCCCAGCGGGGAGAAATGGAGTCTGTCCGGATCCCACATGCGGGGATCCGTGAGTTGGCGTAGCGCCCAGAGATCGGCCACCACGGCGTCATGGCGGGCGGCGACCACCCGGATGTTCTCGTTATAGATGGCCACCTTGCCGCGGGTCCGGCCCAGCACCGGCGTCGCACCCCAATCGGGACCCGTGAACAGCAGGATGGTTGCCCCGGTGGTGGCCAGGGCTTCCACGCCGGCGTCCAGTTCCAGTGCGAGTTTATCGGGGTCGGTCCTGTGGAACAGGAGATCATTGCCCCCGGCGTTAAGGGTGATCAGATCGGGCTGCAAGGCCAGCGCGGGAGCTACCTGCTCATCGAGGATCTGGCGGAGCAACCGTCCGCTGATGGCCAGATTGGCATAGGCAAAATCCTGGTGTCCCACGCTCAGTTCTTCGGCCACCCGGTCCGACCAACCGCGAAGTCCCCCTGGACTGCGCGGCTCGGGATCGCCCACGCCTTCAGTGAAGGAATCACCCAAGGCCACATAGCGGCTCCACGGGTGCGGGCCAGCCCCGAAGTTACCGGAACCACCCTGCGCCGGACCTGCGGCATTGTGGGCGTTCATCCACCCATAGTGCGCCTACTGGACACACATGGCTATGGGTGGCGTGGCTTAGATCCACGGTGGTGCAGCCGGGACCTTTCCGGTGGTGGTGACGCCCGTGGCGCCGCGGCCTGTGGCCCATTCGACGACGGCGGGAAGGGGGCCGGTGATGATCGTCGGGTCCGCGGCACTGGTGTCGCCGAACGTGAGGCCGGCGCCGTTCCCGGCAGGGCTGGTGACCTTGATGAGGAGTCCGGTGTCGGTACCGCGGGTCTTCCAGGCGCCCGTGATGTCTTGGAGCAGACGTTCGAGGACCGGGGCAGGGATGTCGCTGAAACTGGCGCCGTTGTCCAGGTCTACGGCGTGGACCCAGACTTCGCGGGTGCGCATCCACACGGTTTCCGTCGCCGGCACGGTGCGGCCTTGGGCGGTGCGGACCTGGTTGGCCCAGTTCGCGTCCGGGAGGTCGCGCCATTCAACGGACAGGTGCACCGCCGAGTGGTCGAAGAGATTCCGTAGGGCGATGGGGGAGAGAGTGGCGCCGAAATTGATGTCGTGGTTCCGCGCTTCGGGGGACGGATACATGGGCGTCTCTACTCCCGTGGCCGCCCATTCCACCAAACGTGCAATCGCGCGGGCGTTGTAGCCCACATGTGCCAGAATGTGGCGGCGGGTCCAGTCCGGAAGGAGGGTGCCGCCGTCGAGCTCTGCGTCGGTGAGCTCGTTGAGTTTCCGGGCGAAGAACGCGGTGCCCCGCCGGGCCTGCAGGAGGTCTTCCTGCAGGCCCGGATCGGTGGTGAGGTCGTGGCGGGCTGCCATCAGGCTTCCTTGACCACGCGGTTGTTCAGCTGGCCCAGGCCGTCGATGGTGGTGACCAGGAGCTGGCCTTCCTGCAGGTACCTTTTGGGGTCCTGGGCGTGGCCTACACCGCCGGGGGTGCCGGTGGCGATCACGTCCCCGGGGTTGAGCGTGATGATGGTGGAGATGTAGGAGACCAGGAATTCGGGGGTGAAGACGAGGTCGCCGGTGGGGGTGGACTGCTGGACCTCTCCGTCCACGGCCGAGGTCATGAGCGGGCCGGCAGTGAATTCGTCCTTGGTGACCAGGGCAGGACCGAACGGGGTGGAGTTCTCCCAGGTTTTGCCTTGGAGCCATTGGATGGTGCGGAACTGGTAGTCGCGCATGGAGACGTCGTTCAGGACCGCGTACCCGGCGATGTGCTCCGCGGCGTCGGCCTCGGTGATCCGGCGGCCTTTCTTGCTGATGATCACGGCGAGTTCGGCTTCCCAGTCCACGGTGTCCGATTCCTGCGGCAAGGCGAGGTCATCGTTCGGGCCGATCAGGGATTCCTGGTACTTGGCGAACAAGGTGGGGTACTCCGGGATCTCCCGGCCCATTTCCTTGATGTGGTTGCGGTAGTTGTGGCCGACGCAGATGATCTTCCCGGGTTCGGGCACGACGGCGGCGAGGTCGGCGTCGTCGGCCGCGTGCGTTGCGCCGTTGGCCGCCTTGGCCTTTTGTTCCCAGGCAGGGTCGGCCAGCAGCGCGCCGACATCGGCGAACCCGGGGATTTCGGTGAGGGTGTCGCCGTCCTGGCGGACAGCCACGGTGCCTTTACCGTCGGCGGTTTCGGTGCGGAGGGTGAGCAGTCTCATTTACTTGCGTCCTTCGGTGTAGCTGCGGTTGAAGTTCAGTCGTTCAAAGATGGGGGCGTCGCTGAAACGGAACAGATCAAACCCTGGCTGGTCGTTGTCTGCCGTCAGGGACCATTCCTGCCAGGACGGGACCACGAACAGGTCGCCCTTGGCCAGCTGTTTGTTTTCGCCGTTAAGGACTACGGTGCCCGTGCCCTCAAAGACCTGCCAGACGCTGGAGCCAACCTCGCGCAGTGGTTCGGTTGAGGCGCCGGCGCGGAGACGATGGAACTCGGCCCGGATGGTGGGCATGACATCCCCGCCCGTGGTGGGGTTCGAGTACCGGATGGCGGCGTGGCCCTGGGACACCGTGGCCGGGTGGCCCTCGTCCTCCAGCAACAATTGCTCACGCAGGGCGGCGTCGGTGTGTTCCCAGCGGTACGCGGCGATGGGGGAGTTGGTGGTGTCATCCAGACCGGAGAGGGGCCGGAGGCCGGGGTGTGCCCAAAGCCGTTCGGAGCGGGAAATATCCGGGGTGGCTTCGTCAGTGACGCGTTCGGTGCCGAACTCGAAGAACCCGGCATCGGCGTAGTGCACGAACGGGATGTCCAAGCCGTCGATCCAGGCCATCGGCTGGTCGGTGTCGTTGTGGTGGCCATGGAAGTTCCAGCCCGGGGTCAGCAGGAAGTCGCCACGTCGCATGGCCACCGGGTCCCCGTTCACCACGGTCCACACACCCTCTCCCTCCACCACAAAACGGAACGCGTTTTGGGAGTGCCGGTGCTCGGGGGCCACCTCGTGCGGGCCGAGGTACTGGATCGCGGCCCACAACGTGGGCGTCGCGTACGGGGTGCCGGCAAGGCCGGGGTTGGCCAGGGCTATGGCCCGCCGCTCGCCACCCCGGCCCACCGGAACCAGATCCCCGGCACGGGCAGCCAGCGGGTACAGGTCATTCCAACGCCACACATGCGGGACGGCCTTGGGCGTGGGGACCATCGGCATCAAATCACCGATCTCCGTCCACAACGGCACCATGTTGCCCGCGGCGAAGTCCTTGTAGAGCTGCTCCAACTGGGCAGCTTCCTCCGGAGTCGGTTCCGGCAGGGCGTGGCTCGCAGCCACAGATTCATGGGTCGTGTTCTCGGCGCTGATGGACACGTAAGCCTCCTCGGTAGGGTCCGGACAGATGTGGCGTTTGTTCGACCCTAGGGAGGCATGATCAAGACTCCCAGAAGATTCTGTTGTGCAGAATCTAGTGTTCAGGCTGGGCCGGGTTGGCGGCGATGTCGATCTCCACCTGCCGGCACGTTGAGCGCAGGGCGGCGACCAAACCGGCGTCGAACACTTTCCGGAAGCGCGTGGCGGGCGTCGCGATGCTCAGTGCCCCCACCACGTGGCCGTCCCGGTTGTGGAGTGCCATGCCGAGTGCGCTGACGCCTTCCTCCGTGCCCTCGAAGTTGGCCGCGAAACCGTTGCCGCGGATGCTGTCCAGCTCGCGGAGAAAGGCGGGGTACCCGGCGTCCGGAATGGTGTCCCCACCGATCTCCGCGTTGTGGCTGCGGAAGAGTTGCTCGATCATGGAGGGTTCCAGCTCGGCGAGCATCACTTTGCCGCCGGAGGTCTTGTCGGCCGGCATTACTGTGCCCTGGCGGTCTCCGATGCGCAGCACATTGCTGCCTTCAACCGTGGCCAGGAAGCGCACCTTGGTGCCCACGCGGACCATCAGGTTGACCGTCTCATCCAGTTGAGCGGAGAGGAGTTCCATGTGGGGCTGGGCAATGTCGCGCAGCAGCCGGGTCCAGCTGAGTCCGGCCGGGCCCACACCCATGGCCGGGCCGGGGACGTAGCGCCGGTTCTCGTCCTGGACCGCGAAGCCCCGGTAAACCAGCATCGCCAGGAGGCGGTGGGCAGTTGAGGGAGCCACGCCAAGCTCCGCCGCCGCGTCCTTGAGGCGAAGGGCGCCGCCGTCCCGGAGGAGCTGAAGGAGTTGCAGGGCGTTATCCACGGCCTCGATTGAATAGGTGGGCCGCTTCTGCACGGGTTTTCGGGCGGAGGCCGCAGTTTTTCTGGTGGAGGGCCCTGCTGATTTGTTCTGCACAACAGAATTGTATGGTGCTCCCTTTGCAAGAGACCGGACAGTGGTGGGATGAATCACACACTCCCCGATGCAGCGTCGCAAGGGCAAGCTTCCGGAGCCGTCATTGCTGACGCTCCCGGCGAAGCGCCACGCATTTCCAAAGCTTCAGCGCTGGCCGTCCTGGTCTGCTGGTTGCTGGTGGTCTTTGACGGCTACGACCTCATTGTGTACGGCACCGTCCAGTCGTCCCTGATTTCGGAGACTGGCTGGGGCCTGAGCAAGGCAACCGCCGGAACCATCGGCTCCATGGCCTTCCTCGGCATGATGATCGGCGCCATCTTCGCGGGCCGCATGGCCGATTCCTGGGGGCGGCGCAAAACGATCCTGGGTTGCGCAATCGTGTTCTCCGTTTTCACCATCCTCTGCGCCTTTGCACCCAACGCGGCCGTCTTCGGAGCATTGCGGCTCCTCGCGGGCATCGGACTCGGAGGGTTGGTTCCGTCCGCCAATGCCTTGGTTGCAGAACTGGTTCCGGCCACGTGGCGCTCCACCATTGCCACGCTCATGATGTCCGGCGTCCCGATTGGCGGCTCCCTTGCAGCTTTGGTAGGTATCCCCCTGATTCCGGCATTCGGCTGGCAGGCAATGTTCCTGGTGGCAGTACTGGCTCTGGTGATCGTGGTGCCTCTCGGGCTGAAATACATCCCGGAGACGCTGGTGCGCACCGGATCCACAGGCAAAACCTCCAAGGAACCCGCCGGATTCGGCTCACTGCTCCGGGCGCCCTACCTCGGCATCAGCCTACTTTTCGCCCTGGCCACCATCGCCACCCTGTTCGCCTGGTACGGCCTGGGTACCTGGCTGCCCAACCTCATGCAGTTGGCCGGCTACAACCTCGGATCGGCGTTGACCTTCGCGTTGGCGCTGAACCTGGGCGCAGTAGCCGGTTCGGTCATCACAGCCTGGGCGGGCACACGTTTCGGTCCGATTCCGACGGCGATAGCGGCAGCCGCCGTCGCCGCCGTCGGGCTTTCGGTCCTCTTGGCAAGCCCGCCGGTGACTGTTGTCTATCTGGCGCTGGTGCTGGCTGGCGTCGGAACCCATGGCACGCAGTGCCTCATCATCGCGGCTGTTGCCAGCCACTACCCTGACCACCTGCGCGGGACCGCGCTGGGTTGGGCGCTTGGCACGGGCCGCATCGGCGCCGTCGTCGCACCGCAGGTGGGTGGCCTGCTGCTGGCGGCCGGGTTGGGCGTCAACTCCAACTTCCTGGCGTTCGCCGGTGCCGCCGCCATCGCAGCGGTTCTGCTGGCCGCCGTCAGATTCACCATCAAAACCAAAATCTCCCAAGGAGCAAGCAATGTCTGAGCAGTCAATGTCCACCGATGTCCTGGTGGTGGGAGGGGGCATGGCCGGGTTGGCCGGTGCCTTGGCCCTCCGCGAAAACGGCGCGAACGTCACGCTGGTGGAGCGGGCGCCGGAGTTCGGCGAGGTGGGCGCGGGGCTGCAGATGGCCCCCAACGCCTCCCGTGTCCTGAAGCGGTGGGGCCTTCTGGAGAAGGCGCTGGAGATCGGGGTGCAGCCCAAGCATCTGGTCTTCCGGGATGCCGTGACGGGTGAAGAGCTGACCAGGCAATCTCTGCGCGGCGAGTTTGAAGAACGGTACGGCGCCCCGTACGTGGTGATCCACCGCAGCGACCTGCACCGGGTGCTCCTGGAAGGATGTGAAGCGGCCGGCGTGAAGCTGGTGAACGACGTCATGGTGGACAACGTGGAAACCTTGAACGGACGGGGCATCGTGCATACCGCGGCCGGTGTGGATTATGAAGCGGACGTGGTGATCGGGGCGGACGGACTCAAGTCAACGCTCCGTTCGCTGGTGGCCTCCGATGAACCGGTCTCCTCCGCCTACGTCGCCTACCGCGGCACCGTTCCCATTACCTCTGAGACTCCGGCCACCGACCTCGAGGACGTTGTGGTCTACCTCGGCCCCGACTGCCACCTGGTGCAGTACCCGCTGCGTAAGGGCGAACTGCTGAACACGGTGGCCGTCTTCAAGTCACCATCCTTTGAGCGCGGTGAAGAGCAGTATGGGGGAGTGGACGAGCTCCAGGCCGCCTACAAGGACTGCATTCCCGCAGTGCAGGCAGCCCTTGCGAACCTGGGCACCAGCATCCGCTGGCCCATGTACGACCGCGACCCGATCGAAAACTGGGTGGCCGGCCGCATGGTGCTTCTGGGCGACGCCGCCCACCCCATGCTTCAGTACCTTGCCCAAGGCGCCTGCCAGGCCCTCGAAGACGCCGCCGTCTTGCAGGACGTCACTGCCGGCACCGTTTTCACGGCCGACGGCGTCAATCCGGCCGCGTGGGACGGCGCCCTGGCCGCATTCAATTCCGCGCGTGCCGCCCGGACCGCCCGCGTACAGCGCACTGCCCGCATCTGGGGTGAATCCTGGCACGTCTCCGGCCTGGGCCGAACCCTGCGCAACCTGCTGTTCAAGAGCCGGAAGGACAATGATTTCCAGTACAACGACTGGCTCTACGGGCAGTCCGGCGAAGGCCTGCCGGCGCCGATGGCTCCGCGGGTGGACAGCAAGGCCGTCGCTTAGCACCACGGGGGCAGGGCTTACTGAAGGCCGGGTTTGCCGAAGATCAGGCTGACGTTCTGGCCGCCAAATCCGAAGGAGTTGGACAGTGCTGTGAGAGGTGTTCCGTGGCGCTGCTCGGTGATAGGGCGCGGCTCGGTGATACGGCGCGGCGCGGTAACCAGGTCCAGCCGGATATCCGGGTCCACGTTTCCGGGATGGAGGTTGCGGGTGGGAGGGATGATCCCCTGCGCAACGCTCCGTGCCGCGATGATGGCTTCGACAGCGCCGGCGGCCCCGAAGAGGTGTCCAAGGGATGCCTTGGGTGCAGTTACGGGGATGGTGTCGCTGAAGATGGCCCTAATGGCCTTCGCCTCAGCAAGGTCGCCCAGGGAGGTGCCTGTGGCGTGGGCATTGATGTGACCCACCTCCGCAGCGTTCATGCCGGCGTCGCTGAGGGCTTTGGTGATGGCGGTGATCTGGCCTTGGCCATCGTCCGCTGGTGCCGTCATGTGGAAGGCATCGGAGGCGATTCCCACTCCGCGCAGGACCGCATGGACAGTGGCGCCGCGCGCCAGTGCATGCTCGGCGCTTTCGAGCACAACGATGCCTGCTCCCTCGCCGAGGACGAAGCCGTCGCGGTCGGAGGCAAAGGGTCGTGATGCGGAAGCCGGGTCTGCCGCGAGGGTCGAGAGGGCCCTCGTTTGCAGGAAGGCAGCCACGGTGAAGGGCGTAATGGCGGCTTCGGCGCCACCGGCAATGACTACATCAGCTTCGCCGGAGCGGATCAGCCTGGCGGCCAGGGCTATTGCTTCGGCGCCGGAGGAACACGCTGAGACCGGGGTGTATGAACCTGCTTTGGCGCCATAGCGGATGCTTACTGCCGCGGCGGGTCCGTTGGCCATGAGCATTGGTACGGCGCGTGGGGAGACGCGGCGTTGTCCGCGGTTCTCCAGGGTGTCGTCCTCCCGGAGCAGTGTGCCGATTCCGCCCACGCCTGTTCCGATGGCTACAGCCAGCCGGGTGCCGTCCACCTTTGGTGAGCCAGCATCCGCCCAGGCTTCTGCCGCGGCAACCATGGCGGCCTGCTGAACCCGGTCCAGCCTTTTGGCTTCGACGGCGTCAAGGCCGTTGGCGGGGTCGGTAGCCATGGGCGCGGCGATGGTTACCGGGAGTCCGCTGTCCCGCAGCATCTCCTGCCCGACGTCGCGAACCCCTGAAACGCCCTCAAGGAGGGCGGCCCAGGTGCTCTCGACGGTGCCTCCCAACGGCGTGGTGGCGCCCAGTCCTGTCACTGCGATATCTCGTGCCCTCATGGCAACTCCCTTTCTTGTATGGCATACAAGATATCCAGATAATTGTATGAAGTACAATTTTGCTTATGACCGCAGAGCTTCCCTCATGACCGCAGAGCGCAAGGGTAAACGCCAACCGGGTGGCCCAACCCAAGCCCGTGGCCACTCGACCAGGGGCCGGATCCTGGACAGCGCGGTCAAGCTCTACCTCGCCAGTTCCTCCGCTGAGGTGAGCGTGGCGGCGATTGCCGCCGATGCCGGGGTCTTTCCCAACCAGGTGACGTACTACTTTGGTTCCAAGGACTCGCTCTTCATCCACGCAGCTTTCCTGGCGTTGCTCCACGACGCGGAGCGCGTTGAGTCGATCGGGCGCAGCGCCGGAAGTCCCGAATCATTCCGCAGGAACATGGCCCGCACAGCCTTGATGCTCCCGTCCATGCCGCTGGTGGTGCGCGCCCTGGCCGTGGGAACATCCCGCCCTGCCCTCGCTGCAGTGGTGGACCAGCATCTGAATCTGCTGTTCCGTCAGTCCGGCCGCTACCTTGCGCGAATCCTGAACCACAGGGACTGGGAAGTGGAACGGCCGCTGCATGTGGAAATCAGGACGTTTTGGAGCGCAGCTTTCGGAGCCATCCTTCTTTCGCAGGCCGGTGTCACGGGCTCCGGAAGCGACGTGGACCTGGCCGGCACGTTGACGGTTCGTGGTCGGTCAGAGCCCGGCAGCTAAGACGTCAACCGATGGGAAAGACCAGTAGCGAACCGCTGGCCGTCGCCACCACCTTGCCCTTCGCATCCGTGACGGTCCCGTCCGCGAAAGCCACACGGTTGCCCGGCTTCGTCACGACGCCAACGCATGTCAGCGGACCTGAGCCCGCATGGACGGGGCGAAGGTAGTTCACTTTGATTTCGATGGACGTGTAGCCCATACCTTGGGGGAGCGTGGTCTGGACGGCGCAACCCAGTGCTGAATCCAGCAGGGTGCACACCAGTCCGCCATGAACCGTCCCCAGGGGGTTGTAGTGGGATTCATCCGGTTGGCAGGTAAACGTTGCTGTTCCCTGGCCCGCTTCCACCAGCGTCATGTTCATCAGGTGGTTCATGGGCGGTGGAGGCAGGGTGTTGCCCATCATTGAGCGCAAATATTCCAGGCCACTCATGCTGGGCATGGCTGCCACTCCATCGGCCGGGTCCTGCCATGTGATCATGCGCTGGCGTTCCGTCTGAGAATGGCCGTCTGTCACTGGTGCACCCCTCAGTAAGTGGCTTTGCTGTAGCGATGGAGCGGTACCGCAGTACGCGGACGCCTGTCTCAGAGTGTAGTTCTCCGCAAGCTACGTCCCCATCAGTTTGCGCATCTGTTCCCCGGCATCGCTCCCGGGTGCAGGGGTGTAGACCACGATGTGCAGGTCCGGCCGGTCCGAAGGCGATACTTGATGGTGTTCCAGTTGCAGCACGCCAACCGCCGGATGGTGGAACTGGCGCTCGCGGGACTCGAAGCCCAGGATGTCGTAGCGGGCCCAGCTTTCCTGGAACTCCGGGCTGGCCTCCTTGAGCCGCTCCACCTGGTATTCGACGTCGGGATCACCCAGCCGCTGCCCGGTTTCGGCCCTGAACTCTGCCAGGAATCTCTTGCTGGTGACATCCCAGTCGGGCAGGAGATCGCGGATGTAGGGGTCGGTGAAGACGAGCCACAGGAGGTTCCGGTCCGAGGCATCGAAGGTGCCGATGTTGGGGTACAGCGCCTCGTAAGCCCGATTCCAGCCGGCAATGCCCCAATCCGGGGACAAAGCGTACGAGGGATTAGGGTCCAAGGCGTCCAGGAGTCGCTGCACATGCGCAGGAGCATCGGCCGCCACCGGACCCTTCGGCGGAGCGGACGAGTAGCCGCCCAGGGAAAGCACATAGCTCAACCCGGTGTCAGAGAGATGCAGCGCCCGGGCAATGGACTCGAGGACCTGCCGTGAGGGACTGATATCCCGGCCCTGCTCCAGCCAGGTGTACCAGGTGACGCTGACCCCGGACAGGAAGGCGATCTCCTCCCGGCGCAGCCCGCGCTCGCGGGATCGGCCTACCGGGGGCAGCCCGTAGTCCGAACGCAGGGCCTGGGTGCGGCGCGTCCTGAGGAAGAGCCCCAGCTCCTTGCGCCTCTCGTCTTTCACATCCCCAACACTATTACTCTGGTACTTTCACTACTAGTAGCAACACCGTCTTCCACCCGTCGTAGAAGAACAGCAGGATGGTATTCATGCCTGCACTACGCTCACGAACTGTCACCCATGGCCGCAACATGGCCGGCGCCCGCGCACTGCTGCGCGCCTCCGGCGTCGCCAACACGGACATCGGCAAGCCGATCATCGCCGTGGCCAACTCCTTCACCGAGTTCGTCCCCGGCCACACCCACCTCGCTCCCGTGGGCCGGATCGTCTCCGACGCCATCCTCGCCGCGGGCGCTGTGCCGCGCGAATTCAACACCATCGCCGTGGACGACGGCATTGCCATGGGCCACTCCGGCATGCTCTACTCCCTGCCTTCCCGCGACCTGATCGCCGACTCCGTTGAGTACATGGTCAACGCACACTGCGCCGATGCCCTGGTCTGCATCTCCAACTGCGACAAGATCACCCCGGGCATGCTCATGGCCGCCTTGCGCCTGAACATCCCGGTGGTGTTCGTCTCCGGTGGTCCCATGGAGGCCGGCCGCGTGACCCTGACCGACGGTTCCGTGCGCTCGCTGGACCTGGTGAATGCCATTGCCGATGCTGTGGACGAATCCATCTCCGATGAAGACATCAACCTCATCGAAGAGAACGCCTGCCCCACGTGTGGTTCCTGCTCGGGCATGTTCACCGCGAACTCGATGAACTGCCTGGCCGAAGCGATCGGCCTGGCACTGCCGGGCAATGGCTCCGTGCTGGCGACCCACACCGCCCGCAAGGCGCTGTACGAGAAGGCCGGCGCCACCGTCGTCGAGCTCGTGAAGCGCTATTACGACGGCGACGACGACTCCGTCTTGCCGCGTTCCATCGCCACCGCTGAGGCATTCGACAACGCGATGGCCCTGGACATCTCCATGGGCGGCTCCACCAACACTATCCTGCACCTGCTGGCCGCGGCCCAAGAGGCAGGCGTGGAGTATGGCCTGGCCGAGATGGATGCCAAGTCCCGTCAGGTGCCCTGCCTGGCCAAGGTGGCTCCAAACGTCGCCGGGGACAAGACCTATTACATGGAGGACGTGCACCGCGCCGGCGGCATCCCCGCACTGCTGGGTGAGCTGAACCGCGGCGGCCTCCTGCACAAGAACGTCCACTCCGTGCACTCCACCGACCTGGACGGCTGGCTGGACGACTGGGATATCCGCGGCGGCAAAGCCACTGAGGAAGCACAGGCCCTGTGGCACGCGGCTCCCGGTGGTGTCCGCTCCTCCACCGCGTTCTCGCAGTCGAACCAGTGGACCTCCCTGGACACCGATGCCGAGGGTGGCTGCATCCGTTCCGTGGAGCACGCCTTCTCCAAGGATGGCGGCCTGGCGGTTCTGCGCGGCAACGTGGCAGTGGACGGCGCTGTGGTGAAGACCGCGGGCGTGGACGAGTCCATCTGGATCTTCGAAGGCCCTGCAGTTGTGTGCGAGTCACAGGACGAGGCCGTGGAGAAGATCCTGAACAAGACCATCAAGGAAGGCGACGTAGTGGTGATCCGCTACGAAGGCCCCAGGGGTGGTCCCGGCATGCAGGAAATGCTGTACCCAACCAGCTTCCTCAAGGGCCGCGGCTTGGGCAAGAAGTGCGCCCTCATCACGGACGGCCGCTTCTCCGGCGGCACCTCGGGCCTGTCCATCGGGCACATCTCACCGGAAGCTGCCTCCGGCGGCACCATCGCCCTGGTGGAAAACGGCGACATCATCAGCATCGACATCACGCAGCGTTCCCTCCAGGTGCTGGTCTCCGACGAGATCCTCGCCGAACGCCGCGAAAAGCTCGAAGCCAACGGTGGTTACAAGCCGAAGGACCGCGAACGTCACGTGTCTCCAGCGCTTCGTGCCTACGCCGCCATGGCATTGTCTGCGGACAAGGGCGCCGTCCGCGACGTCTCACTGGTGGAAAACCTCTAGGGCAACGTTTCGCGCTTAAGCCGCCTGCCGGCGTCGTGCTTCTCTGAACGCACGACGCCGGTGGGCGGCTTTTGTTTACGGGACGAACCTGTAACCCATCCCGGGTTCAGTGATGAAGTGGCGTGGGGTACCCGGTTCAACTTCCAGCTTCCGGCGGAGTTGGGCCATGTACACGCGAAGGTAGTTGGCTTCCTTGGCGTATGCCGGGCCCCAGACCTCGGTGAGGAGTTGCTGCTGGGTGATCAGTTTGTCCGGATTGCGGACCATGATGTCCAGGATGTTCCATTCGGTAGGCGTCATTCTGACGTCCTGACCTGACTTGGTGATTTGCCTTTTTGCCAGGTCCACGGTGAATGAGCTGGTCTCGATGGTGGTGGTTTCCTCCCTTGAATCGGTGTTCCGCCGCAGGATGGCCCTGAGCCGTGCCAACAATTCGTCGAGTCCGAAAGGCTTGGTGATGTAGTCGTCGGCTCCGGCATCCAGTGCTTCCACCTTGTCGTTGGAGCCGTGCCGCGCTGACAGGACCAGGATGGGTACAGTGCTCCACTCGCGGAGGCGGGTGATCACCGTGGTGCCGTCGATGTCCGGCAAGCCGAGGTCAAGGATGACCACGTTGACTGGACGCTGGGCTGCAGCATGGAGTGCCGATTCGCCATCCATGGCTGTTGTGACGGTGTATCCATGGCCTTTGAGGGTGATGGCCAGGGCACGGACAATGTGGGGATCGTCGTCCACTACCAGGATGCTGTTCATGCCGGACGCCGTTCGCTGGAGGGTCTTTCGGGAGATGGCAGGGAGTACACGCCGGTGGACAACGGCAGCCGGATCACCATGGTCAAGCCGCCACCGGGAGTTTCTTCAGCAGTGAGGGTGCCGCCCATTGCCTCGGTGAAACCCTTGGCCACGGCGAGCCCCAATCCCACTCCAGTGGCGGCTGGGACATCGTCCAGTCGCTGGAAGGGTTGAAACATTTGCAGCACACTGGCGGCGGGGACTCCTTGGCCGTGGTCAATGATCCGCAGCTCGCTGGCTGGCTGTCCGGCCAATGTGGTGGTGCTGAGTCCACCGGCGGCGCCAACAATTACGATGTCGGAGTTCGGCGCGTACTTCACGGCGTTCTCCACGATGTTGGCGACCACGCGTTCAAGCATCCCGGCGTCGGCGTCCACCTCGGGCATGTTGGGGAGGAGATCCACCCGGACCCTTCCGGCCGGGACCCCGTGAAGTGCCGCCGGAATCACGTCGAACCAACGGAGCGGCTTGATCAGGGCGTTCACGGAATCGGAGGTAATGCGGGACATGTCCAGGAGGTTGCCCACCAGTACGTCCAGGCGATCCGAGCACTCATCGATGGTGGCCAGGAGCTCCTGTTCCTCCTGTTCGGTGTAACGGACTCCGGGTTGCCGCAGGCCGCCGACGGCCAGTTTGATGCCGGCCAAGGGGGTACGGAGGTCATGCGATACGGCGCGGAGAATGGAGGTGCGCATGGTGTTGCTTTCGGCCAGCCGCATGACTTCGCGGCGGCTTGCTGCAAGGTGTCGGCGTTCCAGCTGCGCTGAGAGATGCGAGCCAAAAGCACCGAGAAGGCGGCGGTCGCTCGCAGGGAGAACCCTGCCCGTAAGGACCAGCCGGGTGGTGGCATCGATCTGTTCAATGTTCTCGTTGTCTCCGGGGGCGTCATCGCCGGCCGCGGCTATGAGCCGCCATACGTCGTCGCCGGGAGCTGATTCGTCGCGGGGCGCTGACTCGTAGAGGGCAGCCCGGCGGACTTGGAAGACGTCCACGGCCTGCTCCAGCAGACCCACCACAGTGTCCTCGGCCGTAGTTGCTCCGCGGGTGAGATCGCCCAAGGTGGCTGCTTCCGATCGGGCCCGGGCGGCCTCCTTGGACCTCCTCGCTGAAAGGTCCACCACCACGGCCACAGCTGAGGACACGCCAGCGAAGACCAGCAGCGCCAACAGGTTCTGGGGATCGCTGATGGTCAGGGTGCCCAAGGGTGGGACAGAGAAGAAATTCACCAGGGCGCTGCTCCACAGGGCACCCAGCAACGCGGGCCACAGGCCGCCCACCAGCGCAACGGCAACAGAACCGCTGAGCTGTACCAGGACTGCCGTGGCGATGTTATGCGATGGGCTGGCGGCCAGCAGGAGTTGCAGCAGGACAGGCACCACAACGGCCATCGCAAAGCCCACCATCACCCGGACGCGGCCAAGGTCACGTGGCCGCGAGGGCTCCTTGCCCCGGCCACCCAGGGGGTGGGAGACCATGTGAACATCAATGTCGCCGGAGTCACGGACCACTTTGTTCCCCACGCCGCCGGTGAGCCGCCCGGCCAGGGCCTTCCGACGCGATACGCCCACCACGATCTGGGTGGCGTTGACGCTGCGGGCAAAGTCGAGCAAGGCCTTCGCGGGGTCCTCGCCAGCCACCGTGTGGTAGCTGCCGCCAAGGTCCCGGATGAGGGTGCGCTGGGCTTCCAACGCCTGCGGGGATTCGGCAGCAACGCCATCAGCCGCGCGAACATGGACGGCCAGAAGGTCGCCACCGTTGACGCGCTTGATGATCCTGGCGGCCCTGCGGATCAGGACCTCACCTTCAGGCCCCCCGGTCAATCCGATGACGATGCGTTCCCTGGCGGGCCAGCTCTCCTCGATCTGGTTTTCTTCACGGTACCTCGCCAGGCCTTCGTCCACCCGGTCCGCCAGCCACAGCAGGGCAAGCTCGCGGAGTGCCGTCAGGTTGCCCATCCGGAAGTAGTTGGACAGGGCCGCATCGATCTTGTCCGCGGTGTAGATCTTGCCGTCACCCAGCCGCTGCCTCAACAGTTCCGGTGAGATATCCACCAGATGGATCTGGTCGGCGCGGCGCACCACGTCGTCCGGGACAGTCTCCGCTTGGTGCACATCGGTGATGGCGCTGACCACGTCGCCCAAGGATGCCAGATGCTGGACGTTGACGGTGGAGAGGACATTGATGCCCGCTTCCAGCAGTTCCTCAATGTCCTCCCAGCGCTTGTGATTGCGGCTGCCCGGGATGTCGGTGTGCGCGTACTCGTCAACGATTGCGGTGTGGGGACGGCGTTCCAGGACTGCGTCCAGGTCCATCTCCTCAAACAAACTGCCGCGGTAGTCGATGCTCCGGGTGGGGATGACCTCGAGTCCCTGCGTCAGCGCGCGGGTGTCGGCGCGGCCGTGGTGCATGGCGAAGGCCACCACCACGTCCTCGCCGCGGCCAAGCAGCCTGTGGGCTTCCTCCAGCATGGCGTAGGTTTTGCCGACGCCAGGGGCAGCCCCCAGGAAAATTCTCAGTGTTGCCCGCGCCATAACGTCATTCTTCCACTCGGAACGGGCGCCTAATCATCATCGTGTCCGGCGGCTGCGACGTCCAGGTTCAGCAGCGTCACGTTCACCGAGGGCTGGCCCAGGAACGCTTCCAGTCCGCTGCTTGTCCGCTGGTCCACCAGCCCCTGCACAACGTCCGTGCTGAGCCCGTGGGCTGCAGCAACCCGGGCGATCTGGAGGTCCGCATACCCGCGTGAGATGTGTGGATCCAGGCCGGACCCGCTGGCCGTCACGGCATCGGCAGGCACCTCGGATTCACTGACGCCCTCAGCCTGGGCGACGGCCGCGCGGTTGGCGGCAACGGCGTCGAGCAGCTTTGCATCGTTGGGTCCCAGGTTGCTGGCCGATGACGACGCCGGATCCCACCCCACGGCCGACGGGCGCGCATGAAACCATGCTGGGTCCTGCGTGCCGGCGTCGTCTGCGGACACCTGGGAAATCAGGGCTGATGCGGCCGGGTTGCCCGCGGTGTCCTTGACCACGGAACCGTTTGCCTGGAAGGGCGCAATCAGCTGTCCGACCCCAAAAACCGCAAGCGGGTACAGGAGTCCCAGGACAACTGTGGCGAGGAGCAGGAACCGTGCGGCGGTGCCGGCCTGACGAAGATAACCGATAAACACGTTCATGGTGGTGTCCTAGCCGATGCCGGGGATGAGGGAAATGAACAGGTCAATGAGCTTGATTCCGAGGAAAGGCGCCACCAGGCCGCCCAGGCCATAGAGCAGCAGATTCCTGGCAAGCGCCTGGTTGGCGGACACTGCGCGGTATTTCACGCCGCGGAGCGCCAAGGGAACCAGTGCCAGGATGATGAGGGCGTTGAAGATCACCGCCGAAAGGATGGCGGACGACGGACTCGCCAAGCCCATGATGTTCAGCATCCCGAGCCCCGGGAACGCAGCAGTGAACAACGCCGGCACAATCGCGAAGTACTTGGCCACGTCATTGGCCACCGAGAACGTGGTCAGCGCCCCGCGGGTAATGAGCAGTTGCTTGCCGATGCCCACGATGTTGATCAGCTTGGTGGGATCGGAGTCCAGGTCCACCATGTTGGCCGCTTCCTTGGCAGCGGGTGTTCCCGAATTCATCGCCACCCCAACATCCGCGGCTGCCAAAGCCGGGGCGTCGTTGGTGCCGTCACCCGTCATGGCCACCAGCCGCCCTTCGCCCTGCTCGCGCCGGATGACGTCCAGTTTGTCCTCGGGCGTGGCTTCGGCCACAAAATCGTCCACGCCGGCTTCGGCCGCGATCGCTTTGGCCGTCACGGGGTTGTCTCCGGTGATCATCACGGTGCGGATTCCCATCCTGCGCAGCTCCGCGAACCGGGCGTGCATGCCGGGCTTGACCACATCGGCAAGGTGCACTGTTCCCAATACCCGCGCGCCGCCGTCGTACGTGTCTTCAGCCACCAGCAGTGGCGTGCCGCCCTGGGCGGAGATTTCCTGTACGCGCTGCTGGACTTCTGCAGGCATGTGCCCGCCGGATTCGCTGACGAAAAGTTCGACGGCGGTCGCGGCGCCTTTGCGGATCCGGCGCCCGTCCACGTCCAGGCCGCTCATGCGTGTGCTGGCCGTGAACTCCACGATGGTGAGTTCCTTGGATCCTGTGCGGAGTCCTTCCAATTCAGGGCCGTTTACGCCCTTGTCATTGGCCAGCTCCACAATGGAGCAGCCCTCAGGGGTTTCGTCTGCCAGGCTGGACAACCGTGCCGCAGTGATGAGGTCATGCAATTCCACATCGTTTGCCGGGAAGAAATTGACCGCCCGCCTGTTGCCGTACGTGATGGTTCCGGTCTTATCCAGCAACAGTGTGGTGATGTCGCCGGCTGTTTCCACGGCGCGGCCGGAGGTTGCCAGCACGTTGTGCTGGACCAGGCGGTCCATGCCTGCGATGCCGATGGCTGGAACCAAGGCGCCAATGGTGGTGGGGATGAGGCAAACCAACAGGGCAACCAGGACGATGGGCGACGGCGTTGCTCCCGCCAGCGACGCGAAAGGTGCCAGGGTCATGGTGACCACCAGGAACACGATGGTCAAGGACACCAGGAGGACATGCAGGGCGATCTCGTTGGGAGTCTTTTGGCGGACTGCTCCCTCAACGAGTTTGATCATCCGGTCTATGAACGTAGCTCCGGGTTCCGCTGTGATGCGGACCAGGATCCGGTCCGACAACACCTTGGTACCGCCGGTCACGGAGGAGCGGTCACCGCCGGATTCCCGGATGACCGGCGCAGATTCGCCGGTAATGGTGGACTCGTCCACGCTGGCCAGGCCGTCAATGATCTCGCCGTCAGAGGGGATGACATCGCCTGCTTCGCAGATCACAACGTCGTTCAGTGTGAGGTCAGTGCCCGGCACTTCCTTGGTGGTCCCGTCGTCCAGGCGGAGCCGGGCCATCACACCCTTGCGGCTGGACCGGAGGCTGTCCGCCTGGGCTTTTCCGCGGCCCTCGGCGATGGCCTCGGACAGCGTGCCGAAAAGGACAGTCAGCCAAAGCCACGCGGTCACCACAATGCCAAAGACGGCCGGCTTGACCACGCAAATCAACGTGCAGACGGCAGCGCCCACCAGCACCACGAACATGACGGGGGAGTGGACCATCTGCCGGGGGTCCAGTTTTTTGAAGGCCACGGGGAGAGCGGCGCGGATGGTTGCGGCATTGAGTTTCGCCGGCGCCTTGGTGTGGTGTTTGTGCTCCCCGGGGGTTCCGAGTGGGTTGCCGTCAGCATAGGTCAGTGCTGACGTGTCCGCGGCTGTTGCCGTGGTGGACCGGGTCATTTGATAAGTCCTTCTGCGAGGGGGCCCAAGGCGAGGGCCGGGAAGTAACTGAGGGCTGTCATGATCACCGTGACGCTGAGCAGGAGTGATCCAAAGAGCCCTCCGTGGGTGGGCACAGTTCCCGATGATGCCGGGATTTTCCTTTGCTGTGCCAAGGAACCTGCCAGTGCCAGCACCAGCGCGATGGGAAGGAACCGCCCCAGCAGCATGGCGATTCCGAGCATCACGGACAGGTATGGCCCGGAGCTGGTGATGCCGCCGAAAGCTGAGCCATTGTTGTTGGCGCCGGAGGTGAACGCGTACAACAACTCACTGAATTGGTGGGGTCCCGCCGCCGGTGCGTTGGCCATGACGTCCGGGAGCAGCGCTGTGATGCCGGCCAACACCAGCACCAAGGTTGGCGTGACCAGGATGTACAGGGCTGCGAGCTTCATTTCCCGCGGGCCGATCTTCTTGCCCAGGAACTCCGGTGTCCGGCCGACCATCAGCCCCGCGATGAAGACCGCGATGATGGCCAAAACCAGCATTCCGTACAGCCCGGATCCGGTGCCTCCGGGGGCCACCTCACCCAGCATCATGTTCACCATGGCGATTCCGCCCGCCAGTGGGGGAAGCGAATCATGCGCCACATTCACGGCTCCCGTGGAGGTGAGGGTAGTGGACGCGGCGAAGAGCGAGCTTGCGGCCGGACCCAGGCGTTGTTCGAAGCCCTCACCCAAGCCGCCGGCCGCCGTCGAAGCAGCGCCTTGGCCCGAAGCGACCGCCCAGCCCATCAGGGCAGTGGAGGTCAGCCAAAGAGCGGCCATCACGCCGGCAACTGTGAAGCCCTGGCGCCGGTCACCCACCATCCTTCCGTAGGTGCAGGGCAGGGCGGACGGGATGAGCAGGATCAGAAACACTTGGAACAGGCTGGTGAAGACGCTCGGATTCTCGAAGGGGTGGGCTGAATTGGCGTTGAAGTAGCCGCCGCCGTTGGTGCCCAGTACTTTGATGGCTTCCTGTGAGGCCACCGGTCCACCAGGAATCACCTGGGCGACTCCGGTGGCTTGGTTAACAACCTCGGTGGACCAGAAATTCTGTACGACGCCGCCCACCACCAATGCGGTGGCGCCCACCACGGCGATGGGCAGGAGAAGCCGGAAGGAGGCGCGGGTGACGTCTACCCAGAAATTGCCCAGGCGGTGGGTTTTGGTTCGCACGATGCCTCGGATCAAGGCCATCGCCACCACAACTCCAACCGCAGCAGAGAGGAAGTTCTGCACAGCCAGGAGGCACATCTGGACGAAGATGCCCACGGTGGCCTCCGGCACGTACGTTTGCCAGTTGGTGTTGGTAACAAAAGAGATGGCCGTGTTCATGGCGATCCACGGATCCACCCCCGGAAGTCCGTTGCTCCCGGGCAGCACGCCTTGAAGCCGCTGCAGGACAAAAATTGCCAGGATGGAAACGGCCGAAAAGACCAGAACGCTGCGCAGATATACAGACCAGCTCTGTTCAGTTCCGGCGTCCACCCCCGCCAGGCGATAGAACACCCGCTCCGGCCAGGAATGCGTACTTCCCGCGAAAACCCGTTCCATATAGACGCCTAAAGGCTTGTGCAACAGAACCAATGCGAGGAGCAGGACAACTATTTGGGTGATGAATGATGCAGTGCTGAAAACCATCTGCCGTCACCACTTTTCCGGGTGAAGCAACACAGCCAGCAAGTATCCGGCCATTGCCAGGCCAACGACGAACAATGCAATCCACATGATGGCGTCCATGTTCATTGACCGCTCACCGGGCCGTCACCGTCGATCATTGTGCCCAAGAGGTGGGCCACCCACATCACGATTCCCATGCTCGCCACGAGAATCGCCACAACAGCCACGTCGGCCATTGGAACGTCCTTTCATCCACGCCCCGTTCGCGGGGCTGATGTCAGTCAACTCCCGTGAAAGTGGCGAAAAGGCGTTCCTTACGGTTCCTTAACGCGGCGGCTCCAAATTTTGACGCGCTCTTAACGCCCGCGTCCGGCAGGTGGGCCTCCCAGGGCGATGGAGTGGCCCTTGGTTCTCCGCAGTAAACGCGGGGCGCAGGGCAATTTATCGGGTGAAGGACCACAAAATTGCGCCATTGTGGGCTATCTTGATCGTTAGGCGGCGCACATTGGAAATTCCTCCGGGAGAGTCCGCAGGCTGCTTAGTAATAATGTTGTTGATCCACGTTCCGCACGTTGCAATTGTTCTGTATCGATGAAAGGAAATGCCTTGGCTGTTTCTGTTGAATTGGGCAAAGCACTCGACAAATCCTACGAAAATGCGAGCCTGGACGAGGTCCTTGCCGCACCGCCGTCTGCACTTGCCGGACTGACCGACAAACACGATGAATTACTGGCAGGGCTGGGCATCAAGACGGTGCGCGACCTCGGCAGCAACAAATTCTTCGCCACCGCCGGCGTCTTGGTGGCACTGGCCGGAAAAGCTGACTAAAGACCAACGCGAAGCGGACGACGACGGGAGGTTCCCGTCGTCGTTCGCTTTTTCAGCGCAAAATCTCCACCAACGCCACCCAGGAAAACACCACCGCGCCGATCAGCGCCACGATGGTTCCGAGGGCCACCACCACCAGACCCACCGGAAGCGACACCACCAAAAGCACCCCGCCCACGGCATAGACCACCAGCGGGAAAACGAAGGACACGATGTGCTGGGCGTCCCAGCGATGCGGATGACCGGGAGTGCGGTCCTCCACGATTGCGCGGGCCGCCAGGAATGCGATGATCCCACCAGCCAGCGTTCCCACAAGGACCTCCACGCCGAAGGTCCACAACTCCTGCTCCGGGATGAGCGCTGCGCACGCCAGGACCACGCCCAGAATGAGCGCCGAGATGGCGGCACCCGCCCGCGCGGCAAGGCCTCGTGACTCGGCGATCTGCTTGATGTTGACGGACAGCGCCACAATCAACAGGCCTCCGAGCGCCGCCCCCGCACCGGCGATCGCCACGTTGAACTCGCTCCAGGAGGCCAATGCCGATTCCATGGGCCTAGGCTAGCCATCAGCGTTGGCCGGCGGAAGGCCAGCTGCGCACCGGAGTCAGGCGTACAACCCCTTCAGTAACTGCACCACCTGTTCGCACTCCCGGGGTGGCTCCTTCCTGGACCATGCCGCATAAACCCGCACGGGCGGGGCATCACGCACCGGCCTGTAGACGATGCCCCGCCGACGATATTGATGCGCTGTGGACTCAGCCGTGATCCCACGGGCCTTGCCGCTGCTGATCAGGTTCAGCCAATCGTCAACGTCATGGGTGGGAATCACGTCGCCAGGTCGCTCCGATTCGGGCCAGAGATCCAGCGTGGTGCTGCCGGTCCGCAGGTCCATGGCGACCGGCCGCTGGGCGATCCGTGCCAACGTCACCGATCGTTTGTGGGCCAGGGGGTCGTCGGAGGACATGGAGCAGTACCGCTTCTCCTCACCGATGCGCACATGCTCGACGGCGGCAGACTCAGGCAGCCGGCGGAGGATGGCGAGGTCTGTGCTCCCATCGGCCAGACCCGCGGTGGGCGTATTGGAGCGAACCAGGTGCAGCTCAGTGGATGCGAAAGTGGCTGCCCACCGGCGCTGGAACTCGGCGGTGTGCTGACCCAGCGCGGACCAGGCATAGCCGATCCGGAGGCGTCCCGTGCCTGCCCTGGCTTCGCCCTCCAGGTCAGCCAACAGAGCCAGGATTCGCCGGGCCTTGGCGAGCACACCCTCACCGGACGGGGTAAGGCCCACACTCCGGGTGGTGCGTTCCACGAGCCTTGTCCCGAGGGACTGCTCCAGGGCTGCAATATTGCGTGACACGGCGGCTTGGGACATTCGGAGTTCGATGGCGGCATCGGTAAAGGTGCCCTCATCCACCACGGCTACCAAGCACCGTAACTGCCTCAATTCGACGTCCATGAGGCCCATCCTATTCATGCGCCCAGCGTATAAATAGCGTTGTCCATGCATTTAGGGGATGCGTGGTGCAAGCGCAGAATCTCACCATGATCCAGACACGTGCAGCCGGCGCAAAGCCGTCCGGAAAGGCAGGCGGAGCTGCCACGCTCGTGGCCAGCGCACTTTCCAACCAGCTTGGTGCCGCGAGCGGTTCCCTTGCTTTCCCGGTCCTGGGGCCCGTTGGCGTGGTCGCCGTCCGCCAACTCATAGCCGCCGTCGTGCTCCTGCCGGTGGTCCGCCCGCGCCTGCGCGAACTGAGCTGGCCCCAATGGTGGCCGGTTCTTCTCCTCGCGCTGTCCTTCGGGACCATGAATCTGGCCCTGTACTCGTCCATTCAAAGGATTGGCCTTGGCTTGGCAGTGACCCTTGAGTTCCTTGGGCCCCTTGCTGTGGCACTGATCAGCTCGCGGCAGAAAAGCAGTGCGCTGTGTGCCATGGCGGCAGCAGTCGGGGTGGTGGCCATTACGCAGCCGGAAGCCTCCATGGACTTTCCCGGCATTGGATTCGGGCTCATCGCGGCGTGCAGTTGGGCGGCTTATATCCTTCTCAACCGGACGGTCGGCCAAAGGATCCAGGGGATCGAGGGAACAGCAGCCGCAACGGGAGTGTCCGCCACGCTCTTCCTGCCGGTCGCCGTCGTGATTTTCATCAACCAGCCCGTGGACGGCTTTTCGGTTCTCTGTGCTGTGGGCGCCGGAATCCTGGCATCTGTGCTGCCCTACGTGGCTGATCTGATGGCTCTGCGCAGGGTCCCGGCAAACCTGTTCGGTGTCCTCATGAGCATCAACCCGGTGTTCGCTGCGATCATCGGGGCGGTGGCCCTGCGCCAGGACCTTGCTGTGGGGCAGTGGGCCGGGATTGGGCTGATTGTTGCGGCGAACGCCACTGTCCTTTTGCTGGGCCGGAAGCGGGGACGAGGCCGGAAGCGGGGGCCGGGCCGGGGGTGCGGGCCGGGAAGTCCGGGGCCACAGAACGGCGCCGGTAACTGACGCTCATCAGCGCGGCGAGCGGTGCCAACAGCAGGAGCAGGATCCCCGTACTTACCGCAGCGGCGCATGTCAGCACTACCAGTCCGCCCATGAACAGCAGGCGGATGTCCGGTACATCGGGTAACGACAAGACGGCGGTAGCGGCCATTCCATGGGGTGACTTCACTTGTGCTCCTGCAGCGCATCCGGGGCTGATTTTTCCGGCTACTTATGAGTGGCCGGAACCCCGCAATAGTGTTGCGGGTTCAGGAGTCAGGTTGATCAGGGGCGGCGCAGGGGCATGTCCTTGGCCAATTTCACAACGATCTTCTGGTCGTTGCCAGGGTCCAGGGGGTCGTACCAGAGGGTTGTTTCCTGGCCGTCCACCACAGGCTCAGCGGCAGTTATCAGCAACGGGCGCTGCACCCAACGTTGAACCCCGCCCGCATCGTGGAACGTGAACGTCACCGTGGTGAGGATCTTCGCACTGTCGCTGAACGAGAGGTACCCCTTGTCGCTGACCCTCGCGGATGTCATGGTGCCTGTGCTCATCACCGTTGCTTCCAGGTGGGCGATGGTCCTGCGTTTGTGGGCAGCCCAAACTCCCAGGACCGCCAGCAGCAGTGAAATCGCCAGGCATCCGGCCCCCACCCAGATCAGGGCGGTTGGATAGCCAAGCCCGACGGCGGCCGCTGCCACTCCCAGCGCGGCGCCCAGCCACGCCAGGGTTCCGCCAAGGGTCAGGCCGAGTTTGTTGTGCTTCATGGCCACTGCGGTCCAGGCGATGGAGCTCAGCACCAATATCGGAATGCTTGAGATGACGGCCACGAGGGGGAGTAGTGGTGGTTCGATGTCCTCAAACGCTTCCACATGCGGCCAGCCGTAGCCCGCTGCCAATCCGCCGAGGAACTGGAAGGCCAGCGACACGACAATACTGATCGGTCCTGGGCGTTTGTTGGCACGCAGTCTCTTGAGGGCGATGGGGTCCACGGTGCTCATGGGCACATTAAACCGCGCGGATTTGATCAGGCGTGGACGCGCTGCCCGAACTGGCGTGGTGTCTATCCCGGAGTCTGCGCACGAGGTCCGTGAAGTTTCTTTTTAAACTCCGCGTCACGTTTGCGCAGGTCAGAGCACATATCCAGTGCCCATGTCGTTGGACCGCTGAATGCGCCCGTTGCCCTTTTCGGCCGTGTTGCAGCGCATCGACGACGTGACAGCGATGGGTGTGGCGGGTTCTGGGGCCCGCCCGGGGCGCCATCGCTGCGTAAACGGGCTAGTGCGGTCGGTCGTCTGAGTCGCGACCGACCGCACGATCCCGGGCACCGGACTCTGGTGAAACACAGAGAGGCAAACCTAGACTGACCGCATGGTGCAGACTCAGCCCCGCATGTTCCGCGTCGTCTCCCTTGCCTTCGTGACCTTGGCTTTCCTCGCCGGCTGTGCGGGCAGCGGGACCAGCCCGTTTGTTGGCGCCTGGGGTGAGCCCAACGATGCCAAAAAACCCTCTTTGGATCTCAAGTCCGACGGCAGCGCAACAGGAACGGACGGTTGCAACAGATTGATCGGCTCCTGGAAAGAGGACGGGAAGACCGTGAGTTTTGGCGGCTTTTCCTCGTCCCGAATGGCCTGCGAGGGTGTTGACACCTGGCTGTCCAACGCCGCAACCGCAAGGATCCAGGAGGACGGCAAGCTGGCGGTGTTCGGTCAGGACGGAACCCAGCTTGGAACCCTTGGGTCCAGCAAATAGGTCATATTCTCCAGCCACGGAATCTTCGGGGGTCAACGGTGTTGGAATCGAACGTTGAAGGCGTGGAACAGTCGGTTTCCACGGGAACATTGCCGGAATGGGAACGTGTTGACTCGCTGGTGGTCGCCTCCCATGAGCGGAACCGTGCCTGCCGCGACGGCGCGGTAGCTGACTACATTCCTGTCCTGGCCAGGGCTGATCCGGAGCTGTTCGGAATCTGCGTGGTGGAAGTGGACGGGGGAGTGCATGTGGCTGGCCAGGCGGAGGTGGAGTTCTCCATCCAATCCATCTCCAAGGCATTTGTCTATGCGCTGGTCTGTGAAGAGTACGGACATGCCGCGGTAGCTGACTTGGTGGGTGTGAACAACACGGGCCTGGCTTTCAACTCGGTGATGGCCATCGAACTCAACGACGGGCACCCCATGAACCCCATGGTCAACGCCGGCGCCCTCGCCACCACGGCGCTGATGCCCGGGTCAACGCCGGAGGAGCAATGGAAAGCTGTTCAGTCCGGCCTGTCAGCGTTCGCCGGGAGGGCCTTGGAAGTGGATGAGGAGGTCTACCAGTCGGAGGCCGCCACCAACACCCGGAACCGGGCCATCGCAGGTCTCCTGGAAAGCTACGGTCGAATCGACCGGGACCCGCAACAGGTAGTGGACGTCTACACCAGGCAATGCTCGCTGCGTGTCAGCGCCCGTGACCTTGCCCTGATGGGCGCAACCTTGGCCGATGGCGGCGTCAACCCGGTCACCGGCCAAAGGGTGGTTTCAGCCGATGTCTGCCGGGACACCCTGGCGGTGTTGGCAGCCAACGGGCTCTACGAACGGTCCGGTGAGTGGCTCTTTGAGATTGGGCTTCCCGGGAAGTCCGGTGTTTCCGGTGGATTGCTGACGGTCTCGCCGGGAAAGGCCGGAATCGGTGCCTTCTCTCCCCGGTTGGATCGGGCCGGCAACAGCGTCCGCGGGCAGCAGGCCACGGCCTACCTTTCCCGGGTGTTGGGCCTGAACATCTTCGCATCCCAAGCGTATGCCCCGCAGGCAGGGTCCGCGGGGGCCCGCTAGCACTGCGGTGCCGCCTGCCGGAGCTTCTACTTTGTGATCGCCCGCATGCTGTTGTTTCGCTTCTCATGGGTGAGCTCAGCCAAGCCGAGGGCTTCGAGCAGTGGCGGCATGTACATGCCGAACCTGCCCCGGTAGCCCTTCCTGAGGCCGTACCAACCGCCCACGGGGTTGCTCTCGCTGCGGCCCCACGCTTCCACCGTTCCTTCGGCTGCGTCCTTGCCTTCGTCGGCGGCTCCCAGCGGAACCCAATCACCCTGCTCCACGAGCCAGGCATGCAGGTCTTCGATGGCGCGGAGCTGGTACAACAGTTTTGTGGACCCGACCTGGCACACAATGGCCGGGGGATCCGCGGCCTCATCCCTGTACATGGTGTAGTCGGAAGAGCCCGGTGGCGTGGTCAGCTGCCAGGGATCGTCTTTGGTTCCAGCGGCCATGGTTGTCTCCTTCCTGAAGTAGTGAACACGCTACACAGAGTCGGGCTGTGCGTCTGCAGATTCCGGGTCCTCGGCAGCCGATGTCAGCGGATTCCGGAGCTCGTCCGTCATCATGCGTGCGGCGAACAGCGCCACAAAGGCCATGATTGGGCACACCAAGCCGGCAATGAAGAAGATGAGCCAGATGGGAACCACCTCGGCAACCGGTCCGGCCAGGGCCATGGAAACCGGCATCAGTGCCAGAGAAACAAAGAAGTCCAGGCTGGATATCCGGCCGAGCAAATGCCGTGGGACGCGTCGTTGCAGGAGCGTACCCCAGATGACGACGCCGACGCCCTCGGTGACACCGAAGATCAGCATCGCGGCCGCGAGCATCCACACACTGTCCATGAAACCAATGGCGGCAACCGGCAGGCTCCCCAGGCCCCACGTCACCACCATCACCGTCAGGTAGCGCCGGGGCAGAGGGAAGGACGCCGTCGCCAGTGCAGCCAAGGCACTTCCGACACCCATCACCGCCAGCAGGAAACCGAACATCCGCGAGTCCCCGCCCAACTGATCGCGGACGACGAAGGGGAGCAGCACCTCGATGGGGCCGATCAGGAACAGGACGGACAGGCATGCCCAGATCAAGGTCCACAGCAACCACGGGGTCCGGATGGTGTAGCTGAATCCTTCCCGAAGGTCCTTGAACAATGAGGACTTGGCCGGCACTCTGCTCGGAGTTTGAGATTCCAGTGCAGGAGTTTGAGTGTCCGGTGCTTGGGTGTCCGGTGCTTGGGTGTCCGGTGCTTGGGTGTCCGGTGCTTGGGTGTCCGGTTCCGCGGTGCCGGGGCCATTCGGTGCCTGACGGCTGAGCAGGTTCACAATCCCGAACGCCAGGAAGTGGCAAACGGCCACGCCGGCCACGGCATGCGCGGGGGACAGGATTGCCACCAGGATTCCCGCAATGGCGGGACCCGCAGCCTGCTGGAGGATCGGCCGCACCGTGCCCTCCAGGCCGTTCGCGGCCAAAAGGTCCTCTGCCGGCAGGATACGCGGAAGCATGGCCGAGTAGGCAGGGAAGAAGAACGCCTGCCCCACCCCCAGAACAAAAGCGCCGATGGCCAAGTGCCAGAGTTGAAGGACGTTGAGCATTGCCAGCAGCGTGATGGTGCCAATGACTGCCAGGTTGGCACCTTCCACGGCGATGATCAGGAGCCGTTGCGGGAAGCGATCGGCCGCGATGCCGCCCGCAAGCACGAACCCCACCAGGCCCACACTGGCCGCGGTGGCTACCAGGGACAACTCCAAAGGGCCGCCGCCGAGGTGGATCACCTCATAGACCATCGCCACGGCCCACATGCCGGATCCGAAGATCGAGATGGACAGCGCGGATATCAGCACCCGGAATTCACGGTGCGCAAAAGGACGCAGCGCCCTCAAAGCGGCCATTTCACTAGCCTAAGCCTGGCCGTGGACGCTGTGGAGGGGTGCCTATGGTGGAGGCCGCACGGGCCACCGTAGCGGGGTGCGGGAGGAAGCTACGTCATGAAGCGCCCGACGGCGGGGCGTCGTCGTCGATGTCCGGGCCTTCCGCCGGGTCCTGGCTGTGAATGCCGGTATCGTGTGAAACCCAGCCTTCCGTTTCACCCTCCGCAGGAGCGTCGGTATGGTGCCGGATGACATGCTCGTTCTTGTCTGTGGCCTTCATGACGGATACTTCCTGTCCTTGCTGGACTGCTTCCGTGAGTGCCTCCCAGTCTACGCCGCAGGTGTGCCGTTGTGAGGTCCGCCCTGCGCGGAATACTGTCCACATAAGGCGAAGTGAGGGCGTCGCACCACAAGCGTGTGACATAGTCTGAACCCAGCAGTTCCCCCGTTTTAGACCCCGCTGCCAAGGAGAGGTGAAGATGCCCAAGCGCCCCAACCCTGCGGTGAAAATCGCCCAGGAAACAGCCCACAATGCTGTGTTTGATGAGCAAGGCAACACCAAGCCAGGCGTACACAACGTGCTGCTGAAAGCAGTGGAGGTCCAGCGACCCCTGGTCCTGGCCAATCTGCGAAGACTCCAACGACGCCACCCCAACGACTCCCCGGCGCAGCTTGCCGCCAAACTTGAACGCCACTACCTGCTGGCCATCTCCGGAGGGGGCGCTGCAGTGGGTGCTACTGCGGTCGTACCTGGCATCGGAACCGCAGCATCGCTGGGACTGTCCGCGCTGGCGACCGTCGGTTTCCTGGAAACCACCGCACTGTACGCGTCATCCTTGGCGGAGCTTCACGGCATCAGGCTCACCGATCCCGTGCGCGCACAGACCATGGTCATGGCCATCATGCTGGGTGAGGAAGGCACGTCCATGTTGGGCGCGCTGAGCGGTCAGTCGTTGGGACGCGGCAAAGGCGTGACCAACGCCTGGGGCAGGACCCTCACCAAGAAGATCCCAGGCAGCGGCTTTGGCGTCATCCGGGACTCCATCCAACGTGCGTTCTTGAAGAACCTCGTGAAGCGGCAAGGTTCTGCGTTCCTTGGCCGCGCCCTGCCGTTCGGTGTAGGCGCCGTGGTGGGTGGTGCCGGCAACCTGATGATGGGCCGGGCGGTCGTTTCCACGGCGAAGGAGGCATTCGGCCCGCTGCCGGACACTGTTCCGGGCGAACTGCTCCCCAACGCACCACATAACGTTGTCGCTCCCGAGGCGACACCCGACAACCTGACGCTGGAAGGTGGCAACAGTGGATCTGAACGCTGATCTGGGGGAGTCCTTCGGCTCCTGGACTATGGGGGACGATGCTTCCATGTTCGGCATCGTCAGCAGCGCAAACGTGGCCTGCGGATTCCATGCCGGAGATCCCCTCACCATGCTGGACAGCTGCCGGGCCGCGTTCGAACTGGATGTCCGTGTGGGGGCGCACGTGGGTTACCGGGATTTGGCAGGCTTCGGCCGGCGTTCCCTGGACATGACGTTCGACGAGCTTTTTGGGGACGTGCTCTACCAACTGGGCGCTCTTGATGGCATGGCCCACGCGGTGGGAGCGTCCGTGGACTACGTGAAGCCGCACGGCGCCCTCTACAACAGGATTGTCCGTGACGCCGAGCAGGCCGAGGCCGTTGTTGCGGCGGTCCACGCCTACGATCCTGGGCTCCCTGTGCTCGGCCTGCCGGGTTCGGAGTGGTTGCGGCTGGCAGAGGAATCCGGACATCCAGTGTTCCGGGAAGCTTTCGTGGACAGGGCCTACCTACCCGACGGCACGCTGGTTCCCCGGACGCAGGAAGGCTCCGTGCTGCACGATCCCGCTGCAGTGGTGGCCCAGGCCGTCCGGCTGGCAACGCGCAAGGAAGTGCTGGCCATCGATGGATCAATTGTTCCCGTTCAGGCTGACTCCCTGTGCATCCACGGCGATACCCCGGGTGCGGTGGACATGGCGGCGGCCGTCAAGGAGGGCCTGGAACAGGCCGGCGTGCAAATTGAGGCATTCGCGTAGCGTCGTGAGCAGATCAGTGGTGGGACGCAGTTCTTTGTAGAGGAGTTCCTAATGGGTGCCGTTGTGGTGGATCCGGGGTCCTTGACCCTTGTACTTAGTCCCGGGCAGGTTTTGGACCGTGCATCCCTGCATTTGGCCAACGCCCTGTTGGGAAACCGGGACTCTGCCGCCGGCCTCGAAGTGCTGGTGGGTGGCCTCCGGCTCCGCTTCGTCACCGGAACGTCCATTGCCGTCACCGGCGCCGAGGGCTTGGTGACGCTCAACGGTGCCGAGCTGCCCCTGAACACGGCAGTCCGGGTGGCTCCCGGCGCAGTCCTGGAATGTGCTCCGGCGTTGTTCGGGATCCGGTACTACGTGGCCGTGCAGGGAGGCATTCCGGTCCAATCTGAACCATTGCGCGCCGGTGCATCCCTCACCTTTGGGCCGCCCCACGGACACGCTCCGCGGTTGGATCACGCACCGGCTCGACGGGCAGTGGACCCCAAACGGCCGGTGGTGGCCCGGGTTTCCCGCTCAGCCCACGCCACCATTGACGACGCCGGCACGTGGCTGCGGTTGACCACAGAACCATGGATTCTCTCCCCGGAGTCGGACCGGGTGGGGGCGCGGTTGGTGGGCCGGCCGCTGGGGGTGACTGCAGCTCCAGCAGCCCAGCCCCAACCGTTGACTTCCGGCTCGGTCCTGTTGCCGCCGTCGGGCCTTCCTGTCATTGCACTGGCCGGGCACCCGGCCACGGCGGAGTCGCCTGTGATCGCGGTGGTCCGCGACGAAGACCTGGACATGATCGGCCAAGCAAGGCCGGGACAGATGGTGCATCTACTGGGAGGCGCGGGATGCTGAAGGAAATCGCTGAGGGCGTTCTGGTTCACCAGAGCGAGTTCATCCAGAGTAATTCCTTGGTGGTCCAGGGACGGGAAGGCGTACTGCTCATCGACCCCGGGATAACCGCAGCTGAGATGGCATCCCTCGCCGAGGATCTCCGCGGGCTGGGCCAGCAGGTGGTGGCGGGTTTCTCGACGCATCCTGATTGGGACCATGTGCTGTGGCACCCCGATTTCGGCCACCCGCCACGCTACGGGACAGCCCGCTGTGCGGACTCCATTCAGGGAGTGCTGAAGCGGGCCGACTGGCGGGAAATCGTCGCGGAGGGGCTGCCCCCGGAACACGCCCACCAAATTCCCATGGAGCTGCTGGGGCTCATTTCCGGGCTCCCTGCCGATGCGGCGGAGATCCCCTGGGATGGCCCCACCGTCCGGATCCTTGAACACCAGGGCCATGCGCCAGGTCACGCGGGATTGCTCATCGAGGAACGCGGAGTCCTGGTGGCCGGGGACATGCTGTCCGATACCTTGATGCCTTTCCTGGACCTTCAAGCCGAGGATCCGATCACCGACTACCTTGCCGGGCTGCGGCTGTTCGAAAGCGTGGCGGATGACGTCAGCCTGGTGGTCCCAGGGCATGGCTCGGTAGGTGTGGGCCAACTGCGGGCTCGCATCGCGCAGGACCGCTCGTACGTGGAGGCCCTCCGTGACGGCCGGGCTGCTGACGATCCCCGCGTCAGTCCGGGGGCCCCGCTGGAGTGGCTGGCCGATGTGCACCAATGGCAGGTCCAGCAGCTCGCTGAAAAGGGGCGCGGGTAAGCCCTGAACCTACCCGAACAGCTGAACTTACCCGAAAAGCAGGTGCGCCACGGTGAAGATTGCCAGCCCCGCCAGCGCACCCACCACTGTGCCGTTAATCCGGATGTACTGAAGGTCCTTGCCCACCTGCAGCTCGATCTTCTGCGACGTTTCCTGGGCATCCCACCGTGCCACGGTGTCCGAGATGACGCCGGCGATGTCCGAACGGTAGGTGTTGACGAGGTAGCCGGCGGCATCGCCGATCCAGGCGTTGACCTTGCCCGCGAGTTCGTCGTCGTTGACCAGCCGCGATCCGAAGTCGCGTACGGCACCCTTGAAACGCTGGCTCAGTTCGCTGTCGGGATCGTCGACGGCGTTGAGCAGCGCGGTCTTCACCGTTCCCCAGGTGCGGGAGGCCAGTTCCCGGACTTCGGGGTCGCCAAGGATCTGCGACTTGATGGTCTCGGCACGCTCGATCATGGCGGGATCGTGCTGCAGGTCCTGCGCCAGATCCGTGAGGTACGCGTCAATGGACTGGCGCACCTGGTGGTTTTGATCGGACTGGACTGCGCGGACAAACTTGGACAGTTCAACGTAGACCCTGTCTCCCACCAGACCGTCCACGAAGGTGGGCACCCACAGCGGAGACCGGTCGGAGACCAGCCTGTTCACCGTGGCATGGTTGGCGTCCACCCAGTCGGCGGCGCGGTCAACCAGCAGGTCAACCAGCTTGTGGTGGTGTCCGTCAGCGAAGATCCGTTCGGCCATCCGTCCCACGGGCGGGCCCCACGGCGGGGTGAGCAGGTGCTTGCGGACCATTCCCTCAATGACGGCCTGCACGTCGTCATCATTCAGCACCGTGAACGCGCCACGGATGATCGCGCCGCCTTCCTTGGCAACGCGCTCTGCGCCGCCCGGGGCTGACAGCCACGTCCCGGCTTTCCGGGCAATATCGATGCTGGCCAACTTGTCCTGCACCACCTCCTGCGACAGGAAGTTGCTTTCCACGAAGTCGCTGAGGGATTCGCCGATCTGGTCCTTGCGGCGCGGAATGATGGCAGTGTGCGGGATTTTCAGGCCCATGGGGTACTTGAACAGCGCGGTCACGGCGAACCAGTCGGCCAGCGCGCCCACCATGCCGCCTTCAGCTGCCGCCCGGACGTACTCCAGCCACGGGTACTGCTTCTGAAACGCGAAAGCCAGCGTGAAGATCACAGCCATGGCGATCAACAGGCCCAGTGCCAGCCTCTTCATGCGGAGAAGGGCAGCCGCTTTTTCAAGATCACCAGCGGAAAGACCGACGACGGCGGAACGGCCCCGCGCGCGTGCGGCACCTGTCGCCGGGGCCGGGGCCGGGGCCGGGGCCGGGGCCGGGGTGGTGGGGTTGGTGACGTCTTCGGTTGGGATTTGTTCAGAGTTCACCTGCATAAGCCCAGCGTAGCCCCCGCGTGTCCAGCCAGGTGGGCTACCGTGTCCCCATGACTAGCGACGACTTCGCCCCTGGCCGGCCCAAGGTCTACGCCCACCGCGGTGCCAGCGCTGCTTTCGCAGAGCACACCCGCGCCGCCTATCTGAAGGCAATCGCTGATGGCGCCGACGGTGTGGAGTGCGATGTCCATCTGACCCGGGATCAGCATGTGGTGCTGCTGCACGACGCCAACCTGGACAGGACATCCACCGGGACAGGGCCAGTGGCAGAGCACACCTTGGAGGAGCTCAGGGCGTTGGACTTCTCCTCGTGGAAGGGCGCACGGATTCCGGAGGCCTACGGGGGAGTGTCTGATCAGTTCCTCACCTTGCCGGAGTTGCTGGACATCCTGCGCGGGGCGGGACGCGAGATAGGCCTGGCGATCGAGCTCAAACACCCCAGCCCTTACAAACTGAAGTTGGAGGAGCGAGTTCTGGCCCTGTTGGAGGATGAGGGATGGACTCCGGAAGAATCACGGCTGGAGAACATCCGGATCTCCTTCATGAGCTTCGATACAGACTCGGTCCAGCGGCTTCTGCAGAGTGTTCCGGGACAGCACATCTGCCAGTTGGTGGATGACTTCACTGTGAAGGAGATCCGGGAGGAGCTCGGCTTGGGATTCCTTACCGGAGGTGCGGTGGCCAATGTCATGCGGGCAACCCAGCTCGAGGCTGAACGCGTTCTGGACGAAGGCGAAGTGGACATTGCCGGCCCGGGCATTGAATACGTGAGGGAGCATGCCCGCAACGTTCAGCGTTGGTTGGAAGCGGGCCGCATTTTCCGGGTGTGGACCGTTGACTCGGAAAAAGACGTTGCTCTCTGCCAGGGCCTGGGCATCCAGGAGATCACCACCAACAAGCCGGCGCAGGTGCTCGCGCAGCTCATGGTCTCCAGCTGACTTTGGGGGTTACCGCGCTTGTGATTGAGTGGTCTCATGTCATTTCGCTGGTCAGCACAAGCAACCCGAACCACCTCCGCAGTCGCTTTAAGCGGATTGCTCCTGGCCAGCGCCGCAAAGCACTTCCGCAATCCCAAGTTCTACTATCCTGTGGTTCCGGATTACCTGTGCCGCAAGGATGAGCCGGGCAGCCTTCCCAACGGTCCCCTGGCAGTTATGTCCCGCGAGGAATGGGTTGCGTCGTCGGGCCTGCTTGAGGTGGCCGCTGCCGTCGGGCTTTTGATTCCGGCGACGCGAAAGGTTGCCGCGGACGCGACCACCGCGATGTTTGTTGCATTCCTTGCCGGGCATATTGATGCCCTGCGACGCGCCTACGGGCCCCATGGCACGGCCAATGAGCGCCGCGTCCACACTGTTCGCCTGCCCCTCCAGATTCCACTCATCCTCTGGTCGTGGAGCCTGCGGAAATGACGAGGGGTCCTGCTCCCATGAAACTCAGGGAGTCGCCGGCGTTCAAAATCGCAGTTTCCCTGAGCATCGCCACGGGCCTTTACGGTGTGTCGTTCGGAGCCCTCGCGGTTGCGTCGGGATTTGATTTCTGGCAGACGATGGTGCTGAGCCTCCTGCTGTTCAGCGGCGGATCGCAGTTCGCGTTCATCGGCGTCGTGGCGGGTGGCGGCTCCGGGGTTGCGGCCATGACGGCCAGTGCCCTCCTGGGTCTCCGCAACGGCATTTATGGCATGCAGATTAATGCGATGCTGCGCCCCGGGGGTTGGAGGCGCTACATCTCTGCGCACATCACCATCGATGAATCGACCGCCACGGCGTCCGGCCAGTCGGATCCTGACGAGCAACGGCGCGGTTTCTGGACTGCGGGCATCGGTATATTCATTTTGTGGAATATCTTTACGGCCATCGGGGCATTGGCCGGAGATGCCATGGGAGATCCTAAACAGTGGGGCTTGGACGGTGCTGCCGTTGCGGCGTTCCTGGCTTTGCTGTGGCCGCGGCTGAAAGGCCGCGAACCGTGGGCCATCGCCGCTGCGTGCGCCTTGGCCACCATCTTGGCCGTGCCGTTCGTGCCATCAGGGGTTCCCATTCTGGTGGCGGCCGTGGTGGCCGGTGTGATCGGCTGGTTCAGCCACGCCCGCATGGATGAAGGGCTTGAGCCGGACGTTGATCCCTACGCGGAGAAGCACCAGCGCGATCACGAGGGCAAGAAATGAACCTTTGGCTATGGATCCTGATCGCTTGCGCCCTGGCGTACCTCACCAAACTGGTGGGGTACTTTGTCCCGGCCAAGCTGCTGGAGAGTCCACGGATCATGCACGTGGCCGGCACCATGACCATTGGCTTGCTGGCGTCCTTGACGGCCGTGAACGCGGTGGCGTCGGGACAAGGCTTGGTCCTGGATGCCCGCATCGGAGCCTTGGTGGCGGCCGCCGTCGCATTGTGGCTTCGCGCGCCGTTCCTCGTAGTAGTCATTTCCGGTGCTGCTGCTGCGGCCGTGCTCAGGCTGCTGGGCTGGGGCTAAGAGCTAGACCGTCTCTGTAAACGTCACGCCCGGAATGCCCGACTGCTCCGGGAGCGGACGGGAAGGGCGTTCGGTCCGGATGGCATCCTCGATCAAGGCCACAGGGCGCTTCCAGGCCTCAGACCCGGGTTCCATGGTGTCCACCGCGCCGATGAGCATGGCCACCAGCCGGACCATGTCCTCAATGGTGATGTCGCGCCGCAATGAACCCTGGCCCTGGCCGCGCTCAAGCAGAGTGGCCATGGAACCGATGAGCCCTCCGGTGATGCCCATCAGGAGTCCGCGCCGGCCGGCGACGGCGTCCAGGAGGTTTGCGTCGTCGCTGGCTACCTTCATCACGGCATCGATGACGTTGATGAGTCCTTCGGCGGCGTCCATGCCGTCGAGCGCAGCTGCGGCCACCGGATCCACGTGCAGGCGCAATTGCCGGGACAGCGCGGCCAGGACCAGTTGCTCTTTGTCCGAGAAGTTGCGGAACAGCGTCGCGGGGCCAACTCCAGCGGTGGCGGCGATGGTCTGCAGGGGGACTTCGGGACCGTGTTCCCGGAAGCACTGCCTGGCAGCGGTAATGATTTTGTCCACATTGCGTGCGGCATCTGCCCTGAGGGGCTTGCGTTCAGAGGGCTGTTCCATGTTTGTCAGAGTAGCAATGCAGGCGTGCTGGCCCGTTGTTACGCGGGAGTACGTTGTTATATGACAAACCGGTACGTGAAACACTGGATTTCATGTTGCTTGCATTCTCTGTCGCGCCTTCGGGCCAGCCCGCTTCCGCCGCCAATGACGGACCCACCCCTGATGCCTCTGTGCACGATGCCGTTGCCGCGGCCGTCAAGATCGTCCGTGATTCCGGCCTGCCCAACCACACCGATTCCATGTTCACCACCATTGAGGGTGAATGGGATGAGGTATTCGACGTCGTCAAGCGTGCCACGGAGGCCGTTGGCCGCTACGGAAGCCGCGTCTCCCTGGTGATCAAGGCCGACATCCGCCCCGGCTACAGCGGTGAGCTCACCGGCAAAGTGGAGCGGCTCGAAGACGCCATTTCCGCCACGGACTAGATCCTTCCCCCGGGGTACGGCGAGTGCCAGACTGGGGGCCATGATTGAACACGTGACCGAACCCGGTTGGGCCGACGTCGAGCGTTACCTGACTGACGTCGTCGTCCGTCCCGATCCTGCCCATCAGCGTGCCCTGACATCCGCCGTGGAGGCGGGCATGCCAGCCATCGAAGTGGCACCGAACGCGGGCAAGTTGCTGCGGATGCTGGTGCAGATGTCCGGGGCCAGGCGCGTCCTGGAGATCGGCACCCTTGCCGGATTCAGCAGCATCTGGATGGCGCAGGGACTGCCCGACGACGGCCGCATAGTGACGTGCGAATTCCTCCAAAAGCACGCCGACGTGGCGCGCGCCAACATGGATGCCGCGGGGGTGGGGCACAAAGTGGACATCAGGGTGGGTGCTGCCTTGGACACCCTTCCCGCCTTGGCTGGCCAGGAATCGTTCGACTTTGTCTTCATCGACGCGGACAAGGAGAACGACTCGAACTACCTGGACTGGGCCATTCGGCTCGGCCACCCGGGCACGGTGATTGTGGTGGACAATGTCATCTGGGACGGTGCCATCCTTGAGCCCGGGCGGGACGAGGTCAATGCGCCGGGCATCGTGAAGGCATTGGAGATGATGGGGGAGGACCCGCGCCTGGACGCTACGGCCATTCAGACCGTCGGCAGCAAGGGCTGGGACGGTTTTGCGATAGCGAGGGTGCGGTAGCGCATGGATTTCACACTTCGCCCGGCAACGGTGGACGACGCCGAAGCCATGGCACTCATGCACGTCCAGTCCTGGAAAGAGAGCTACGGGCGCCTGCTGCCTCCTGAGTTCTTCGAGAAGCAGGAAGCTGCCTTGCCCCATAGGATCGAGCGGTACCGGGATTTCATCGCTGCGGGCCACACCCGGCTGTTGGCCCATGACTCCGAGGGGCACTTGGTGGGCCTTGGCGCGGCAGGTCCCGGACAAGATGAAGACAGCCCCTGCGAACGGGAACTTTTCATGCTCTATACCCTGGAGCGCATCCATGGCCGCGGGGTTGGGCAAGCGTTGGTGGACGCCTTGATCGGCGACGGGCCTGCCTACTTGTGGGTCCTCGACGACAACCCCCGCGCGCAGGCCTTCTACCGGCGCAATGGATTCGCACCCGATGGCAAGCGGCAGCTCTGCGACCCGTCGTGGTTCTCTCTGCCGGAGCATCGGATGGTACGTCCCTGAATGCGCGCGAGCTGTTCCCAGAGCTGACCCATCTCGATATTGTGATCACGGGCGGTATGGACAAAGATCGTCCGGTTTGGAATCAGGTTCCGATCACCGGGGCCTGAGTACGCCATTCGATTCCCGGGAGGAAGCATGTCTGTTCCAGAGCAGGATCCAAACCAAGGGGAAGGCCCCGCAGACGGCGGTGCAGCCGGAACCCCGGGCGTCCACGACGGCGGTGCCGATGGTGGCGCTGACGGTGGCGCTGAAGGCCCCGCAGACGGCGGCGCGTCCGGAACCGCGGGCGTCCACGACGGCGGTGCCGATGGTGGCGCTGACGGTGGTGCTGATGGTGGTGCCGAAGGCCCCGCAGACGGCGGCGCGTCCGGAACCGCGGGCGTCCACGACGGCGGTGCCGACGGTGGCGCCGACGGCGGCGCTGATGGCGGTGCCGACGGTGGCGCCGAACAGCGAGGCAACTAAGTTTGAGCTCAACCAGCACTGATGTCCAGGACCCCGGTGCGGTGAAGGGCGCCGGGGTCCTGGAAACACGCCTGATTGACATTGGCCGTGAGAAGTTCGCCAGTGACGTCTGGGGACGCACCGCGCTTCTCGCGCGCGGAGTCAGCGATTTCTCCGATGTCTTCTCTGCCAACGCCGTCGATGAATTGATTTCGCGTAGAGGGCTGCGGACGCCTTTCCTGCGCGTGGCCAAGGGTGGCTCTACACTTCCCGAGTCCTCGTTCACTTCCCCGGCAGGCGTTGGCGCAACCATCTCTGACCAACTGGATGACACGGAGCTTTGGCGCAAGTTTGCTGATGGTGCCACCTTGGTCCTGCAAGCGCTGCATCGCACTTGGGAGCCGGTGTCGAGCTTCAGCGCCCAGCTGAGCACTGAGCTGGGACACCCTGTGCAGGCCAACGCCTACATCACCCCACCCCAGAACCGTGGCTTCGACGACCACTACGACATCCACGACGTTTTCGTGCTGCAGATCGAGGGAACCAAGCGCTGGATCATCCATGAGCCGGTCCACGTGGATCCGCTGCGCAGCCAGCCGTGGACCGACCGCCGCTCTGCCGTGGCCGAGGCCGCTGAAGGCACGCCGTACATCGACACAGTCCTTGAGCCCGGCGATGTCCTCTATCTGCCGCGTGGGTGGTTGCATGCTGCCCAGGCACAGGGCAAGGTCTCCATCCATCTCACGTTGGGAGTTCACAGCTGGACCCGCCATGCCCTGGCCGAGCACCTCGTACAGGCTGCCCTTGCAGCAATGGGTGACGATCCTGAGATGCGCCGGTCCTTGCCCCTGGGTGTCGATGGACCCAACGGTGAGATCGATGCCGTCCGTGAACGTTTGGCGGCCGCCGTCCTGAAGGCCGATGCCACGGCGCTTTTCCACCGCACCCGGAGGGGACAGGGACGTCCGGCCCCGCTGGGTCCGGTGGCCCAGCTCGCCGCCGTCGAGGACCTTGGCGCTGGCTCGTGGGTCCGGCTTCGAGATGCCCTGGAAGCTCGGCTGGAGGGTTCACGGTTGACCACGCGGGTGGGTTGGCTCGACTTCCCTGAGGCAAATCTTCCGTCCGTGAGGCGCTTGCTGGACGGTGGCGATCACGTGGCGGCAGACCTCGGCCTTGAGCTCGTCGAAAGGCTGTTGCGCGCAGGAGTTCTTGTCCCCGTTGATCGTTGATGCCCCCGTGGCCGAGACGGAACGTTTCTTCTGTGCCAATAGCGCCCGGATGCGCGGCGACCCCATAGTAGGCACGGCCTCACCCGGCGTGGTGTGGGTTCTCATTGAGTACCGGGGTGGATGGCCACCCGAGGGCTTTGATGGCCTTGATCTGGAGGCTGGGACAAAAGCCCTCATTTCCTCAGCTGCGCGGACTGCGGGGGCACGGGTCCTGTTGGTGCGGCGCCCGGGCCCCCGTCGGCGCCCCGGACCCAGCCGCTGGGCCGTGCTGCGCCATGAAAGCCCGGGCGCCTATCAGCAGCTGTGGGGAACATGGGACCGGGACGAGGACCTTGCGGAAATAGTTTCTGCCTTGGCGGCTCCCGGTGAGCCCGGCTTTCCACCGGTCATCCTGGTCTGCGCTCATGGCCGGCATGACCCCTGCTGCGCGGTGCGTGGACGGCCCGTGGGACGCGCCCTGAGTGAGCGTTGGCCGGAGCTGGTGTGGGAATGCTCCCACGTTGGCGGTGACAGGTTCGCAGCTACCGCGGTGGTTGCTCCCGACGGCGTGTACTACGGCGGTCTCGACGTGGAGTCCTCCGTCGCCACGATTCAAGATCATCTGGCCGGCCGTATATCCGCGAAGTATCTCCGCGGATATACGGATCTCTTCCCACCGCAACAAGTTGCTGTCGCTGCCGTGCTGGAGCGTTTCGGCCCTGCCGGCCGGAATGATTTCCACGTCACTGAGACGCTGCGTGACGGGGACCGCTGGCGCATTCGTCTCACTGGAAGCCCGCCGCATCCGGCCCGTATCGATGTTGAACTGCTGGCCCACCGCGCACCGCCCTGCCAGCTGACCTGCCTGGCGCCGGCAGCGGGATCGGTGATGGTCTACCAGGCTACGTCCATCATCGGAACCTGACGCTTGCGGTCGGCCGGGTGAGCTTCCGGCCTATCCCTAACGCGGTTCCGGGTCCTCGGGCTGATTCAGCTCCAGGGGCGGGTCGAGGAGGCTTGGGTACGCGCGCCACCAGGAGGCAAACCACCGTCAGCCACGCAGCAACAACGGTCAAGACCTCCGCCCACACCAATTCACCAAGCTCCATGGAGTGATCTTATGGCCCAATCGGTCAAAGTTGTAAGCATCCTTACTACTGTGGTCGCTGTGGCGCTCCATTAGGCTTGACGCATGACTCAGGCAGGGCGGAAATAGTGGCGAAACGCGGTAAAAGGTCGACGGCGGGAGTCGTCGAGGTGCCCGCCGGTACCCGCCCTGACGGTCCGGTGGCGGGGGTCTACTACATCGACACCGGCGACTGCGAGCTCATCCAGGACCAGGACAACTCCAACGGCTGGCTACTGAAAATCAACGGTGTGATGAGCTCGCACATAGACCTCGCCGATCCGCTGTTCCTCGACTTCGAGTACATGCGCTGGATTGCGGCATTGGTGGAGTCCCGCTGGCCGCGGGAGCAGAAACCGAAGCTTCGTGCCCTGCACCTGGGCGGGGGAGCATGTTCCATGGCGCGCTACTTCCATGCCGCGTACACCGAAGCCAGGCAGGTGGTGGTTGAACTTGATGGCAAGCTGGCCGACTACGTGCGCGGCTGGTTCGATCTGCCGAAGGCCCCGCTGTTGAGGCTCCGTGTTGGAGAGGCCCGGCAAGTGACCGAATCCCTCACCCCGGACACCCGGGATCTCATCATCCGGGACGTCTTTGCCGGAGCCTTCACGCCCCGGGCCCTCACCACCCGCGAATTCACGGCCCATGCGGACGCAGTCCTCGCCCCCGATGGCCTCTATGTGGTCAACTCAGGCGACGCGCCGGACCTGAAGAACGCCAGGGCAGATGCTGCCACCATTGCGGACACGTTCCAGCACACCATGATCATCGCCGACCCCGCCATGCTCAAAGGCCGCCGCTACGGCAACATGATCATGGCGGGCAGCCACGCACCTTTCGGCGACGACCCCACGCTGGCCCGGAAGCTCCTTGGCGGCGGAGTTCCGGCGCATATCTGGGATGATGCCAAAGTGCGCGCCTTCGCCGCCGGAACGCCGGTCCGGCATGACCCCGTTCCACCGCCGGAGCCTGCCTCAACTCCTGCTGAGTGAGCTGTTCCAGGCCTCCCACAGAGTGGCGTATCGGCCGCCGTTAGCCAGCAGTTCCTGGTGCGATCCGGACTCGACTATCCGGCCGTGCTCCATCACCACGACGGTGTCCGCAGAAGCAGCCTGGCTCAAGCGGTGCGCGATCACCACGGAAGTCCGCCCTGCCAATGCGGCTTCGGCGGCCTGATCAAGCATAGTGGCGGACCCGGTGCCGGCTTCTGCGGTGGCTTCGTCCAGGACCGCAATCGGCGGGTCCTTGAGCTTGAGCCGTGCCAGGGCCAACTGTTGCGCCTGCTCGGGCGTGAGCTGGTGGCCACCGGCGCCTACGGAAGTCTCCAGGCCGTCGTCGAGCGTTTCCACCCAGGCAGCCCCAACTGCTTTCAGGACGCACGAAAGTTCCTCCGCAGAAGCGCCGGGTTTGGCGAGCCGTAGGTCCTCGGCGAGTGTCCCGGAGAAGACGTGCACCTCTTGGCTGACCATCGCGATCCGATCGTGCAGCTCAGCCGGGGCGGCACTGGCCGAGTCCAGGCCACCTACCCAAGCGGTGCCGCTGTCCGGGTGTTCCAAGCCCATGATGACCTTGGCCAGGGTGGTCTTGCCCGCGCCTGAGGTGCCCACAATCGCCACGCGCTCACCGGGCTTCACGGTGAGGGAAACGGCGTTCAGCGCGGGGCGCTGCCCGGGATAGGAGAAAGTGACGTCGTTCAGCACAACGCCTGCGCTGGCTACCGCCGCCGGAGCATGGGTAGCCGCCGGCCCGGGGGACATGGTCAGACCGAACATCCGGCCCAGCCCGGCAGCGGCTTTCTGGAGCTCGTCGAACTGTCCCAGGACCAAGCCGATCGGATCGAAGAGCCGGTAGAAATACAGTGCGGCCGCCGTGGCTGCACCGATGGTCACGGCGCCCTCGGCGTGCAGCCAGAATCCCACCACCAGCACCGCGGACAGGCCGATGAGTTCAGCAAGGTTGAGGCGGTTGTAGAAGCGGGTCAGGTAGTTGACGCCTTTAAGGGCATGGCCGATGTTTTCCCGGGAAGCCGCCGCCACCAGCCCGGCGTGATGTTCCCCGAGCCCCAAGGCCAGGACCGAGGGGGAGCCGTGGACCGTCTCGATGATCTGTTCTGTCCTGTTGGCCTCGGTGATCCGGACCGTCCGGTAGATGGGGGCGGTCCGCTTGAGGAACCAGCGCAAGGTGAACACCTGCAATGGCGCGGCAATGAGCACCGCCACCGCGAAGCGCCAGTCAATCACGCCCAAGCCCAGCAACGTGACAGCGATGGTGAAGGCGGCGCTGGTGAACGCGGGAAGGACACCCGAAATCGCCTCGCTGACGGCTTCAACGTCTCCGGACACGCGGGCCACGACGTCACCGATGCCCGCCTTTTCGATGTGCGCGAGCGGTTTGCGGACAGCTGCCGCGAACACTTCCTCGCGCAGCCCGGCCAAGGCTTCCTCACAGATCCGGGCCAGCAGGTTCTGGCCAAGGATTCCCAGCAGGGCACCCAATCCACCGGCCACCAGAAGCCCGATTGCCAGCCAGAGCAGCCACATGACGTCTCCGCCGCTGGCTGCAATATTGACCATGATGCCCAGGATGGCCGGTGCTGCCAGTCCGCAGCAGGACGCTGCCAGCAGCACCAGGATGGTGATGGTCAGCCTGCCGGGCCGCTGCGCCAACAGGCGCCACATGGCCTTCCGGGTCTCGCGGGGTGTGGCAATGGGAAGGATATCGGTGCTCAAGAGCCCACCACCTCGCGGTAGCCGGCGGACGTAGCCAGCAGTTCGCGGTGCGTGCCGCTTTCAGATGCTGCGCCGCCCCCGCCCATCACCACCCGATCGCAGACAGCCAGCAGCGTGGGACTGGTGGTCACCAGCACCAAGGCCTTGTCAGGGAAGTTCCGCAGGCCATCGGCGATCACTGCTTCCGTGGCGGTATCGACGGCGGTGGTGGGATCGTGCAGCACCAGCACCGGTTGCTTTTGGTGCAGGGACCGGCCCAGGACCAGCCGCTGCCGCTGGCCGCCGGACAAGCTTTGGCCGTGCCCGGTGAGTACAGTTTCGGTGCCTTCGGGCAGTTGCGACACGAAGTCCCCGACGGCGGCGGCCGCCATGGCGCGTTCCTCCAGCCGGGCGTCGGCTGTTGCGACATTCGCGCGGACACTGCCGTGGAAAAGGACGCCATCGTGGCTGTCGGCGAACACCCTCGAACGGACGTGGACAGGATCCAGGTCTGCAGCGTCCTGGCCGTCGATGGACACCACACCACGGGGTGCGGGTGTGCGGAAGCCCAAAGTGTCCACCAAGAGCCGTGCCTGCGTTCCGTTCGGAAGGACGACGCCCACGATTTCTCCGGCTGACGCCGTGAAGGGCGGGAAAGTTGCGTCGTCGGAGCCGGAGCGGAGTTCAAGCAGTGGGGCTGGTTCAAGCAGCGGGGCGACGGCCGAAGCTGAGCCGGCAGCCGTCGTCGTGCGTTCCTTCGGCTCAGGTGCGGGCACCGCGTCGGGTTCCGCGAGCAGTACGGCTATGCGTGCGGCGGAGGCACGTTTGCGGGCGAGTTCCACGCTGAGGAAGCCAAGCGCTGCCATGGGTCCCTGGACGAACTGGGCCACGCCAACAACTGCCACTAGCTGCCCAACTGTGATGCTTCCCTGGACGGCAAACCAGGCGGCGAAGAAGGCGATGCCGGCCAGGAAGGCAGCGGAGAGAGCCGTGCTGGCGCCGTTGTAAGCGGACCGGGACCGAACAGCCCTCAGCCCTGCCAGCAGTGATGTCCGGCTGGCGGCCTTGTAGCGGGACACGGCGGCTTCCTCGGCTCCGAGGCCTTTGAGGGGCCGCGATCCCGTGACGAAGTCCGTTGCGAGTGCGCCCGCGCGGGCTGCAGAAGATTGCTCCACGTCACTGCGGTCCTCCAGGGGCTTGGTGAGGCGATGCATCACCACCAGCATGATGGGGGTGGCCACCAGGACGGCGATGCCCAGTGGAACAGAAATCAGCAGCAGGGTCACGGCCGATGTCACCACGCCGGCAGCGGCCGCGAGTCCGCCACCGATGAGCCAGGACAAGCCTGCAACCCTGTCCGCGTCAGAGGAAGCGATGGCCACAATTTCACCGGGCGCTCGCCGGGCGGCCATGCCCCGCGGGTGAAGGGTCCGCTCCACCGCGAGCTGCCGGAGGTCATGGGAACCGTAAAGGAAGGACCGGTTGGTGGCCAGGGTGCCGATGCGCCAGGAAAGTGCCAGCACCACGAAGACGACCGCCAAGGCGCCAATCCACCAAAGGAGCGCGCCGGCGTCGTGCGGTGAAATCGCGTTGTCCACGGCGGCTCCGATGGTGGCCGGAACCAAAGCCTCGCTGACCTGGTGCAAAACGAGGCCGGCGCAGCCCACCAACAGGAGCTTCCAGCGGCGATTGGCGAACAAAGTGAAAGTGAAGAGACGGGAAACCGTCCAGGGTGCTTGCTTGTTACGCCCAGGCGGGCAGGACGGAGTGGCAGAACTGGAGGGCATGCTTACCATAGTAAGGCTCACCTAACTTCGAGAAGGCCAGATGACCCGCCAAGCTATATCGCAATCCGGACAGGCAGCTCCCCAGTTGGACGTCCAGGTGGAACAGCAGTTGGATGCCCCGGTTGAGGGCCGGACGTCGTCGCAGGTCTACGGCGTCTACACGGGATACTTTGAGTGCCCCACTCCTGCCACCTGGACTGACCACGTCCACGATACCCATGAGCTGTTGTGGGGTGCCCGCGGTGTGCTGACGGTGGAGGCCGACGGCGGGCTCTTTGCCGTCCCGGCCACACTGGGGCTGTGGATTCCGGCCGGCGTGGTGCACGCTGTGAAGTCCACCCAGGGGACAGGCTTCTACTGCTCGCACATCAATGCCAGGGTGGCGCCGCAGTTGGAAAGCCGCACGGTGGCCGTTACCGTGCCCACCGCCGCGCAGGAACTGCTGCGCCACATGAGCAAGTTCGACATGGACGACTCCATCCGCAAGCGCTCGGAGCAGGTGGTGGTGGGCCTGCTGGAGGTGGTGGACGCGCGGCCCATGCTGCTGCCCATGCCCGTGGACCCTCGCCTGGAACTCATTGCCCGAGCCCTCCTGGATGACCCTGCCCTGGACCGCTCGCTGGAGGAATGGAGTGTGGAAGTGGCCATCAGTGTCCGGAACTTGTCCCGCCTGTTCCATAAGGAAACGGGGATGACCTTTGCCCAGTGGCGCATCCATGCCCGCGTGCGTGTGGCCCTGGGGCTCCTGGCGGCCGGTTACCCGGTTTCCACGGTCAGCCGGAGGGTGGGCTATAACAATCCCAGCGCCTTTGTCCAAGTGTTCCGAAAGGTGATGGGGCACACTCCAGGCTGGTACGTGTCCTCGCTTAAGGCCGGAAACCACCAGTCTTTGGCCGGTTCCGAATAGAATCGAGCGGTTTTCTACACGGACTCGTTGTTAGGGTAGGTATACCTAACTTCGGCGGCCTGCCGAGATAACCTGCGGCCGCTACCGGGAGCTCTCCGTCTCCCCTGAGAATCAAGAGGACCGCAGTGATTTCACGCTCTAAAACCATGTCTGCCGCCGTTGCGGCCTTGGCTTCCGCAGCCCTGCTTCTGAGTGGTTGCGCCACCACCGATGCCAGCGCCACCACCAAATCCGAAACCCGGACGGTCCAAAGCGAGGTCAAAGAAGTAGTCATGCCGGCCGAGCCGAAGAAGGCCCTGGGCATGTACACCACGGACCTGGACATGCTCATCACCCTCGGCATTCCGCTGGCCAGCCAGCAACCCATTCGTGACAGCGGCTACAAGGGCTTCCCGTACTTCTTCGACCAGAAGGCGTTGGAGGGCATCACGCCGTTCACCAACTACCCGGAATTCAACTTCGAGGCCATTCTCAAAGCACAGCCCGACGTCATCCTGAACGGCCTGGGCTATGAGAAGGAGCTTGACGGCAAGCTCTCCGACATCGCCCCGACGTACACCTTCAACGGCTTCGACGGCAGCGACTGGCGCACCAAGTTCAAAACCGTAGCCGAGGCTTTCGGCAAGACCGAGCAGTACCAGGCCTGGATGGACAAGTACCAGGCCAAGGTTGATGACGTGAAGAAGCGTCTGGCCGAGGCCGGCAAGAGCAACATGGTGATCGGCCCCGTGGACTACTACGAGGACCAGGTGACGGTCAGCTGCTACGGAACGCCGTGCCTGGTCATCAAGGACCTCGGCCTGAAAGTCTCCCCGCTGGCCGACGGCGAAGGCGCCAAGCTGAGTGCCGAGCAGCTCGAACAGCTCAACGGCATCGACGCCATCATCACCACCGAGGTCCCCGAAAAGGACGGTGCCAACCCGGATGCCTTCGCTCCGCTGGCCAACAACAAGCTGTGGACCTCGCTGCCCTTCGTGGCCAACAAGCAGATCCACACCTATGACCTCGAAATGATCTACGGCTCGCCCAGCGGCCAGTACGCACTGCTGGAGAAGTTCGAAAAGGCGCTCCTGTCATGATGAGCATCTACCGCGCTGAGGTCATTTCCACCCGCCTGCTGACTCCGGGAATGGTCCGGATAACCTTCGGCGGCTCCGGCCTGGCTGGCTTCGACACTACGGGTGTCGGCGACGAATACCTCCGCGTCTTCCTGCCCGATCCGGGCACGCATGAAGCACGCCTCCCCATTTCCACAGGGGACTCCTGGGATTGGTCCGAAGGCGTCGAACCGTCCGCCATGCGGACGTACACGGTCCGCGCTGTGGACTCCGCCGCAGGAACCGTGGACATCGACTTCGTAGTTCACGACGGCGGATTGGCAGCTTCCTGGGCGCAGCGCGCCCAGGTGGGTGACGTCGTCGGGCTTAACTCCCCGACCGGACTGTATGAACCACCCGCAGAACTGCAGTGGCAGATCCTGCTGGCAGACGCCACCGGACTGCCCGCCGTGGCCCGGTTGGTGGAGCAGACGCCGCCCGGTGTCCGGACCCGCGTCCTGATCGAGGTTGAGGATCCATCGCACCAGCAGGAACTGACCCTCGGCGCCGGAACCGAAGTGGCGTGGATTTACGGCGGGAACGGCCACAGCCAGTCCCGTCTGGACGAGGTTCTGCGCTCCATGGAGTTGCCCGGCGGCGTGGGCTACATCTGGGTAGCCGGCGAGACCAAGGTGCTGCGCGGGATCCGCAAGTACCTCCGGCATGAGAAGAAGCTCACGCCCGAGTCCTACAAGCTGATCGGCTACTGGACGGACAAGAGCGAGGCTTGGGAAGCGCGCTGGGAAAACCTGGACGCCGAAACCCGGCGCTGGTTCGACGATCTCTGGTCCAACGAGAAGCGGGATCGCGAGGAAATCGTGGACCTTCAGGACGCCAAGTTCGAATTGCTGGGCCTCTAAATGGCGTCCGGAACCATGGCGCCGCGTTCTGTTGCAGCTGAGGTGCAGGACGCGGTGCCGGTTTCCACTTCGGATGCACGCCCGGCGGGCTTGGTGGCGGTGAACCGCTACCGGCTACTGGGTCTTCTGGCGGCAATTGGCGCATTGGTGCTGGTGCTGTGGCTGAGCCTGGTGGTGGGCTCCAAGGACGTGGACATGGCCGCTCTCTGGCCCGCCATCACTGCCTACGACGGCTCGCCGGAACACGTCATCATCCACGACCTCCGCCTGCCCCGAACGGCCACGGGTGTGGTGGTTGGCATTGCCCTGGGACTGTCCGGGGCACTGATCCAGGCACTGACACGGAACCCGTTGGCGGACCCCGGCATCCTGGGCGTCAACGCGGGTGCCGGGTTCTTTGTGGTCCTCGGCGTTGCGATCTTCGGAGTCACCAGCATCCAGGAGTACATCTGGTTCTCCTTCGCCGGTGCCGTAGCGGCCACCGTGGCCGTGTACTTCATCGGGTCACGGGGAAGGGGCGGGGCAACCCCGCTCCGCCTCACCCTTGCAGGGGTTGCCCTCGGAGCTGTGCTGGGCGGCATTTCGTCCGGCATCACGCTGCTTCGCCCTGCCGTTTTCGACAGCATGCGCAGCTGGAGCGCCGGAACGTTGAGCAACCGAACGTGGGAGATCTTCACCACCGTGGCACCTTTCATTCTTATTGGAACGCTCATCGCCCTCGCCATGGCCCGGCCCTTGAACGCTGTGGCCATGGGCGACGACACCGCCAAGTCCCTCGGTGCCAACATCGTGCGCACCCGGGTTTGGACCATCGTGTCAGTGACCCTTCTTTGCGGCGCCGCGACGGCAGCCGCCGGCCCCATCGGATTCGTGGGACTCATGGTCCCGCACGTAGCCCGATGGATCGTCGGTCCGGACCAGCGCTGGATACTGGCCTACACCCTGGTGCTCTCGCCAGTGCTGCTCCTGGTGTCCGACATCCTGGGGCGCCTTGTTCTCCGTCCCGGCGAAATGCAGGTAGGAATCATCACCGCCTTCGTTGGCGCACCCGTCCTCATCTGGCTCATCCGACGCCGGAAAGTGAGCACCCTGTGATGCGCACCGATCCCGTGCCGCCCATCAAGCAGGCCCCGACCATCAAGCAGGCCCCGCCCATCGACTTCGGTCGTCGCACCGTCGCCATCCGCCGCTTTGGCGGCCGCGTCTCACTCCGCGTGGACGTCCGCACCCTGGTTGTCACCGCCGTCCTGTTTGCCGCCGCACTGGCGCTCGCCGTCGTCGCCCTTGGCTTGGGCGAGTTCAGCATTGCGGTACCGGACGTTGTTTCGGCGTTGCTGGGCCGGTCCAGCGGTGCCGTGCACATGGTGGTGGTGGACTGGAGATTGCCCCGCGTCCTCCTGGCCCTGTTGTTGGGGGCGGCCATGGGGGTCAGCGGGGCAATCTTCCAATCGCTGACCCGCAACGCGCTGGGAAGTCCGGACGTGATCGGCTTCAACACGGGTGCCTACACGGGCGCGCTGGTGGTCATCCTGCTGATGGGCGGCGGCTACTTTGCGGTGTCGGCAGGCGCGCTGGCTGGCGGGCTGATCACTGCCGCGCTGGTTTACCTGTTCGCGTACAAAAAGGGCATCCAGGGGTTCCGGCTCATCATCGCCGGCATCGCCGTGAGCGCCATGCTGGCGTCGGTGAACACCTTCATGATCCTCAAGGCGTCCTTGGAGCAGGCCATGTCTGCTGCCGTCTGGGGTGCTGGATCCTTGAACAAGCTCGGCTGGGAGCAGGTGCTGCCGGTGGTGGTCGTATTCGTCGTGCTGCTGGCTGTGCTGTCCTTGTACGGCAGGCGATTGGGCCTTTTGGAAATGGGCGACGACGCCGCTCGGGCCTTGGGCGTTCGGCTGGAAGGCTCGCGGCTGGTCCTCGCAGTGGTGGGCGTGGCTTTGACGGCAATGGTCACCGCTGCTGCCGGCCCGATCGCTTTTGTTTCCCTGGCCGCGCCGCAGTTGGCCCGCCGCCTCACCAAGTCCGCGTCCGTGGGAATGGTTCCCTCTGCTGCCATGGGTGCGTTCCTCTTGGTGGCCAGCGACATCGTGGCGCAGAACCTTTTCGCGCCCATCCAACTGCCCGTCGGCGTAGTGACCGTCAGCATCGGCGGCTGCTATCTCGTGTGGCTCCTGGCCCGTGAGGTGAAGCGGCAATGAGTGAAGAATTGAAGGAGATTGCTGTGACTGATGTGTTGGATGTTTCTGTTTCTGTTGGCTCGGCGCTGGGATCTGGCTCGGCGCCGGCACGTGGTTCGCGGCTCAGCGCCGAAGGCGTGAGCCTCGGCTACGCCGGGCGCACAGTGTCGGAGGCGCTTGATGTGCGCATTCCCGATGGCGGGTTCACGGTGATCGTGGGACCCAACGCCTGCGGAAAGTCGACGCTCCTGCGGGCGCTGTCCCGGCTGCTGGAGCCCACCTCGGGGTCCGTGCTTTTGGACGGCAAGAGCATCTCCTCCTACGGGGCCAAGGAAGTGGCGCGGCGGTTGGGGCTCCTGCCGCAGACCTCCATAGCGCCAGATGGGATCACCGTGGCGGACCTCGTGGCCCGGGGACGCTACCCGCACCAGAAGTTGCTGCGTCAATGGTCCGAAGCGGATGAGGCGGCCGTCGTTGCTGCACTCCAAGCTACCAACGTGACATCGCTGTCCGGCCGTTTGGTGGACGAGCTCTCCGGTGGGCAGAGGCAGCGTGTGTGGGTGGCCATGGTCCTGGCCCAACAAACCCCTTTATTGCTCCTGGATGAGCCCACCACGTTCCTGGATATCGCGCACCAGATCGAGCTCTTGGAGCTGTTCCGGCGGCTCAATCGCGAAGGCAACACCCTGGTGGCCGTGCTCCACGATCTCAATCACGCCTGCCGCTACGCCACGCATCTCATCGCCATGAAGGACGGGGCAGTAGTTGCGGAGGGCCGACCCACCGATGTGGTGACTGCGGAGCTGGTGGAGCGCGTCTTCGGTCTGCCGTGCATCGTGATCGACGACCCCGTGAGCCACACGCCGCTGGTGATCCCGCTGGGGTCCTGATCCCCCGCGGCGCGCTACTCCGCGCCCAGCAACTCTTCCCGCCTTCGCTCCGTTTCCTCCCGCAGGCCCTGCACGACGGCGGCTACCGCGGGGCGGCGCATGGAGTCCGGCCGGAGGACCATCCAGTAGGGGAGGAGTTCCGCGAAGTCGGCTGGCAGGAGACGCACCAAATCCGTGTGCCGATCAGCCATGAAACAGGGCAGGAATCCGATGCCGGCCCCGGCCCGGGTGGCTTCGACATGGACGAAAACGTTGGTTGAACTGAGGCCGTCGCGCATAGTGGGGACCAGCCTGCGGGGCGCGTCCAGGTCGTCCACCTGCAGCATCGAATCCACAAAGTAGACCAGTTGGTGTTGCGTGAGTTCCTCGACGCTGGCGGGCGTGCCGTGGTCCTTCAGATAGGCGCGGGACGCGTACATTCCCAGCCTGTACTCACCAAGCCTGATGGCCTCTGCGCGGTGCACCTGTGGCGTCCCCACCACCACCTCAATGTCCAGGCCCGATCGCTGTTGCAGGGCACGTCGCGTCACCGTGACGATCTCGACGCTGAGGCCGGGGTGATCGCTTCGCAGGCGGGCTACCGCCGGGGCCGCGATATAGGCGCTGAACCCATCAGTTGCGGTCATGCGTACGACGCCGGTAATCGGGTCTGGTGCGCGGTCGCTCGGCCCCAGCGCACCCACTGCAGCCTCGATCCGCTCTGCGACCTGCACGGCGTCGGCGCCCAACTCCGTCACTTCCCAACCACCGGCCGCACGCGCGAGGACCCGGCCACCCATGGCCTTCTCAAGCGCCGCTATCCTGCGCGAAACGGTGGTGTGGTTCAGTCCCAAGGCTTGTGCCGCCGTCGTAAATTTTCCTGAACGTGACACGGCGAGCAAGATGAGGAGGTCGTCCGGGTTCGGTTTCATATCTGCAATTTTGCACATACTCAGTGCCACTTTGGTCATTGAGACGCAGCAAATCTGCGGCAATACTCAGTGGAGCATTTCGTGTTGTGGATCACATCACGTTCACAAGGGTCAAAGAGGACACTGAGGAGATGGATATGAGCGTAGAACAGCGCTCCGCATCAAGAGCCGGGAAAGATGCTGGAAAAGGCTCCGGCCTGAAGAAGATCGTCGCGGCCTCGATGGTGGGCACCGTGGTGGAATGGTACGAGTTCTTCCTCTACGCCACCGCCGCCACACTGGTATTCGGCAAGTACTTCTTCCCCAGCACCGGCAACGAACTGGACGGTATCATCCAGGCCTTCATCACCTACGCTGTAGGTTTCGTTGCCCGGCCGCTGGGCGGAATCGTCTTCGGCCAGATCGGCGACAAGCTGGGCCGCAAGCCCACACTGCAGCTGACCATCGTGATCGTGGGCGTCTCCACCTTCCTGATGGGCTGCCTCCCCGGCTTCATGGACATCGGCTACTGGGCACCCGCCATGCTGGTGGCGCTCCGCTTCATCCAGGGCTTCGCGCTCGGCGGCGAATGGGGCGGTGCCGTCCTCCTCGTGGCAGAACACAGCCCCAACAAGTCGCGCGGGTTCTGGTCATCCTGGCCGCAGGCCGCAGTTCCGGTGGGTAACCTCCTGGCCACGCTGGTCCTGTTCGTCATGTCCACCACCCTCAGCAGCGAAGCGTTCCTCGGCTGGGGCTGGCGCGTCGCGTTCTGGCTCTCCGCAGTGATCGTGTTCGTCGGCTACTACATTCGCACCCACGTCACCGAGGCGCCGATCTTCCTCGAAGCCAAGGCACAGGTGGAGGAGTCCAAAGCCATCAGCTACGGAGTTGGCGAGGTCATCCGCAAGTACCCCAAGGGCATCCTGCAGGCGATGGGTCTGCGCTTCGCGGAGAACATCATGTACTACCTCGTGGTGAGCTTCGCGATCGTTTACCTCAAGAGCGTCCATAAGTACGACACGTCCTCGCTCCTGCTGGCACTCCTGATCGCCCACGTCATCCACTTCCTGGTCATCCCGCAGGTGGGACGCCTGGTGGACTCGTGGGGACGCAAGCCCGTGTACTTGGTGAGCGCCATCACCGGCGCAACCTGGCCGTTCTTCGCCTTCCCCATGTTCGACACCAAGAACGCCGTGATCATCGTGCTCGCCGTGACCATCGGCCTCTGCCTCCACGCGTTCATGTACGCCGGGCAGCCGGCCATCATGTCCGAGCTCTTCCCCACCCGCATGCGCTACTCGGGTGTCTCGCTCGGCTCGCAGGTCACATCCATCTTCGCCGGCTCACTCGCACCGCTGCTGGCCACCCAGTGGCTCAAGGACACCGGATCCTGGGTTCCCACCGCGATCTACCTGGTGGTCGCCTGCGCCATCACCGTCGTCGCCGTCGTTTCGCTGAAGGAAACCAAGGGCATCGCGCTGGAGGCCGTGGACCAGGCGGACGCCGAGCGCCACGGACTGACCACTCCTTCCACTTCGAAAGGCTAGTTCCATGGACAACTCCTTGAACGGGCGCAAAGCACTGGTGACCGGCGGCGCGAGCGGAATCGGGGCCGCCTGCGCCCGGGCGCTCGCCGCCCGCGGGGCGAAAGTAGTAGTGGCCGACGTCGATGCCTCCGGAGCTGCAGCCCTCGCCGACGAGTTGGGCGGCACGGCCTGGACGGTGGATCTGCTGGACGTGGACGCGCTGGCCGCGCTCAGCCTGGACTGCGACATCCTGGTCAACAACGCCGGCATCCAGAAAGTTGCCCCCATCGAGGAGTTCGAGCCCGCGGAGTTCCGGCGGATCCTGGCCCTGATGCTGGAGGCCCCGTTCCTTCTCATCAGGGCCGCACTCCCGCATATGTACGCCAACGGGTTCGGCCGGATCATCAACATCTCCTCGGTCCATGGGCTCCGGGCCTCCGCCTACAAGAGCGCGTACGTGTCCGCCAAGCACGGCCTGGAGGGGCTCAGCAAGGTCACTGCCTTGGAGGGCGGCGAACGCGGGGTCACGTCCAATTGCATCAACCCCGGATACGTCCGCACGCCGTTGGTGGAGAAGCAGATCGCAGATCAGGCCCGGCTTCACGGCATCCCCGAAGCCGAGGTCCTGGCCAAAGTGATGCTCACGGAGTCCGCGGTCAAGCGACTTGTGGAGGTGGAGGAAGTCGCGTCGTTGGCCGTCTGGATGGCCTCCGACGACGCCGGTATGGTCACCGGTGCGAGCTACACCATGGACGGTGGCTGGTCGGCCAGGTAAGGCGCGGCGGGCTGGTTCCGGCCGTCGCGGGGTGACAGCGCCGACCCTCCGCGGGGTGAAGGGCTCGGCAGCTTAGAGTGTGGCATGGCTAAAGTGAGGTCTTTGCGGGATCGGCGTGCCACGGCAATGGTGATCAACCTTGCCACGGTGGCAGCATTCACGGCGACGCTCGTGATCACCGGAACGCCGCTGCGCTGGGTGGTCCTCTTTGCTGTTGTTGGGGTCTTCGGTTCATACATGGCCCTGCTTTTAGACGCAGTCTTTGCTCGGCTGCGTTTCAAGCGTTTGCTGCGACGCGGGCGTTTGGAATGTTGGATCCGCTGGCATGAGCCAAAGGAGGGCAGCCGTAGGGTGGGCTGGGAGCGGGGGCTGGTGTCGTTGAGAACTCCAGCAGTGGATTTCGTACGGACCGATGCCATCAGGCCGTCCCAGGAAAGACTCTTCACTTTCCTGGTCAGTGGGAGGGCCGAACCCAATTTGTGGGACCCGCACCCGAACAATGCCCGCTTTCTGGGCCGGGGTGCCCGCTCGATTCAGTTGGAAACAACACTGGGCGTCATGGACGTGGCCGGCTTCCCCGAGGCCATGGAGCAAGTAGAAGAAATGCTGTCCACCTTCGAACCGGCGAGGTGACAGATGATGCCTATGTTTGGGGGTTTTCCACATAGGCAACTTTGCCTCTGATGTTCGGTCCGAGTCGCTGGAAGAGTGGCTCCATGGACGGATTCCAGGGATCAGAGCAGGCCACAGTGGCTTCACCGCCCATGGATCATGCCCCCGTCCCGGCCTCCTCAATAGTGGCTTCGGGAGGGGCTTGGGAAGAGACTCCGGGATGGGCTCCTGGAGTGCCTGTGAAGGGGTTGGGCGTTCGCGGTCTCATGCTTGCAGTAGCGTCCCTTCCGATCAGCGCCGACAGTTCGGAGCTGATCGATGAAATACGCGAACTTGAGGATCTGAAGTCCGCTGTTTCCGCCCGGCAGGCCAGGGCCGCAGTGGCTCTTGACCTGGCGCAGCGATCCCAGCAGGCCGACGCCGGTGTTCCTGCGGCAGAGCGTGGTGCAGGGGTTGCTGCGCAGGTGGCGTTGGCGCGGCGGGAGTCACCGAACCGAGGATCCAGGCTCCTGGGGTTTGCCAAAGCGCTGGTCACGGAGATGCCGCGGACCATGGCAGCGTTGGAGTCGGGCCAGTTGAATGAGTGGCGGGCCACACTGCTCGTGAAGGAAACAGCCTGCTTGTCCGTTGAGGACCGCGCCGCTGTCGACGAAGAGCTCGCCCCTGACGCCGGGACCTTCGATGGGGCCGGAGACAAAGCCATCATCGCAGCCGCTAAAGCCGCCGCGTATCGTCGCGACCCGCGGTCAGTGGCGCAGCGAGCCAGCCATGCCGCCACGGAACGGACTGTCAGTCTGCGCCCGGCACCGGACACCATGACCTACCTGACCGCCCTGCTCCCGGTCGCCCAAGGCGTGGCCGTCTATGCCGCGTTGACCCGGACGGCTGATTCAGTCCGGTCCAGCGGAGACGGGCGCACCCGTGGCCAAGTCATGGCAGACACCCTGACCGAGCGCGTTACCGGCACGCCGGGAGGTGTTTCAGGTATCAACCTCAACCTCGTCATGACAGACCGCACGCTTTTCCAGGGCGACCCCGAGCCTGCCCGGCTGGAAGGCTACGGAATCGTACCCTCGGAATGGGCCAGGGCGCTTTTGGTTGAGGAACAAGGCGGGTCTGAAGACCAGCCCCGCCGGGACGCGCATCCCTTGGTCGAGGGTCCCCGGGACGCGCATCCCGCGGATCGCAGCGAGTTTAAAGTACTGCTCCGACGCCTCTACACCGCTCCCGGCAGCGGCGAGCTCCTGACCATGGACTCAAAAGCCCGGTTCTTCCCTCAACGGTTGCGGCGCTTCATCCACATCCGGGATCACACATGCCGCACCCCGTACTGTGACGCGCCCATCCGGCACATAGACCACGTGGTTCCTTGGCATTCAGAAGGCAGCACGCACCTCCACAATGGGGCCGGGCTTTGCGAAGCCTGCAACCACACCAAGGAAAATCCAGGCTGGGCCGCCAAGAGCATGCCCGGTGGCGTGCACACAATTCGCGTGAGCACTCCCACCGGGCATAGTTACGAATCCAAAGCACCACCGTTGCCGGGGCACAGATCCACCGGCGTCAGGATCCAGAGTGAATTCACCAACTAGAGCGCCTTCACTACGGGGATCTGCACAGTCTCGTCCACCAGCTCGGCCCGGCGAAGGCCGCCGCCGCGGACCCACAGCTTGTAGGCGACGAACAGCAACACCAGCCAGGTTCCACCCACGTACAGAGCAACGCGGGTGTCCTCGAAGACGCCCAGGATCACGATCACCATGGCCATGAACGCCATGGTCAGGATCGATGCTGCGGGCCAGAGCGGCGAACCGAACTCCGACGCCGGCAATCCCTTGCGCTTGATCTCCCGCTTCATCGCAACGTGCGAAGCCAGGATCATCACCCAGACCCACACGGTGGCAAACGTAGCGATCGAGGCGATGAGCACAAAGACATCCTCCGGAATGACGGCGTTCAAAACCACGCCCACCAGCAGGATGGAACCCATCATCACCACGGTCATCCAGGGAACACCATGACGGGAAATCTTGCCGAAGCTCTTGGGCGCATGTCCCTGTTGGGCCAGTCCGAACAGGATGCGGCCAGCGCCGAAGATGTCACTGTTGATCGCAGAGAGAGCGGCCGTAATGACCACGGCGTTGAGGATATGGGGAGCCGCGGGGATGCCCAAGCCATCGAAAATTTGGACGAACGGGCTGCCGCTGCTGCCAATCTCGTTCCACGGGAAGATGCTCATCAGCACGCCCAGGGTCAGTACATAGAAGAGCAGCACGCGGACCGGAACAGTGTTGACTGCCTGCGGGATGACTTTCTTGGGATCGGCCGCTTCGCCCGCGGTGATGCCGATGGTTTCGATCCCGCCAAAAGCAAACATCACGACGGCGAACGCGGCCAGGAGCCCTTCGAAACCGTTCGGGAACAAACCGCCATGGTTCACAAGGTTCCCCAGTCCCGGTGCCACTCCACCGCCGTCGCCCGTTTGGAAACCAAACACCACGATCGCCGCGCCGCCCACGATCATGGCAATAATCGCCACCACCTTGATGAGCGAGAACCAGAACTCCAGCTCACCGAACACCTTCACACTGAGCAGGTTCATGGCACCCAGGAACAGGATGATCGCCAGCACCCAGATCCATCTGTCCACCTGCGGGAACCAGAAGCCCATATAGATACTGAAGGCCGTGACGTCCGCGATGGCCACAATCGCCATTTCGAATACGTAGGTCCACCCCGTCACAAAGCCTGCGAACGGTCCCAAATATTTGCTTGCGTACTGGCCGAAGGAGCCCGAGACCGGGTGTCGGACAGCCATTTCACCGAGTGCACGCATCACCATGAATACGGCTGCGCCGCCGATGATGTAGGCCAGCAGGACAGCGGGGCCGGCTTTCTGGATGGCGGATGCGGAGCCGTAGAAAAGGCCAGTGCCGATCGCAGATCCGAGTGCCATGAAACGGATGTGGCGGACGTTGAGGCCTCGGCTGAGCGCCGTACCCGCGGCTTGGAGCACAGAGCTCTCCGTAGCCAGCTTGGTTTGTTGCATAGTAAAACCTTCTCGTCTTTGGGAGGGGATCGCTATCCAGCAGATCACTTTAAGGACCCTTGTGATCGGACTCACGGGGCATTGGTGTCTTTGATCGCAGACAGTGGGCTCAGGCCCGTTCTGGTGGTGGTAAAAGTCATAGTCTCCGTTCGGATATGATGACCGCGGACAGCTCATCAAGCCGGTCAGGCATCCCTCGCTTTGGCGTCGCCCCCAGTGAAATAGGCGCTGCCACCGCATCCTGACTTGGGGGACCCTTGATCTCTGCATTCCGCGCTACCCGGCGCCATGTTGCTGCCGCTCTTGTTGCCGTTGTTGCTGGGGCTTCTCTGCTCTTCGCCACTCCTGCGCAGGCCTACGACATTCCCGATTTTGAGGTCCCGAACGCCTCGCAGGCTCCTGTGCCATTCGTGGAACGGGCTGCCGATGCCGCAGGTGTTCTAGGGCTGTGGAGGGCCGGTGGTCCGGCAACCCGTGCCGCTGCCGCAACCGCGTTGGTGGGTGGACCGGAGGTGCTGCAGGCATTTATCGACGGCGGACAAGACGTCCCGCTGGCAGCGGACCGCAAGCAACTGGTCACCCGGCTGACGGAGCAGGGGAGCGCGCACGTACGGTCATCTGCGAAAAACATCCTGGCAGCGAATGATCCGGCAAGCATCGATGCATTCCTTGCCACAGGGTGGGCCAAGACGTGGGAAGGCGACCTCAAAGTTGCTGCGACTTTCTTCCAGGAATACGGCAACATTCATGTAGAACGCGCCGCTTCCGAGAGCCTCGACAACGGCAATGAAGCTGTGGAGCAGTTCGTTCTTGAGGGCTGGCGGCAGGCCGCCGAGGGGCAGGACCGGCAAGCGGCGTATGGACTCATCGCCTCCGGGATCCCTGCTGTTTCTTCTGCTGTCAAGGCATCGCTGGCAACCGACGACGCTGAAATCGTTGCTGACTTCCTGCGCTACGGGCAGTTCGTCGCAGCAGACCACCACAATGAGACCGCAACAGTGACAGGGCTGCTCCAACAGGTCAAAGCCGATATCGCAGCTAATCCCAACGGAACAGCAGCGGTTGCTGATCGCGCGATGGCCGCCGTCGGGAAGGCCAAAAGCACGGCATCAGCTGCGAGGGCAGCTGACACCGCGCGATTGATGGCCGACTGGAAGTTCCAGAGTTCGCAGGCGGTTCCGCGCGCTGTCATCGACGGTGCCAGTATGGCGGCCAAGAAGCCATTCCAGGAGGCTTTTGGAAAAGCAGCCAAGGAGGTGCCGGGTCTTCTCGCCAGCCTGACGGCGCCCGGAGCCGACCCTGACCTTCTGATCAAGGAAGCCCGTCAAGCCACCCTGGATCTCGCATTGGTGGGTACTCCTGAGGTCCGGAAAGCCGCGGAGGCTGCGCTGCTGGGTGGCGACGCCGCGATCAAGGACTTCGTCGCCGTCGGACACGATGCTGCCTTCGAGCTGGACGGCCCCGCCATCCTTGACGACAGAATCCGTGTAGCCCAGATCCACGCCACGGGCGGAGCGCATGTGCGCCAGGCCGCCTCCAACGCTGCCAAATCCGCCAGTCACGCAGATGTCCGCACCTTCCTGGAGTACGGATTCGCAAGTGCCCAGGACCTCGACAATCGCATCCTCGCCTACCAGAGGCTGGACGACGCAGCCCTGGAACTGCGGGTAGCCGCCAATGTGGCCTTGGAGGGCAGCCGGGCTGATGCGCAGGCATTTGCCACAGCGGGCCAGTTCGCCGCCCTCGACCGGGACAACGCCACAGCAGCCCACGTCGCTTCCATCGACGCCATGCTCGCCGAACTCACGGGGCTGGCGGACAAGGCCAAGCTTGACGCTGCGCAGGCGGCTGAAGCTGCTGCAGCTGCGGAGGCGGCACGCGCCGCGGAGCAGGCCCGCCAGGCCGAAGCCGCCCGCCAAGCTGAAGCCGCCCGCCAAGCGGAAGAGGCCCGCCAGGCTGCCACGGCCGCTGCAGGGGGCCAGGCCGCAGCCAGCCAGGTTGATGTCTCGCAGCACTCGGGTACGGGAGTAGCTCCGATAGTTGTTCCGTGGCCGCGGGACAATGCTCCCGCCGTCGGACTTCCTGAAGCCGCGCCGACGCAGGACGCCGCTGCAGAGCCGGTAGCGGTGCCCAGCATCTCGGTCCCGCCGGCCACGGCCAACGGGGATTCGCCTTCGGTTGACTCCGGGTCCCAGGAAGCCGCCGCACCCTTGGCTGTCTCCTCTGCCGGGCTGAGCGGTTGGACCATTGCCCTGATCGCAGGGCTGGTCCTGGCCGCTGCCGGTGCCATCACGTTCCTGCTGCGCTGCAAGGGTTCACCGGCGAAGGGCTAGGCTTTCACCGCACTGGATTCGGATGTCTGATATCCCGGACACCCATGAATGCCAGGTGACTGGCGCAAGCCGGCTGTTCGGTGCACGCTTGAGTACGGGATACCGGACTGGTCCGGTTCGGGGTTCCCTTGAGGTGCGAGCAGTGAGGAACCATGACAACCACGCCATTGGCACAAGGCAAGGCCACGTCCAAGGTCCCTGCCGCCGAAAACACGCTGCGCATCCTGAAGCTGCTGGCTTCGCGCCGGGGTCCCATGGCGGCGTCGAATATTGCCACGGCGCTGGGCCTGCCGCGCTCCAGCGTGTATCACTTGCTCGGGGTGATGGAGGCCAACGGCTTTGTCCTGCACCTGCATGAGGAACAGCGCTACGGGCTGGGTATCAGCGCCTTTGAGCTCAGTTCGGCCTACTCCCGCCAGGAACCACTTTCGCGTCTGGGCCGGCCGATGCTTGCGTCCCTGGTTGACGTGATCGGTGAGAGTGCGCACCTCGCTGTGCTTCACGGCCGCGACGTGCTCTACATCGTGGAGGAACGTGCCAAGAACCGCCCCAGCCTGGTCACCGACGTCGGTGTCCGCCTTCCCAGCCACCTCACTGCCTCCGGCCGCGCGATCCTGGCGGCCCTGCCAAAGTCGCAGGTCCGTGCCCTCTATCCCAATGCCGCAGCCTTCACGTCCCGGCATGAGGTGGAGTTCCCCATCATGAAGTACTCCGCTTTGTCCTCCCACCTGGATCAAGTGCGGCAGCGTGGGTACGCCACGGAAAACGGCGAAATCACGCCGGGATTCGGCTCAATCGCCGCCGCTGTGACGGACCATGTTGGGTGGCCGACGGCGGCAGTCGCCGTGACGTTCCTCGAGGACAAAGTGCCGACTGAGCAATGGCCGGTCCTCGCTGCGCGCATCCGGAAAGCGGCCGACGAACTATCGGTGCGGATCCACGGCCGGCCGGCAGGCTAATCCCTCCGGGAGGCTAGGCAGGTCCTGGCGTTTCGTGCTCGACCAGTTTGCGGAAAGTCTCGAGCTCCCCTTGGAAGCTGCCCCGGTAGGACCCGAGAGAGAACAGTCGCCCGAAGATCGCTGAAATGAATCCCCGGGTCACGAACTCCTGCTGGATGCGTGTGGCATCGCCCTCGGGCACAAAGGTCACGTCTGACTCGCCCTTCAGGATTGCGTTGCCGAACGGGGTACGGATGTGCCGGGGCCTCTCCACCTCAAGGATCCGGGTAGGGCTTGCCATGCGTCCGAACCACACGGTGTAGCTACTGCCGGCCTGGTCCATGGAGCCCACCCTGTCGGTCACATGGGTGACCCCTCCGATCCACTCCGGGAACCGGTCCAGGTCCGTCCACACTGCGAAGACGCGCTCTGGCGGCGCCGCCACGAGCGTGGAGACTCGGTACGTTGCCATGGGTCCAGCATGCGCTCATCGGCCCCTGAATGCGAGGGGTGGCGCTGCTTGAAAACAACGGCCGGCGCTGCCACAACACAGCGGCCGGCGGGTGACACTGACGGGCTGACATGCGTCTGTAATCCCGGACAGCACCCTTCCAAAAGCCGTTCCGGCCGCTCGGCAAAGGGGCTTTAGTAGAAGCAGAAGATCTTTCCACCACACACTTCCCATAGACGAAGGAGTCACCATGGCACCCGCCGATTTCACTACTGGTGCCCGTCCGGTCAAGGCCGCCCGGGGTACCGAACTCACTGCCAAGTCGTGGCAGACCGAAGCGCCGTTGCGCATGCTGATGAACAACCTGGATCCCGAGGTCGCTGAGCGTCCGGATGATCTGGTGGTTTACGGTGGCACGGGCCGTGCTGTGCGTTCCTGGGCTGCTTTTGATGCGATTACCCGGACTCTGGAAACCATGGAGAAGGACGAAACGCTCTTGGTTCAGTCGGGCAAGCCGGTGGGTGTGTTCCGCACTCACGAGTGGGCTCCCCGGGTGCTGCTGGCCAACTCGAATCTGGTGGGGGACTGGGCAACGTGGCCTGAGTTCCGCCGGCTCGAGGCTGAGGGTTTGATGATGTACGGCCAGATGACGGCCGGGTCCTGGATCTACATCGGCACCCAGGGCATCCTGCAGGGCACGTACGAGACCTTTGCCGCGGTGGGGAACAAACTCGCTGCGGAGGGCCGTCACCCGGCACCGGCTGCCGAGGGTTCCGCCGAGGGCCCGTTGGCGGGGACGCTGACGTTGACGGGTGGGTGTGGTGGCATGGGCGGGGCCCAGCCGCTGGCGGTGACCCTGAATGATGGTGCGTGCTTGATTGTGGACGTGGACGAGACCCGTCTGCGCCGCCGGGCGGGGAAGCGGTACCTGGACGAGGTCGAAACGGACCTGGATACCGCGATCGCGAAGGTCCAGAAGGCCAAGGATGAGCGTCGGGGCTGGTCCGTGGGGTATGTGGGCAACGCCGCCGAAGTGTTCCCGGAGCTGCTCCGCCGCCACAAGGCTGGGGAGATCACTTTTGATGTGGTCACCGATCAGACGTCCGCGCATGATCCCCTGTCCTACCTGCCCGAAGGCATCACGGTGGCGGAGTGGCATACCGAGGCTGAGGCGGATCCGGAAGGGTTCACCAAGAAGGCCCAGGCCTCGATGGCCCGCCACGTTCAGGCGATGGTGGAGTTCCAGGACGCCGGGGCTGAGGTGTTCGATTACGGCAACTCGATCCGTGACGAGGCCCGCAAGGGCGGGTACACCCGGGCGTTTGAGTTCCCCGGTTTCGTTCCGGCCTATATCCGTCCGCTGTTCTGTGAGGGTCTGGGCCCGTTCCGTTGGGTGGCCCTGTCCGGGGATCCGGAAGACATCGCCGTGACCGATGCAGCGATCAAGGAGTTGTTCCCGGAGAACAAGCACCTGCACAAGTGGCTCGACGCCGCGGCGGAGCGGGTGGAGTTCGAGGGCTTGCCGGCGCGTATTTGCTGGCTCGGGTACGGCGAACGGGCCAAGGCTGGGTTGTTGTTCAACCAGCTCGTGAAGGAGGGCAAGGTCAAGGCCCCGATCGTGATCGGTCGTGACCACCTGGATTCGGGTTCGGTCGCGTCCCCGTACCGGGAGACCGAGGCCATGGCGGATGGTTCGGATGCGATTGCTGACTGGCCGTTGCTGAACGCCCTGATCAACACCTCCTCGGGTGCTACCTGGGTGTCCATCCATCACGGCGGCGGTGTGGGTATTGGCCGGTCCCTGCACGCCGGGCAGGTCTCCGTCGCTGACGGCACCGACCTCGCCGCGGAAAAGCTCGAACGGCTGTTGACCAACGATCCCGGCATGGGCGTGATCCGCCACGTCGACGCCGGCTACGACCGCGCCGTCGAAGTCGCCAACGAACGCGGCGTCCGCATCCCCATGAACGAAAAGTAAGAACAATGACTATTACATCCAACGAACAGCTCACCGTCACCCTCGGCTCCAGCGGAGTCACCCCGGAAGACGTCGTCGCCGTCGCACGCCACGACGCCAAGGTGACCATCTCCCAGGACGCCCTGGACAACGTTGCCAAGGTCCGTGCGCACATTGACGATCTGGCTACCAGCGATGTCCCCGCCTACGGCATTTCCACGGGCTTCGGCGCGCTGGCCAACCGGCACATCCCCAACGACCTCCGCACGCAGCTGCAGAAGTCGCTGATCCGCAGCCATGCTGCAGGCATGGGCCCGGCCGTTGAGCGCGAAGTGGTCCGCGGCATCATGTTCCTCCGCGCCAAGACGCTGGCATCGGGCCGCACGGGCGTCCGTCCCGTGGTCCTGCAGACCATGGTGGACGTCCTCAACGCGGGCATCACCCCGTTGGTCCGCGAGTTCGGTTCGCTCGGTTGCTCTGGCGACCTCGCGCCGTTGTCCCACTGCGCCCTGGTCCTCATGGGCGAAGGCGAAGCGACCGGTCCCGACGGCGAACTGTACGGAACCGCTGGCAAGCCGCCGGTTGCTGAGCTTCTTGCGCAGCACGGCATCGAGCCGGTCACCCTCGCCGAGAAGGAGGGCCTGGCCCTCGTCAACGGCACCGAGGGCATGCTCGGCATGCTGCTGATGGCCATTGCGGACATCCGCTTGTTGCTTGCGACGGCGGACGTCACCGCGGCGCTCAGCGTCGAGGCGCTGCTGGGCACCGACCAGGTGTTCCTGCCCGAGCTTCACGCAGCACTGCGTCCCCACCCGGGCCAGGCCGCCAGCGCCGACAACATGCTCCGCGTGCTGTCCAACTCGCCGATCGTCGCATCGCACCGGATCAACGACACCAAGGTGCAGGACGCTTACTCACTGCGTTGCGCCCCGCAGGTAGCCGGTGCTGTCCGCGATACCGTGGACCACGCCGCGCTGGTTGCTTCCCGCGAACTCGCCGCAGCGATCGACAACCCGGTGGTCCTCCCGGACGGCCGTGTCACCTCCAACGGCAACTTCCACGGCGCCCCCGTGGCCTACGTCCTGGACTTCCTGGCCATTGCCGTCGCTGACCTCAGCTCCATCGCCGAGCGCCGCACGGACCGCATGCTGGACCCGGCCCGTTCGCACGGACTTCCGGCCTTCCTCGCCGGAGATCCGGGTGTGGACTCAGGTCTGATGATTGCCCAGTACACCCAGGCCGGACTGGTGTCGGACAACAAGCGCTTGGCTGTTCCGGCATCGGTGGACTCCATCCCGAGCTCCGCCATGCAGGAAGACCACGTCTCCATGGGCTGGCACGCTGCCCGGAAGCTGCGCAAGGCCGTGGAGAACCTCCGCCGCGTGCTCGCCGTCGAGCTTGTCACCAGCGCCCGCGCCATCGACATGCGGACCCAGATGTCCGACGGCGAACTCACCCCGGGTCCGGCCGGAACGGCCGTGCTTGAGGTGCTTCGCGAGGTGGTTCAGGGACCGGGGGCCGACAGGTTCCTGTCGCCGGAACTGGAAGCGGCTGACCGCTTGGTTGGCTCCGGGGCGGTCCGCGCGGCCGCCGAATCCGCCGTCGGGATTTTGGCCTGACGTCGAATAAAACGCTCATTTGATGGGCATATTTGTCACGCCCCGGTCTTTGTTCGCAACGCAATCTCCGGGGCGTGGCAAATGTAGTAGAACTTATGGTGTACGTCACGTCCACGCCAATGGTGTCGTGGGCTTGACGGTCAACCGTTCAACAACTCAATACACAACAGAGAACATCCACAAAGGGGTAGAAGTTCAATGAAGGCACGCGGAGCAGTCCTGTCCAGGCGAAACGCTCACTCGGCTACGGTTTCCGATTGGAAGACGCTGAAGGTTGGCGAGACGGTGGAAGTGGTCAAGTACGCCCACGTCATCGCAGCCGGTCGGGTGGAGGAAATCTCCAGCAGCGGAAACGTAGTGTGGCTTGAGCACTCGGGGCCGGGCGTCACCGAGGAGGGCAAGGAACTGTTCATGAAGTCCGACGGCGTGACTCTCCGCCGGGCGTAGGCGGCAGCTCCGCAGAGGTACTTATTAACAGAAACCGGGGCTCGTCCCCTTCCGCGGGTAGTAGATGCGGAAGGGGACGGGCCCCGGTTTTTGGCGTCGCTGCCAGGAAATACGTTGGGGGTATCAGGCAGCGAGGACTTCGTGGGTCTGACCGAAGGGAACGGATTCGTCCAGGGCCACGGTGTAGGTGCCGGGCTCGTGGCGCGTCACCAGAATTCCGCAGGCAGCGTCGGCTGCTGCGTTTTCGATCAGGGCATCCACGGCGCGGTCGAGTCCGTCGTGGATCTCGTCTGCCTTGGAAAAGGACAGGCGAATTTCGCGTTCTGCAGTCATTGCAGGGGTCATTGGGGGCCTCCTATTACGTGCCGCATGCGAGGGCGACCCATCAATCATAATCGGTGCGGACCCAATATTTGTAAGATGACTGGCAGGTGAGTGATCTGGGTCTCATCGTCGAACCATGGCGCGGAGCAGTTTCACGGCCACCGAAAGCGCGGCAATATCCACCGGACCTGGCTTGATGGCCTCTTGGATGGTCTCCTGGATGCGCGCCAATTGTTCGATGTTTCCGTGCTCCCAATCCATGATCCGTTCCACGGGATCGCTGGCCGAGGCGGATGACCGGGGGGTGTGCCGGACCACTGCCTTGGTCATGTCGGCCAACACCAGATACATGTCATCCCGCAGTGCAGCCCTGGCCAACGATTCCCAGTGGGTGTCCCGCGGAAGCATGGTGATATGTTCCAGCAGGGGGATCGCGGAAATCCGTTCGAACACGGCGAAGTAGACCTCTGCCACTGCCTCCGCAGGTTCCTGGAGTTCCTCCGCGATGGCTGAAATGTCCAAGAGTCCGTAGCTGACCAGCAGTTCCGAAGCCCGGATTCCCAGGGCATGGGGCAGTCCCACGGAGTCGGTGTGGGCCAGGCGCTTCAGGGAATGCGCCAGGTTGATCCCATGCAGGAAGCCTGTGAAGTTGGCCCGCATCAGGGACATCGGCTGCTCCAGACGCGCCAAGGCATCGGCAACGGGTTTGTCGCGGAAATCGTGTGTCACGTACCAGCGCACGGACCGGTCCAGCAGGCGCCGCATGTCCAGGGCCACGGCTGCTCCATGCTCGCTGGGGGTGCTGGCGGGCAGCTGGGAAATTGCGTGGGTTACCGAGTCCAGGTCCCAGATCTTTCGCATCACCACGAACCCGCGTGCCACCGCCGCAGCTGACACGGTGGTCTCTTCCATGGCCCGGAAGGCGAAGGCAATGCCGCCCATGTTGATCATGTCGTTGGCCACCACGGTGGCCACGATCTCCCGGCGCAGGGGATGTGTTGAGAGGTGTTCGCCGAACCGTTCGGAAACCTGGTGTGGAAAGTACCCGCGAAGAGTTTCGGAGAACCAAGGATCATCGGCCAGTCCACCCCCGGTCAACTCCTTGGCGAGTTCGATCTTGGCGTAGGCGGCCAGCACGGCAAGCTCGGGAGTGGTCAGTCCTTTCCCTGTGAGCACGCGGGCCTGTAGTTCCGGGTTGCTGGGGAGAAACTCCAGGTTCCGGTCCAGGTCCGTGACGGCTTCCAGCCAGTCCATGGTCCTTTCGAAGCTGGGGCTCCATTCCACGGCCAACTGCTTGTCGGTGAGCAAGAGGACGTTCTGGTGGTCATTGGTTTTCAGGACCAGCCGCCCCACGTCGTCCTGGAGTGAGTGCAGGAAAGCGGTCCGTTCCGCGGCGGACATCCTGCCGGCCGCGATCATGCGGTCCAGGAAGATCTTGATGTTCACCTCATGGTCCGAACAATCCACTCCTGCCGAATTGTCGATTGCGTCAGTATTAACCAGGATCCCGTTGAGCGCCGCCTCGATCCTCCCGCGTTGCGTGATGCCCAGGTTGCCGCCCTCGGCAATGATGTGGGTGCGGAGCTGGTTGGCATCCACCCGGATGGCGTCGTTGGATTTGTCCCCGACGTCGGCGTGGGACTCCGCGGACGCCTTGACGTAGGTGCCAATTCCGCCGTTGTACAGCAGATCCACCGGGGCCATGAGGACCGCGCGAAGAAGCTCAGGTGGGCTCATGGTCACCTGGCCTCTGGGCTCCGGCCCTTCTTCCAACCCCAGGGCGAGCCTCATCTGTTCGGTGAGCTTGATGGATTTATCGGTGCGCGCAAAAATGCCGCCACCCGGGCTCAGTTTTTCCGGGTTGTAATCTGCCCAGGATGACCGGGGGAGCTTGAAGAGCCGTTCCCGCTCGGCGAAGGACTCGAGGGGATCCGGTGTGGGGTCCAGGAAGATATGCCGATGATCGAATGCGGCAATCAACTTGATGTGCTGGGAGAGGAGCATCCCATTGCCGAAAACGTCACCGCTCATGTCCCCGATGCCCACCACGGTGAAATCCTCTGCCCGGGAATCGATCATCAACTCACTGAAGTGGTGCCGCACGGATTCCCACGCACCGCGCGCAGTGATGCCCATCTGTTTGTGGTCATAGCCCACTGAACCGCCCGAAGCGAAGGCGTCCCCCAGCCAGAAGCTGTACTCGGCCGCTACATCGTTGGCGATGTCGGAGAAGGCGGCGGTTCCCTTGTCCGCCGCGACCACCAGGTAGTAATCGTCGCCATCGTGCCGTACCACCCGGGGCGGCGCAACGACGCGGCTGGTGCTGCCGCCGTCGGGATCCGGCACGAGGTTGTCCGTGACGTCCAGCAGGCCGCGGATGAAAGTCCGGTAGCTTTCCTGGCCTTCGGCGAGCCAGGCCGCGCGGTCCTCTGCTGGATCCGGGAGGCGCTTGGGGAAGAAGCCGCCCTTGGCCCCCGTTGGCACAATCACGGCATTCTTGACCGTCTGCGCCTTCACCAGCCCCAGGATTTCCGTGCGGAAGTCCTCGCGCCTGTCCGACCATCGGAGTCCACCCCTGGCTATTGGACCGAAACGCAGGTGCACGCCTTCAACGCGTGGCGAATAGACCCAGATTTCAAACCGAGGGCGGGGCGCCGGAGCTGCCGGGATGCTGGACGGGTTGAGTTTGACACTGATGCACGGCTTGTTCAGGTAGAAATTGGTGCGCAGGGTGGCTTCCACCAGGCTCGCGAGGGTCCGGAGGAGCTTGTCGGCGTCCAACTCGGGGATGGCATCGATGGCTGCGGCCAGCACTGCGCGGGCGGCATGGATCGCCTGCGTCCGATGGCTGAGTTCGCTGCTGCCTTCTTCGAAGACGTCGCCGCCGGCGTTGTCCGGGCGGCGGCGCGCGGGGTTGTTAAGTTCCGGATCAAACAGGTCCGGCGCGTAGCTGTCCGGGTTGAACTTCGCCTCGAACAACTCCAGCAGCGCATGTGTGGCCTTCGGATTCCCCCGGAGGGTGTCCGCGATGAAGCCGTACGAATTAGTGCTCCCCAACTGCCTCAGGTATTTGGCGTAAGCGCGCAGGATGGCGACGTGCCGCCAATCGATTCCCTCCCGGATGACCAACGCGTCGAAGGCATCGGACTCCGCGTCGCCCCGCATCGCCGCGCAGAACGAAGCGGCCAACAGGTCACCCGTGGCCAGCGGGTCCACCCCGCGCGGGTACTTGAGCCCGAGGTCGTAGAGGAAGAACTGCCGGCCGTCGGCACGCTGCACATCGAAGGGACGCTGGTCCAGGACTTTCAGGCCAAGGTTGTGGAAGAACGGCAGGATCTGGGTGAGGCTCTGAGGCCGGGTGAGATACAGCCTGATCCGGGCATCCTCGGTGAGGACGGCGGTGCCGGGACGCCTGTAAACGGTCAGCAGCGGGTCTTCATCACCGTCGCCCGGTGGGAAACTCTCAAACCTCGAGATGTCCTCAACAGCGTCCTCAACTTCAAAATCGGCCTTGTAGCTGGCCGGGAACGCACCACCCCACTGACGGGAGAGCCGCGCGGCCTCGTCCGCGGGATGCCGGGCCTGCAGCGCCTCGGCAAGGCCTTGAGCCCAGGTCCTGGTAGCGGCGATGATCCGCGGCTCCAGTACTGAGGCATCCACGACGCCGGGACTCCCCACCTGCGCTAAACCCGCCTGGGGCAGGAGGATCCGGAAGAACACCCGCGCCATGGCTGATTCGCCCAAGCGAAGCTCGAACTCGATGGAGTCCGAGCCGAACGCCTCACGAAGCTCATGCTCGATGCTGAGCCTGACTGCCGTGCTGTACCGGCGGCGGGGGAGGAACACCAGGGCAGTCATGAACCGCCCAAACGAGTCCGGCCGGAGGAACAGCCGCGTGCTGTGGCGTTCCTGGAGCCGAAGGATCTCGCGGGCATGGGCGGCCAGCTGTTCTGCGTCGATGTGGAACAGTTCATCGCGGGGGTAGCCCTCAATAACAGCCAAAAGTTCCTTGCCATGATGGGATGTTGGCGGGTACCCAAACGCTTGCAGAACCTCGTTCACGGTGTCACGGATAACGGGAATTTCCAGCGCTGAGTGGGACGTCGAGCTGGGGGAGAACAGCCCAACGAAGGTCTGCCCGCTGCCGTCCCGCGCAAGCACCCTGATTTCGTCCAGGTAGGCGCGGCGCAGGACCGTGGAGCGTTGGCTGGACTTGGTGAGTGTGAGGAGCGGGGCATCCGGCGCGCCGCGGTTGGAAACCTCCGTGGTAGCCCTTTGGCGCAGCAGGCCCAGCCCACGACGCCCCCGGTAACCAAGGAACACAAAGTTGCCGTCGGCCAGCCAGCGCAGCAGCTCCTGCGCCTCCGCGCCCTCGCGATCCGGGCTTATGCGCCCGCCAAGCTCCGTGATTTCGTGCGCCAGCTCCTGGTGGATGGCTGCGTTGTCTTCCGCCGCCGCCCTCACATCGCGCAGAACCCCTTTCAGACGGTCGACCAGTAGTTCCGTGGCCACCTCGTCCGGGAGCCGGGGGATCTCCATGGCCATCCACGCCTCGGTGAGTGGTCCGCCGTCGTACTCCTCATCCGGTGGGGACAGCGGCGGGAAGCCGGCCGCGGACGTTTCGACGCCGGTGGGCAGCCCCGTGCGGTGTGGCGCCCTGTGGATGGTGACCAGGCGGTGGGTTGCGGGATCGCGGGTGACGCTGAAGGAGGGATGGACCAGAAGCCGGATGGAGGCGGTGTCTTCGGCAATCCGTGCGGTGATGGAGGGAAGGAGGTAGGGCATGTCGTCCGTGACGATCGCCACCACGCTCGCATCGGTCTCGTGGAGAACCCCCACAACCGCCTGCCCTGGCTCACGACGCTCGGCCAAGGACCGGTGGTACCGGGCACGTTCCAAGAGGGTTTCCGGCGTGTAGTTGCGGACGTCGTCCTGGGACACGTGCTCGTAGTAGTCGGTCAGAAATACGTCCGCCGGCTCGATCCTGGAGGACATATTCTCATGATCGCTTAAACGGCGCGGGATGGCACTTGATGCCAATGTTTTGGGCAAAACATTGGCATCAAGTGCCATCCCGGTTGAGGGCCTGGCGCCGGTGGAGGCTTAGCGCTTGACGGCGTCCAGCTTGAGCATCTTGGCGATCACGCCATCCAGCTCGGAGTCATCGAAGATCTTCTTCCAATCGTCCTTGATGATGGTGTCCTTGCCGTACTGGATGGCGATTTCGCAGGCCTCGGAGAACGGGTTGGATCCGCGCAGGGCGTTGGTGAGGGCGATCTGCACGTGCCCGAACAGCATGGCCTTGGCTGCTTCTTCGGGTACGCCGGCGGTGTGGACGGTCTCGTGGAGTGCCTCGTTGAGCAGGGTGCCGATCATGCAGGCCACGGTTTCCACCAGGGTGGGTTCCAGGATGGCGAGCTGCTTGACGGTGACCCAGTGAACATCGATCACGGGTGCGTAGATGGTGCGGATGACCGCTTCGGCCACATCGCGGGTTGCTGCGGGGGCGTCGTCGTCGATCGCGGAGACCACGTTCTGCGGGGCACCCTGTCCGCCGAAGGTATCGGCCCATTCTTCCTTGGTGGTGCGCTCCAGGAACACGGACGGGTGGCAGGGGTGCGCAACGGCCTGGACGACGTCGTCGCGCTTGGCCAGGAGGCCTGCGTAGGCGGCGGCGGGATCGAGGGTGAGGAGGATGGCGCCGGACTTCATCTGCGGGACGACGCCTTCGGAGACGATGCCCAGGACGGTGTCCGGCACGGCGAGGATGACGACGTCGGCCGTGGGGACGGCGTCGTCGGTGGCGGTGATGTCGCGGCCTTCGGCGCGGACGCGTTCCTGGCCCGCGGGGGAGTTCTCGCTGTAGAAGACGTTGTGGGTGGACTTCTGGAGGTTGCGGGAAACGCGCATCCCCATTTTGCCACCGGCTCCGACAACGGCGACGGTCAAAGTTTCTGCTGACATTTCACTTGCTCCTTAGGAAATCGAGGCTCTGCTGGGTCCACTGGTTTTCGAGGCGGATGGTCTCCGCTTCGGAGTCCTGCCAGGGCAGCCAGTGTTCGACGATTTGGTTGATGTGTCTTTCTTTGGGCTGGATCTTGCCGACCATGTAGTCGTAGTCGAGAAGGCCTTCGCCGAGGGGTGCGCCCGAGTACGTGAACCCGACCCATCCCTGTTTGCGGCTGAACGCAAAGTCTTTGATGTGCATGTTCAGGACGTAAGGCGCGACGGCGTCAATCACCTGCTGCGGCATCTCCAGCCCGGCCACGGTGTTGGCGGGGTCGCTGCAGATTCCCAGGTAGGGGCTGTTGACGCGGCGGACCACGTCCAGGATCCGTTCCGTGGGGACCTGTTCATAGGTCTCCACGGCGATCCTCACCCCGGCTGCCTCAAACTCCGGCAGGACGTCGGTGAAGATCTGGACGGCTTCGTCGTTGTCCGGCGTGTGGCCGGGGACGTTGAACATGGTGCGCAGCAGGTCCGAGCCCAGCACCTGGGCGATGTGCAGGAACGTGCGCAGGTGTTCCGGGCGGATACCTTTCGTCCCCACTTCCAGGGTTATGCCCAGTTCGTCTGCTGTGCGGCGGACGGCGGCGAGCTCGTCGTCGTTCATGGTTTCCAGCGGCGCGTAGTCGCAGATCTGGAACAGGTCCACGCCCAGATCCGCCGCTTTCCGCAACGCGTCGTGGATGTTCATCGGCTGGCTGACCTGGTCCGAGAGCTGCCAGAAGAACGCGTAGCTGCTGAGTCCGATCCTGCTGCTCATGCTGCCACCTTCTTCGCGGCGAGGCGTGCGGCGGTCTCGTCCAGGATGGTCTTCAGCGCTGCGGGATCGTGCGCGAAGCGGCCCAGGAACAAGCCTGCGACGGCGGTGTCCAGTTCCGTGATGAGGCCCGGTCCGGCGCTGCCGCCGTAGATGACGCGGCTGTCTTCCTGGCCCGGCAACGAACGCAGGTGCTGGTCCAGGCCGCGGACTACGGCGCTGATGTATTCCGGTGTTGCCGGTTCCGGGGCGCCGATGGCCCATTGCGGCTCGTAGGCCACGATGGTCCGGGCTGTGGGACCGAGCGTTCCGGCGCGGTTGAGGGCGGCATCGATGTCGGCCGTGCACTGGGCGATTGCTTCCTCGGGGGAACCGGCATTCAGTTCGCCAACGCACAGCACCGGGGTAAGCCCGTTGCGGTAGGCCGCGGCCGTCTTCAAGCCGATCACCCGATCGTCCTCGCCGAAGATCCGGCGCCGCTCCGCGTGCCCAACCTCCACATACCGGCCGCCGAGCTCGGCAACGGTCTTGCCGCCCACTTCGCCGGTAAACGCGCCTTCGTCTTCCCAGAAGATGTCCTGCGCCCCGGTTCCAACACCGGCAGCGCCCAGGATCCGGGCCGCTTCGGCCAGTACCGGGAGGGTGGGCAGCACAAACAGTTCGATGTCGCCGCTCACCACTGCAGGGTGCTTGAAGGCGATGGTGGCGATGTCGCGGCAGTAGTCCACGGAACGCTGGTAGCCGAAGTACATCTTCAGGCTCACACCGATCACCGCACGTGGTTGCCGGGATGCCGCGCTGGCGGTCTTAGCAGGAAGTGACACCCTCGTAGTCCTTAATCAGTGTGACTTTCTCGGCCGAGGCGGAGGTTTCGTCGAAGGTGTAGGTGAGCCATTCCTTGGCCAGGCGGCGGGCGAGCTCCAGCCCGACCACGCGCTGGCCGAACGTGAGGACCTGGGCGTTGTTGCTCAGGACCGAGCGTTCCACGGAGAAGGAATCGTGGGCGGTGACGGCGCGGATGCCGGGAACCTTGTTCGCGGCGATCGCAACGCCCAATCCGGTGCCGCAGACCAGGAGTGCACGGTCCGCCTTGCCGGCGGCGATCAGTTCAGCGGCGGCGATGGCAACAGAGGGGTACGGGGTGTGGCTCGAGGCGTCCACTCCGACGTCGGTCACTGATTCGACCAAGCCGTTCGCTTCCAGATCGGCTTTCAGGGCTTCCTTGTACTCGAATCCGGCGTCGTCCGATCCAACGACCAGGCGCAGTTTGGTGCTCATGCTGTTTCCTTTACTGAGATCTTCCCGGCGGTGTTACCGGCGAGGGTGTTGTGGATGGCCCGGACGATCAGGGCCATGGAGACGGCTCCGGCGTCGGGCGTTCCGAGGCTCTTTTCGGCGTGCGGGCGGGCTCGGCCCATGAGGGGCAGCAAATTGGCGGTTGCCTCGGCGGACTGCTCGGCGATGGTGGCAGCGGCACCCCACGCCTCCCTGAGGCTTGCTCCGCCCTGAACAGCGTCCGTGAGGGCTTCGCTGAACGGGGCCAGCACGTCCACCAGGGTTTTGTCGCCTACCTTGGCCTTGCCGAAGTCCATGATGGAACGCTTCGCCTCGGCCACCCCTGCGGCAACGGCTGCCGCGTTCGGGCGTTCACTGTCACCCATGGATTGGCCGACGGCGCGAAGGGCCATGCCCCACAGCGCACCCGAAGTGCCACCTGCTTTGTCCGCCCAGGCATCGGCAGCAAGATTAAGGACGGTCCCAGCTCCGGCACCGCGTTCGACGGCGTCTGCCGCAGCAGCGACGGCGGCGTGGATTCCGCGCTCCATGCCGATCCCGTGGTCACCGTCGCCGGCGATCGCGTCGATCCGGCCCAGTTCTTCCACGTTGGCATCCACCACGGCTTTGGCGGCGTCGAGGGCCGCGAGGATGGTGGGCGCTGCGGTTTTGGATTCTTCGCTGGCGTCCGGGATCACGGATTGCTGTTCGGCGCTCATGGAGAGTTGCCCGGCGTCGAGCGATTGGGCGCTTACCGCGCCGCGCCGGAAGGCCGGGGCATCGGCGGGGGCCAGCCAGAGTTCTTCGAGGTCGGTGTCCAGCCAGAACAGTGTCAGCGAGGTGCCGGCCATGTCGAAGCTGGTCACGAGCTCGCCTACTTGCGGGTCAACGGCCTCGATGCCGGCTTCGGCCAGGAGTTGGGCCACGCGGCGGTAGACCACAAAGAGTTCCTCGTACTTGACGCTGCCCAGACCGTTGAGGATCGGGACCACCCGTGCGCCGCGGGCGGACAGGCCGTCCGGGACCTCGGCGAGGAGGTCCTTGACCAGTAGTTCGGCCAGTTCATCCGCGGTCGGGATGTCAGTTTCGCCAATGCCGGGTTCGCCATGGATGCCCATGCCCACGGCCATACGCCCCTCGGGAACGGAGAAGAGCGGGTGGTCCGCGCCCGGCAGGGTGCAACCTGTGAACGCCACTCCGAAGGAACGCGTACGCTCGTTGGCGCGTTCGGCGATCTCCACCACGGCGTCCATCGAGTAGCCGGCCTCGGCAGCAGCGGCCGCAACTTTGAACACCGTTAGATCCCCGGCGATGCCGCGGCGCTTGTGCTTCTCGGCCAGGGGAGCCGAGGAAATGTCGTCCGTGACCGCGATGCTCCTGCAATCGATGCCCTCGGCGCGGAGTTTGTCCTGTGCCTGGGTGAAGTGCAGGACGTCGCCGGCGTAATTGCCGTAGCCCAGAAGGACGCCGCCACCGTTGTCGGCAGCTTTGGCCACGTTATAGACCTGCTGTGCCGAGGGTGAAGCGAACAGATTGCCCATCGCTGCGCCGTGCGCCAGGCCCTGGCCCACCAGACCGGCGAAGGCGGGGTAGTGGCCGGAGCCGCCACCGATCACCAAGGCGACCGAGTCCGGCGTCGAACGCGTGCTGCGGGCAACACCGCCGGAGACGCGCCGGACCCACCGGCCGTGCGATGCGACGAAGCCTTCGATCATTTCATCAGCGAAGGCTGAGGGCTCGTTGTAGAGGCGGGTCATGGGGTATCTCCTGGGCTGTACTGAAAAGTGTGAAGTGGTGGTTGTGCCCTCCCTGCTGGAAGGGCACAACCTGCTTGTGGTGTTACGGCTCCGCGTGCTGCCCGGCCCCTTGGGGGTCCAACGCCTCGGCAGGCGTACCAGCAGATGACTTGCCCTGCTTGCTGAGAGTCACCATGAGGATCGAGGAGAGCAACATGAAGCCGCCCACCACGAACATGGGGACCGTGTAGCCGCCCGTCAGGTCCTTGAGCCAACCGGTGATGTAGCCGGCGCTGAAGCCGGCCAGGTTGCCCACCGTGTTGATCAGTGCGATGCCTGCTGCTGCGGCTGCGCCGGTGAGGAACTGGGTAGGGACGGTCCAGAAGTTCGGCAGGGCCGCGAAGATGGACATGGCCGTGATGGTGATGACAGCGATGGTTGCTGCGGGAGATCCGGCGAACAGTGCCAGCGGGATGCTGATGCCGCCGATGAGGGCCGGGAGGGCGATGTGCCAGGTCTTCACGCCGCGCTTGGTGGCGTCCTTGGACCAGAAGTACAGGGCAAATGCTGCCGGAAGGTAAGGAATGGCCGTGATGAGGCCCTTCTGGAACACATCGAACTTGGTGCCGTAGAGGCCTTCAAAGCCCGCGATGATGGTCGGCAGGAAGAAGCCCAGTGCGTAGAGGCCGTAGATGAAGCCGAAGTAGATCATGGAGAGCATCCAGACGCGGCCGTTGCCGAAGACAGTGCGAACGCTGACGTGCTTGTTGCTGGCGGCTGTTTCCTTCTTTTCCTTCTCCAGGGCGCCGGTCAGCCAGGTCTTTTCCTCGGCGGTGAGCCACTTGGCCTTGGAGGGGTTGTCCGCCAGGTAGAACCAGGCGACGATGCCCACGATGATCGCGGGGATGGCGACGCCGAAGAACATGAACCGCCAGCCTTCAAGCCCGAAGAATACGCCGTGCTGCTGGATCAAAGCGCCAGCGAGGGGAGCACCGATCACCGTGGTGAGGGGCTGTGCCAAGTAGAAGAGGGCCAGGATCTTGCTGCGGTGCTTGGACGGCACCCACAGGCTCAGGAAGAGGATGGCGCCGGGGAAGAAGCCGGCCTCTGCCACACCCAGGATGAAGCGGAGGATGTAGAGCTGCTCAACGTTGCCCACCCAGGTGAAGAGCAAGGACACGATGCCCCAGCTGACCATGATGCGGGCCAGCCAGCGGCGGGCGCCGAACTTGTGGAGCGCCAGGTTGCTGGGGATTTCGAGCAGGATGTAGCCGATGAAAAAGACGCCGGAGGCGAAGCCGAACTGCGCTGCGGACAGGGCGAGATCGTTGTTCATGCCGTTGGGACCGGCGAACGAGATGGCGGTGCGGTCCAGATAGTTGATGAAGAACATCAGGGCGACGAACGGCACCAGCCGGATTGCCACCTTCTTAATTGCGGATTTTTCGACCACCGATTGTGTGGTGTCCACATTGACTCCTAGATGTTGGTGTCCCTGCGGATCCTGCACTGGATGCGCCGGGCTGGTTCGTGGCATTGCCGGCGGGGATCCGGCGATGGCGAAGCTTGTGATTTAAACCATAGGACTGGATTCTAAATTGGTCAACCGGTTGACTAGTTTAAGTTTTGCCCCTGCAATTGGGGCAGCTGAGATTGGTCATCCGGTTGCTACGCTGTGAGGGTGTCAGCGAACTCAGCCGCAGCAGCGGCCCACATGACGGCAGCGCTTGTCCCCATGGAGCAAGGCTCTGTTGTGTCCGAAGTAGCCGAGCGTCTCCTTGCCTACTTCACCAGCGGCGACATTGCCCCCGGCACCCGACTTCCCGCAGAGCGGCAGCTGGCGGCCTCGCTCGGAGTCGGGCGCTCAGCCATCCGCGAGGCACTGGCCGCCTTGGAAATCCTGGGCATCGTTATTGTTCGGCCGGGTTCGGGAACATACCTGCGCGACGGCGTCTCCGAACTCTTGCCTCGAACGCTCAGCTGGGGACTCATGCTGGGGGAGCCGCGGACCCGCGAACTGGTTGAACTGCGCAGCGGGCTGGAAGTTCAGGCTGTGGAGTTGGCCGCGCTCAGGGTCACGGACGAGGCCCTGGAGCGAATGAGGGCCGACTTGGATGTCATGGAGAAGAACCTCGACGACCTCGCAGCCTTCGTGGAAGCCGATGCAGCCTTCCACCGTGAGATCGCGGCTGCTTCAGGCAACATGGTGTTGGAGGAACTTCTCCAGAGCATCCGCTCGCTGTTGCGGATTTGGGTGGACCGTGCGTTGACCGATGAAGGCCACGCAGAAGCCGCCTTGCGTGAACACACCGCTATTTACCAGGCCCTCGTGGCCCGGGACGCATCCGCCGTCGCGCAGAGCATGCGCTCGCATATGGCCACCGCATCACGGCGCTTGCTGGCAGGCTTCGACGCCGCCCAATAGACGCATCACCATAACGGGTTCCTTGGACGTGGTGGCGGGATTCGAACCCGCGTGCGCTGCTTTGCAGGCAGCTCCCTGGCCTCTCGGGTACACCACGCTTTAACGACAGTAGGGGCCCGGCACAGACAGGTTCAACGTTCATTGCCCCCTCTTTCGCAGGGCTACGAAGCGTTGCCGCAGGTTGCTGTCCATGACCTGGACGAGGCCCTAATGCGACTCAATGCGAAGCAGGGTGGTGCGCTCGTTGGGGGTGTCGTTGGGGGAGTGAAACACGAGGAAATCGTTGCCGTTGGACGCATTGAGGATCATGCCATGGCCACCGTTGCGCGCCCAGAGCGGCTCGCTTTCCTGGGTCCACGGTCCAAGGATGGTGCCGGACGCGGAGCGTGCTATCCCCATGGCGTAGCCTTCGTCACCGAAGCTGGACCACAGCATGTCAAGGCCGCCTGTGGACCTTCGGCGCAGGAATGGCCCGTCCGTGAAGAGGGGATCCTTGGCGAGCCTTAGTTCAGCTGGTGGGGCAACACCTTCGGGGAACCGGAGCGGCCTGCTCCACGGGGCAGAGGAGGCGCGGAAAAGGAGCTGCGGCTCTCCCACGGCGCTTTTCAGGTCGTCGGAGAGCCGCATCGCGTACATTTCTCCGTCTGCCAGCGGTGGTTCACCCGCTGCCGTGCCCTCCGCGCCGCGACTGTAGACCAGCCACGGCGTCGAGTCGTCGTCCACGAAGAAGGTGCCGTCCAGGCACGGGATTCCTGCAGGCGTGATGGGGCCGTCGCTCCATGGCCGGAATGGTCCGGTGGGCGCTTCGGCCGCGAGGATCGCGACACCGCGGACGTGGGTGCGGTCCGAAAGGAAGGTCGCAAACAGGTAGAAACGCCCTTGGTACGCGTGGACTTCGGGCGCCCAGAACTGCGAGGTGGACCAGAAGCCCTCCGGCGGCCGGAACGCGGCAATCGGGCCGTTCCAGCTCTCCAGATCGTCACTGGTGTAGCAGTCGAATCCAGTTGCCGGGCCACCCCACACATTGTGGTCGGTGGTACCGAACAACACATAGCTGCCGCTGGTGGGCTCAAGGATGAACGGGTCCCGGATCCTGATATCTGAGAGTTTCTTCAGCGGGAGGGTGTTCATGGCAGTGTCCTTCGTTGGCAACAGCGGGGTGAGCCAAACAGTACAAAGGACGGCTCCCCGGGCCGAGGCCGCATGCCATTGACTGAAAACATTCCTGCCTTGCTGCCGTATCCAGCCCAACAACGTTGCGTATTCAGAGACTTTGCTTTGCCCGTCGACGCGACTCTTCACGGCCCGGTGCCGCCACCTTTGAAACTCCCGCAGCAAGCAGCAGCGTCAGGATGGCGGCAGCCATGTGGGTGTACAGCAGGAGGTGTATGTCGCCGCCACTGACGGCTGCTCCGGCCGGCAACTCTCCCAGGGCCTGGTCCCCGTGCAAGTGGTCCAGCAAGCCATTGCCCGGAAAGTAGCCCCCGAATGCGGCCAAGCCGAGGTGCAGCAACTGCTGCGCCACCCCGGACACCAGCAGCAAAAGCAGAGGCCCGTGGATCCAGCGGGCGATGACCTGGGCCACCAATGCGCCGAAGGCGGCGAAGGCTAAAAGGACAGGGACGGCCGGAGCGCTGCCGCCAGCCACCATGTGCGCTGCCAGTCCCAGAATCACAGCCACCGGCCCGGCCACCCAGGCCCACTTGTCCTGCACAGGAGTTGCGCTCATCGCCGTCCTTCCCTCCCCACAGGCTAAGTGGAAGGGGGGGACTGGAAAAGAGGCTCGGGAAATCTAGGCGAGGAGCGTATTCACCAAGCGTGCCGCAACCTTGGCGGTCCGCGAGTCAATGTCGAACTCCGGGTTCAGCTCGGCTACGTCCACGTGGAGGAGCTTCCCGCTGGCAGCCACTTGGCGGCAGATCGCGCTGATCACCGGCAAGGGCACGCCATAGGCGGCGGGCGCGCTCACCCCGGGAGCCACCGAGGCCGGCATCACGTCAAGATCGATCGTCAGATACAGCACATCCATGCCCGCCAGGAAGTCGGCAACGAATACCTCTGCGGCCTCGGGCGAGCACTGCTCATCAAGGAGGTACTCCACGCCCAGCCGGTTGGCGGTGTCGAAGAGCGCCCGCGTGTTGTTCGGCTCCGAAATGCCGACGACGGCGTACTGCAGTTCGCGCCCGGCGGCAGCTTCCGCGCGGGCCATCTGAAGGAACGGCGTACCCGAGCTCGGCGTTGGCTCGTCACGGAGGTCAAAGTGGGCGTCCAGGTTCAGCACACCCAGCCGCTTGCCACGAAGGGTTTCAGAACCGGCGACGCCAAGGTAGCTGGCAAACGCAGTCTCGTGGCCGCCGCCCAGCACCACGGTGAGGTTTCCGGCGTCGAGCAGTCCCGAAATGGCGCGGCCGGCTCGCTCTTGGCCCGCCTCAAGTGAGTCGTCCTCCACCACCACATCACCGGCGTCGAACACGTCACGGTCAAGGTGGAACGCCAGCGGACCCAGCGCCGATCGGATTGCGGCCGGAGCTTTGGCCGCGCCTACGCGACCCTTGTTGCGGAGGACGCCGGCGTCGCTGCAGAAACCCAGCACGACGGCGGGACGCGAGGCCGCTGCCGCCGCTGCGGACGTGTGCGGGGTGATGGCCTGCCACCAGCGGCGGTGCCCGGCGCCGTCGCCGTCAAAGCGGCCGGTCCACGGGGTGGGGCTGACATCTACTGTGGGGACGCTGGTTTCCATGCTTCAAGCACACCCGAACAGGCACACGAAAACCAGCGATCCCGCCAGGAGAGTGTCTGAAACCCCGGACATACCCCGCCAGGTGAGTTACTTGACGCCCAGCAGCTCTTCCACCGTTCCGATGCCGAAGAACAGCAGGAACGCGCCAGCCACTGCCCACATGAGCGGGTGGACCTCGCGGGCGCGGCCCTGGAAGGTGCGGATCAGGACGAAGGAGATGAAACCTGCGCCGAGGCCGTTGGCGATGGAGTAGGTGAACGGCATCAGGGCGATGGTCAGGAACGCAGGGATGCCCACGCCCCAGTCCTGCCAGTCGATCTTGCCCACCTGGGAGACCATCATGAAGCCCACCACCACCAGGGCGGGGGCAACGGCTTCGAACGGGACGAGGTTGATCAGTGGCGTGAAGAACATGGCCACCAGGAACAGCACGCCGGTAACGATCGAGGCAAGGCCCGTTCGGGCACCTTCGCCGATGCCCGCGCCGGACTCCACGAAGATCTGGTTGGACGAAACGGACGCGCCGCCACCCACGATTGCGCCGAGGGCGTCCACCTGCAGAACACGGTCCACGTTGGGGATGTTGCCGTCTTTATCCACCGTTCCGGCCTCGTTGGCCAGGCCCACCATGGTGCCCATGGCGTCGAAGAAGATGCTGAGGAGGATGACGAAGGCCAGCAAGGCGGCTGCGATGAAACCGAGGTGCTCAAACGCGCCGAACGGGTTCGCCTTGCCGATCAGGGACAGGTCCGGAGCGCCCCATTCCGAGAGGGTGGGTGCCACCAGCGACCAGCCGCGGGGGTTGACGTTCTTGCCGTCAAAGCTGGGGCCGATGTGGAGGGTGAACTCGAGGATAGCGGCCAGTGCGGTGGAGACCACGATGCCGATCAGGATGGCGCCACGGACCTTGCGGACCACCAGGGCGATCGTCAGGATCAGGCCGACCGCGAAAACCAGCGTGGGCCAGCCCATGAGCTTGCCATCCACGCCCAGTCCCAGGGGAACTGTGGTGCCGGCGGCATCAGGGATGCGGCGGACGAATCCTGCGTTGACCAAGCCAATCAGTGCGATGAAGAGGCCAATGCCCACCACAATCGCCGTCTTGAGGGCTTCGGGGACGGCCTTGAAGACGGCGGTGCGGAAACCGGTGAGCACCAGGATGAGCATGGTGACGCCGGAGAGCACCACGAGGCCCATCATGTCCGGCCAGGTCAGCCCGGGATGCGAGGCTACGGTGACGGCTACGAAGGCGTTGACGCCCAGGCCCGTTGCCACCGCGAAGGGGTGTTTAGCCCACGCACCCATGAGGATGGTCAGGATGCCCGCCACGAAGGCGGTGGTTGCCGCGACGGCCGTGAAGCCGAGGGACGCTCCGCTCGAATCGGGTCCGGAGAGGATCAGCGGGTTCAGCACCACGATGTAGCTCATGGCGAAGAATGTCGCGAAGCCGCCACGGATTTCCCGTGAGTACGTGGATCCACGTTCGGAGATCTTGAAGTAGCGGTCGACTGCAGAACCTTGTTTAAGCATGAAGGACTCCGGGGATCGAGGGGAGTGTGCTCTCAAATCCTAAGCCGTCGGATATGGGCGGCCCGGACGATTCGCCTAGTCTGTAACTAAGCCAACACTAGGAGAAACCGCCCCATGCGCACCATCCGCCCGCTTCTGGCCGCCGTCGTCGCTGCTCTTGCCTTCGCGTCCGCCCTGCTGTTTTCAGCGGCTCCGGCGTCCGCCCATGACGTCGCCGAGTCCACAGCGCCAGCCAACGGTGCCAGCGTGGCTGTGGTCCCGGCGTCGGTCTCCATCACCTTCAACAACCGGCCCCTGGCCATCGGATCCGGCGTCACCGTGACGGCTGGCGGCGAGAACTGGGCCGACGGCCCCGTTGAAATCATCGACAACCAGGCGGTTCAGAAGCTGCGCGAAGGCGCGCCTGCCGGCGAATACACGGTGGTCTGGCGTGTGGTCAGCTCAGATTCGCACCCCATTGAGGGCACCTTCACGTTCACGGCCACCGCTGGAAGTACGACGACGGCCAGTGGTTCCGCGGCTGCCTCACCGTCGGCTTCGGCTTCGTCAGCCGCGGTACCGTCCGCCGGCACAGCGGCTCCGGGGACTGGCACCAGTGAGCCTGCTGCAGATGCTTCGCAGCCCTTCCCATGGAGCATCGTGGGCCTGGCAGTCGTTGCCATTGGCCTTGTTATTTACCTGGCCGTTACCGCGCGGAAGAAACTTGCCGCTTCCAACGACTCTGAGGGCGAAACTCCCGCGGAATAGCAGGGTTTTCTACGTACCTGCGAAGATCTCGAAACGATCACCGCGACACGCCAAAACGGGAGTTCTCGTTACTTAAATGTGACTTCCGGGTGATTATCGCGTACGGTGGTACCTGTGCCTGTTCCACGTAGCGGGCACTTCCGGCCTGATTGCCTAGCTCTGCCGCAGTCCGGAATCCGTTCGCAGACAAACCTTACGGCAGAGACGGGGAACCCATTTTAGGTCGCTTTCGAGCGTGCCTTGGGGTGAAGTCACGAAGCTTCCGCCGAACAGCGGGAGATAGTGGCCGGGTGACTCCCATCCGAATCCGACAGCTAACCTCGCAGGCATCGGGAGAGGCTCTTTCATGTCTTCACGCATTCTTCGCGGCCGTCGTAAGGCGGACAGCGTACGTCCTAATCCGTTCATCTCCATCTCCAAGGCAGTGGCCAGCAACGCTTCCGGCGCTGGCCGCCAGGCAGCTGTCATCGCAGCAGCCTCGGGCCTTGTCCTGACCGGTTCCATTGCTGCCCACGCAGCCGAAGCTCCGGTTCAGCGGGACTCAAGCCCCGCCACGGTCGCAGAGACCACTTCCGAAGCCCCCACCCAGGTTGTTACCGCCGCATCCACGGCTACCATCAACTTCGAGCGCCCTGCTGTTGCTTCCGTAGCAGCTCCGGTCATCGAGAAGCCGGCTCCGGTTGTTGAGGCTCCTGTCGCCAAGAAGGCAGCAGTCACCACTGCCGCTGCTGCGGCGCCTGCCAAGGCTGCGGCTGCTGCTCCGGTTGCTGCTGCTCCCGCAGCCGCTGCGCCCGCCGTCGGTGGCGTCAACGCTGCCATGGTTGCCTCGGCCTACGCCCAGATCGGCATCATGCAGGACTGCACCGCCATGGTGGAAAAGGCCCTCGGCTCCGCAGGCATCCCCGTTGGTGACCTCGCCCCCATGCAGTTCATGAACTACGGCAAAGTGGTCAGCGACCCCCAGCCCGGTGACATGATCGTCCAGTCCGGCCACGTCGCCATCTTCATCGGCAACGGCCAGGCTATCAGTGGTGGCATCAACGGCAACCAGACGGGCATCCACCCGATCAGCTGGTTGACCGCAACGGGCCCCATCACGTACGTACGCGCTGGCGCATAAGCCTCACGCTTCAGTTCAAAGGCCGGTGCCTCCGAAGACTTGATCTTCGGAGGCACCGGCCTTTGGCGTTAAGTTCTGTGCGGAAAAGTGAATCTGTGCGTAAAGTCAGGGCGCCTACGCGGTAGCGACGCCCGGTCCTGCCGGCAGGGCTACCTTGGCGGAGATCGCCTGGCCCACTGCCTTGGCTTGCCGCAGGACCTCCTTGGGCGTGGGCGTGATGAGTTCGCCAACGCCCACCAGGTGCATCCCGACTGCCCGCATCGCGGCGGCAAGGTTCTGTCCGATGGCAATTCCCAGTTCGGCCAGCATCCTCCGCAACTGGCTCTGTGCGCAGCGTGTCACCACGATGTGGTCGGCCAGCAAGACTCCGTTGGCGGTGTGGACGGCCCACTGGCGTGGAATGGATTCGAGCGGTCCGGAGACGTGGAGCCCGGTCCTGAGCCCGCTCGTGGTCATGCTGGCAACCTGTCCGTAGCCAAGCTGCTGTGAGGGATCCGAGCCCAGGAAGTCCAGGCGGACGGCGCGGGTGGTGCTGCGGACGTCCAGGTGATGGCTCGCGGCGTAGTTCCGCAGATGACGGAGGATCTCGTTGCGTTCCTGCATGGCTGCGGGATCGGCTGCATCGCAGCGTTGGAGCATTCCAGTGTGGACTGAGGGGCCTGTGGCAGACAAGGCGCCAAAGCCGTCCACGACGATGGAGCCCACGCCATAGCGGCTGAGCTCACTGGCAACTGCCAAACCGGACAGACCGGCTCCGATGACCACGGTAGTGGTGCGTTCCGTGGCGGAATCAGGCGTGAGTGACACTGCTTGGTTCCTCCTTGACGTGTGTGCCCTTCGGCAGCGCGTGGGATCGCGTCCGAGTTCCCCAAGCGGCCGCAAATAAATGGCCGGAGTGTGTGGTGAAACACGTTTGCCGGCCATTCGGTGACTCGAACACTACCGAACTTTTTCGGCCATGGATAGCCTCCCGCATCCGCGTGTTTAGCGTGTTCATCCGCAGCGCAAAATGGGTGCCCTGGAACCGAGCCCGGACCGTTACACACATAGCCCGGAGTCGCCTTGATTCGTCATTGCCGACCGAGAATAGTGGGCATTGGAAGGGGAGATTACAGGTTGCCCCGGCCCCGGCCATTGACAAGGGAGCCATGAGGGAATCCGATGCGGAAAACCTCTGGCAGAATAGCCGGAACATCAAGCAGTAGGTGGAGAGGCGGGCCCCATGGACCAGCACGGCAGACACAGTGAAGAGCCACAGCAAGGCGAGGACCAGGCTGTTGCACCCGGCGGCATTGTCGTGGGAGTGGACGGTTCAGAGCACGGTCAATGTGCGTTGGTGTGGGCAGCGCGGGAAGCCGAACGCCGGCAGCTACCCTTACACATCGTTACGGCATACTCAGTGCCCATTTTTGCCGCTTCCGGGCTGGACGGCGGCTATGCAACGGTGGACGATTCGGTCATCCGCGAGGGCGCTGACGCCATCGTCAAGCAGGCCATGGACAAGATCTCCGGTTATGCCATCGACGTCGATGCTTCGGTGGAGAACGGCGACGCCGCGGGTGTCCTGCTGGACCTCTCGGAGGACGCAGCCCTTCTGGTGTTCGGCAGCCGGGGTCGCGGCGGCTTCGTTGGACGTCTTCTGGGCTCGGTCAGCAGCGCCTTGCCCGCCCACGCCAAGTGCCCCACCGTCACGGTCCCGCTGTACTGCGCGGACCGGCTCGGGGAGAACACTGAGGACAAACACATCAAGGCCGAGCATGCCAAAGCTGGTCCGCGCACAGTGGAGAACGTGGTGGCAGTAGGCGTGGATGGTTCCGAGCAAGCCCGGATCGCCGTGCTCGAAGCTGCCGAGCAAGCCCAACGCATGGGTGCAAAGCTCCGCGTCATCTGCGCGGTACCGCAATACAGCGGATCCCTTGCGTGGGTGCCGGCCCCTTTGGACCGCGACGCTCTCTTTGCGGATATCAGGGTCCAGTTGGACGCAGGTGTGGCCTGGCTCAAGAGCCACTTCCCCCAGCTGGCCATTGAGACGGACCTCCGGGACGGCTCGCCGGTGGACGTACTGGTGGAAGCAAGCCGGGGCGTTGAGCTGGTGGTCCTGGGCACGCGTGGCCGTGGCGGTTTCGCAGGAATGCTTCTCGGCTCCACCTCCGACGGCGTGCTCCACCACGCCAAGGGACCCGTGCTGGTTGTTCCGGACCGTGAGGACCCGCGGTTGGCAGACCGTTCCAAATTCGGCCCGATGCTCGGCGCAGCCTAAGCCGGGGCCTGCGCCGTGCTCATCCTGGACATCGCTGACATCCGCGGACCGATGCTCCCGGAGGTGGGCGGCAAGGCTGCCAATCTGGGTGAGCTCGCCGGCGCCGGGTTGCCGGTGCCGCCTGGCTTCTGCCTCACCACGGCCGCGTACGTGCACGCTCTCTCCGCGATCGGCATGGAGAGCGTGTTCGCGGCCCTGCAGAATGTCGGGGCGGCTGATCTGGACGAGCTGAACGGGCTTGCCGAACACGCCCGTTCCCTGGTGCTGGACGTCGGCGTGCCGGATGACATCTCGCAGGCCATCCGCGTTGCCTATGGTGAGCTGGGGGAGAACGTTCCCGTCGCCGTCAGGTCGTCGGCCACCGCGGAGGACCTGCCCTTCGCCAGTTTTGCCGGGCAACAGGACACCTTCCTGAATGTGGTTGGCATCGACGCCGTTTTGGACGCCGTGAGCCGTTGCTGGGCATCGCTGTGGACGGATCGTGCGGTGAGCTACCGGACCATCAATGGGATCGACCATGCGTCAGTGGCCCTGGCCGTCGTCGTGCAGGAAATGGTGGATTCCGCTACCGCCGGCGTCATGTTCACCGCCAACCCGGTGACGGGAAAACGGCACCAGACGGTGATTGACGCCAGCCCCGGCTTGGGGGAGGCCGTGGTCTCCGGGGCCGTGAATCCGGACCAATATGTTGTGGAGGTTCCCAGCGGCACCATCGTGCAGCGGACAGTGGGGGACAGGCAAGTGGAGATCCGCTCCGTTCCGGGCGGTGGCACGGAACGCGTCCCTGGTTCCCTGCCCGGCGGCGGCGGAGTTCCCCAACCGTGCCTCAGCGACCAACAAGTACGCGCACTGGCTGAGTTGGGACGCAGTGTGGAGAAGCATTACGGTGCGCCGCAGGACACCGAGTGGGCCATCGATGACGCGGGAAAGCTGTGGCTCACCCAGGCGCGGCCCATCACTACCCTCTACCCTCAGCCGACTCGAACCCCTCCTGGCCCCGGCCAGCACGCCTTCCTGAACTTCAGCCTTGCCCAGGGCCTCACTCGGCCTTTGACTCCCATGGGCTTGGCCGGTATCCGTCTCCTTGCCTCCTGTGTGGCAAGAACGGCGGCATTCGATGTTCCGGATCCACGGTCCGGACCTCCGCCGTACTACGAGGCAGGCCAGCGGATCTTCTTTGACTTCACGGCCGTCCTGCGGAGCCGGGTGGGCCGGGCCATCGTGCCACGGGTGTTCGACGTCATGGAGGCGCGCTCAGCAACAGTGATGCGTGGACTCTTTGACGACCCACGCTTTTCGGTGACAAACAAGACCCCCTTGAAGCTGATTCGCCACGTCGCTCCGGTCGCGGCCAAGTATCGCGTTCCTGAAACACTTCTCCGAGGACTGTTCCGGCCCGCTGCGGCCATGCAGAAGGTGGAGCGCCTCAATGCTGAGCTGCGCACCCTGTTCACCGTTCCATCGGAAGCCACAGCCCACCAGCGTTTGGCTCACGTGCAGAGAATCCTGGGCCAGGATGTGTTTGCCACCGTGCCGCAGGTGCTTCCTCTTCCTGCGCTGGGTTTCGGGATGGTGGCGCTCGTGAGGCGGTTGCTGGGCGCGCAGGCTCCGTACCAAGAGCTCCAAACCGTCATCCGCGGGCTTCCCAACAACGTCACCACGGAGATGGACCTGGCCCTCTGGCGGCTTGTTTCGGAGATCAGGAAACACCCCGACGCCGCTGCCTCCATGGGCGGTCAAACGGCGACAGAGCTGGCGGACCGGTATCGGGACGGAACGCTTCCTCCGGTCGCACAATCCGGGTTGGCGTCGTTTTTGCGCACCTTCGGGCATCGTGCCGTGGCTGAAATTGATCTGGGCATGCCTCGCTGGTCGGATGATCCCACCCACATCCTGGGCGTTGTTGCCAACTATTTGAGGCTTGGGGACGGCGCAGACGCTCCGGATCAGCAGTTCGGGAAGGCATCCCGGGAAGCCGACGATCAGGTGGCGCGTTTCATAGCGCGTGCCCGGGCCAAGAGCCCACTGCACGCGGCCATCGTGAAAATGGCTTTGGACCGGACAAGGAGGTTTGCGGGCCTGCGCGAGTTGCCCAAGTACAACGTTGTCCTGGGGTTGGCGTCCGCCAGGGAGCAACTGCTCCTGGTCGGAAACCAACTGGCCGCATCCCAGCGGATCGAGCGTCCGGAGGACATCTTCTTCCTGGACCTGGATGACGTGGAGGTGGCATTGGCCGGCGATGATCTCCACCACCTGGTGGCGGAACGCCGTGCAGCGTACCAGCAGGAACTCCGGCGCAGGCACATCCCCCGGGTGTTGTTGTCTGACGGGACTGAACCCGAGGCCACTGCAGGGGCGTCCGCTTCAGGGTCGTCCGGCGAAAATCTGCGCCCTGGCACTCTGTCCGGCAGCCCGGCGTCGGCCGGTCAGGTAACGGCGCCGGCACGGGTCATTCTGGACCCGGTTGGTGCGCACCTGGAACCAGGCGAAATCCTTGTGGCACCGTCAACGGATCCTGGCTGGACGCCGCTGTTCCTCACAGCTGGTGGGCTGGTCATGGAGATGGGCGGACCCAACTCGCACGGGGCCGTGGTGGCCCGTGAGTACGGTATCCCCGCTGTTGTCGGCGTCCCCGATGCCACAACGCGCATCAGTACCGGCCAACACATCACGGTTGACGGCGCCGCCGGGACCGTCAGCACAGAGGGCGGAGGCCGGGAATCCTAGGCGTGCTGGTGTGATTCGTGCTCGGAGTGGCTCACAGGCTCCAACTGGAAAGTGCAGTGTTCGGTATCAAAATGCCGGCCCAGGCAGGACCCCAACTGATCCAGGATGCTGTCCGCGCCGCTGGCGTTGAGGACTTCGTCTTCCACCACAACGTGCGCTGAGAACACGGGGACGCCGGAGGTTATGGTCCAAATGTGGATGTCGTGGGCCTCCACCACCCCGTCCACGGCGATGATGTGCTCACGGATCATGTTCACGTCCACGCCCTTGGGAGTAGCTTCCAGCAGAACATCCACCACATCGCGGAGCAGATGCCAGGCCCTGGGAATGATCATCAGCGCAATCAGTACCGAGGCGATGGGGTCTGCGGCGCTGAAGCCTGTGGTCATGATGACGATTGCCGCGACGATGACCGCGATGGAACCCAGGAGGTCGCCGAGGACCTCAAGGTAGGCGCCCCGGACATTGAGGCTTTCCTTCTGCGCCCCCTGCAGGATCAGGAGTGAGACCAGGTTTGCCACGGCACCCAGGATGGCGGCCCACAGCATGACGTCCGTATGGATTTCGGTGGTTTCTCCGAAGCGGCGGATGGCTTCGATCATGATCACCACGGCGATGACAATGAGGATCAGGGCGTTGGCCAAGGCAGCCAGGACTTCGGCCCGCTGGTATCCATAGGTCCGCTGGTCACTCGCGGGGCGGGTGGCAATCCACGCCGCCATGAGGGCAATGAACACGCCTGCGGCGTCGGAGAGCATGTGGCCGGCATCAGCCAGCAGGGCCAGCGATCCGGACACGACGGCGCCGATCACCTGGATGCCAACCACCCCTAAAGTGATGGCCAGGACGGCAATGAGCCTCTTCCGATGCTTGCCGGTTGCTGTAACTCCGTGGGAGTGGTTGTGGTCGTGCCCCATGGTTACAAGGCTAGCCCCAGCCGAGCTCGTGCAGGCGGTCGTCGTCTATCCCAAAATGGTGAGCTATCTCATGGACCACGGTGATGGCCACCTCATCGATCACTTCCTGGCGGGTACTGCAGATGTTCAGGATGGGCTGGCGGAAGATGGTGATCCGGTCCGGCAGGGATCCGGCGTCCCACCACGAATCGCGCTCCGTCAGGGGAACGCCCTCGTAAAGTCCCAAAAGCACTGTGCCCGGGTCCTCGCCGGGTTGCGGCGTGTAGTCGTCCTCGATGAAGATCGCCACGTTGTCCATGGCGCCGGCGGCCTTGGGCGGGATCAGCTGCAGGGCGTCACTGACCGCTTCCTCAAAGTCCTCGGGGGACATCTCGAAAGGGCCCGCAAAGCCGGCCGTTTCAACGGGGTCACCCGGAGCCTGCTCAACGGGGCTGTGCACCGCATTCCGTTCCCGGAGCGGGGACGAAGGAAGGTCGCCGTCGGGAACGATGGGGAGGCCGGGAGGAAGATTCGCGGGCATGACTCGACTTTAGTCTGCGGCGGCAGTATTGGCTCTGTGTGTGATGAGGGATACTGAACACAATCCCTTTTCGACAGACACAGGAACCGCATGACTTCCTCCCCTTCCCTGATGCCTGAGCCGCTCGACGTCGTCGTGGTGGGTGAGGCGCTGATCGACATTGTGCAGTCGCCCGCCGGCCAGGCCGAATATCCGGGCGGATCGCCCGCCAATGTTGCCTACGGCCTTGGCCGCCTGGACGTCAAAGCCGGCCTGTTGACGGCCATCGGAAAGGACCAGCGGGGCGACGCCATCGCAGCGCACCTTCACAGCGCGGGTGTAGTGCTGCTGCCGGGATCGAAGTCGATGGGAAAGACGGCGACGGCGACAGCCAGGATCGCTGCCGACGGTTCGGCCGACTACACCTTTGACATCGAGTGGGCGCTGGCCCCGCTGGTCCTGCCCTATGCGCCGCGGATCCTGCATACGGGATCCATCGCCACGTTCCTGGAGCCAGGGGCCGGGGTTGTCAGGAGCCTGTTGGAACAGGCGCAGGGTGGGTGCATGGTCACCTACGATCCCAATATCCGCACCGATCTGCTGGGCAGCCACCACGAGGCGCTCTCGCTGTTCGAAGAGATAGTGCCACTCACCGACGTCGTCAGGATGAGTGCCTCGGACGCCCACTGGCTGTACCCGGGCAAGGCGCTGGAGGATATCTCAAGCCACCTTTTGTCGCTTGGTACCACTCTGGCCGTAATGACCCAGGGTGCCATGGGCTCCTTGATGGCCACTCGCCACATACAGCTCAGGGTTCCCGCCGTCCCGTCGACCGTTGCGGACACCATCGGCGCAGGTGATTCCTACATGTCGGCGCTGATCATGGGGCTGCTGCTCCGTGGCAGCGATGGCCTGGCGCCCACCGTATTGGAACGGATCGGCACCATTGCCTCCATGGCCGCTTCCATCACTGTTGGCCGCCCGGGCGCCAACCCGCCCACGCACCGCGAACTCCTGGCGGGAATGGCCCGCTAGCGGCTGCGGCGCCGGGTCAAGCCGACACCGATCAGGCACACCACGCCACCGATCAGTCCCCAAATGGTGGGAACCTCCTGGAGGACAGCCCAGGAAATCAGGATGGTGGTGCCGGGCACCAGGTACGTCGTGGCGGCCAGCTTGCCAGCCGAAATCAGGGACAGTGCGTATGCCCATGTGGTGAAGGCGATGGCGGTGGGGAAGATGCCCAGATAGACCAAGCCCAGCGTTGCGGGGAGCGGTGCTGCCTGGACTTCGGAGACCAGCTGGCCTGTCCACGGCAGGCAGCAGACCGCGCCAACCATGATGCCGAACCACGTCGCCTGCCCGGCCGTGAACTTCCGCAGCACGGGTTTCTGCAGGATCGCGCTCACTGAGGCGAGCACAGCGGCAAGCAAGCACAGCAGCACCCCGGCGACATCCGCCGTCGAGCGCTGCCCGGAACCCAGGGCGATCATCGCTACGCCGCAGAACGCCACCGCACTGCCAATCAGCAGCCACTTAGGGAAGCCCTCCTTGAGGAAGATTCCGGCCAGAATCGCGATCAAGATGGGCGAGACGTTGATCAGCATGGCGCTGGTACCCGCGTCGAGCATGTGCTCCGCGGCGTTCAACGCAACGTTGTAACCGCCGAACCACATCACCCCGTAGGCCACGATCGGTAGCCATTCCCGGCCCTTCGGCCAGACCTTCAGGGTCGGCAGCACCACGATGCCAAGCACGACGGCGGCCACGGCCAGCCGCCCGAGCGTCAAGGAGCCAGGGGAGAAACTGGGTCCCACCGCGCGGATGCCCACAAACGCCGAAGCCCAAAGCACGACGGTGACAATGACGGCGGCGATGCCGAGTTTGCTGATGGCTGCCGCCGGCGCGGGGGTGATGCGCGGAGGCAGGTCCGGGGAAGGCTGGCCGGGTTCGGCCGGGGTGGTGGTTGTCATAGACACAATCTAGCCGTGGCGGGGCGGGAGCGGCTGGCGGTTTTCGGACGCGTCAGGGCAAGATCCTGCCAATGTTGAGCGGGCCGCCGTTTCCGGACCCTTTTTGGAGTGGGATGCCGGGGTGGGATGTCGCCCCTCGGTGCGCGTCGGGCGGGGTGCGGAAGGGCTCATAGACCTCGATTTGGGAATATCGCCATCTATGCTCTAAAGTTTTAGAGTCCAGTTCGGACGAGCGAGACACGGAAAGAACGCGTAAAGCGTCGCTTTTCCTTGCAAAATCCGAATTGAGTTCAGGCCCCCATCGTCTAGCGGCCTAGGACACCGCCCTTTCACGGCGGCGGCACGGGTTCGAATCCCGTTGGGGGTACGCAAGGAAGTGGTAAATCGGATGAAAAAAGTCTGGTAAGCTAGAAGCCTTGAAAAAAACGCGGTAGAGATACTGCAAACGCAAGGCCCTGTAGCGCAGTTGGTTAGCGCGCCGCCCTGTCACGGCGGAGGTCGCGGGTTCAAGTCCCGTCAGGGTCGCTCTGAGCGCCGAAGAAATTCGGTTCTCAAGGTGACATGTCACCTAGGCTCTGTAGCTCAGTTGGTAGAGCGTTCGACTGAAAATCGAAAGGTCACCGGATCGACGCCGGTCGGAGCCACCACTGGGAAGCATCAGTTCTTCGGAACTGGTGCTTTTCTTCTTTAACCCGTGCTTCCTGGCTCTTCTCCAACCCGAGCTCTCCGGCGGGTTGTTGGCCGCCGCGGTTGTCTGGCGGATTCCCGTCGGTGCCGCGCTCACGAGCTATTTTGCGTTCACGAATCCCCTGGACGTGCCGCCTCTTTTGGTGTGTCGACGGTACGGGTCCCTACCGCTTCTGCCTTTTCCGGTTCTCCTGCGGTCTTGCGCACGTGGTGTATGAGCCGCGCCACCTACTTTGCGTCGTGGGTGGCCTCGACGCGCCGCCTGTTTGGGTGTGTCGATGGGAGGTGGTGATCGAAGTGGGTGGTGGCGGTACGGGTTCTTTGGGTTGTTGGTCATTTGGGTGCAGTGCCGGGGCAGCCCCAGGAGTTGGGGTTTTGTTCGCAGGTGTCGGCGACGAGTGCTTTTTCTGTTTTCCAGACGTGGATGGTTTTGGCGGGTGTGGTGATGTCCAGGGTGCCGTTGACGGGTAGTGGTGGGCCGTTGTTGACGGAGTAGGTGCCGGTGAAACTTGTGGTGACGGCGGCTTGGTAGTTGCCGGTTTCTGTGTAGCTGTGGCTGGTGCGCGTCGCGTTGGTGAGCCATTCGGCTTCGGAGATGGGGTAGCCGGTTGTTGGTGTGGGGCCGAGGGTGGCGCCGTCGCCGTAGGTGTAGCTGTGGCTGGTGGGTGTTGCGGTGAGGTGGACGGTTTGGCCGAGGATGGTGAGGTTGAAGGCTTGTTCGGTGGCGGTGGTGTAGAAGTTGGTGGGTCCGCCTTTGAGGGTGTGGGGGAAGGGTTGGGCTTCCAACGTGCCGGGGTTGACGGGTAGTTGGCGGAAGTCGTTGATGATCCGGGCGGCGATGTCGGCCAGGACGTTCCCGGGTTCGGGGTCGTAGAGGCAGGTAGGTCCACTGACGGGGATCCAATCGGTCCAGCCGGGGTTGGTGATCGCTTTGGGTGCCTCTTTCCAGATCACCGGGGTACCTTCTTCACCGCCGGCTGTGTTCGGGGGACACTGGAGGGCATCACAGCCGGGGTCCTTGGTATCGGGTCCGTCCGCGCGGCAGTGCGTGTCTGCCTTGTACTGATTCGGGTCAACGACGGTGGGCGATGTCCCTGGGGTCGGCTCCGACTTTCCTGTTTCTGGGTTGAATATGAAGGTGCCGCCGACGCGAATCGCTGTTTCACTTCGGCCAACAGTGATGGGCCCACCATCGTCGGTCGGAGTATCGGCCGGCACCGCGAAACCCCAGTGCGTGATGAGGAGGAGAATGAGGACACCGAGGCGAAAAGTCGTCATGCCTAGCCAACAATCATTCCGTTGTCAGTAACCTGCCAAGCTCCTTCTGTGAATTTGGTAAAGACGGCCTCGGCTATGTTGGATGCCGGAGTGGACTCGCTGCTTATCGTCCCATCGGCATTGTGGTAGCTGGTCTCACTTTGAATGACCTGAACTTTGGCCTCTTGGATGCTTGCTCCATCCGCCCATAGAACGTCGACAACCGGCGTCGAAATCCTTCCCCCGACCATCCACCTTCCCTGGGCGTAGTTGCGCTCCACAGCTTCTTTATATGCGGCGGCGACGGGGATGGCCGTATCGGTTGTGTCCATCCAAGGACCCAGATTCCCGGTTTCTGTTGCGTACGAGAAAGTCGCGTACCAATACCCAATAAACGCCTCCAGCCCCGCCTTCGAATTCTCCTTTGCCAGCTCGGGCATCACGGGAACGGGCACGTTCTGGGCTTTCCCGGTCGCGTCCGCGGGTTTGTATGCGGGCGACGCGGTGGGGCTGGGGGAAGCATCAGAGACCGAGACGCTTGAGGTGGGTGACGTCGTCGTCGAGTTCGTGGCGGAGGGTGATCCGCCTGGAGCGGAGCCGCCCTGGCAACCTGCCAGCAGCAAGGCAGCGCCGGCGAAAGCCGCTGCAGTACGGGCGCGAGCACGTGGATAGAGGGCAAAAGTGGCGCTTGGCATGACAGGCTCCCCAGCAGCTGTTGTGGCGGTGTGTCGGCCAGTCTAGGTGGGGCAAAGGAGGGCAACCCAGTCAGGAATTGGGCCTTGTGGATAACCCACCTCTGTTCAGGGCAAGGGGTTGGGCGTATTCTTGCCTCGCCGGCTCGTCATCGTACGCATCCATCGGGGGAACCATGATCACGAAAACACGAACTCGCACGCCCGGGCGGCTCCTGCCCCTGGCCCTTCTGGTCGCTGCCCTCACGCTGAGCGCCTGTTCCCTTCCGACGCCCGTCGCCCAGTCCACGCCCAGTGCGTCGGCGGAGGCGCCCGCGGCGGAAGTGGGGACAAGCTCAGCCACTCCCAGTGCAGCAAGCCCGGAGGCAACCACGGGAACCGGGGGAGTTTACGGCGAATTCACGTCGATGTCGGAAGCCTGCTTGTCCGTGAGCGCCACCATGCTGAGCCTCACTATCCTCCCGTTGGCGGGACTGGTGGGCGGCAATCCTGATGACATCGAAAAAGCCAAGCAGGAATTGTCCCAAATGCAGGGCAAAGTACCTGACGAATTGAAGCCCGCGTTCGAGAAGCTGCGGGCGTTTACGGAGTCCGCGGGCTCGGACTTCAGTAAGTACGGCGATGGAAAGTTCGAGGAGCTCATGAAGCCCATCCAGGACTGGATGGATAAGAACTGCAAGTAGCCGCCGCGCGCACTCCCCTCTGGCCGGACGCTTCTCCCAAAGCGTCGGAGCTAGACGCTAGGGTGGTACTCAAGAGAAGGGGAGTGCTCCATGGAAGACCAGAACGTGCAGCTTGATCCCGTGCCTGGGGACGAGATCCTGGGTACTGGACGCACCATCATCTCCGAGGCGGCCGTGGCCAAAGTAGCGGGGATCGCTGCGCGCACCGTGCCGGGTGTCTATTCCTTGGGGTCGGGTCCGTCCCGTGCGCTGGGCGCGATTCGCGACGCCGTCGGCAGCTCGGACCACGCGGCAGGTGTCCGCGCCGAAGTCGGCGAAACCCAAGTGGCTGTGGACATCAACCTGGTTGCCCTCTATGGACATCCCTTGCATCACGTTGCCAACCAGGTCCGCGCGGCTGTTTACCGGGCGGTTGAAGAGCTCGTAGGGCTACAGGTTATCGAAGTCAACATCGAGATCAACGACGTCTATGTTGCCCCGCCCGCCAAACCGGTGGGCAGCAAGTCTGTCCTCGTCGAAAGGGAGGCTCTCCAGTGAGCATGACCGTGGTGGGAATCGCGATTGGCGCCTTTGTGGCGTTCATGTCCTTCTCGTTCGGGCTGTGGGGTTTCCTTATTTCGCTGCTGTTCATGGGCATAGGTGCGCTGCTGGGCCGGGCGGCTGATGGAAAACTGGACCTCCGCAGCGTCCTGGACGCCATTACGGGCCGGCGCTCTTCGTCATGAGCGTGGCTGAGGCTGTGGAATCCACCACCAGCCTGGCCGGCCACAACCGGATCAGTACCCAGGCTTTGACATCGTTGGCCCGCGCGGCTGCCGCCGAAGCTCTCGGCGTTGCGGCCAGCGACATCCGTGCTGATTGGGCGGACGACGACGGCCTGCTGGCTTTGTCGATCGTGGCACCCATCAGCATCCCGGCTTTAACGGAAGTCCTCCGCGATCCGCAACGGGTCCAGGGCTTCGGTGGATCGATCTGGGATCGCGCAGTAGCTGCCAAGGCCACCGTGCTGGAGACGGTCACCCGGCTCAGCGGATCGCAACTCAGCCGGGTGGACATCAGGATCAGCGGAGCGCACGTCACGGAGGGAGGCCGCGTTCAGTGACACAAGATCAGGAAACGCAACAAATGGATGTTCCGGACATCACCACAGGCGACAGCCCGGTGGCCGGTGAAGACCCCGGAATGAGCCGCATTCTCCGCCGTGAGACGCATTCGTCCCGGGCCGGTGCTGCCGTGATCGCCGCCGTCCTGGTGATTGTCCTATGCGTTTACGCCCTGCTGGAGGCAGGTGTGCGGGCCATTGGACAGCCACCCTGGCTCATCGATCCCACCACCGCCGCTCCGCGCATCATTGCCCTGCCGGAGGGGATTTCTCCCCTGCTGCTGGGCGCGAGCGGCGCGGTCATTGCCATGGTGGGACTGTTTTTCCTCCTCCACGCCGTGCTTCCGGGCAGGCGTGCCCGCCACCTGCTCCGGGACGCACGAACCGCCGTCGTGGTTGATGACGAGGTACTTGCCTCCGCACTGGCGCGTCGTGCGCGAACTGCCGCGAACGTTACTCAGGAACAGGTGATGGTGGTTGTTTCGCGGCAACTTGTGGTGGTCAACGTGCGGCCCACGTCCGGCAGCCGCGTCAGCGAAGAAGCCGTGCTGGCTGCGGTTCAGGCTGAACTGGAGGAAATGTCCCCGGTTCCGATGCCTGCTGTTCGGGTCAATCTGGCGTCGTCAGGGGTGATCGGGGCATGAACGGAACACCGCGTGCCGTCAACCGTGTGCTGCTGTTCATTATTGGTGTGAAGCTTCTGGCTGTTGGTCTCCTGCTGGTGCTGTTGGCCACTGTGCCTGCAGTGGCGGCGTGGTGGCATGGCTGGTCCGCAGCCGTCTGGGCGGGGGCGGAAAATGCCTTCCGACAAACCCGTTTCCCCGGCCGCGAAGAGAGTTGGCTGTGGATTGTGGCCGGATTGATCCTGGTGGCCATCATCATCGCGATGATCGCGTGGCTGTCGCAGCAGGGCAAGGGCCGCGCCAACCTCCTGGTGGCCAGCGATGACGACAGTGACATTGATGGCGAGGTGCGCATCGGCGGTGGCGTCGCAGAACAGGCGCTCCGGGCAGCCCTGGCCGAGCGCACCGACCTCGCCGGCGCCTCCGTGGCAACGTATGAAGTCAAAGGCCGGCCGGGCCTGCGCATACGCATTCAGCCGAGGCAGGGTGTAGCTCCACACCTTCTTGCGGCCGAGGTGTCACAGCTTGTTGAAGCGATGGATTTAGTGATTGGGCAGAAGACGCCAGTGCTGGTGCACATGGTTTCCGGGGCACGGTCCCGCTTCACTAAGGCGGAACGTGTCCGGTGATATTGCAGAATCCGAACCCAAGACCATAAGTTGAATCCAAAGGGGGATAACTTCCTTTGGCACGAACTGTCACAGATCCAACCGTCACAAAGGAGAGCACCATGAGCGAAGAGACCACGGGAGCCGAAGCGGTCAACGGCGCGGCGGAAAATGCCAAGGATGCCGCTGGCGAAGCCTTGGAGAACGTCAAGGAATTTGCTGGCGACGCAGTGGAAAACGTCAAGGAATTTGCGGGCGATGCTGCAGAGAATGTCAAAGAGTTTGCCGGTGACGCCGCTGAGAACGTCAAGGAATTCTTCTCCGGCGATGTTGGAGAGAATGCCAAGGAATTGGCCGGTGACGTTGCGGAAAAGTCAAAGGAAATTGCCGGCGACGTGGCCGAAAACGTCAAGGGCTTGGGATCGAAGATCGCCGGTCTGTTCAAGGGTGAGAAGTAGTTTTCACGCACCACTGAAAGAGCAGACAGAGGGACGGCAGTTCGCAGCAGCGGGCTGCCGTTCTGTTGCCCTGAGCGGGTAGCCTGACTTCAGAACAGGCGATGGACAGGAGACCCCAGTGGCTGGAACAACGGTGCTCGAAACAACGGTGGCCGACATCATGGCGGAACTGGCCACCTTGGAGGAACCCCGGGCACGCGAAGTGAACGAAAAGCACGGTGACGACCATGGAGTGAATCTCAGCAAACTCCGTGCTGTCGCCAAGAGGCTGAAGATCCAGCAGGATCTTTCACGCGAGCTCTGGGACACCGGTGACACCGCCGCCAAGTTGCTGTCACTCCTGATCTGCCGTCCCAAGGAGTTTGAACGCGACGAATTGGACACCATGCTGCGGGAAGCACGAACTCCCAAAGTGCATGACTGGCTGGTGAACTATGTAGTGAAGAAGAGTCCCCACTCGGAGGAACTCCGGGTGGCGTGGTTCACTGATCCTGATCCGGTGGTGGCAAGCGCAGGCTGGGCCCTGACGTCTGAGCGTGTGGTCAAGAAGCCTGAAGGTTTGCACCTGGATCAGCTGCTGGACATCATCGAAGCCAGCATGAAAGACGCTCCGGAACGCCTCCAATGGGCCATGAACCATTGCCTGGCGCAGATTGGGATCGAATTCCCGGAGCATCGGGCCAGGGCACTGGACATTGGCGAGCGGTTGGAAGTCCTTAAGGATTACCCCACGCCGCCCAACTGCACGTCGCCTTTCGCGCCAAGCTGGATCAACGAGATGGTGCGACGCAAGGGCTGACTCCCAGCGCGGCCTAGCCCCGGTTGCGGTGCATCATCCGGTACGTGAGCTCGGCGAGGAGTTCTTCGTCGGAGAGGTGCGATGCCCGGGCAATGGGCGCAGCGGGAACGGTGACACGGGGCGGCCCTTGCCGCGCTTCGTCGCTGGAGCGCATGTCATCGGGGGTGATCATGTCCGGCGCGAAGGTGGACTTGCCCTTAAGGACTTCAGAGACCGAACCGGACCGCCAGCCCAGGGCGTGCTCAAGTTTGCGCTGGTTGATTTCCTGCGTGCGCCGCGTCCCTGATTCCAGCGTCCGGACTGTCTTGATGGCGGTCCCTGCCTGCTTGGCCAACTGCACCTGGCTCAGACCTTGGGCCAAGCGTTCCTCTTTGATCAGGCGGCCGATGGTCTGTAGTGCTTCAAGTTCATCCACGCTTCCTACTTTTCCATAGGCAACACTGGGTAAACAAATCGGGAAGCGCTGATCCGCACTGAATGGCCGGGGCAAAATGTCGCCCGTGCAGTCGAGCGGACGACCCTTCATGAAAACAGGCAGGCTACTTGGTATCGTTGTGGTCACGGTGCGTGTAAGCGCTTGCATTTCCGCCCTCCCCGTGACTAATGTGAGGCTCACCACATAACCGCACCGCGGAAAAACCTGGTCCACTCACCGAGGAGTTCCCAGCATGAAATCCAAAAAATTCCTGCTTCCGGCGGCCATTGCCGGAGTCCTGGCTATGTCCCTGACTGCCTGTGGTGGCGGCGGGGGAGGTGGAAGCACCAGCTCCGGTGGTGCCTCCGGCGACGCAGCCAACAACCTTGACGGCCGCGGGCCGATCACCTATGTCCAAGGCAAGGACAACAGCAACGTTGTCAGGCCGCTCATCGAGAAGTGGAACGCCGCGCACCCGGATGAGAAGGTGACGTTCAAGGAGCAGTCGGACCAAGCTGACCAGCAGCACGATGACCTTGTTCAGAACTTCCAGGCCAAGAACACCAACTACGACGTCATGAGCGTGGACCTCATTTGGGTTGCGGAGTTCGCAGCCAAGGGATGGCTCCAGCCACTCAAGGACAAGACCGCAATTTCCACGGATGGCATGCTTGAGTCCACCGTGAAGAGCGCCACGTACAACAACACGCTGTACGCCGCACCGCAGAGCTCTGACGGCGGCATCCTCTACTACCGTGGCGACCTCGTGCCCAACCCTCCCAAGACCTGGGACGAGATGATGGGCATGTGCGAGATCGCCAAGCAGAACAACATCGGCTGCTACGCAGGCCAGTTCCAGAAGTACGAGGGCCTGACTGTTAACGCTGCGGAGGCCATCAACTCAGCCGGCGGCAAGATTGTTGACGACTCCGGCAAGGCGGCCGTGAATTCCGATGAGGCGAAGGCCGGCCTGACCAACCTGGTCAACGCTTACAAGGACGGCAACATCCCCACTGAGGCCATCACCTTCCAGGAGGAACAAGGCCGCCAGGCGTTTGAAGCCGGCAAACTGCTGTTCCACCGCAACTGGCCCTACGTCTACAACCTGGCCAAGACTGACGGCTCCTCCACAGTGAAGGACACGTTCAAGATGGCCCCGCTTCCGGGCAAGGACGGCCCCGGCGCCTCCTCGCTGGGCGGTCACAACATCGCCATGAGCGTCTACTCCAAGAACAAGGCCACGGTGACGGACTTCATCAAGTACATCGCCAGTGAAGAGACCCAGCGGTTCTACGCAACCCAAGGTTCGCTGGCTCCGGTGCTGACCAAGCTGTATGACGATCAGGAACTCGTAGCCAAGCTGCCGTACCTGCCGGTCCTGAAGACGTCCATCGAGAACGCGGTTCCGCGTCCCGTGACGCCGTTCTACCCGGCAGTGACCAAGGCTGTCCAGGACAACGCCTATGCAGCCCTCAAGGGAGAGAAGACCGTAGATACGGCAATCTCCGACATGCAGAAGGCAATTGAGTCGGCCGGAGCAAAGTAACCATCCGTGCCGTGGTCCGGTCGCCCGTAGCTGACGGGCGGCCGGACTGTCGGCGACGGCCTTCTCCCTGACAGGAGTCTTGACATGTCAACAGAACTTGAAAAACCGCAGACCACGACGGCGGCTGCCGGGCACAGGCTGCCCGGTCGCGAAAGTGCCGACCGGAAGCAAGTCACCCAAGGGCGGTGGGCGTACACGCTTCTGGCGCCGTCACTGATCCTGTTGGCGATCGTGATCATCTACCCGGTGATCAACGCGATCGTCATGTCCTTCCAAAAGGACTCCGGCCTGGATCCGGCCACGGGCTTTTTCTCCGAAGGCGGACCGGCCGGCTTTGATAACTACATCCACTGGCTTTTGCAGCAGTGCACGGCGCCGGGCGGCGGCACGGTGGCCTGTCCTCCCGGTACCTTGGGAGCCCAGTTCTGGGACTCCATGGGTACAACGTTCTTCTTCACCGTGGTCACGGTGGCATTTGAGACTGTCCTGGGCTTCTGGATGGCGATCATCATGGCGCGCGCTTTCCGCGGACGTAGCCTGATCCGCGCGGCCGTCCTGGTGCCATGGGCCATCCCGACGGCTGTCACCGCCAAGCTCTGGTTCTTCATCTTCGCTTTCGAAGGCATTGCCAACAAACTCTTTGGCACGCAGATTCTCTGGACGGGTTCTGAATGGCCCGCCAAGTGGGCCATCATCATTGCCGATGTCTGGAAGACCACTCCTTTCATGGCCTTGCTGATCCTTGCAGGCCTGCAGCTGATTCCGGACGAAGTCTATGAGGCAGCAAAGGTGGACGGCGCTTCCACGTGGCAGCGATTCCGTCTGATCACGCTGCCTTTAGTAAAGCCGGCCCTTATGGTGGCTATCCTGTTCCGCGTGCTGGACGCCCTGCGCATGTACGACCTCCCGGCCATCATGACCCAGGGTGCCAACGGCACCACCACGCTCTCCATTTTGGTGGTGCAGCAGATCCGGCAAGGATTCAATACCGCTGCGGCGCTATCCACTATTACGTTCATAGTGATCTTCCTGGTGGCCTTCATCTTTGTCCGGTTCCTCGGGGCAAATGCAGTCGATGCCGCCACAACGTCCGGAAAGGCCAAGTGAGATGAGCACAGCCACAGCTTCGAGGACTTCAACCGAACGGACGGAGCGTCCGAAACGCCCGTTCAACTGGGGATCATTCCGCACCTACATCAGCGCAGTCATCATCCTGGTCTGGTGCTTGGCCCCGTTCTACTGGATGGTTGTCACGGCCTTCAGGGAAGTCGGATACACCTTCGACACCACCCCGTTCTTCACCCACGTGACCTGGGATAATTTCACCACCGTGTTCGATGAGAGCCTGGGCAACCACTTCGGCAAGAACCTGTTGAACAGCCTGATCGTGGGCGCGGTGACTACTGTTGTCGCGTTGGTAGTGGGCGTGTTCGCCGCCTACGCACTGGCCAGGCTGAACTTCCGGTTCAAGTTCGTTGTCCTGGGCTTCATCCTGGGAGCTTCCATGTTCCCCGGCGTTGCCTTGGTAACCCCGCTGTTCCAGTTGTTTACCAACATCGGCTGGTTCGGTACTTATCAGGCCCTGATCATCCCGAATATCTCCTTCGTGCTTCCGCTGACCGTGTATACGTTGACCTCGTTCTTCCGCGAAATGCCGTGGGAGCTTGAAGAAGCGGCGCGCATCGATGGCTGCACGCAAGGGCAAGCATTCCGCAAGGTCATCCTGCCCCTGGCAGCTCCCGCCACCTTCACCACAGCAATCCTCGCGTTCATCGCATCATGGAACGAGTTCTTGATTGCAAGCCAGCTGTCCAACGACGCGACGAAGACCGTCACGGTGGCCATCGCGTACTTCGCCGGTGCCCAACCGCACCAGGAACCCTACACAGCTGTCATGGCTGCAGGTACGGTGGTCACCATTCCCTTGGTGATCCTGGTTCTTGTGTTCCAACGGAAGATCGTTGCCGGCCTGACGGCGGGTGCTGTCAAGTGAGTGGTTCGGCTGGCGGAAGACGGGACGCCTCCACCAGGAAAGCGGATCCGGACACCAAGCGTGTCCGGTCCGCCGAGGACTTCGACATCATCATCGGTTTCCTGGGTTTCTGGGCGCTGGTCCTGTTGGTGACAACCATCGTCATGGAAGTCACGGGCCAACCGGCCGTCGGATGGGCTTTGGGTCTTCTGGCCATTGTCCTGGCGCTCTGGGGAATGCTGCGTCTGCGTAAAAAGCTGCCCAGGAGGACTTCACGGCGCCTCAGTTGAACCACAGGGGAGTTGGGTGACGCAATAACCTGCGCGAAGTCGGCGAAGGGGACACACGCGGATTAGGCTGGGACGTGCCGTCCGGGAACGAGCCCTCGGCTTCGGCATGCATTATTGAGGGGGCTTGAGTGGCAAGAACAAACGAACGGTCCCAACGCGGCGGCCACGCTGGCGTCAGCATTGAAGATGTTGCCGCAGCGGCGGGCGTCTCGACGGCGACCGTCTCCCGGGCAGTCAGGGGATTGCCCAGGGTTTCCCCGGCAACCCGCGAGAAGATCCTCGAGGTAGCCAGCTCCCTGGGGTATGTAGCGTCGTCGTCGGCTTCCGGCCTGGCGACGGGCCGCACGCGGACCATTGGCGTCCTGGCGCCGTTCGTCAGCCGGTGGTTCTTCTCCAAGGCTATTGAGGGCGCGGACCGGGAACTGCATTCCAGGAAGTACAACCTTTCGCTGTTCAACCTCGGCGGCCACGGCAGCAACCGTGAGCGGCTCTTCAGTTCCACCATGGTCTACAAGCAGATCGATGCCCTGCTGGTGCTCTGCATGTCCTTGACCGAGGAGGAACTCGAGCATCTCCACAAGATCGACATTCCGCTGGTGGTGGTGGGCGGCCACGTTGAGGATTGCGCCTACATTGGCATCAACGACTACGACGCCGCGTCCACGGCGGTGCGGCACCTATTGGACTTGGGGCACACGGATATTGCGTTGCTCCACGGCGACGACGAAACGGACCTTAACTTCGACGTTCCCCGCGTGCGGATCCGGGCTTTCCAGGAGGTAATGACCGACGCCGGCCTGGAAGTCCGCCCGGAATGGGACCAGTGGGGCGATTTCACTGTTCCCAGCGGTCAGCAGGCGTTCAACCGGCTCTGGAGCCAGCCCGGCCGCAAACCCACTGCGATTTTCTGCTCGTCTGACGAGATGGCCATGGGCGTGATTTTCGAGGCCGGACGCAACGGCGTCAGGGTGCCGGAGGACCTGTCAGTGATCGGTATCGATGATCATGACTTCTCCGCATCGCTGGGTCTGACGACTGTGGGTCAACGGCCTGATGACCAGGCCGAGCTGGGCACCAAGATGCTGCTGGACGAGCTGGATGGGATCTCCGGGGCTGTCCGCTCACAGGTTGCACCCCACAAGCTGATAGTTCGCGAGACAACGGCGCCGCCATCCCGGCGGTAAGCCGCCGTCGCGCCGATTAATTGTTAGCGCTCAGCCGTGCCCGACGCCGTGCCCTCAGCTAGCGCGCACCGATGCGGGTGCCGGAACAATGCAGTCTAGGAACCGCACCCCAGTCTAGGAAGCGCGGGCCAGTTGCCGGATGGGAATCCAACGCGAGGCAAGGCGTCGGTATGCCGCTGCCGCGCCGGTCATGTCGCCCTCGGCCAGGCACTCGATGCCAAGGCGCACATCCATGGGGGACTCGTCCGGGTAGACCTTGTCAGCCACAGCCCCGTAGTCCAGCTCCACCATGGACTGGACATGGAACAATTCCAGCCACTCCGTAAGCTGCGTCAGGTCGTCGAGCATGTCCAGGTCTGGTGCTGCCAGCGCCAAATGGGCCACCGCGAAGCGCGCCCGGTCCAGTGCCTCTGTTAAAGGCGTCCACACCCGCACGGTAAGAATTCGCCCCTCGGATTCCACAACGTCCTTGCGGTCCGACTCGGCGAAGAGCGAGAACCAACTGAACGGGATTCCCCATGTGGAGGCACGGGTATGCACACGCTTGGCGCCTTCCCCGGCATTGATGCGGTCAATCCGGACCTGATGCTTATCCCGTTGCGAAACGGGGATGAGGAGGTCGGCCAGGGGACTGTGCACGCCATCCATGAGCGCGTTGGCTGCCAAACCGGCCCGAATCACCAGTTGGCTGGGGCAGTAAAGCAGCCGCCCGGCGTCGTCCGCTTCTTTGCCGCCGGCGGCTCCGTTGGCGGCGTTGCCGGGCGCAGCGTGCCGTCCGGGAGGAACCCGCGTCATGCGCACCAGGTCAGTGCGGCCTGTGGGGAAGGGGTCGCCGCCTGAGCGTGTGATGCGACCCAGCGACGCTTGCAGCTCCGCATTTTCGACGGCGGCCCGGGAACCAATCCTGCCGCTCTCCGCCACAAGCTGGCTCTGCTGCTCAGACGGAAAGGCTTCAAGGGGCTCGTATATGCGCAGCGACGAAGAGAACGGCAGTCCCGCCTGGCCCCGGTACAGGTTTCCAGTCATGTCCAGCCGGCCCCTTTCGTCGGTGAGCGTTTACTTAGTCCGCGAGCTCCACAATGACGGGAGCGTGGTCCGAGGCGCCCTTGCCCTTGCGCTCCTCGCGGTCAATCGAGGCACCCGTGACGCGTGCGGCCAGCTCCGGGGATGCCAGGCAGAAGTCAATGCGCATGCCTTCTTTCTTGGGGAAGCGCAGCTGCGTGTAGTCCCAGTAGGTGTAGACGCCGGGGCCAGGTGTGTAGGGACGGACGACGTCGGTGAAACCGGCAGCCTCGAACGCATGGAAGGCCGCGCGTTCGGGTTCGCTGACGTGCGTGTAGTTATTGGTGCGGAAGAGCTCGATGTCCCAGACGTCGTCGTCGAACGGGGCGATGTTCCAGTCACCCATGAGGGCGATCTGGGCCTTGGGATCCGACTTTACCCATTCGGCGGCGTGGCCCTGAAGGACGTCCAGCCACTTGATCTTGTACGGCATGTGTTCGTCGTCCAGCGAACGGCCGTTGGGAACATAGAGGCTCCAGATCCGGATGCCGCCGCAGGTGGCGGCAATGGCGCGGGCTTCCTGGGCAGGATCCTTGCCGGCCTTGCCGAACGCCGGCTGGTCCAGGAAGGTACGCTCCACGTCGTCCAAACCAACGCGGGAGGCAATGGCAACACCGTTCCACTGGTTCACACCGAAGTGCGCAACCTCGTAGCCCATGCGCTCAAAGAGCTCCCACGGGAAGTTCTCGTCCTTGCACTTGGTCTCCTGGATGGCCAGGACATCGCAGTCGCTGCGCTCAAGCCACGCTTCAACGCGGTCGGCACGGGCACGGAGGGAGTTCACATTCCAGGTAGCTATCTTCACAGCCACTAACTTACCGAACTTGGCGCTGAGCGCATCCCCCAACGGAGGATTACTGCCGGGCGGAGTTCAAAGATCAGTGACCGTACAGGGGCTGCGAATGGGCCAGTTTGCGCAGGCCGATGCCCGAGGCGATCAGCAACAAGCCCGTCACGATGGCAAAGGCCGCCAGCATTCCCACCAGGCCCAGGAATCCCAGGCCAGGATTGACCAGGACAATAATGCCGAACACGGTGGTGAGGAGGCCCGTCAGGAACCAGATGCCCCAGCCCCGGACAAACTCCCGGGCAGCGAGGGACAGGATGATCTGAGAGAGACCCAGCACCAAAGCCCACAAACCGATGAGGACGCCGATTGCTGCCGCCGTGATCCCGGGCCAGGCAATGGCGAGGATGCCGGCGGCGATGGAGATAAAACCGCCCGCCACAGTCCAACGGGAACGGCCCGCCGGATCATAGAAGTAGTGGGCCACGCTGGTGATGCCGTCAATGATCGCGAACACTCCGAACATGACCACCACCACGAATACCGTGGCGCTTGGCAAGGCAACGATTAACAGGCCAAAAACGATGGCGAGGACTCCCCGGACCAGCAAAGCAGTTCCGGGGGTTTTGAACATTTTGCGATCCGCTGCGTCCGACATAGGGTCAGCGTAACCAACCACCCGTCCTTACCGCATCCCCTCGCGCCGGATGGCTGTTGCAATGGCCGCCGCACGTGTTTCCACCCCGAGCTTGGCGTAGATGTGGGCGAGGTGGGTTTTGACGGTTGCCTCCGAAATGAACAGGCGTTTCCCGAGGTCACGGTTGCTGAGGCCTTGCGTCAGCAGGCTGAGCAACTCGGCTTCGCGCGGGGTGAGGATCTCGTCCGGGTTCCGCAATTGTTGGAACAACCGCGAGGCCACCGGTGCGCTCATCACGCTCTTCCCCTGCACTGCCCCGCGGACGGCCGCGAAGATCTCCCCTGGGGCGGCGTCCTTGAGCAAATAGCCCATCGCACCGGCGTCCACGGCGCGGACGATGTCCGCATCGGAGTCATACGTGGTGAACACGATGATTGCTTGCTGGGGGGTGCGCTGGCGCAGCTTCTGGATCGCCTCGATGCCATCCATCCCCGCGCCCATCGCCAAGTCCATCAGGATGACCGCTGGCTGATGCTCTTGGGCCGCCTGCAGCGCTTCCTCGCCGGACGCGGCTTCACCGACGACGGCGATATCGGCTTGGGTGCCCAGCAGCGCCTTGAGTCCGCTACGCACCACAGTGTGGTCATCGACGAGCAGCACGGAAATGGTGGTCACAAGCCCTCCTTGGATGGATCCACGGGCAGCGGGAGCTGGGCCGCGATGATGGTGCCCTCGCCGGGTGAGCTCTCTACCGACAATTCTCCGCCTAACTGCTCCACGCGCTGCCGCATGGCCCGCAGCCCGTAACCCCCGGCCTCCGACGGCGGAGGTACCGCTCCGGGATCAAAGCCGCGGCCGTCGTCGAACACGTCCAAGGTGACGGCGTCCGGAAGGTACCCCAAGGTCACGCTGGCATGGTCTGCATGGGCGTGGAGGTTGATGTTGGCCGCGGCGCTCTGGGTGACGCGGAGCAGGGTATGCCGGACCTCGGGCGGGAGCTGGCGTGCCTCGCCGGTGACCTGGACACGGATGCTGTCCACGTGCTGGCGTGCTGCGTGTTCCAGGGCTTCAGGAAGGGGTCCGGACTCGAGCCCTGGTGCCGAGAGCTCATGCACCAGGCTGCGGGTGTCGGCCAGGTTCCGACGCAAGAGGTCGGTGGCATGCCGAACATCGTCCTGCGCGGCCTTGGCGGGCCAGGATCGCTGGGCGGCTTCCAGGAGGAGCAGGCTGCTGGCGAGGCCTTGCGTGACGGTGTCGTGGATTTCACGGGAAACGCGCTCGCGTTCCGTGGCGATCCCGGCCGCCCGTTCGCTGGCGGCGAGCCGCTCCTGGTCGCGCTCGATTTTGTCGTAGATGAGGGTAAGCAGGGCGCCCGCCGCAAGCGGTCCGAGCAGCATGGCCACGTCCGTCCAGTCACTCATGCGGAAGAGCCCGACGGCGGTTGCGGCCGCCGTCGCGCCCCCGGCAACGTAGCCGGCCCATCCGCGGAAGGCTGTGCGCGTCAGGAAGAAAATGGCGAAGGAACACCACGCGAAGCTCGGGGCGACGATCACCAGTGCGGCCCACGCAACCACCAGGGCGGCCATCCAGGGGATCCACAGGGGACGCCGTTGGGCTGCGCGTCGATGCGCCAAGACAGCGGTGACGGCGTACAGCGCACACACTGCGGCTGCCAGGGCCACCGTCCACAGGTTGTCTGCGGGGGAGTGGCGCATGACGTACCGGACGGCCGATGCCACCATGAGCACGGCGAAACCAAGGTGCACCACGGCGTCGATCCGGCCATCGATCCGGCCGCTGGGCGCAGTCCGTGGAAGGGCAAGGGGCATCTCTCCATGCTAGATGCCGCACGGTTGCTGGTCTCTCCACCTTTTGGCTGATACAGCCGGCGGAAGGGATGAGGCCGTGGTCTGCTTCAGGCCGATGTGGCCATGGGCGGCTTTTCGGAAGCATGGAGTTGTACCCGATGCTTACTACGAGGAGAACTCCGTGAAGAAGTCCAACAAAATGATTGCCGCCGCCGCCACCGGAGCACTGTTGCTCACCGGCGGAATCACGGCCGTGGCCAACGCCGTGGCACCTGCAGCACCGGTTGCCGCCCCCGCCAAGGCTCCCGCAGACGTCCAGCCCGCCCCGGAAAACGTGGTGGCACAGAACCGCATCACCGTGGGTGCTTCCAGCAAGGCCGTCAACGCTGCGCTCGCAAAGTGCCAGGCTGACAAGCTGCCGTTTGTCACCGTTGCCCTGGTGGATCGTTTCGGCACTGTCCAGGCCCTCCTCCGTGGTGACAACGCCGCCGAGCACACCATCGAGGCCGCCAAGCAGAAGGCCTATACGGCAGCTGCATTCGGCGCCCCCACCAGCGAGCTCGCCAAGCGCATCAACGGCAACGGCCCGTCCATCGCCGACCTCCCCGGCACCCTCTTCCTGGCTGGCGGTGTCCCGCTGAAGGTCAACGGTGTATCGGTGGCGGGCATCGGCGTCGGCGGCGCTCCAGACGGTGCCCTGGACGAGGCCTGCGCCACCGCCGGCGCGGATGCCTTGGCTGCGGCTGCGAAGTAGCCTGTGAACATGCGGAACGCGCGCGGCTTGGCCTTGGGAGCGGCGATTCTGGTCGCCGGGTTCGTGGCCGGCTGCGCGCCGGCCGCGGCTCCAAGGCAGAACGGCACGACGGCGGCTTCCCCACTTTCCAGCCCGGCTGCGCCGTCGAGCGTAAGTCCCGTCCCGTCGTCGTCCGCTGTGCCGCCCCAAATCTCAGCGCCGTCCCAAATCTCAGCGCCGCCCAAACTCTCACCGGAGGCCCAGATGGAAACCGACCGACTCCTGATCCTCGCCGCCAAAGCCAACGATGTTGCGAAGGTGCGCGAACTGATCGTGGCCGGCGGCAACGTCAACGCCAAGGACGATATCCAGGACTCCGCTTTCCTGTACGCGGGGGCTGAGGGCTTCAACGAGGTTCTTCAACTGACCCTGGACGCCGGGGCGGACGTACGCAGCATCAACCGGTACGGCGGCACGGCCCTGATCCCGGCGAGCGAACACGGGCACACAGACACCGTGCGGATCCTGATTGCCGCGGGTGTGCCCGTGGACCACGTGAACAACCTGGGCTGGACCGCCATGCAGGAAGCCATCCTGCTTAACAATGGCGGGCCGAATCAGCAGGACGTGGTCCGGCAGCTTCTCGCAGCGGGAGCCAACCCGGATATTCGCGACCCCCAAGGCCGAACCGCCCTGCAGAACGCAGAGCGGCTCGGGTTTACGGAGATCACGGCCCTGATCCGGTCCCGTTAGCTACAGCGCTTCCAGCACGCTCACGTAGTTGGCGATGCCCACGCCGCCCATGTTTTGGACGGCGCCGCGGCGGGCGTTGGGCAACTGCATGTCCCCGGCCGTGCCGCTGAGCTGCATCGCGGCGATGACGTGCTGCGACACACCCGTGGCGCCCACCGGATGGCCTTTCGCCTTCAGGCCGCCGGAGACATTGATGGGCAGCTTGCCATCCTTGAAGACCCACCCTTCCTGGATGGCGCGCGAGCCTTCGCCGCGGGGTGTCAGGCCCATGGCCTCATACATGATGAGTTCTGCGATGGTGAAGCAGTCGTGCACCTCGGCGAAGTCCAAGCCTTCAATGCCGACGCCCGCCATGGCGAAGGCGCGCTCCCAGGACGCCCTGGTGGCGGCGAACTCGGTGGGATCGCGCTTCTCTGCCGGGAAGAAATCGTTGGCGTGGCCAAAGCCGGCAAGACGCACTGGTGCTGTTGCGCCCCCGGTAGCCGAGGTTGAGAGCACGACGGCGGCCGCACCGTCCGAGACCGGCGAACAGTCTGTGCGGCGCAGGGGTTCGGCCACCATGGGGTTCTTGTCCGAAATGGTCCGGCAGAACTCAACACCGAAGTCCCGGTGCATCTGGGCGTACGGATTGTCCATGCCGTTGCGGTGGTTCTTGGCGGCGATGGAACCGAGGACGTCACCCAGGCCGGCCTCGAAGCCTGGCCCGGCGATGTCGGCGCCGTAACGCTTGCCGTAATGCTTTGCCACCTCTGCGAACAGGCCCGTGAATCCGGTGGAAGACGCCTTGCCGGCCATCTCGTAGGAAGCGCCGAGCAGGGCTGCCCCCACAACGTCAGCACCGGCGTCGGTCATCTTCTCAGCGCCGATCACCAAGACGTTCCGGGCCGTGCCGGCGAGCACTGCTTTGACTCCCTGTTGAAACGCGGCTGAACCCGAGGCGCAGGCGTTCTCCGTGCGGGTGGCAGGAACGTTGGCCAAGTCTGCCGAGAGCTGGAGGGCCAAGGACGACGTGAAGCCCAGAGGCTGCATGCCGGAGTTGAACTGGCCCAGGTAGATCTCGTCGATGTCCTTGGGGTCCAGCCCGGAGTTGCTGATGGCCTCCCCGGCAACCTGGACGATCAAGGACTCCAGTGTGTCATCGGTCAGTTTGCCGAACTTGCTGTGGCCCCATCCAGTGAGCAGGATGTCTTTGCCGAACTGGTCTTTCAGGCTCATGCGTGTGCTCCTTCGAGGGTGTGTGCATCGGCTTCCGGTGAGCGGGCGTCGAGCGCGACTGTGAACTCCGCCTCCGTCTTTTCGCGGATCTCTTCCACCGTGACGCCCGGGGCGAGACGGGTCAGCACCAAGCGGGTGCCGTCGTCGTGGTCTTCCGTTTCCGGAACGATGTCGAAAACGGCCAGGTCCGTGATGATGCGGTCCACGCAGTTGAGCCCCGTGAGCGGGAGCGTGCATTCGGTGACGATCTTGGCCGAACCATCCTTGGCGTTGTGCTCGGTGAGGACCACCACCCGCGGTGTCCCGGCCACCAAATCCATGGCCCCGCCCATGCCTTTGACCATCTTGCCGGGGATGGTCCAGTTGGCCAGGTCCCCGGAGCCGGACACCTGCATGGCACCCAGGATGGCCACCTTCACGTGCCCGCCGCGGATCATGCCGAACGAGGTAGCGGAGTCGAAAATGCTCCCGCCGGGAGTGATGGTAACGGTCTGCTTGCCCGCGTTGATAAGGTCCGCGTCTTCCTCGCCCTCAAACGGGAACGGGCCCATGCCCAGCAGGCCGTTCTCGCTCTGGAGGACCACCCGGACGCCGTCAGGCAGGTTATTGGCCACCAGCGTGGGGATGCCGATGCCCAGGTTGACGTAGTCGCCGTCGTTCAGTTCTTCGGCCGCGATAGCGGCCATGTTGTCACGTGTCCATGCCATGGTGATGTGCTCCTTTGCTTCAGACCGTGAGTGCTTCAGTGCGCTGCCGGACGGTGCGCTGTTCAATGTCCTTGACCCGGGCGGTCGCCTGCACCAGCCGCTGCACGTACACGCCCGGGGTGACGATGTGGTTGGGGTCCAGCTCGCCCGGCTGCACAATGACCTCGGCCTCGGCGATGGTCACTGCGCCTGCAGTAGCCACCACGGGGTTGAAGTTCCGTGCGGTGTGGCGGTAGATCAGGTTGCCGTCGGTATCGGCGGTGTGGGCATGGACCAGGGCGACGTCGGCGGTGATGGCGCGCTCGCGGACGTACGTCACGCCGTCGAACTCTTCCAGCGGCTTGCCTTCGGCAACCAAAGTGCCCACACCCGTCCGCGTGTAGAAGGCAGGGATGCCGGCGCCGCCTGCGCGGAGGCGTTCGGCCAGCGTGCCCTGCGGAGTGAACTCCACCTCCAGCAGACCGGCCAGGTACTGCTCGGCGAAGAGCTTGTTCTCGCCAACGTAGGACGCGATGACCTTCCGGACCTGGCCTGCCTCGATCAGCACGCCCAGGCCCTTGCCGTCCACGCCCATGTTGTTCGAGACGATGGTGAGGTCCTTGGCGCCCGACTCCCGGACTGCGTCGATCAGATCTGCGGGGATGCCGCTGAGGCCAAAGCCCCCGACGGCGATGGTCAAGCCGTCTGCCATGAGGCCGTGGAGCGCTTGGGTTGCGCTCGCGTGGATGATGGACATTCTGGACTCCTCTTTGAGTTTGCCGTGTATCCACTTTGTGGACTTTTTACCTCTGTGTTGGAGCCTAGGATTCTGGCCGGCGGTGGTCAATGCCCGGATCTCTTGGAGACTCACTGTGTGGACGATAGGCTGAATGCTGTCCATATTGTGGATGAAATTTCCAGGGAGGCATGGTGGCAGTACAGGGAGCCCAGGTGGTGGGCCGTGTTGCCCTGCTGTTGCGGCTGGTGGGTCGGAAGCCCGAAGGGACGTCTCTGGCGGGGTTGGTGCGTGAATCCGGACTGACCAGGCCCACCGTGCACCGGCTGCTGACATCGTTGGCTGCTGAAGGACTGCTGGAACATGACTCGGGCTCCGGCAAATGGGTGCTGGGCCCGGAGATTTTCCTGCTGGGATCGGTGGCGGCGGCCCGCTTTCCCATGGAAGACATTGCCCGCCCGTCCCTGCGGCGGCTGGCCGCCGAGACAGGGGAGAGCGCGTTCTTCTCGATCCGGCGGGGAAATGAAACCGTGTGTGTCCTGCGCGAAGAAGGCTCATTCCCGGTGCGGTCCTTCGTGCTGCACGAGGGTGTGCGCTTCCCGCTGGGCGTGGCTTCGGCAGGAACTGCCATCATGGCTTTCCTGCCTCCCGAAGAACAGGAATTCCTGTTGGGGGACTGGCCTGCGCATGCCGGAGAGTTCGCCGTGGGACATCCTGCAGAGGTGGTGCGGGGAAATCTGGAACAGACCCGGCTCACTGGTTACTCCGTCAATCCCGGGCTGATCCTTGAGGGAAGCTGGGGGATGGGCGCCGCCGTCTTCGACCAACAGGGACGGCCCGCGTGGGCTCTCTCCCTGACAGGAATTGAACCCAGATTCCGCCCGGACCGTCAGGAATTCCTGGGCAGGCTGTTGCTGGAGGAAGCGCACCGGATGACGGCGAGGCTGCAGGGAGCTAGCTGAGGTCCAGACGCATCAGCACCCTTGGGAAGCCGTTGAGGACGGACGTCGTTTGGGCCACTTTCTTGAAGCCCGCCTTCTCAAAGAGCCTTCGCGTCCCGACGTAGGCCATGGTCAGGTCCACTTTGCCGCCCTTGTTGTCCACCGGGTAACCCTCAATGGCCGGTGCTCCATTGCTCTTGGCGAAGTCGATGGCCCCCCGCAGCAGTTCATGGGAAATGCCCTTGCCCCGATGCCCCGGTCGCACCCGAATGCACCACACGGACCAAACATTGATTTCATCCACGTGCGGGATCTTACGATTCTTCGCAAAAGTGGTGTCCGCGCGCGGGTGGACCGCCGCCCAGCCCACCACTTCATCGCCGTCGTAGGCCACAACACCTGGCGGAGGGTCCTCTGCCACCAGCTTCTTCACGAACTTTCCGCGTTCCTGCTTCTGGAGTTCCTGGTTCAACTTGGACGGAATCCGGTAACTCAGGCACCAGCACACATTCGAGTCCGGGTTCTTGGGGCCCACCATGGTTTTCACATCATCGAACACCGTCGCGGGGCGAACCTCGATAGCCATCCGCCCATCCTGCCATCGGCCTCCACCAGTCCGCCAGACCTGCGGACGTGATGACCGGGTCGGGCTTCAGCCCCGCACGGATCGGCTACCCATCCAGATGCAGCATTACGCGTTCCTGGTTGACGACCATCACTTTGACCGCGGCTATGAGCGTCTGGTGAGTGCCGGCGTCGAAGGTTTAAAAAAACTTCTTCAATCCGCACCCATCCACCCCGTCCCATCCTCCGAATAGCTGGTGAGACACAAACCGCTGGTGAAGCAAAAGCCGCACTTGCAGACCGTGTCCCACCACCCAATGGATCCAACGCCCTGGTTCCAAAAACAAGGAGAATGACATGTTGTCCACAAAGCGCCCCGCCCTCGCCTTCGTTGGCCTCACTGCAGCCGCCCTTCTCGGACTCACGGCTTGTGGTGGCTCAAGCACACCCTCATCTTCGTCTGCCGCACCCTCCTCCGCGGCACCGTCGTCTGCGGCACCGTCGCCGTCCTCCTCCGCCATGAGCAGCGCCGCCATGGATCCGGCCGCCAACCTCGTGGGCCCCGGCTGCGCCGGTTACGCCGCACAGGTTCCGGACGGTGCCGGTTCGGTAGCCGGCATGGCCCTGGATCCGGTAGCCGTAGCAGCATCGAACAACCCGCTGCTCAAGACCCTGACCGCCGCTGTTTCGGGAAAGCTCAACCCCAAGGTTGACCTTGTTTCCACCCTGAACGGCAGCGAATTCACGGTGTTCGCACCGGTTGACGATGCCTTCGCCAAGATCGACCCCGCAACAATCGAGACGCTCAAGACGGACGATGCCCTGCTGAGCAAGATTCTCACCTACCACGTAGTCCCCGGCCAGCTGACCCCGGACCAGATCGTCGGCACCCACAAGACTGTTCAGGGTGGCGAAGTGACCGTTGGTGGCACCAAGGATGCCCTCACGGTTGACGGAGCTTCCAACGTGATCTGCGGTGGCGTCAAGACCGCCAACGCCACGGTTTACCTGATCGACTCGGTGCTGATGCCCAAATAGGCCTTAGCCTTCAGCGGTACCAACAACAAAGCAGCAATAACAAAGCAGGCACCGGAATCCGGCGCCTGCTTTGTTGTGTTGTGGGTGCTCCCGTTAGCGGCTGAAGTCGCTGTCGACGTAGGAACCAGTCCGGTGGTCAGAGCCGCAGGGGCAACGGTCCACTTCGATCCGGAGAGTCACGGGCTTGGATGCTTCCAAGGTGAGCGTGGCGTCCTCGGTGGCTTGGGTGGTGACACGGAGCGTGTCCTGGTCAGAGAAGTTGGGCATGGTGAAACTTTCTGTGTGGGGGAATCGGCCGACAGCCGGGTTACTTGTCCCGGGACTCCGGCTGGGGGTTTCCCACCAACGGAATGGTCCCGGTGTGTGTACCGCCAGGACAGTCCGAGTCCTGGCATTTCTCAGCGCAGTCGTGCTTGGTGACCAGATCGAACTGAACGCCGCCGTGTTGCTCGACGCCTGTGCGAATGGCCCGTTCCACCACTGAGGTGGCCAGTCGTTTGTGCAATTGCAGGGGATCGCGGCGAAGGTCCTTGACCAAGGCGAAACAGAGCAACAGCATGACGATCACAAAGGGCAGGGCAGCCACGATTGTCACTCGTTGCAGGCCGGACAAGGCTTCCGAAGGTTTATCGCCGCCGGCAAGCAGCATGACAGCTGCTACTGCGCCGGTGAGGCTTCCCCAGAAAATGACCACACCTCGACGCGGGTGCTCGGCACCGTTGGAGCTGAGGGATCCCATCACGATGGAGGCTGCGTCGGCACCGGTGACGAAGAAGATCGCCACCAGGACCATGGCAAGCACAATGACGGCCGCTGTAGCCCAGCCAGGCATGCCCAGGTTCTTGATCAGGTCGAAGAGGGCGCCATCGAAGTTGATGGAGGGTGCACCGTCCACCATGGTCACGAGTCCTGGAGTTCCGGCCTTGTCTGCTTCTTGCTGAACGTGGAAGGCGGCTCCGCCGAAGATGCCGAACCAGATGACACTGACCACGCTGGGCACCAGCAGGACGCCGGTGACGAACTGGCGGATGGTGCGGCCACGGCTGATGCGGGCGATGAACATTCCTACGAAGGGCGTCCAGGAGATCCACCAGGCCCAGTAGAAGATGGTCCAGCTGGTCATCCAGCTGCGCAGTGAGTCATCTCCCACGGCTTCGGTCCGTGAGGACATTTCAGCCAAGTCACGGGCGTAGTCACCCACAGCCGAGGGGATCAGATTGAGGATGAACAGGGTGGGCCCGGCTACGAACACAATGAGGGCCAGGACAACGGCCAACACCATGTTGATGTTGGACAGCCACTGGATGCCGCGGCTGATGCCGGAAACAGCTGATGCCACGAAGCAGAAGGTCAGGATCGCTACGATGACCACCAGCACGGGGGTGCCGATCTCACCCAGCCAGCCGTTGGACGTCATGCCGCTGCCGATCTGGAGGGCGCCGAGGCCCAACGAGGCGGCAGTTCCGAAGAGCGTGGCGAAGATGGCCAGGATATTGATGAACTTACCCAGCGGCCCTTCCACCATGCGGATGCCAAAGAGCGAGGTGAAGGCCGCGGAAACCAGCTGCTTGCGGCCCAGGCGGTAGGTGCCATACGCCATGGCAATGCCCACCACTGCGTACATGGCCCAGGGGTGAAGGGTCCAGTGGAAGATGGAGGTGGCCATGGCCGTCTGGATGGCAGCGGGGGTGCGGCCGTCCACAGTGCCCGGGGGAGGCGAGATGTAGTGATACAGCGGTTCGGCGACGCCGTAGAACATGAGCCCGATGCCCATGCCCGCGGCGAACATCATGGCCACCCAGGAGACGGTGCGGAACTCGGGCTTCTCGCCGTCCTTGCCCAGCGGGATGTTGCCGAACTTGCCAAGGGCAAGCCACAGAACAAAGACCACGAACAATGAGGCGAGGACCATGAACAGCCAGCCTGTGTATTCCATGACCCAGTTCAGGGCGCCCTTGGACGTTTCAGAAAGGCTGTCCCTTCCGACGAAGCCCCAGACCACAAAGGCGACGGCGATGGCGCCTGTGATCCCGAAGGTAACTTTGTCCAAGGTAAGTTTGCGGTTCCGGCGGGCCGAAACGGCCTGCTCGGTCTTGGCGTGGCGCAACTCTTCCATGATCTCTGCGTATTCTTCAGAATCGGGAAGGGTCTCGGCGCCTCCATCCTCAGCGTTGAGGGCTGCCAGATTGACTTCGTCGGGGGAGACGCTGATGACTTCTTCAGACGTTTCCCTGCGGGCGGGGCTGGCTGCAGCCGGGGAATCTGCTACGTGATCGTTGGCAGGTAATTCCTCAGGTGTCAGCGGTTTTGTTTCACTGTTTATAGCCATGAGCGGGTCCTTTGCTCGGCGTGTCATGAGCCTGCATTTCTACGAGGCTTTGGTGAATGGATTGGGTGGGAAGGTTGGGTCTTCCTCCGATCCGATGGTCATGGCGGGCCGTGGTGCCTCCCCGAGTACGCGGTCACGGAGCGGGCAGGCGATAGCGATGATGTACCTCTTCTGGTTCGTTGGACGGGGGCGGTTGGATCGACGGTCCATGCTCTCAAGGCGTGTTCCGCAGGAATCAACAACATCCGCGCTATGCAACAGAGTGCTCTCCGTCACACCCAAAGTCAAGGGATTTGCGCTCTTTAACAGCAGATTGATATATCAATTGGCTGGAAGGGAAATGTTGCGTATCATGGGGTACGTTGCGAATGGCGCGTCAATTTGGCTGCCTAGAGGCAGCGAGGTCACACTGGCGAGTGTCGCCCGGCAAGTGCTGAGGTATGGCTGACGCGCGGTGACGCTACCGGCGCCTGTAGCCCATCCTCGCGCTGATGGTCAGGCCGGCCTCGCGGAGGCCGTCGATGAGTTTTGGCTGGTCCTCGGGCGCAAAGCGGAACGCGGGGCCGGAAATACTCACGGCGGCAATGACGCTTCCCTCGTGGTTGAAGATGGGCACGGCAACGGCGGTGAGCCCGATTTCAAACTCTTCGTGGACTGTGGCGTACCCGTTGCGGGCAACGTCCAACAACTGCTTTTCCAATTCTCCGCGGTTGGTCACGGTCCGTGGCGTTCGCGCGGGCAGGCCCACTGCCTTGAAGACCTGGCTTCTTTCGTCAGCGGTCAGTGCTGCAAGAAGAACCTTGCCGCTGGAGGTGGCATGCAGCGGCGTCAGGCTACCCACCCAGTCGTAAGTGGCCAGTGTTGAAGGTCCCATGGCCTGGTCCACGTTGACGGCATAGTTGGACCGCAGCACGGCAAGGTTCACTGTTTCCTTGTACTCGGCGGCCAGCGCCTCCAGGACTTGCCGTGCCTCATGGACAACGCTCAACCTGCCGGGGATGGATGAGGCCAAGCGGAGGATCCCAAAGCCCAGCTGGTACTTGCCCCGTTCACTGTTCTGCCGGACCAGTTCACGGTTGACCAAGGATCCCACCAACCGGGACACGGTGGATTTGTGGACGCCCATCTCCTCGGCGATGTCGCTCACGCCGGCATCGCCTTCCCGGGCCAGGATTTCCAGGATCTGGAGGGCACGGTCCACTGACTGGACGCCTCCGCCTTGGGCGTCTGCGTCCTTGTCGATGTCAGGGTTGTTGCGTGCGGCCATGGTGCCTCGTGTCCGTTGTCCAGGCAGGCGGCCCCGGGCTGGTAGCCCTGCCCGGCCTGCACCTTCGTCTTTCCACATCCTAGACGGAGTTTTGCACGGACCCTTTCACACCATGGGAAACCACCTGATTCAGGCGCTGATGGCGGCTCTTCCTGCTGTCCACGGCAGCGGCAGCACAGGCACAGACGCGCCGGCTGCTACACCTTCCGGGGGAACAGCCATGTACCCGTCTGCCCCGGCAAGACCCCGCATCATCCCCGGACCCGTGTGGGTGGCAGGGAGGGCGAGACGGTGGATGACCACGCAGGGCACAAGCCGTGTGCGGCCTGGGTCCGGATCAATGTCCGCCCCGGAGGTCACCATGCCGGCTTTCCGGAGCGGCCGGTTTCCCAATGCCGTCAGCAGTGGTTCGCCCAAGGTCATGAGGGCCATCATGGCGGCCAGTGGATTTCCCGGCAGTCCGATGATGAAGTGTCCGTCCGGGAGTTCGGCCAGGACCGCGGGGTGGCCCGGACGCATGGCGATCCCGTCCACCAGGAGCCGGCCGCCGAGTGCGGCAACGGCGTCGCGGAAGTGGTCGGTCCCGGATTTACCTGTCCCACCAGTGGTGATGGTGACGTCGGGGCTTTGGCCGTGGTCGACTTCTGTGAGCGCGGACAGCCACTCAGTGTATGAATCGCCAATCCGGAGCTGGCCGGCGGGTTCGCCGCCCAATTGCGAAATGACGGCGTCCAATTGCGGCCCGAACGCGTCGCGGACCTTTCCCGCCGCAGGCTCGCCGGAGGTCACCACTTCCGATCCGGTCAGTACGACGCCGACACGTGGCTTGCGCTGTACCAGCAGGTGGTCGTGCCCCGCCACGGCGGCGAGGGCAATATGGGCAGGATTGAGGACCGTTCCGGCGGGAACCAGCAGTTCGCCGGCGGATGCTTCCTCTCCGGCGGGGCGGATATGCCGGCCAGGGGACAACTCGCCGGGCCTTGAATCGGGCCCAAGCGAAAGATATCCGTCCCCGGAGACGAACCCACTTTCCTTGCGCAGGACTGCCGTGGCGCCACGTGGGACGAGCCCTCCGGTGGCGATCACGCTCGCTTGACCCTCAGCGAGCGGCATGCCGGATGTCGTCAGGATCCAGGGTCCGGTGCCGTCGCCAGTACCGTTAACAGCCCAGCCGTCCATGGCTGAGGACGCGTAATGCGGCAGGTCCTGATGGGAGGTGACCGGGCCGGTCAAGGTGCGCCCGATCGCGTCGCCGAGGCTAACCGACAAGGACGGGAGCGGCGTGGCACAGTCGTAAGCCAATTGCCGCGCATCGGCCCAGGTGAGAGCCTTTGTGCACGTTGCTTGTGCAAGCATTGATGCCCGCTTCCTGAAGTGAGGTGTGATGCAGATACCGGGAACTGCACGGCCTTCCCGTAATTCTTGCCGCGCAGTCCCCGGTATCAGTTGTGTGTAATGAACTAGGCCTTCACGTAGCCGTTGGGGTTCAGTACGAACTTTGTTGCGGCGCCGGCGTCGAATTCGGCGTAGCCGCGCGGAGCGTCCTCGAGGGGGATGGCCTTGGCGTTGACGGCCTTGGCGATCTGTACCTTGTCGTGGAGGATGGCCATCATCAGCTGACGGTTGTACTTCATTACAGGGCACTGCCCGGTGGTGAAGGACAAGGACTTGGCCCAGCCGGTGCCCAGGGAGAGCGAGAGGGAGCCGTGCTTGGCTGCCTCGTCGATTCCACCCGGATCGCCGGTGACGTAGAGACCCGGGATGCCCAGGGACCCGCCGGCGGCAGTGATGTCCATGAGGGAGTTCAGCACGGTGGCAGGTGCTTCGTGGGAGGCATCCTTGCCGTGACCGCGGGCTTCGAAGCCAACAGCGTCCACGCCGCAATCCACTTCCGGAACTCCCAGGATCTGTGCGATTTGTTCCTTGGGATCACCGTTGGACACGTTGACGGTTTCGCAGCCGAAGGAACGCGCCTGTGCCAGCCGGTCCTCGTTCATGTCGCCCACAATCACGACGGCGGCGCCAAGCAGCTGTGCGCCCACGGCGGCGGCGAGACCCACGGGCCCGGCACCTGCGACGTAAACCGTGGAGCCCACGCCCACGCCGGCAGTGACGGCGCCGTGGAAACCGGTGGGGAAAATGTCCGAGAGCATGGTCAAGTCCATGATCTTTTCCAGTGCCTGATCGCGGTCCGGGAAGCGCAGCAGGTTCCAGTCGGCGTAGGGGACCAGTACGAACTCGGCCTGGCCGCCCACCCAGCCTCCCATGTCAACGTAACCGTAGGCGCTGCCGGGGCGGTCCGGGTTGACGTTGAGGCAGATGCCCGTCTTCTGCTCTTTACAGTTCCGGCAGCGGCCACAGGAGATGTTGAACGGGACCGAGACGATGTCACCTACCTTGATGAACTCGACGTCGGGTCCCACCTCCACCACTTCGCCGGTGATCTCGTGGCCGAGGACCAGGTCCTTCGGAGCTGTGGTGCGGCCGCGGACCATGTGCTGGTCCGAACCGCAGATGTTGGTGGTCACTGTGCGGAGGATCGCGCCATGCGGCACCTTCCGTCCGACATTGGCAGGGTTGACGCCCGGTCCGTCTTTGAGCTCAAACGTTGGGTAGTCAGTGTCGATGATCTCAACGACACCGGGTTCCTTGTAGGCGACTGCTCTGTTTCCTGACATGGTCACTCCCTATTCTTTGGCTGTTACTGAAAATGCTGCCCAATGATCCGAAAGCGGTGCTTCGATGAGGAAATACCTCCCCAGGTTTCAGGCACCGAAGCACCAATTACGAACCACTGGACGGGTAAAAACTGACGGGTAAAAAACTGACGGGTAAAAACTGACGGGTGGAAAATCTGTTCTGGATCTAGGCTTTCTCCAGCCGGATGATCACCGACTTCGAGGTGGGCGTTCCACTGGTATCGGCCACGGAGTCCAACGGCACCAGGACGTTGGTTTCCGGGTAGTACGCGGCGGCGCACCCCTTGGGCGTCGAGTACGAGACGATGCGGAAGTCCTCAGCCTTGCGATCAACGCCGTGGAACTCGGAAATCAGGTGGACCATGTCGCCGTCGGAAAATCCCAGCTCGGTGATGTCGTCAGCGTTGATGAGCACCACGCGCCGGCCACCGTGGATGCCGCGGTAGCGGTCGTCTTTGCCGTAGATGGTGGTGTTGTACTGGTCATGTGAGCGCAGGGTTTGCAGGACCAAGCGGCCCGGCGGGATCTTGATGAATTCCAGTTCGTTGCCCGTGAAGTGTGCTTTCCCGGAGGCGGTGTGGAACTTCCTGGCGTCGCGCGGCGGGTGGGGCAGCACAAAGCCGCCCGGATGCTGGATTCGTGCTTCGAAGTCCTCAAAACCATCGAAGACGGCCTCAATATGCTTCCGGATCAGGGTGTAGTCGTCCCTCATGGCCAGCCAGGCAGCCTGGGGCGTGTTGGGCAGGCGGCTGTGGCCATCGGTGAACAGGCGGTGTGCAAGGTTGCAGACGATCGCCACTTCGGAGTGGAGGTGTTCGCTTGCGGGTTTGAGGCGTCCCCGTGATGCGTGGACGGCGCTCATGGAGTCTTCCACGGTGACCCGCTGATCGCCTGTGCGCTGGGTGTCCTTCTCGGTGCGTCCGAGGGTGGGCAGGATCAGCGCCCGGCGACCCGTGGACAGGTGAGAGTGGTTCAGTTTGGTGGAGATCTGGACGCTCAACCTGGTGTTGGCCAGGGCCAGTTCGGTCACGTCGGAGTCAGGAGCGGCCCGGACGAAGTTGCCGCCCATGCCCATGAAGAAACGGACTTTCCCGTCCCGCATGGCGCGGATGGCCGCCACGGTGTCAAAGCCGTGCTCACGGGGAGAGCGGAACTCGAATTCCTGGTCCAACCGGTCATGGAACGTCTCCGGCATCTTTTCGAAGATGCCCATGGTGCGGTCGCCCTGGACATTGGAGTGACCGCGCACAGGGCAGACGCCGGCGCCGGGCTTGCCGATGTTGCCTTGTAGCAGCAGAACATTGACCACATCGCGGAGGGTGGGTACGGAATGCTTGTGCTGGGTCAGTCCCATGGCCCAGCACACGATGGTGGCACTGGAGGCGAGCAGACGCTCACCCGTCGAGTGGAGCTGCTCCAGGGTCAGGCCGGTTGCCTCCACGATGTCATCCCACTCCACCTTCTCCAGGTAGCGCAGGTAGTCATCAATACCTACCGTGTGGTTGTTGATGAAGTCATGGTCCAAGACAGTTTTCAGGCCTGGCGTGTTCCGGCCATCAGCTTCGGCCTCAAGAAGGTACTTGCCCAGGCCTTGGAAGAGAGCCTGATCTCCGCCGGCCCTGATCTGCAGGAACTCGTCCGTCAGCTGGGTCCCTTGGATCATGCCCGCCACATGCTGTGGGTTTTCAAAGTGCAGGAGCCCGGCTTCAGGAAGAGGATTGACGGACACGATGATCGCGCCGTTCTTCTTCGCCTTTTCCAAGGCGCTGAGCATGCGCGGGTGGTTGGTGCCGGGGTTCTGGCCGGCCACGAAAATCAGCGATGCCGTTTCCAGGTCGGTCAGGCTAACGGACCCTTTGCCGATGCCGATGGTTTCCACCAGGGCTGAGCCGGAGGACTCGTGGCACATGTTGGAACAGTCCGGGAGGTTGTTGGTACCCAGGCCGCGAACCAACAGCTGGTAGACGAACGCTGCTTCATTGGAGGTCCGGCCGGAAGTGTAGAAAACTGCTTGATCGGGGTTTTCCAGGCCCCGCAGTTCCTCGGCCATAAGGTCATAGGCCTCGTCCCAGTCAATAGCCCTGTAGTGGGAAGCGCCTTCGTCCAGGAACATCGGGTGGGTGAGTCGGCCTTGCTGGCCGAGCCAGAAGTCATCGCGGGTTTTGAGCTCGTCAATGGAATGCTGGGCGAAGAATTCCGGCGTGACGCGGCGGCGGGTAGCCTCCTCGGCCACTGCCTTGGCGCCGTTCTCGCAGAACTCTGCCGCGTTGCGCTTTTCATGCTCGGGCCAGGCGCATCCCATGCAGTCGAACCCGTCCAGCTGATTCACGGCCAAGAGGGTTTGGACGCTTCGCAGCGGTCCCATCTGTTCCAGCGAAATTTTCAGGGCGTTGGCAACAGCGGGGATGCCTACGGCCTTGGTTTTGGGTTTGGTGACGGTCAGCTTTGACTCGTCAATGTTCTCGCGTGGAGCTTTGGAATGCATGGGAACCCCTTCAGATCCGGGACGTGGAAGCTGTGATCAGCGTGGTTCGGGATTGCTGCCGGGCGGCTTCCACGGTGTGCAGCAGCAGGAGCGCAGTGGTGACTGATCCTACGCCTCCCGGGACAGGACTCAACCCGGCCGCCACTCCGGTGACGCTGGCTTCGTCAACGTCCCCCACCAAGGTGCCGTCGGGCAGCACGTTCGTTCCGACGTCGATCACTACCGCCTCCGGTGAGACGTGGCTGCCTTTCAGCAGCCCGGTCCGCCCGGCTGCGACAACCACGACGTCGGCCGGCCGGGTGTAGCGTTCCAGCGGTCCGGATTTGGAATGGCAGACAGTAACAGTGGCATCCCTCGCGAGGAGCAGCAGGGACAGCGGCTTGCCCACCACAGCGGAACGCCCGACGACGGCCACGTTGCGTCCTGCGACCGGGATCTGGAAGTGGTCCAACAGTTCCACCACAGCCTGCGCAGTGGCGGGGGCGAAGGCGGGCTGCCCCACAGCCAAGCGGCCCAGGCTGAGGGGATTGGCGCCGTCGATGTCCTTTTCCGGAGCGATGAGGCCCACCAACCTGTCAGCGGCAACGGCGGCGGGCAGGGGAGTCTGGAGGATGATGCCGTGGACGGATGGCTCCGCACTGAGGTCCTCCAGGACATTGGCCAGCACTTGTTCGGTGGCGTCGTGGCCAAGATCGATGATCCTGCACCCGATCCCGGCACGTCCGGCCGCTCGCTCAATGGACCGAACGTACCAGTGCGTGGATTCGTCGGCCGTGGCAACAACCACTGCGAGCACCGGCCGGATGCCCTGGTCATCCAGCAGGGTGGTTTCCTCGTTGGCCCGCTGCTGAATGAGGGCAGCGAGGGGCTTGCCGGAAAGGACTTCGGTGTTCACGCGCACTGCAGCGGTCATGCGAGGATCCTTTCGCGGACGAGTTTCACCAGGGAATCAGCCGCCAGGACCACCTTGTCCTCAATCCCGTCCGTCTGTTCCGCCAGGCGGGAACGGGCTTCGCCCTGCTTGAGGGCGACCACGTTGATGTCGATGTTCACCCGGGCCGTGGTGGCGGCTGCGCGGGCTGCATCGGCGGCAGCTGCGACGTCGCTGATGACGTTGGGGTTGGCCACATCAAAAAGTTCGGTGGCAAGGTCCACCACCTCACCGGCAACCTTGATCAGCTGCGCTGGAGTATGGGCCGCCTGGACCAGGGCCTCCTGGATGGCTGCTGTTTTTGCGGCTTTGAGTTCGTCGGTTTCCGAGGGGAGCTTGTAGGAATCGATGACGGACTGGAAAGCGTGTTCGTCGGCATCCGCGAGACGCAGTGCCTCGACGATCAAGTGGTCGGCGGCGCTGGTGATCCGGGTGACCAGGGCGGCGTGCTCCTCGTACTTTGCGCCGGTGGTGTACCTGGCCACCATGCCCACCAAGGCAGCACCTTGGGCGGCATGCAGTGCCGCTGCCGCGCCACCGCCGGGGGTGGGCTGACGTGAAGCAAGCCTGGAGAGGTAATCACTGATGGTTTCTGAACTGATCATGGGTTAGCCCCGGAGTCGGCTCATGGTGGGGTCGTACAGCGGATCTTCGGTGACGGTCGCCTGGATGCGGCGTCCGAAGTACTCGATTTCCACGGAGTCGCCCAGTGATACTGCGGAGGGCAGGTAAGCGTAGGCGATCGGTTTGCGGACCGAGTAGCCGTAGGCGGCGCTGGTGACATAACCAACCGCCTGGTCCTTGTAGAACACCGGTTCCTTGCCCAGCACGAGGCTCCTGCCGTCGTCCACCGTCAAGCAGCGCAGGCGACGCGCGGAGCCTTCTTCGGTGCGGCCTTCCAAAGCGGCCTTACCGACGAAGTTCTCCTTGGTCATCTTCACGGCAAACCCGACGCCGGCTTCGTACGGATCGTGCTCGGTGGTCATGTCCGTGCCCCAGGAACGGTAGCCCTTCTCCAGACGCAGCGAGCTGAACGCAGCGCGGCCTGCGGCGATGACGCCGAACGGCTGGCCGGCCTTCCACAGGGCGTCCCAGAGTCGCTGCCCGTTGTCAGCGCTGGTGTAGAGCTCCCAACCGAGTTCGCCCACGTAGGACAGGCGCATGGCCGTGACGGTAACGCCGCCGATGGTGACCTTCTTGGAACGGAAGTACTTCAGGCCGTCATTGCTGAAGTCATCGCTGCTGACCGTGCTGATGAGGTCGCGGGCCAGGGGACCCCACAAACCGATGCAGCAGGTGCCGCCGGTGGTGTCACGGACCTGCACCCAGTCGCCGGCGTCGCCATTGGCGGTTTGCTGCCGGGCGGCACGTTCAAAGTAGGCAGTATCAATGTTGCCGTTGGCTCCGAGCTGGAAGGTGTCTTCGCTGAGGCGGGCCACGGTGATGTCGCTTCGGATGCCACCGGCCTCGTCCAGGAGGAGCGTGTAGGTCACAGCGCCGGGCTTCTTGGACATATCACCGGTGGTCAGTTCCTGCAGCAACTTCAGTGCCCCCGGGCCGGAAACCTCCAGGCGCTTCAGCGGAGTCATGTCGTACATCGCAACAGCTGTGCGGGTCTTCCACGCCTCGGCTGCCGCGATGGGGGAGCTGAACATTCCGGACCAGGCATCACGGGCCGGCGGCTGCCAGTCGTCCGGCATTTCCTTGAGGAGTTCAGCGTTGGCTTCAAACCAGTACGGGCGTTCCCAGCCGGCGCCTTCCAGAAAGTAGCCGCCCAACTGCTTGTGACGTGCGTGGAAGGGGCTGACGCGGAGGTTGCGGGGAGAGAGCTTGGGCTGGAGCGGGTGCATCACATCGTAGATTTCCACGAAGTTCTGCTGGGAGGTTTCGCTGACATATTCGGGGGTCAGCTGGACCTCTTCGAAGCGGTGGATGTCGCAGTCGCCAAGATCGATCTGTGACTTGCCGGTGGTCAGCAGCTCGGCAACGGCGCGGGCAATGCCGGCGGAGTGGGTGACCCACACGGCCTCGGCCACGAAGAAGCCGTCCACTTCCTTGGATTCGCCCACCAGCGAGCCGCCGTCCGGGGTGAAGGAGAAGATGCCGTTGAAGCCATCCTCGATTTCGCTTTCGCGGAGTGCCGGCAGGATCTGCTTGGTCGCTTCCCACGCGGGAAGGAAATCTTCCAACGTGAAGTCCAGGCGGGAGGGCATATTGTGTTCGGTGATGCTGCTGGGCTCATAGCTCCCCAGCTCATCAAGGTCCACGGGCATGGGGCGGTGCGCGTAGGAACCAATGCCGTAGCGCTCGCCATGTTCGCGGTAGTAGAGGTCCTGGTCCTGGTGGCGCAGGATGGGCAGCTGGGCGCCGTTGGGAAGCTCGTTCTTGCCCTTCTGTGCCGGCACGGGAGTGGTCTTGACGTACTGGTGTGCCAGCGGGAGCAGCGGAACGGACATCCCGATCAACTCGCCTACCTTTGCACCCCAGAATCCGGCGCAGGAAACCACGATGTCCGCGGGGATCACGCCGTCGGCGGTTTCGACGCCGGTCACGCGGCGGTTTGACTGCTCAATTCCGGTCACTTCGGTGTTGCCGATGTACTTCACTCCGGCGGCTTCGGTCCGCTTGATCAACAGCTGGACGGCACGGGCTGCAAGCGCCAGGCCATCGGTGGGGACGTGCAGGCCACCCAGGATGTCTTCCTCATTGATCAGGGGGTAGAGCTCCTTGCATTCCTCGCGGGAGAGGATCTTGCCGTCGATGCCCCAGGCCTGCGCGTAGCCGAGCTTGCGCTTCAAGTCAGCCAGTCGGGTTTCCGTGGTGGCAACTTCCAGTCCGCCCACCTGGTTGAAGCAGCTCTGGCCGTCCTCTGTCAGGGACAGCAGCTTTTCCACGGTGTACTTGGCGAAGAGCGCCATGGACTTGGAAGGGTTGGTTTGGAAAACCAGGCCCGGCGCGTGGGACGTTGAGCCACCGGGCATGTTCAGGGGTCCTTGGTCCAGGACGGTGATGTTGTTCCAACCGCGGGTGACCAGTTCGTCGGCGAGGTTAGTGCCAACAATCCCAGCTCCGATGATGACAATGCGAGGCGTGGATGCCATGGGGAATTCTCCTGCTGAAGTTAGGGGGTGAGTCTGCTGGTGTTCTGGTGCTGCTTTTAGCGGAAAACCACTGTGCTGGTTTGGTCCAGCAGCACACGGTGCTCGCAGTGCCACCTGACGGCGCGGGACAACGCCAGGGCTTCGGCATCCTGGCCCACGGTTGAGAGGGTGGTGGGGCCGTAGCTGTGATCCACGCGGATGACTTCCTGCTCAATGATCGGGCCCTCGTCCAGGTCCGCGGTGACGTAATGGGCGGTTGCGCCAACCAGCTTCACACCGCGGTCATAGGCCTGGTGGTAGGGGCGGGCGCCCTTGAACCCCGGGAGGAAGGAGTGGTGGATGTTGATGGCGCGTCCTTCAAGGGAACGGCAGAGGTCGTCCGAGAGCACCTGCATGTAGCGTGCGAGCACTACGAGGTCCACGTTGTACTCCTCCACCAGGTCCAAGAGCTGCTGCTCGGCATCTGCCTTGGTGTCCGGGGTGACGGGAATGTAGACGAAAGGCAGGCCGGCGGCTTCTGCCATGGCGCGGTGCGTCTCATGGTTGGAGGCAACCACCACGAGGTCGCCGCCGAGGCTGCCGCCCCGCCAGCGGAAGATGAGGTCGTTGAGGCAGTGCCCGAACTTGGACACCATCACAAGGACCCGCTTCTTGGTCTTGTCATGGAAGCTGAACTTCATCTCGAAGCGTTCGGCAATCGCGCCGAACTCCTCTTCGAGCCTCTCCGGTGAGTAGGACAGCGGCCCGGAGAAAGCGGTCCGCAGGTGCAGCGTCTGGCGGAGGCCGTCGTCGAACTGCTGGTGCTCTTCAATATTGAAACCGCGCTCGTAAAGGAAGGTGGTGACTGCCTGAACAATCCCGGCGCGTTCGACGCACGACAATGTGAGTACGAACTTCTGTGCTTGCTCTTCTTTGAGCAATTCGGGCTTCGGCAGTGTGCTTACCGTTGAGTCTGTTGCCACGAGGGTCATGTCTCCTCCTTTAGATATATTCCTGGGTCCTGAACTGATATATTAGGATTGAATTCAGCGTATACTGGTGGCTGAGGCAGGTCAATAGATTTTTTGGATGTGAAGAAGGGGCTGGCACTGTGGCTTTTGGAACTCTGGCAACCATCGGCGATGCCGCGAAGAAATCCCTGGCTGACATTGCCTATGAGCGCCTTCGCGACCGGCTGCTGATGCTGGAGATCAAGCCCGGCGATCTTCTCAATGACGATCAGCTGGCCAAGGAGCTGGAGATCGGGCGAACCCCGGTGCGGGAAGCCCTGAAGAGGCTTGAGCTGGACCGCCTGGTGATCACCTACCCGCGGCGCGGGACGTTTGCCACGCGGGTTGAAGTTACGGATCTGGCGTTTATTTCAGAGATTCGCGCCCAGCTGGAACCCTTGGCTGCCGCACGCGCGGCGCGGGTTGCTTCCGCCTCTACCAAGGAACACCTGCGGGAAGTGATGCGCGCGGTGGAGGACTTTGATGTCAGCGCGGCCTCTGTGGTTGAAACCTTGCGGCTCGACGCCAGTGTTCATCAGGGCATCTATGCAGCGGCGGCGAACCCGCACCTCGAAGACGTCCTGATCCGCTACGACAACCTGGCGACACGCATCTGGTGCATGGTCCTGGACCGGCTGCCCGATCTTGAGCACCACGTGCGCGAGCACCTCGACTTGCTGCGGGCCGTCATTGACGGAGACGAAGAAAAGGCTGCCGATCTTGCGCGCACACATGTCAGTGGCTTTGAGCACGCTGTCCGGCAGGCACTGTTCGCGGCGTAGTGCACTGCGCCGTTGACTGGATGCTTCGGCGGCTGCATACTGATGATTCCATCTAATATATCACCCGGATATCAGGCATGGCTCCTTCCGCGGACGCCTCTGCATCCGGGAGGTTGGGATGCCATCACAGCCTTCAGCCCTTGGAGTATCACGTGCCTAAAAGACCCCTCCTTTTTGAACACATCCCACTGACGGGCAGCAGCCGCGTTAAGCGGGGCATGGCGGAGATGCTCAAGGGCGGCGTCATCATGGACGTCGTTAACGTCGAGCAGGCCCGCATCGCTGAGGACGCCGGTGCCGTCGCCGTCATGGCGCTCGAGCGTGTCCCGGCTGATATCCGCGCCCAGGGTGGCGTGTCCCGCATGTCCGATCCCGACATGATCGATGCGATCATTGCCGCCGTGTCCATCCCGGTGATGGCCAAGGCCCGCATCGGCCACTTCGTCGAGGCCCAGGTTCTGCAGTCCCTCGGTGTTGACTACATCGACGAGTCCGAGGTCCTGACCCCGGCCGACTACATCAACCACATCGACAAGTGGAACTTCACCGTTCCGTTCGTGTGTGGTGCCACCAACCTTGGTGAGGCGTTGCGCCGCATCAACGAGGGCGCGGCGATGATCCGTTCCAAGGGCGAGGCCGGCACCGGTGATGTTTCCAACGCCACCGGTCACATGCGCCAGATCCGTGCCGAGATCGCCAAGCTGTCTGCCCTGCCCGAGGACGAGCTGTATGTTGCGGCCAAGGAACTGCAGGCCCCGTACGAGCTGGTCAAGGAAGTTGCCGCCACGGGCAAGCTCCCCGTGGTCCTGTTCACCGCCGGCGGTATTGCTACCCCGGCTGATGCTGCGATGATGATGCAGCTCGGCGCCGACGGCGTGTTCGTTGGCTCCGGTATCTTCAAGTCCGGCAACCCCGCCCAGCG
>NZ_FNYI01000017.1:0-12748 GCF_900108925.1 Arthrobacter sp. yr096 | reverse complement strand
CGTGCTGGTCGGTGGGGCGGGCTGCACGCCAGCCCGGGGCGGTGAAGGCGTCGCCGATGCCGGTGACGCCGCCGGGCAGGGACAGGATTTGGGTGGTGTTGGCACCGGCGAGGGTCGGTACGGGTGCGGCGGTGTCCCACCACAACGGTGTCCCGTCCACGGTGGCAAGTTCACCGAGCGCGTCAACGTGGAGCCGGTGACGGGACACCTCGGCCCCGTCCCGGTCCCTCTCGACGGTCCCGGTGAGGTAGCCGGCGGGGCCCCACGCGTACTCGGTCCAGGACCCGTCCGCCCCGATCACCCTGACCCTGCGGCCCAGTCCGTCATACACAAACTCGGTCCGGGCACCGTCAGGTTCCGTAACAGTAAGGAGCTGGCCCGCGGCGTCGTAGCTGTAGGTGCGTGACCCGGTGGGGGTGGTTTCGCGCAGCAGCCGGCCACCGGCGTCGTACACCCATTCCAACACCGACGCAGCGGTGGTTCCTGTTTCTGTGGTGGCGCCGGTGGTTGCGGTGGTCAGTTGCCCGGCGGTGTCGTATCCGTACCGGGTAGTGACCCCGTTCCGGGCCAGGGTGGTGATCCGCCCGCCGTCTTCGCGGCCGATGAGTGTCACATCCGCTGTGCCCGGGTCATTGGTGGTGGTACGGGTGTGCTCTGCAAGGCTCCCGTCCCGGTATACCCATTCCTGCGTGTAGTTCCCGGCGGTCGCGGTGGTGATCCGCCCGGAGGGGTCGTGGGTGAAGGCGGCGTCCCCGAGCAACGGGTTGGAGACCTTCACGACCCTCCCTGCGGGGTCGCGGGTGTAGCGGGTGGTGGTCCCGGTGGGGTCGGTGAATCCGGTGCGGTTCCCGTCGCCGTCATACTCCCATGACAGCGTCCCGTTCCCGGTGCCGTTGGTGCGGCTGGTGAGGAGGCCGCGGCGGTCAAAGCACAGTTCGTGCTCCACCGCATACCCCGCCCCACCGGTGTGGTCCGTGATGACCACACGCCGGCCAGCCACGTCACGGCTGATGGCGGCGATCAGGGCACCGTCCACCGACGTGGACGCTTCCCGCCCCGCAGCGTCGTAGGTCCAGGTGGTCGTGTGACCGTCCGGGTCCGTTTGCGACAGCTGCCGGCCTGCCGGGTCATACGTCGCGGTCGTGACCCGGCCGAGCGGGTCCGTCACCGTGTCGACTTGGTCCGTGGCCGTATACGTCCGGGTGGTGACCCCACCGAGCGGGTCGGTGATGCGGGTGAGGCGGCCGCGGGTATCGTACTCGAACCTTGTCTCTCCGCCGACACCATTCGTCGTGGACACCAGCTCCCCGGCCACGTTGTAGCTGAAGCGGCGGGTCCCGTACCAGGAATCCTGGGAGAAGGTCAGCCGCCCGCACCGGTCATACCCGTACCGGGCCGTCCCCTCTCCCGGGGTGTGCTTCGCGGTCAACCGGCCACAGGCGTCGTAGGCGAAGGTTTCGACCTCCCCGGTGGGCAGTGTCCTCGCGGTGAGGCGCTGATCCGGGTCGTAGGACAGCTCCGTGACCGCCCCGACCGGATCAATACTGCGGAACGGGCGGCCGCAGGAGTCGTACTCGAACCGGGTCACCGCCCCCGTGGGTGAGGTGATGGAGGTGATCTTCCCCGCGGCGTCGCGGCCCAGGACCGTCAACCCGCCCTCACCATCGACCAACTCGACCGGGTTCCCCGCCGCGTCATAGGACACCAGCTCCGCGGACCCGTCCGCGGCCTCGACTTTCGTGGGGCGGCCGTACTCATCAAAACTATAAGTATTCGTGGCGAACGCGTCGGTCAGGGTCGCGGTGCCGTTGGACCGGTCGGTGACCGCTCCGGTGCGGACCCCGGTCGGATCCACGACGGCGGTGAGGGCACCGACCGTGTCGTACTCCCGCACCCAGTCATGCCCGGCAGGGTCCGTGATTCCGATCAGCCGGGAGAGGTTGTCGTGGGTGAACCCCCACGACGCCCCGTCCGGCAACACCGCGGCCGTGAGGTTCCCGAGCTCGTCAACAACCCGCTCGATACTGCGGCCCAGCGGGTCGGTGGTGCGGGCCAGTTCACCATTGGGGGCGTACTCGAATTCGGTCCGGCCCCCATCCGGGGCGATCATTGCCGTGGTCCGGCCCGCGGTGTCGTGCTCGAACGCCCACACCGCCCCGTCCGGATCTTGGCGGCGCACCAGCACCCCGGCATCGTCGTAACTGAACCGGGTCTCTGCCCCCGACGGGGTGAGCGCGGTCACCGGCCTGCCGGCCTGGTCCCGGACGATCCTCGCGGTGTCACCGGCCGCGTGTCGGGTGGCGGTCAGGTCCCCGAACGTGTCGTACTCAAAGCTGATCGTGACCCCCACCGGGTCCGTGACCTGGGTCAGGAGCCCGTCCCGCCATACCAGTTCGGTCCGGCCGCCCAGCGGGTCCACGATCACGGACGGGTCCCGGGAGAGGTCATCGGCGTACTCGTAGGTCACGGCGGCACCGGACGCGGTGACCAGGGTGGTGATCCGGTCCTGCCCGTCCCAGCCATAGGTCAGGTCCGCGCCTTCCGGGGTGACGGTGCGGATCTTCCGGCCCCGGGCGTCGTAACCATGGACCGTGACCGCGCCGTCACGCTCGGTCAACGACACCAGATTCGAGTGCCCGTCATAGGACATGGACTGGCGCCGGTCCTCCGCGTCCAACACCCCCACCAGCCGGCCCTTGGCATCGGCGACCCAGGAGTTCGACCGGGACCCGTCCTCATCCGAAACCACCGTGACCCGGCCCGGCAAATACGCGAACCTCGTCCGCCGCCCATGCTGCGTGACCTGCAAAACCACCCGGCCGGCCTCGTCATACGTGTTCTCGGCCTCCACTACCCCCGCAGCAGAAACCACCGAACCGATCAGGCCGGCCTCGTTCCACCCATACGTACGGGTCCCGGTCTCCGATCCCACCGTGACCAAACGGCCCTCGGCGTCGTACCCGTACTCGACCCGGCGCCCATCCGAACCCCGCACCACCGCGACCACATCATCAACGTAGTCGATCTCCACAAACCGGCCCCGCGCATGCACCAACCGGGACACCGCCCCCGGCCCACCACCATCGACCACGTCACTGCGGGCATCCGCGCTACCGGGATCCGCAACGCCGGACGCGGTCTCTGATGGTGTGTGGCGGTGGGCGGAGATGGTCCGGCCGGGCCCTGCCCCGGTCCCGAGCCACACCCCGGCGGTGGTGTAAGCCCACCAACCGCCCTGGTTATCCCGCACCACCAACACCTCGGAAACACCCTCCGGGACGGAGGACAGCTCCGCCAGGAACGGTGTGCTGGCCAGGTGGCGGGTGAGCCAGTAATTCCCGCCCACCGCGCGCGCCCAGCCGGTACCCTCACGGGGGAAATCCACCGCCCGCCCGTCAGCCATCACCCAGCGTCCGCCCTCATCCGTCAGGACCAGGTGCTGGTCCAACAACGACGCCCACCCCGGACCGAACACCCCGACAGTGTCCAGGCCCGAACCGAGGGAGTTATACATCCGGGACAGGACCAGGTCAGCGGACGCCCCGGCGAACCCGAGATCGGTTTCGGGTTCAATGAAGTTCCCCGTGGCAGTGCTCACCGGGTCATTGGCATATCCGCTCGAGGGCACCGCCCCGGCCGCCGTGGGCAGGTCAATCACCAGGCCCGTCCGGGTCCCCGAAACCCCCGCAGCGGCCAACGCCTCGTTCACCGCCGCGTCCGACAGGGTCGAAACCGCCCCCTCGCTGCCGGCGGCAGCGAACGCGTCCGCGACCACCACCGCCCACGCCGCATCAGCCTCATTCAACCGCAAATACTCCCGGAACGCCCTCACCACACCAGCAGCGTCAATCCGGCCCCACCCACACCGGTCCGCGAACGAAGACAACTCCGACTCCAAGGACCCCGGCACCGACGCGATCCCCTCATCCAAGCCACGGGAACCAGCAGCGAAACTCCGCAACGATTCCGGACGGGCCGACGAGACCCCGCCCCCGTACCCACCACCGGGGGCAGGAGTCTCCCGCGCCCCAGACCCCGGAGACTCCGAAGGGAACGACGGCGCTGAACCGGGCTCCATATTCGGACGCGGCTCCTCACCACCCCACCAGTCACCAAACTGCTCAAGCCAGTTGCGGTTGTTATGCCGCCTCACCCACTCGTTGTTCCGCCGACGCCGGTCATCCTCGTCCCGCGCCTCGGAAATCATGGTCCCCACATACCCGGCCACCGTCCGCAGCGCCGAGGCCAGGGACTCCGCGTCCCGGGACGCCGTGGCCGCGTTCGCGGCAAACACCTCCGAAAAATGCCCCCGGAAATCCTCCCCCGCCCCCGTCACCAACGGGGCACGCGAGCCAGAATGCTCCACAACCCGCGACGCTGCAGACTCAAAAGCACCCTTCACCGCCTCGGCAACCCCATACACAAACCGGCCACCATGAGCAAAACCGGAATCCGGCAACAACGGCATCTCAACGAACTCGGTCACAACCACAGCCCCCCACTGAACAAGAACGCGAACAAAACCAACAAACCCACACAAACCCGGCACCACAAGAACACAGCGCAACGGCCGGGCAACCACACCACGCATCAACGTGGCACGATCACCCGGCCCTCACACCCGAATCAAGAAAGGGGAATCAGGCCCCGCCACCAGCAGAGAAAATATCCTGCGAAATCTTCTGCAATTGACCCCGCAACTGCTCCAACTCTTCCTTGGCCTTATCCAACGCAGCCTTCGTCTCCGGCCACGTCGAACCACGGAACTCAGCAGCCAACGGCCCATCCCACACATTCGGATCCGACAACACCCTGCCCTGCGCATCCAACGCCGAAATCTGATCCGTAAACCCACCAGTAATAATCGACTGCACCTGACCAATAGCAGCCTTGGCCTGCTCAGTAGACAACACACGCGACATGAAAACCCCCAAAGTGACAATCATTGAACCGCCGACGGCAACACCGCCGGGGCCGGACAAGCCCGACACTATCAACATCATTTCAATAAATCCAACGAATTGTGAAACTACTGCCGTCGACGTACCGGTACGTGGCCCTCCGAATAGTAGCCGTGGCCCGCATTTTAGCTCCCTGCTCCTCGAGACGCGTGATCCCCAGGACTTTGTCTGCCCCTCCGCGTACTGTCTGCGTCATGGCAAAGTTCGACCCAGACCGTTTCCAGAAGATGATGGCCGAGTTGAACGCGGAAGCCGGCGTAATAGTCCGGTCACCTCTGGAAGAGTTTGAACCCGATTTTGATTACCTACCTACAACCGGTGAGGTATTCGGTGGCATAGCTGCGGAGTAGTCTTTGGTGCTTCTGGGTAGTTGCTCCTGAGTTCGTTTAGGCAAGCCGGTTCCGCGGTTGTCGCTGGGCGCCAGGTAGTGCCTACGCTCTCCACCATGATCATGATGACGAATGAAAACAAGCCGCCCCTGCCTCCGATGTACACACTCATGGAGGTAGCTGACATGTTCAAAGTCAGCCGCTCCACGGTCTACCGGCTCAAGTTGAGCACCAGTGGCCTCACTCGAACGTAGGCTCGGAAATTCGCTTCTCTGAACGAGACGTACAGGCAATCCGGGCTAAGTACCAAAAGCCCGAACCCGAGCCACGCTCACGAGCACCACGGATACCCAAGCGTGGAGAGGCTCAGCGCCCCAGGATTCCCAAACAGGTCTAGCGCCCACAATTTGCCCACATTTTGCCCACAACAACTATGAATCAACGTTATGCATGATGGTTGTGTTCCGCGGAATCTCAGGGTTTCCCCTGCCGTCGCTGCTGAGGGAGAGGTTTCAAATCCCACCGTCACCGCCAATTAGAAAGGCCCTGCTTCCCTTTGTTTATGAGGGAAACAGGGCCTTTTCTTATGTCTGTATCGAAGCACCGAGACTTCCAGGTCCTCATGTGGTAGCCGAGTGACGACCTGCACGGTGGAGACGTCCCGATAGTCAGCGATCACCTTACGCGCCACATCTCAGGTGGTCGGCGGAACCCTTTGCGTCCTGTTGATGCGGAGGAAAGCGATCTCCCTACCCATCATGAATCCGATGGCCGACACGGGGACGCTTATCAGAGCGAGGCCCTGCCACGGGGCGGGCAACAAGAGGAGTAGCCCCACTTCCAGCACGATCAGGACATATATGGCCCAGGATGGACCATTGACGCCGCTAAGGACGCCCACAGCGGCACTCGCCAGCAAGCCCAGCCCCACAACCAGAAAGGACGATGCCATCTCTTGGTGGGGCCGGTTTCCGATTAGCACCACAACCAAAACCGTTAGGAGGACCGCTGGGATTAGCATCCTCAGCCAAAACTCACGAAGCGCGCTAGCACTCTTCGGTCGCCGTTGACGATGGTTGTCCACTAGCTGCCCTCCAAAGTCGACTTCCCGCAGCCCAGTACATGGCCCCGCACACGCTCAGTCCCATCCAGCGCGTGCAGAACCGCTTTAGCCGCCCGCGGGGCGTCCGCCACCAGGACCGCAAGGAGCGCCCCGACTTCCACCAGCCCCCCCTCTGATGCCCCGCCCGTCACCGGGGGTCGAAGCGCCGACCTTCTGCCTTTGACGGCATAAGCGCCAGAATCAAAACAGCCAGTCCGCCGACCAGGGGAACAAGCCCAACGAACGCAAGCGGACCCGCAAGATTTGCATCATGCAAACGCCGCCAAAGCAACGACAGCTGCGGCACCACAATGGCCAGCCCCAGAACAACGACGAGAATGAAACCTACCACCATGAGACTTCCAGTCGGGGCGTTCACAATACCAGGAGCGGCCTCATAGAACACTTCTTTCCCGGTGGCCGGATCGAAACCCATGGACTGCACGTTAGGGTTCTGCTGAGCCCAGGCAGTACTGGCCACGAACCCGATAGTCATCACGAGGTATGGGACCACCATCACCAGGAAAACGAAAAGCTGACTCCACCAGAACTCACTCCGCGAGGCGCGGCCAGCGAACTTCGCATACTTGGCAAAGAACCGCTTCACCGACTTACCAAACGACGCTCCATATAGAGGACCAGCCAGCTCGCCCGAACCTGTAACCTCCGCTACGCCTCCGCCTGCAGAATGAGCCGTCTTAATATCCATCTGTCTTCATGTCCTTCCCAGAAACTATCGATAGAAACCAACATACAACTAACTTCCAAACCGCAATATTGTCATCTGTAGAAGATGATACGCATGAGTAATTTTAATAAACCACAGATCAGCAGTGGAAACCTCACGAACTAGACCTCCCGCGAACCCACCCTTTTTGGCAGCTCAAGAAATCTGGTGCACTGAACACGAAACACAGTCACCAGCTAAAAGCTAACGACGTTCGCCTGCAGTCAGTGTCAGACCAATCAATAGGCCGAGAGGGCGTCCCGTCCACAGCGCACCGCCCGTCAAGCCAATCACCGGGATAACATTGGAAAGAACCGCGAAGGCTAAGCTGCCTAAGATGATGGTGGTGCCAAACGATAAAGTGGCGGCAAAGTTGGATTTCCAATACGTCACACATCCAACGCCAAAGGCAGTAGCAATAACGACAATAGCGTTAGCAGTCCATACGGATATTCCATACTCTTCGGTCCTATTGACACACAGCCGGGTCGGTGATGCGGCCGGGGTGTCGTACTCGAACCCGGTCCTGCCACGCACCCGTTCGTCGTGGACACCAGCTCCCCGGCGCTGTTGTATTCAAAGCGGCTGGTCCCGTGCCAGGAACCCTGGGCGAAACTCAGCCGCCCAACCTTGTCGTAACCATGCCGGGCTGCCCCCCGGCGTGAAAGTACGACGGCGACGGGAAGCGTGCCGCTTTCATCAACCCACTAGGGCTCCGCCCGCTGCGCACCAAGCCAGCATGCATCCAGTCCCTTGCTCATTCACACCGACCGAGTCGGATTGGTACGAAATGGAATCAGACAAGCCGCGCAAGCTACCCTCCAAAGAAGCCACCCGCGGTAAGAATTCCCTGTGCAAAATATGCTTGAAGGAAAACGCAAAACAGCACAAATAGGCTAACAAACAAGTAAGCTCTGATTCGCCCTCCTTTGGACATCTGATGCGCTTTAGGGTGTTTTGCCGTCCTCCAAAAACCAATTATAGGAATTAGTGCCGGGAATAAGGCAACCTGCATGGGAATGCCATTTCCAGGCCTATTATACTTGCCGTCATACGGCATTCTAGTGTCCCAAGGAACGCTAAAAATTACGAATACGGCGATTAGAACACAGACGATTGATGCAATCAAGCAAAGAATGCTGATAAACTGAGTAATTTTCTTACCCAATAGCAGATCTTGCTCGCCGTATCGCCTATCATCGGCCCCATCACCCGCTCCTGAGCCTGCAGCTTCCTTTACCACGGCGTTACCCCGATTTCCTCCCCAACAGATTTCACACTTTCGACGATAGCTCCCACATGAGCGCTACCATGCGCTGCCAAGGAATGCGTCACCCAGCCTGGGTTAGAGTCCAATGCCGATGCTCCTGGGAAGTGCGACGCCGCTGCCCCAGCCAGACCATCGAACCCCGCCTCGAAAAGATTGTAGTCTTCTCCATTGATCATTTTATCTAGGGACCCTCCCGCTATCGATGCACCCGATGCAACTGCATACTGCATGAGTGCAGAGTCGAATTTCTGGGTAAGTGGTCGAGCCAAGTATCCGGATTGCGAGCCCACGGAACCGCTCACAATGCCGTTTACGGCGGCCCCAGCAATTCCGGCAGGTTTCCAGTCACTCTGCGGGGTTGTCACGAAATACATGCCTGTGTTGCCGAGGCCCCCCGATATTCCATTCGTCAGTGCCGCCCTGCCCATCTGCTGCGCCGACAACTGCGACAAGCAAGTCCCTGCACTGGTACTGACACGGGACACCCCCGCAGTGACCGCAGTCCCAACACGCGAACCCACAGCGCCGCCATAGAAGGAAGAGGAATAGTACTACTCGAAGTAGCCGCCTGCGGTAAGGATGGACTGACCCATAACCCACTGGCCAGCAAGACATGCCATGATCATGGCTGTTCCTAGAATGTAGGTCCCGACGCGAGACCCCTTTCGCATTCGGTGCGCATCGGGCTTTCTACCGGACCGCCAAAAGAGGAAGAGCACAAGAAACACAATAGGCATAGCCATCTGCATGGGAATCCCATTGCCAGAGCGATCAAACCTTCCGTCGTAGGGCATTCGCGTATCCCAAGGGACGTGAGTGAAAACAAACACTGCAATACCTGCACAAAGCAATGCGACAATCACGCAAAGTATGTCTATATATCTACAGGCTTTCCTTCCCAATCGCAGATCTTCATCCGTGAAATCATCCTTTGCCTCAGAATTCCCCTTTGCACCATTCTCATCATCTACCACAGTGGCGCCCCTGTTCCTTGCTTTACAACTTCATTGCCCACAAATTTCACGCTTTCAACGATAGCCCCGGCATGCGCTCCGCCGTACGCTGCCATGCTGTGAGTCATCCAGCCTGGATTGGGACTCACTTCCGCGGCCCCTGGGAAGCGTGTAAGCAGCCCCCCGCCCAGTCCGTCATAGACCATCTCCGCGGCTCCGTAGCCCTCACCACGAATCGCATGATCAACGGAGCCGCCAGCTAGTGATCCTCCCGCGCCGACACCGTATTGAACGAATGACGAGAACCGACCTGTCAGCGGTTGGGCTAAATAGCCCGCTTGGGAGCCAATGGCTCCGCTGACGATACCGCCACCGGCAGCTCCGAGGACGCCCTCGGGTTTCCACTGGTTCGGTGATCGCTGTACAAGGTACATGCCTGTGTTGCTCAGTCCCCCCGATATCCCATTCGTCAGTGCCGCACGGCCCATCTGCTGGGCCGACAACTGCGACAAGTAACTCCCCGCACCGGCACTGACACGGGACACCCCCGCAGTGACAGGAAACCACACAAAGGAGACGGATGAAGCGGACTGCCTTCTTTCCCAACAGCAGGTCTTCTTGCGTGAACTCACCTTCCCAGTGACTATCTCCGGTTGAAGGGCAATCTCCATCGTTTAGCCCCACAGCGGTGCCCTGTTCCTTGCTCTACAAATTCATTTCCCACGAATTGCACGCTTTCAACGATAGCCACAGGATGCGCTCCGCCGTACGCTGCCATACTGTGGGTCATCCATCCTGGATTGGGACTCAGTTCCTAGGCGCCCGGAAAGCGCCCAAGAAACGACCTCAATTGCCCACATATCGTTGTCAAATTACTTCCAGGAAGGTTCCTACCTGTCGAAATATCCGCCAATCGTGAGAATCTCCTGTCCAATAAAAAACTGTCCAGCAACACAGGCGGAAATCATTAAGGCGGTAAGAATATAGTAGGCTATTCGCGAATTTTTTCCCATATGATGCGCATCGGCTTTTTTACCCGACCGCCAAAGAGCAAAAAGGACTGCCGCGCACGGAATGAAAGCGATCTGCATTGGAATACCGCTTCCACTGCGATCAAATTTGCCGTCATAAGGCATTCGTGTATCCCACGGCACGCTTATCATGACAAAAATCGCGATGGCAAGACAAGATGCCAACGCAGCTAGGCAGAGGATAGTCTTTACCTTCACCGCCCGCTTTCCTAGGCGCAAATCCTCAGAAGTGAGCCCCTGAGGTGGCTCCTCACCCCCGCCTTCGGGAATGGCTCCATCATCTACCCCCACAGCGGTGCCCCCGTTCCTTGCTCTACAAGTTCATTTCCCACGAATTTCACGCTTTCTACGATAGCCCCGGCATGCGCTCCGCCGTACGCTGCCATGCTGTGGGTCATCCATCCGGGATTGGGGCTTAGTTCCGAGGCGCCGGGGAAACGCGTGAGAAGTGCACCGCCCGCGCCGTCAAATGCCATCTCCCCGATGCCATAGCCTTCCCCGCGAATTGCATGATCTACTGCACCACCAGCCACGGAACCGCCGGCACCAACACCAAATTGGACCAGCTTTGCGAGGTCACCTCTGATAGGAACTGCTAGGTAGCCAGCTTGGGAGCCGATTGCACCGCTGACGAATCCACCCGTCGCTGCTCCGATGGCACCCCCGAGAGTCCACTTATTATCCGGAGATCTTTGGAGGTGATACATGCCGGTGTTCCCGATACTGCCCGATATCCCATTAGTCAGCGCGGCCCGGCCCATCTGCTGGGCCGACAACTGCGACAAGTAACTCCCCGCACCGGTACTGACACGAGACACCCCCGCAGTGACCGCAGTCCCAACACGCGAACCCACAGCCGACACAGCAGACCCTGCCCTGGCCGCACCCGACGCAACCGCGGAACCCGCACGGCCCATCGCCGGAAGCAACTGCGTACTCACCGCCGTCCCTGCCCGACCGAGCCCAGCCGTCACAGCACTGCTGACCTTCCCGGCCAACGGTCCTGCCACCACGCCAACAGCACCCGTCAACGCCACCTGGCCCCAGTTCACAGAGCCCGTCGTGGCTTTCTGGATAATCGTGTCAGCACCCGCACCGATCAACGCCAAACCAACAGGCCCACCAACACCGCTGGCCATGAGGGCACCACCGACAGCCACCATCGCAACACCGGCAACATATTCCTTGTTCTTGTGCCACCAGTCTCCTGCTGCGGCGAACGCGCCGCGGGAGGAGCCGTCGTAGGCTTTCAGGTCAGCATCGCTCAGGGGCCGCAGGCCGGTGGGGTCGGTGGTGTTGAGGGGGTTGTTTCCGGCGTAGGAGTAGGGGTTACCGTCCCAGCCGGCTCCCAGGACGGGGGCGAGGGGGTCGGCGGACAGGAACCCCCGGGTGGCCGGGTCATACGCCCTGGCACCGAGCCATTCAAGCCCGGCGATATCGATCCCGCCACCTGCGGTCAGGGTAATACCGGACGGCAACACACTACTGAAGCCCGCATTAGCAACTCCAGGGCTGCCCGGGTTGGGGGTGGTGGGGTTTCCGAGGACGGCCCAGGGGTCGTGCTGGTCGGTGGGGCGGGCTGCACGCCAGCCCGGGGCGGTGAAGGCGTCGCCGATGCCGGTGACGCCGCCGGGCAGGGACAGGATTTGGGTGCTGTTGGCACCGGCGAGGGTCGGCACGGGTGCTGCGGTGTCCCACCACAACGGCGTCTCGTCCACGGTGGCAAGTTCACCGAGCGCGTCAACGTGGAGCCGGTGCCGGGATTGTTCGGCCCCGTCCCGGTCCCTCTCGACGGTCCCGGTGAGGTAGCCGGTGGGGCCCCAGGCGTATTCGGTCCAGGACCCGTCCGGGTCGATCACCCGCACCCGACGGCCCAACCCGTCATACACATACTCCGTCCGGGAACCGTCAGGTTCCGTCGCGGACGACAGCTGACCTGCGGCGTCGTAGCTGTAGGTGCGTGACCCGGTGGGGGTGGTTTCGCGGAGAAGCCGCCCACCGGCGTCGTACCCCCACCCCACCACCGAAGCCGAAGCCGACGCGTTCTGGCTGTCGGTGGTGGTGGTTGCGGTGATCAGTTGCCCGGCGTTGTCGTACCCGTACCGGGTAGTGACCCCGTTCCGGGTCAGGGCGGTGATCCGGCCACCGTCCTCGCGGCCGATGAGTGTCACATCAGCTGTGCCCGGGTCATCGGTGTGGGCGCGGCTGTGCTCGACGAGTGCCCCGTCCCGGTACGCCCATTCCTGGGTGTATTGGCCGGCGGTGGCGGTGGTGATCCGTCCGGAGGGGTCGTGGGTGAAGGCCGCGTCCCCGAGCAACGGGTTCGACACGGCCGTGACCCGGCCCGCGGCGTCGCGGGTGTAGCGGGTGGTGGT
>NZ_FNYI01000007.1:0-235002 GCF_900108925.1 Arthrobacter sp. yr096 | reverse complement strand
GTTCGACTTGCATGTGTTAAGCACGCCGCCAGCGTTCATCCTGAGCCAGGATCAAACTCTCCGTTGAAGTAAAACAAATCAAACAGACACAACCACACCCACCGGAAATAACGGCGAACACGGCTGCACAAAATTCGAAACCAGCTGAAAACCAGACCACCACACACGGGGGTGCGCGACAATCCGGCCATAATTTCAACCAATCAAAAAACAATCGGTATCAACAAACTTGGCACACTATTGAGTTCTCAAACAACAGACACACCCGGCACCACCCACACCCACCAAAGGGTCCAAGATCGCTCCGGAGCAACTTTTCAAACGTACCCGATCAACCGGATCTTCGCAAATCAGCGTTTCCGCGATTTTTGATCCGATCTTCGGCCCCACCAGTGGATGGCACGCTCAAAAGCGAGCCATTTTCCAGGCTGTTATCAAGGGGGTCGGCCTCCGCGGTTCTCAGCTCCAGGCTGTCTCACTCGCGGCGACTCAGAAGACATTACACGTCCGCCGCCCCCGGCACAAATCCACCCCGCCGTCGACCGAAACCCCCGCAAACACAGGGCGAACGGCCCCACAGCCCGGTCGAATCACGTTCAAGCGAACGAAATCAACTCACGTGAAGCCCGTCACACCCTGATTGATGGCGGTAGCCGGCCGGGATCTGAGGGGGCGACAGCCCAAACGCGTACTGACGTCTACCGCCGTCGACGGCCGGTGAGAGAGCGTTGGCCACAAACCGCGAATAGGTGAGAGAGCGTCGGGCACAAACGGCGAATAGGTGAGAGAGCGTCGGGCACAAACGGCGAATAGGTGAGAGAGCGTCGGGCACAAACGGCGAATAGGTGAGAGAGCGTTGATCAAAAGCGGTGATTAGCCCGCAGCGGATGACGACCACCCGCGACCACGCTTAAACGCAGAAAGAGCCGGCAACCATAACGGTTGCCGGCTCTTTCAGAGCTTCGTGATTACCAGGAAGACTTGGTGATGCCCGGGAGCTCACCACGGTGAGCCATGTCGCGGAAGCGAACACGGGAGATACCGAACTTCTGGAGCGTGCCACGGGGACGGCCGTCGATCTGGTCGCGGTTACGCAGACGGATCGGGGAGGCGTTGCGGGGCAGCTTCTGCAGGCCGAGGCGTGCAGCTTCGCGTGCTTCGTCAGTCGCGTTGGGGTCAACCAGGGTCTTCTTCAGTTCGAGACGCTTGGCAGCGTAACGCTCAACAATGACCTTGCGCTGCTCGTTGCGAGCAATCTTGGACTTCTTTGCCATGTGTTTAGCGCTCCTCTCGGAATTCGACGTGCTGGCGGATCTTGGGGTCGTACTTCTTCAAGACCAGGCGGTCAGGATCGTTACGACGGTTCTTGCGGGTTACGTAGGTGTAACCCGTGCCCGCGGTGGACTTCAGCTTGATGATCGGACGTACGTCCTTGTCCTTTGCCATTAGAGCTTTACTCCTCGTGCCAGGATGTCGGCGACGACAGAGTCGATGCCGCGTACGTCGATGGTCTTGATGCCACGGGCTGACAGGGTCAGCGTGACATTACGGCGCAGGGACGGAACCCAGTAGCGCTTCTTCTGAATGTTCGGATCGAACCGGCGCTTGTTGCGACGGTGCGAGTGCGAAATGCTGTGTCCAAAGCCCGGCTCGGCTCCGGTCACTTGGCAGTGTGCTGCCATGACTCTCCTCCAAAGATTGAATGTAACGGCGTGCAGATGTTCCTGCGTTACCGTGCGACAGGCAGCGTCCGCAGCCGGATCCAGACCATTTCGGTAGTTTCCGCACCAAGTGCGGCGAAGAAGGCTGGCCTCAGGATGGTCAGTGAAACACTGGATCAGGTCCTGGGATACCGGGCGAATACAGGAATGCACGCAACTTGAGCCCCTAACTACCGGCCAACGGGACGTCAGTCAGACTGACCTTCACCACCAACCGGAGCAATTGCACACGATCCGCACTACCTAGCGCCTAACTATTCTACGGGCCAGGCCAAATTAAGACCAATCAGGCATCATACGCCCCCTAAAGCTCTTTCACAGCAGAACGAAAGGATGCTTGGCGAGTCTTAGGTCATGACCTCATTACTGACCCCTGATACCCCGGTGGAAACCACGCCGGCGCCGGTCCAGCGCAAGGTGCCGGACGCCGTCGAGCGCTTTCGTCCGCAGGCCCGACGGCGGCTGGCCCGGGGCGACATCCTGGGTTTTCTCGGGTGGTTGTCACCGATTGCCGCGGTTGCCTTGTGGCTGTCCGACGGCGGCGCGACGGGATTCTCTTCGTTCGCCGGAACAATGACGGCACTCGGAATTGTGGCTGGTCTGGTGGGCATGGACCTGGTGCTGCTGATGCTCCTGCTCGCGGCGAGGATTCCGTTCATCGACAACACGATCGGGCATGACAGGGCCCTGGAAATCCACAAGACGCTGGGCAAGCCGGCACTCTACTTACTCTTGGCCCACGGAATTTTCATCGCGATTGGATACGGCGCAGCGGAGGGGCTGGACCCCATCAGCGAGTCCGTCTCCCTGTGGGTCAACGTGCCTGACATGTGGCTCGCGTTCGTGTCGATGGCACTGTTCATCGCCGTCGTGGTCACGTCCCTGGTGGCTGTCCGCCGACGCTTTCCCTACGAGTTCTGGTACTGGATCCACCTGCTGACCTACGCGGCCGTGGCGGCGGCGATTCCTCATCAGTTCAGCGTGGGCGGCCTGTTCGCCGAGGGCACCTGGCAGCGCTGGTATTGGCTGCTGCTGTGCGTAGGGACGGGCGCAGCGCTGCTGGTCTACCGCGTGTACCAGCCACTGGCCGCGAGTTTTCGGCACCAACTCAGGGTGAGCCGGGTGGTACGGGTGGCGCCGGACGTGTTCAGCATTGAGATGACGGGCCAACACCTTGAACGGCTGGCCGGATCCGGCGGGCGGTTCTTCTTCTGGAGGTTCCTCACTGCAGGACATTGGTGGCAGGCCCACCCCTTCAGTTTGTCCGCGGAACCGGCCCCGGCCGTGTCAGCTGGCCGTGGGTCGGCAGTTCAGGCAACGGCAGGCCGCGGCAAACTGCGCATCACGGTCCGGAACCTCGGCGACGGTTCAGCTCGCCTTGCCAGGATCAAGCCGGGGACCAAAGTAGCCATCGAGGGGCCCTACGGAATGTTCAGCACGGCCGCACGATCCCGCAACAAGGTGGTGATGATCGGCGCCGGCATCGGCATTACTCCGCTGCGATCGCTCCTTGAATCCACTCCCTTCGAACCCGGCCAGGCTACCGTCCTTCTCCGTGGTCACGACGAGTCGGAGCTCTTCCTGGGGCAGGAAATCATGGCTTTGTGCCAGGCACGGGGCGTCACGCTCTTCCACCTGACCGGTCCACGATCCCGCGGCAATCACGCCTGGCTCCCGCAGTCGGCGGCGGAGGCCGGGTTCACGCTCACTTCCTACGCACCCGGCATTGCCGACGCCGATGTTTATGTGTGCGGCCCAACTCCCTGGGCTGCCTCCGTCATCCGGGATGTGCGGTCCGCGGGTGTCCCGGTAGAACAACTCCACTACGAAAGGTTTGACTGGTGAGGATCAGAGCAGCAATGGCAACGGCCCTGGCGTCCGCGGGCATCCTGCTGGCAGGCTGGCAGTCCGGGGCTCACATCGCCGAAACCGGCACGGCAACCACCACCAGCCTGAGCAGCAGCGCCACCAGCGGCGGATCAGCCACCAGCGGCAGCACCGGCTCCGGCGGCGCCGGCTCAGGCACCACAGGTTCCGACAGCACCGGCTCCAGCGGCACAGGTTCCAGCGGCAGCCCGGCGTCCGGAAGTACGACGTCGGCCACGTACGACGGCGCGTCCGTCCAGACCCGCTTCGGGACTGTCCAGGTGCAGGTGACAATCCAGGACGGCAAGATCACCGAGGTCACTCCCCTCCAGCTCACGGATGCCGAGCGGAAGTCGGCACAGATCAGCAGCCGCGCAGCTCCCGTTCTGCGGTCCGAGGTCCTCCAAGCCCAGTCAGCCAACGTCCAGACCATCGGTGGGGCGACGGTTACCAGCGACGCCTACCTCAGCTCACTCCAGGCAGCCCTCGATGCAGCCAATTTCTAGCGGTCAACAGCTCCGTGCGCGAACATTCCGCAGCATGGGCACCGTGGTGAGCCTGACGGTGGCGAGCAGCACCTACGCCCAAACAGCCGTGGATGAACTCGAGTCCGCCGTCGACGTTGTGGAGGGTGTCTTTGCGCATCTTGACCTGACATTCAGCCTGTACAGGAGCGGCTCCGAAGCGAGCAGGCTTGCCCGTGGTGAAATGACGCTCGCGTACGCCTCGGAAACCATGCAGGAACTTTACGCAGAGGCCTCGGAGTGGCGGTTGGCAACGGACGGCGCCTTCACGGCCGAACGCCCGGATGGCACCTTGGACCTCTCCGGAATCGTGAAAGCCCATGCAGCGCGCGAGGCGGCATTGTCGCTCAGCGCCCTCGGCCTGCGGAACTGGTGTTTGAACGCGGGTGGCGACGTACTGGTGAGCGGTTCGCCGGGAGCGGCCGCGCATGAACCATGGCTGGCCGGCATCGTGGACCCCTTGGATCGCCAAGCCCTACTGGGCGCGTTCCCTCTGCAGTCCATGAGTGCGCTGGCGACGTCGGGCTCCGCCGAGCGGGGAGAACACATCTGGGCCGTTGGCGGAACCAGGCCCGAGTTTGCCCAGGTTTCAGTGGCGGCCGGCGATATCGTCACCGCGGATGTCCTGGCCACAGCTATCGTCGCCGGCGGTACCCGGACGTTGGACCAAGCAGTGGAAAAGTGGAACGCGGACGTGCTGGCAGTACGGCGGGATGGAACGCTGCTTGCCACTCCGGGATTCCGGAATGCGGCCTAGAGCGGCCTGATCAGCTCTGCGTACTTCGGGCTGAGTCCGTCGCCGGAAGAAACCCCCCGCACACGCCGGGCTACCCATGGCGCGGCCGATTCCTTCAGCCAGCGAGCATTGGCCTTCAACGCTTCAACCCGGTTCAAGAGCCGAACGGGAGCAAGCTCGGGAACCTCGATGACATGCTCGTGCTCAAGAACATCGAGGACGCGCTTTGCCATGTTCACGTGGCCGGCGGTGGACATGTGCATCCGGTCCTCGTCCCACAGCCGCCAGTCGTCGTATTCAGCAAAGCGCCAGTAGTCCACCAACAACGCACCGTGGTTTTCCGCTATTTCCCGGACCAGTTCGTTGTAAATGGCGGTGCGTCCGCGCATGGCGCTGAAGACTTTGGAGCCCTTGGCGTCAAAGCCCGTGAAGAGGACCACCGTGGCGCCTGTCGCGCTCAACGCTGCAATGCCGGCGTCGTACTCCTGAAGAAGCGAGTCAATGTCGATCTTGGGCCGAAGGATGTCGTTCGCCCCCGCGTACAGCGTCACCAGGGTTGGATTCATGGCGACGGCGGCGTCCACCTGTTCCGCCATGATCTGGCGGAGCTTCCGGCCACGGATGGCCAGGTTGGCGTACCCGAAGTCCGCATTGCTGTGGGCGAGCTGCCCGGCCACGATGTCGGCCCAGCCCCGCACACCGTTGGGGCGGGTGGGGTCGGCGTCGCCAACACCTTCAGTGAACGAGTCACCCAGCGCAACGTAACGGGCAGAAAAATCCATGCCGTCAGTCTGCCACTTCAACGTTCAAGGCCACAAAGCCCGGGCTTAGGAGTCGCGCAGGATCCAGTGGTTGTTGTCCAAACGGGCCACGATCTTCTCGCCGATACGTGCGAGGTCTGCAACGTCGTCCGGGCTCAGCGAATCCAACATCAGCGCGCGCACGGATTCCACGTGTCCCGGGGCAAGGGAAACGATGGTGGACATGCCGGCATCGGTCAGGTGGGCTACCGTGACACGGGCGTCTCCGGGGTGCGCCTGCCGCTCCACCCAGCCGCGTTTCTGCAGCTTGGTAACCACGTGCGAGAGGCGCGACAAGGAGGCACTTGTGCGCGCAGCAAGCTCACTCATGGGAAGGTAGCGGCCCTCGGTTTCGGAGAGCATCGCAAGGACGTTGTAGTCGAACAGGGACAGTTTTCCGGCAGATTGGAGCTGGGTGTCCAAGGCCGAGGGGAGCAAGGTGTTAATGCTCAGGAGGGCCAGCCAGGCACGGCGTTCGTCGGCGTTCAGCCAGCGGGGTTGAGTCATGAAACCATCTTAGGAGAATTAGCTACTTCCATAGCTTCCACGGCGGGTCCAGGCGATAGGCTGGCGGCATGTTTGTAGTCTCATTGACCTACAAGGTTCCCGACGAAATCGTCGACTTCCACCGCCCGGGCCATATGGCCTGGCTCAAGGATGCTTTCGACGGCGGCATCTTCCTTGCGTCCGGTCGCCGCGTCCCAGCCACGGGAGGCGTCCTGCTGTCCAAAGTGGACAGGGCCACCTTGGATGCGTCCTTGGCCGAGGACCCTTTCTACAGCAATGGTGTAGCCGAGTTCGAGATCATCGAATTCACGGCCACCAGCGTCGCCGAGGGTTACGAAAACCTGCTGGACAGCTGAGGACGCTGCGCTTTCGCAGTCCCCAACCGCTCCGGCAGCACCACCGGCATGAGCTCCGGCCACCGCGCCCCCAGGCGGTCCCCACTTGAGATACCGCGGAGCCGCCGCGCAAACCAAGGCCCGACGTCGCGCCTCAGCCAGGCGACGTCGTCGGCCATGTTTTCGGCGCGGGTCCGCGGACGGGGCGCTGCCAGGATTGGCGATTGGAGCGAGTGCGGCGCTTTGAGGACCTCAAGAACTTTCTTGGCCATGTAGCTGTGACCTGGAGAGGCCATGTGCAGACGGTCCGGAGCCCACAACCGCGGGTCCTGGAACTTCTCGAAGCACCAATAGTCCACCAGCAAGGTTTCATACTTTGCCGCAATCCGCCGGATGGTCCGGTTGTAGATTGCCGTGCGCATCTTCAACGGCTCCAGCAAAGGGGACAGAGGGACGTTGTAGCCGGTGAACAACAGGACCGTGGCTCCGCTGGCTTTGAGGCGCCTGACCGCGTCTTCGTAGTCCCTCATGAGTTTGGCCATATTGAGCCGTGCCATCAAGAGATCGTTTCCGCCCGCGTAGAAGCTCAGCAGCGTGGGCTTCATGGCCAGGGCGGGTTCGATTTGTTCGTCGATGATCCGGTGGAGTCGCCGGCCGCGAATGGCCAGGTTGGCGTAGCGCGTCCCGTCATCGTGACGGGCGAGCTCCTCAGCCACCCGGTCTGCCCAGCCACGGCAATTGTTCGGCAGCCTCAGATCGTTGTCTCCCACGCCTTCAGTGAAGGAGTCGCCAAGCGCAACAAATCGGATGGACTCTTTCATCGCGCTGATTCCCTCACTGCGCTGCCTCCCGCTGTTCCATGAGCTTTTTCAAACCACCTTTGCGGGGCACCTTCACGGGCTTCGGCCAGCGGGGGCTCAGCGTGTCGCCGAGAGTCACGCCGCGCAGTTTGCGGCCGAACAGTGGCACCACCCAGTCATTGACCCATCGGCGCTGCCGGCGCTCCCACTCACGCACGGACATTCGCAGGGGCGGATCCCACTCCTTGGGCGAGATCTTGTGCGGCACGTTGAGATGGTCCAGGACCTGGGCGGCCAAATACTTGTGGCCCGCCTTGGACATGTGGAGCCGGTCCGGGGCCCACATCCGCGAGTCCTTGTAAGCCTCGAAGCACCAGTAGTCCACCAGAACGGCCTCGTATTTTGCAGCGATATCGCGGACTCGTTGGTTGTACAGGGTGTTGCGCTTCTTGAAGGGTTCCAGGACGGCGGACACCTTCACATCGAACCCGGTGAACAGCACCAAGGTGGCCCCGGTTTCACTCAGTCGCGCAACGAGTAACTCGTAGTCGTTGAGGAGCGCATCCATGTCCGTCCCGAAGTCCAGGATGTCGTTGCCGCCGGCGTACAGCGTGATGAGCGTGGGCTCCATTGCCAGCGCTGGCTCCAGCTGTTCGTCGATGATGTGCCGGAGCCGCTTGCTGCGCACGGCCAGGTTGGCGTATTCCCACCCCGGTTGTGCCTTGGCCAGCTTCTCCGCCACCCTGTCTGCCCATCCACGCACCCCATTGGGCAGGACCTTGCTGGTGTCCCCCACGCCCTCGGTGAAGGAATCCCCGATGGCGACATACCGCCGTCGAACGTTGTTTCCGGTCCCGAAATCTCCCCGCACGCAACCGACGCTACCCGGCCCCGGTTAAGCCCGAACCAACCGCAGGTGAACCAACGCTCTCTCACCAAACGCCCATTTGCGGGAACGCTCTCTCACCAACCGAGAGAGGGTTCACCCAAACACGACGAAAGGTGAGAGAGGGTTCACCGAAAGGCGACCAAAGGTGAGAGAGCGTTCACCCAAACACGACGAAAGGTGAGAGAGCGTTCACCCAAACACGACGAAAGGTGAGAGAGGGTCCGGAAGGGCGGAGCGCATCCGGGAGCAGGAGGTTTAGCCTTCCGCCTTGCCTCGCCGCCAGTAGCCCATGAACGCCACTTGCTTACGGTCGATGCCAACATCCCGAACCAGGTACCGCCGCATTTCCTTGATGACGAAAGCTTCACCGGCGATCCAGGCGTAGAACGGCAGGGCGCCGGCCGGCAGCGTGGGGTTCTTGCTGGCTTCGATGGCTGCAGTGTCCATGCGCTGCGGGGTTTCCCAGAGGATTTCCTGGTCCACGTTGACGTCTTCCGGCTCGGGACCGGCTGCGGTCCCGGTGCCTTTGATGCCCACCCAGCCGGGCACGGGAACGGCCTTGGCGACGGCTTCCTTGAGGAGTTCGCCGTGGGGACGGGAGCGTCCGATCGCGGCACCGCGTGCAAGCCAGGTGATTTCGATATCGGCCGGGGTGACGATGTCCTGGAAGTCGCCGGCTTCGGGTACTTCGAGGAAGGCGTGGCCGGTCATGTCGGCGGGCATGCTTTCGAGGATGGCGCTGATGGCGGGGACTGCGGTTTCGTCGCCGGCCAGGAGCACGCGCTGGGCCAGGCCCGGACGCCATTCGATGCCGCCGTAGGCTCCGGCCGTGGTGCACTGCGCTGCCCTGTTATTGGGGCCGATGATGGTGAGGGCGTCTCCAGGTTTCGCGGAAAGAGCCCAGTTGGCTGCGGGTCCGCCGTGTCCGGCGTCGTCGAAGTGCATGACGAAATCGATGTCGATCTCGGGATACACGGCGTCGAGGCGCTCGGAGCGGACGGTGTACGTGCGCATGTCACCCCGGACGGACGGGTCCATGGCCAACCATTCCTGGTACCACCCGGATTCTTCCATCTTGAAAACAGGCAGCGGAATGACGTTGCCGGATGCGTCGCGGGACGGGATCATCAGCTTCACGCGGAGGTCCAGGGTGTCTCCGGCAACGCCAAAGTCACGCAGGGAGTAGCCGCCAAAGGTGATGCGGCGGAAGCTGGGGCTGAGCTCCTGCACGGCCGTCACGGTGACGTCGAAGGCGAGGGTCATGGGCTCCACGGCGGCGCTTGCTTTTGCCTGGGTCGGTTGTGCACTCATGAGGCGATCTCCAGTTCGTTGGTTGAAGCGGGCTGTGCGTGGTGGCGTCCGATGGGGACGATCAGCGGGGTGCCTGAGATGGGGTCCGGAACCACACGGGATTCCAGGCCGAAGACGTTGAAAACGAGTTCTTCCGTGACCACTCTGGGTGCTGGCCCTTCGGCCACGATGCACCCGCCTTTCATGGCAATGACATGGTCCGCGTAGCGGGCTGCGAGGTTGAGGTCGTGAAGCACGATTGCCACTGTGGTCCCGCGGCTTCGGTTGAGGTCCGTGATCAGGTCCAGGACTTCCACCTGGTGTGCCAGGTCAAGGTAGGTGGTGGGTTCGTCGAGCAGCAGGACGTCGGTTTCCTGGGCTAGGGCCATGGCGATCCAGACACGCTGGCGCTGTCCGCCGGACAGTTCGTCAATGCTTCGCTCAGCGAGTTCCATCGTGGAGGTGGCGTCGAGCGCGCGCTGCACCGCGGCGTCGTCGGCGGCTGACCAGCTGCGGAAGAAGCCTTGGTGCGGGTAGCGGCCGCGGCCCACGAGGTCGCGCACCGTGATGCCGTCCGGGGCTGTGGGGTGCTGCGGGAGCAGGCCGAGAGTGCGCGCAAGTTCACGGGCGGGCCGGGTGTGGATGTCCTTGCCGTCGAGCGTCACGGAACCGCCGGCCGGCTTAAGCAGGCGGGACAGGCCGCGCAGGAGGGTGGACTTGCCGCAGGCGTTGGCACCCACGATCATGGTCACTTTGCCCTCAGGGATTTCAGTGGAGAGCCCCTCCACTACCTTGCGTTGCTCGTATTGGAGCGTCAGGTCCTTGGCATTAAGGATGGCCATGTCAGGCTTCCTTTCGGTTCGACGTGACCAGCAGCCACAGCAGGAAGGGGGCACCGAGGGCGCCGGTGATGACGCCGACAGGGAGGACGGTTCCGTCGAGGATGACGGGGGCGATGTTGGAGGCAAAGAAGTCCGCCAACAAGACAATCAACGCACCGGTGAGGGCCGACGCCGGGAGGCTGGGTTTGCGGACGATACGCCGGGCGATGGGTCCGGCGAGGAAGGCGACGAACGCTACCGGACCGGCGGCGGCGGTTGCGACGGCGGCAAGCCCGACGGCGGTCAGCACCAGTCCCAGCCGGGCGGCGTTGACCTTAATGCCGAGGCCAGCAGCTGCGTCGTCTCCAAGTTCGAGGATGCGCAACGGACCGGCGAGGGCAATGACGGCGGGGATCAGGACCAGCAAAGACACCGCGAGGACGCCTGCGCGGTCCCAGGTGGCGGAGTTCAGGGAGCCGTTGAGCCAGATCAGGGCATCAGCGGCAGTCCGGATATCCGCGCGGGTCATGAGGAAGTTGACCACTGCGTGCAGTGCAGCGGCGATGCCAACGCCGGCAAGGATGAGGCGGTTGCCTGCAGCGTTGCCGCGGCTGCCTCCGCCCGCGCCGGAACCACCGCGGGAGATTGCGTAGATGATGGCCGCGACGCCGAGCGCTCCACCAAGGGCAGCCCCGGAAACCACGGCTCCGGAAGCGCCGAAGATCACGATTGCCGTCACGGCAGCGGCGCTGGCGCCGTAGCTGATGCCGATGATGTCCGGGCTGGCCAGCGGGTTGCGGAGCATGGTCTGGAACAAGGCACCGGCCAGGCCGAAGGAGATGCCGATCATGGTTCCCACAACAGCCCTGGGCAGTTTGTGCTCCATCACGATGAAGCTCGCACCGGGGATTTTCTCGCCGCCGGTCAGGTGGTTGATGACAATGGTGAAGAAGTCGGGGATGGTGACGGTGTAGCTGCCCAGGAGCACGTACACCGCAAACATGACCAGAACGGCGAGTCCCAGGAAGAAGGTGGGGCTCAGCACGCGCCGAAGTGACTTTTGATGACCATGTTTGCCGGGATTATTGGCGTTAAGTGCCAACTCGGTGGGGAGTTTGTGGACAGTTGTCACAGTCCGGCCCCCTTGCCGCGGCGGATGAGCCAGACGAAGACGGGAGCGCCAATGATCGCGGTCATGATGCCTGCGGGGACTTCACCGGGAAGCAAGATGACGCGGCCAACGATGTCGGCGATGATCAGCAGGATGGGGGCCGCAACTGCGGAGAACGGCAGGATCCAGCGGTAGTCCGGGCCGGTGAGGGAGCGGACAGCGTGCGGAATCACGAGGCCCAGGAAGGCAATGGGGCCGGCTACGGCGGTGGCGGATCCACAAAGCAGGACGATTCCCAGCCCGGTGATGCTGCGGGCCAGGGTGACGTTCTGGCCGAGACCGCGGGCAATGTCGTCGCCCAAGGCCAGGCTGTTCAAAATGCGACCGCCGGCCAGGACAATCACGGCCCCGATTGCGAGGAACGGCAGCGCGGGAAGGAGGACGGACCAGTCACGTCCACCGATGGTGCCTACCTGCCAGAAACGAAAGCGGTCGAAGGTGTCCTGGCTGGACACCAGGATCACGTTCATCAGCGAGAACAGGCCAGCGCTCAAGGCCGCACCCGCGAGGGCGAGCTTGACCGGCGTCGCGCCGTCCCGGCCTATGGAGGCGATGGCATAAACCACGACGGCGGCCGCTGCGGCGCCGATGAAAGCGAACCAGATGTAGCCGGAGAGTGAGCCGATACCGAAAACGTAGATCCCGACGACCACTGCGAGAGCGGCACCGGCGTTGAGGCCCAGGATGCCCGGATCCGCAAGCGGGTTGCGGGCGACGCCTTGCATGGCTGCACCGGCCAGGCCAAGTGCGGCTCCGGCAAGCAGGCCCAGCACGGTGCGGGGAATCCGGGCGATGACCACAGCGTGGTTACCGTCTTCCGGATTGAAGTTGGTGAGTGCTTCCCACACTGTGTTGAGGGGAAGTCCTCGCGCGCCGATCGCCAAGGATGCGGCGCAGACTGCGGCGAGTACGACGACGGCCGCCAGCAGCCAAGCGGTGCGCTTGCCTGCCATGCTGCGGGAGACGGTTCCCCCTCCGGTTCCAGCAGCTTCAGGGGCGATGCCTCCCGGGCCAGCCGACACCAAAGTGCCGTTGCCCCGTCCCTGGACTGCCGTCGTCGTACTCAGTTTCATTGCAGTTACTTGCCCGCTGCGTCCGCGGCCTTACCCAGCTGCGGCAGGAACGTGTCCAGCGCCCACGGCAGGCTCAGCGGCGAAGAGGCGGAGATGGAGAGCGTCAGCGTCTGGTCCGAATCAGCAACCAGGGCGCCCTTCTTGATGGCCGGGATCTGGCCAAGCAGCGGGTCGGCCTTGATGGCGTCAGCGGTGGTGGCGTCCGGAACCCAGGTGACGAAAACGTCGGATTCGAGCTCGTTGGCCTTTTCAGCTGACCACGGGATGAAGAATTCCGTGTTGCTCTTGGTGTTCTCAGTAACCACCGGGGCCAGCTTCATGCCGATTTCGGAAAGGAAGCGGGGGCGGTTGTCGATGGCCGTGTAAACGTTGGCGCCATCGCCCTTGGCGGGTTCAAGGTTGCCGTAGATGAAGGTCTTGTCCTTGATCTGCGGGAACTTGGAAACCTTGTCCTTGACAGTGGTTTCGGTGTCCTCGATCAGCTTCTTGGCTTCGGCTTCCTTGCCCAGTGCCTTGCCGATGAGGGTGGTGCTTTCCTGCCACGGCGTGCCGTAGGCGAGCTCCGGCTGTGCAACAACAGGAGCGATTTCGCTGAGCTTCTTGTAGTCAGCCTCTTCCAAACCCGAGTACGCGGCCAGGATAACGTCCGGGCTGAGCTTGGCGATCTCGGTGAAGTTGATGCCATCTGCCTCGGAGAACTGGACCGGAGCCTTGTCGGTGCCAAAGCCGGCGCCGAGCTTCTCCAGCGCTGCGTCCTTCCAAGGGGTGGATCCCTTGTCGTTATTGCCCCACTCGTTCTTCGGGACACCCACGGGGACAACACCCAGGGCGATCGCGACGTCGTCATTGACCCACGAGACGGTGACTACGCGCTTGGGCTGTTCCTTGATGGTGGTCTCACCAAAGACGTTCTTGATGGTCACGGGGAAAGCTGAGGATGCTGCCTGCTCAGAGGCCGGCGCGGAAGTTGCCGGACCAGTGGAGCAGCCAGTGAGTGAAAGGGCGACGGCGGCGATTGCGGCCGTCGCGGTTCCTGCAGTTTTCAGCAGGGCGCGGCGTGGGAGAAGGGAAGCCACGGGACTCCTTAAGTAAGTGATGCGAACCTAAGTAAGGCTAGCCTAGCCTCCCGATAATTAAGAAACGTTTGCGTCACCTAATCCCCCTAGACTGCAGGTTTCGGCGGAATTGAGACGCAGATCACACGCCCTCTCACCTCCCGCCCCCTTTCGGCAGACGCTCTCTCACCTCCCGGCCCCTTTCGGCAGACGCTCTCTCACCTCCCGGTCCCTTTCGGCAGACGCTCTCTCACCTCCCGGTCCCTTTCGGCAGACGCTCTCTCACCTCCCGGTGGACAGCATCCCCGTCATTTTGGGAAGATAGCGGCAGCGGACTACCGCTTCCAAGGAATACGACGAGGGGTTGAGCATGCGCACTGTTTCAGTTGCCGCTGCCGCGGTTGGCGAGGTGGCCGCTTTGGCCTGCTTGGCACTCCCCCACACGCCGGAATCTTTCTAAGCTCGCCAGCCACCCTGATTCAAGGGTCTTGTTGCTGTGCCCTGCGGCTCTTCAGATGACCGGCGCCCCCTGCCATTCCGCGCGCTCCCACTGGGTCAGCGCGGACGTCGACCACTTCCGAAAGAAGCCTTGCCATGCAGAAAATCTCTGCCCAACAAATCCGTTCATCCTTCATCAACGCCAGCCGCTCCGAGGCTGCCAAGCTCAACCTCCCCCGTGACTTCGACGCCCTGGACTGGGACAACCTGGAATTCCTGGGGTGGCGGGACGAGAAAATGCCCCAGCGCGGATACCTCGTTGTTCAGCACCGGGGCAAACTCACCGGGATCCTGCTCCGCGCTCCTGAGGGTGGATCCGGGAAGAGGCGCGTGGTCCTCTGCGAACTCTGCCGTGATGTTTTCTCCAAGGACGATGTGTACCTGTGGGTCGCCAAGAAAGCCGGACAATCGGGCAAAGACGGCAACACCGTAGGGACACTGATCTGCGCCGAGTTCGGTTGCAGCGCCAATGTGCGCAAGGAGCCGCCCGTCAATGAGATCAACCCGGACCCCGCCGCCGTCGTGGTTCGACAGATCGCTGGACTGGAGCAGCGGACGGATCAGTTCCTGGACCGCGTCCGCAGCAAGTAGGCCAATGTAGCTGGCAGTAGTGGTTGTCATGAGGGCTCAGAACAACCACTACTGCCAGTCAGTTGGGTGCCACGGACCCTACCGCAGGACGATGTCCACCGGGTTTGCCTCGGAGCGCCACGCTCCAGGCTCACCAGGGCCGGCGATGACAGGAGCCGTGAGCACGCCCGATCGGTTGGTCCGCTTGTCCCGGAGGATTTCCGTGACGGATCCGAGGTGCCGTGACAGATCGATCACGTTTTCCGGGGCTGCCAGCAACAGTTGGAAGCCGAACTCGTGAAGTGCCTTGATGCCCGCACCCGCGAATTCCTCCGAAGCCAACACAAACGCCTCGTCCATCATCACGGTGCCGTAGGTGGTGAACCCCTGCTCGGCTATACCCAACTGGTAGCTCAGCGCAGCAGCCATGATGAACGCCGTGAAACGCTGGCGCTCACCGCCGGACATGGAGCCGGTATCGGCATGCATGAAGACTTCGGTCTTCTTCTTGGTCGCCTTGCCGGCGCCTGCGGCTTTGCCTGACCTGGAAGCAACCTCGCGGTGTTCCTTGCACTGAATAAACAGGTGCCCGCGAACGTCCAGAACCTCGGCCCGCCAACGCCGATCCTCCGGCGTCTGCGATCCGAGCCGCTTCACCAGGGTTTCCAGCGATTTGTAGCGGGCGGTGAGTTCGGCGTCGTCGTCGACTTCTGCGGGTGAAGCAGCAGCGCCGCGTGACGGCCGCGTGTGCTTCGCCTTGAGCGCGTTCTGGATCGCATCCTTGAACTGTTTGGCCGTGGCCGGAAGCGTCTGCTTGATGTCCAGCTCCAGGAAGCTGCCCTCGTGGAAGTTCACCTCGGACAAGATGCCGTTGAGGGGCAGGATGCGGCTGGTGATACTCCGGCGTTCCTCGTCCAGCAAGTGCAGGAGCGTGCTGAATGACTCGTGCGTGCGCTGGTTGAAGAACAGCCGGAACTCGGCCTCCTGCGCAGGCAAACCGTCGCTCACGATCGCGTGGTACCGGGATTCGAAGTCCCCGGCAGCGCCAATTGACGTACCGTGATCCGCGCTGATGGCGCTCCCCCAGTCGCGAACGAAGGCCTCGAACATGCGGGTCAAGCGCTCGGCGGTCGCCTGGCCCCGGGATTCGGCCGCATGCAGTTCGTCAAGCAGCTTGTTGCGGACACTGTTGGCGAGGTTATCCAGCTCGTGCAGCTCGGAAATCTCCGCGGCGCCCGTAAAGTACGGCTCCAACGCGGCCACGGTGGAGCCCGACGGCGGTGCTTGCTCGAGCTTCAGCCTTGCGGCATCGAGCAGGCCGTCAGCCGTGGTCATCTTGTGGTCGAGCGCCTTGTATTCGCTTTGCAGTACGGCGGCCGTACCTGTGGAGGACTGCTGCTTTTCACGGACGGCTTCGATGTTGGCCCGCAACGGCTCAAGATCGGCCTGGGCTGCCAACGCGTCCACCAAACGCTGCTCGATCCGGGCCACATCGTCCGCGGCAACGGTTGCCGACACCTGCTCCCATGGCCGCTCATCTTCTGCGACCCGGCGGAGCGCTTCCAGCTGACGGGCCATGCCTTGGTGCGAATCCTCACGGCTTTGGGCAAGTTCCGCGGCCTTGGCCAACTCATTTTCCAGCTCACCCACGCGTGCTGCCACCAGCTCGAGCTTGGAAGCATTGTCAAAGCCGAGGACGTAGTCCTGCCGGCCGGTGAACCTGTCATCCTTTTCCACGGTGTGCCGGTTGCGTTTGACTACGCCGCCCAAGCTCAGGCCCTTGTCCATCGAGGAAAGCTCGTCCGGATTCTCGACACACGGGTAAGCAAAGTCCACGGCGATCCGCTCACGGATCCATTCCCCGGCGTCGGCGTTCGCGCCCGAGGTGAGGATGCTCAACTTGGTCAAAAGGTCGCCGTCGGACACGTCCTCCACAGCCAGTGCGCCACCGGCCAGCGGCTTGGAAACATCGACAGCGCGCAGCGCGCCCCTGACCGTATTGTCGTTCAGGTACCGGGTGACGGCCGCGAAGTGCTCACCCGGCACCAGCAACGTGGTGGCGAGGTTACGCAACGCACGTTCGGCAGCTGGGCGCCACTGATCCTGTCCCTCAGCGAGGTCGATCAGCTCGCCGCCAAACGGCATCCGCTCCTCCGGGACGCCGGTTGCGGCTGCGATGGCGGCGCGGTTTTCAATGCTCGACGGCGGCAGCAGGGACTTGCGCGAACGGAGCGAAAGCAACTCCTGCTGAGCCGCGGCAAGCTCTCGCTTCTTGGTGGCATGGCCGTCGAATGCCTCGAAACGAAGCTCCTTCAAAGCCTCCGAATCGTCCTTCAACTCAGCCGAACGGGCAGCTGCCTGCTCATGCGCCTGGTCCCACCCCTCGGCAGACCATTCAAGGTTCAGCCCGGCGTCGGCCAAAGCCTTCCTGGCCGAATCCTCCACCTGCTGACGCAGCTTCAGGCCAACCTTTGCGTTCTCCAACGACTGCTCAATCGCCGAAATCGCGTTACCGCCGCGGTTGTTGTAATCCAGTTCAAGGTCCCGGAGCTCCTTGGACAAGCCGTCCCGCACCGTGCGCTCGGCGGCCAGCTCCTGGGCTTTGGACTGAGCCAACTCCTTGAACCGGGCCAGCGTCTTGGCGTGGACCGTGACCGCGAGCTGCTGCTTGTAGGCCTCGAACTCTTCGCCAGCCAACTCGCGGAGGCGGTTCGCATCCAGCAGTGCCTGCGCGTATTCCTTGTTCAGTCCCGGAACCGGAGCCAACTGGTCGCGCTGCTGCCGCACATCCTCCAGCCGCTGACGAATCGACATCAAGTTGCTGAACTCTTCCACCACGTCATCCGCGGCAGCCAACGTGGCGGGAGCATCAAGAACCTGGTCGCGGAAGAACGTGTTCACGCTGCCGCCCAAGCCCTTGCCCGCCTGGATCACGCGAAGCAGCGGGAGCGCCTGGTCCGAGTTGATGCCAAGAAGCCTACGGAAACGCTCCGCGAACGCCTTATGAACGTCGAACACCTGACCGTCCGGGAAGATTGACTCCAGCGCGCCCTTGGTGAACCGCTTCTGCGCGATGCCCTCGATAGCTTCAAGGTCCAAAGGTTTGCTGTCAATCACATAGAAACGCCCAACACTGGACTCCGTGCCGTTCTTCGGCAGGTCGAACAGCGCCGAGACCGTCACCTTCGTGCCGGCCGCGTTATCAAACGTCAGCGCGACGGCGGACCACGTGGCACCCGGGCGCTGGAAGGCACTCGCCGAGCTTTCCCCTACCGCCTTATCACCCACCTTGCCGCGCATGTAGGTGAACGTGGTCCTCTTGTCCTCCACAGCGCCGCCGGAACGCTGGGCGGCGGCTTCGTTCGAGCGTGGGCGGGCATCGAACACACGGAGCATCGCATCAAAGAGCGTCGACTTCCCGACACCCGAGTTACCCGTAAGGAGTGTGCCCTTGCGGTCCACGTGCATGGTGTGGGCGCCATGGAACGTGCCCCAGTTGACCACCTGCACCAACGCCAAACGCATCTGGCCGGGGTTGGTCAGCTCACCGAGCGGGAGCATGCTTGCGATGGTCACTTTGTGATCCCTTCAGCGTTGGTTCCGTCCGCTGCGGTACCGGACACATGCTCTGCATGCTCGCTCGTGCCTCGCTTAGACGGATGCTGCCGCATGTCTCCGGCATCGCCGCTCGTGCCGTTCCCGATTTCAGAGGCATCACTGATTTCATCTGAAGAACGCTCGACGTCGGCGCTCACTTCAGGGGACCCGTCACCTTCTGGGTCGTCGTCGAGGTCGTCACCGGTGGGGGTCGGTTGGTTCGAGTGGGAGTCCAAGTCCAGGAGGGGCTCTGTTCCTGATTCGTCGGCTGCTACGGCTATCAGGGCCTCTATTTGGGCTGGGATGTCGCCGATGTTTTCAAAGGGGAGGGCCAGCGGCAGGGCGTTGCTGATGGTGTAGCTGTCATCCAGCGGGGTGGGGAGGAGGAGTTGGCGGGCCAGGAGTTTGGTGACGGTGCGGGTGACCACATCGGAATCGCGGAGGGCATCCTGCTGGCCGGCGGGGGTGTAGTTGGCCACGAGATCCGAGATTTCTTCGCGGGTGATGGTGGGGTCAGTCTGCGCCGTGACATGTCGGTCCAGCAGAAGTCGCAGGCGGAGCAACACGATGGTTTCCACCCGGCTCAGAGCACGCTGCTGACGGAGAATGCTGGAGCGGGAGCTTGCGCCGATAATCTCAGGATCAACGGGCCGGAGGACGGCGATTTTGCGGTCGTGGTCCAACTGCAAGGTGAGGAACAGCTCGGAGAGGCGGCTGCGGAGGATCAGTTGGTTGTCCAGAAGCGTGGTCCACAGTTTCTCGTCGCGGCCCCCGTCAATGTAGGGCCCTTTGAGCAACTTCACCAGGGCGTGCCGCACCTTCATGGGGAGCACACCAGTATCGCCAGGGAACAGCGCAGCGCCGTCCACGAAGGTGTCCCGGGGCGTGATCCGGAACGGATCGGCGTGGCTGGCTTCAGTGGCGTCATCCGCACCGGTGACCTCGTCCACTTCGGTGATATCCGTCGTCGTGATTTCCTCAGTCATCAGAATCCTCATTCAGCGTGACGACGGGCAGGTACGCAGTGCGGATGCTGCCGTCGATTTGTTCGAAGTCGATGTGTTCCCAAGCGGCTCGGTCAAAGGCAGCGCCTGACTGCAATGCCATGGACAGCAGGGTCCGGACCGTGTTGATGTGCCGCTCCTCGGTGGGCAGGTTTTCCCAGGCCTCCCCCAAAGTGGCAGATCCCGCCATGGCCGCCCGCACAACAGCGGGTTTGGCTTTGCCGGTGCGGGCGGAGCGCACGCGGTCGGAGTCGCTGAAGGCGATAGGGTCCGCCAGACGTGGAGGCGTGGCGAATTCGTCGGGGTCGAAAAGTTTGACCATGGCCAGCGACTCGAACCCCGCGTTGTACAACACAGGCCCTGGCACCAGGCCAGGCCTGTCACGTTCGTAGGGCAAGGATCGGATGGCTTGTTCCGCCTCGGCCAGGACCTTCCGGAGGCTCACCGACTGCCGAACATCATCGCTCTGGATATACGTGTTCAAGCTCTCGGAGAGCTTCCCGTAAATGCGTTGGATCTGGCTGTGCTGATAACGCAACTCGGCCACGAGGTTCTTCAGGGTTTCGCGGTCCTCATGGGAAAGGTCGTCGGCGAACTGCCGGCTCAGCACTTCGCCAATGGCAGAGCGGAAGCGGAGCTGCTGTTGCGGATCTTCGAGGAATGCGGTGAAGGAGCGGAAGGTGCGTCCCTCCGGGCTTTGACGAAGCCGCTTGTCGGCCTCCAACACCTGGGCCATGGTGGCACCCTTGCTCAGCGATTCTTCGATGATCTGGTTGCGGAGTTCGCCCACCAGTTCCTCGATGCGGTCGCGCATTTTCTTGTAGTCCGCCGGCAGGCTGGCCGCGAGATCCAGAATGTTGCCGGCAGCCTCCACGGCTTCTTCGTCGTCAAGCAGGCCATCGAACTCTCCCGAGCTGATGTCCTCCACCAGCTGCTGTCGCTCCTGGATCTCCTCCTCAAGGGCTTCCAAGCGTGCGCTCTGGTCCGGGTTGGTCTCGTTGGCGAGCTTCTCAACATCGCCCAACAACGTGCCGAGCCGCGAGCCATTCAGCGTGGAACGCTCGCTGGAAAGGCTGTCCAGGAACGCGAGCACACGCGCGGCGGGCTCCGTGACTTCGTAGACGATCTGCCCGGACTGGTTACGACGCGTCAGGAACTGCTTCCGGGTCCATTCATCGCCAAAAAGCTTGCCGTTCTGCTGGCCGCCCAGCGCCGGATCCTGGCGGCGGAGCTGCTCAAGGAAGGCATCGACGTCGGCGTGGAACTCTTCGAGCGGAAGCTGCGGCCGGGTGCGGGTGAAGGATGCCTGCAGCACCGCGATCACCCACGGCGCCGAGCGGGTCAACGCCCACGCCGGACCCTTGGTCAGCTGTTCGAGGTCACGGAGCCTCGCGCTGATGGCATCCGCGGAGGACATGGCTGAGCGGGACAACTACTCTCCTTCAGCTGCTGCGAAACCTGGCTGGCAGCGGAAACTGCCCCGTACAAGGTTAACGCAGAGCGTCGCGGGGGCGTCGGACGGCCCTGAAGTACCGGCGTCGCGCGCTTCTGCAGTACCGGCGTCGCGCGTACAGAAGCGTCCCCGTCGAAACCATTTCGTAACCTACCAACCGGTATGGTTTCGATCCCATATCAACGCAGTCGCGACGCGTTTCTCCACTGGCCGGAATGCAGCCCCGCCCCTAGTGTCAGATCATCGACGCATCCACGCCGCGCCGACCCACGCACCGTCGCTCCGGGGGGAACCATGGATTTCGATTTTACTGCGCTGGAAACAGGCACTTACGTTGTTATTGGAACACTGGTCTTTGCTGCATTATTGGTGGCCTTTATCGCCGCTGCAGCAATGGCAACCATCATTCTTATTGGCGCCATGGGCATGGTCTGGTACGCCGTCAAAGGTGTTCTTGGAGGACTTGTCCACGGCATTAATTTTGCGTGGGACCGCTTGGTTCACCACGCTGGACAAGTGGAAATTCCGGCCGAATTCCAGCCGCAGATTTCCTCTGGCACGGGTAGCTACCCGCGGGTAGCATTGAGGGACAGCTGAAGGGTTCCCACCCGAGGCGGACCCTGGCTCCATCCGGCACAACCGGCTAGAGGAGTTCTCCCATGACGTCCGCCACTGACAACAGTCTCGCCGCCGCAAGCGTCAATGCCACCGCAGAAGAAGCCCGCGCCGTCGCCGAAGCCGCGCGCGAAACCGAATGGAACCGGCCCAGCTTCGCCAAGGGCCTCTACCTGGGCAGCTTTGACCTGAGCCTGATCCACCCCTGGCCACAAGCCAAAACCGAGGACGTGGAGCGGGGCGAGGAATTCATGGCCCGGCTGCTGGCCTTCGCCAAAACCATGTCCGGCCGCATCATTGAACGCGATGCCAAAATTCCCGACGAATACCTCAAGGGGCTCGCCGACCTCGGCGTTTTCGGCATGAAGATCCCCCGCGACTACGGAGGCCTGGGCCTTTCCTTGGTCTATTACGGCCGCGCACTGGCCCTGCTGGGATCAGTCCACCCGAGCCTCGGTGCGTTAATTTCCGCCCACCAATCCATTGGCGTCCCGGAACCTGTGAAGGAATTCGGCACGCCGGAGCAGAAGCGGGAATACCTCCCGCGCTGCGCCGCAGGCGCCATCACCGCGTTCCTCCTGACAGAGCCCGACGTCGGCAGCGACCCCGCGCGCATGGGCGCCACTGCCGTACTGTCCGACGACGGCGGTTCTTACCTTTTGGACGGCGTGAAACTGTGGACTACCAACGGCGTGATTGCCGAGCTCGTGGTGGTCATGGCCAGGGTCCCTGCACATACCGATGCCGATGGGACCGAGCACAAGGGCGGCATCTCCGCATTCGTTGTGGAGATGGACTCCCCCGGCATCACCGTGGAGAACCGTAACGCCTTCATGGGCCTGCGCGGGATTGAGAACGGCGTGACCCGTTTCCACCAGGTCCGGGTGCCTGCCGCCAATCGGCTGGGCCGTGAAGGCCAGGGGCTCAAGATTGCCCTCACCACCCTGAACACGGGGCGGCTCTCCATTCCAGGCCTCTGCGTGGCCGCGGGAAAGTGGAGCCTGAAGATCTCCCGCGAATGGTCCAACGCCCGCACCCAGTGGGGACGCCCCGTGGGCAAACACGAGGCCGTTGGCAAGAAGATCGCGTTCATCGCAGCAACCACCTTTGCCTTGGAGGCAGTGTTTGAACTGTCCGCCGAGATGGCCGACGCCGGGCTGAAGGACATTCGGATCGAAGCCGCGCTGGCCAAGCTGTGGTCCACGGAACTGAGCTGCCGGATCGCCGACGAACTCGTGCAGATCCGTGGTGGCCGGGGCTTCGAGACCGCCGACTCACTGGAAGCCAGGGGCGAACGGGCAGTGCCGGCCGAGCAACTCCTCCGGGACCTCCGCATCAACCGGATCTTCGAAGGTTCCAGCGAGATCATGAAACTCCTGATCGCCCGTGAAGCGGTTGACGCACACCTTGCCGCCGCGGGCGACCTCGCCTCAGCGGACGCGAGCCTGCAGGACAAGGCGAGGGCCGCCGTCGGGGCCTCAGGCTTCTATGCCCGATGGTTGCCCAAGCTGGTTGCGGGAGCAGGGATGGACCCGCGTTCCTACGCGGAATTCGGCCGCTTGGCGAAGCAGTTGCGGTTCGTTGAACGATCGTCGCGGCGGCTTGCCCGGCAAACGTTCTACGGCATGGGGAGGTGGCAGGCCAAGCTGGAGCACAAGCAGGCGTTCCTTGGCAGGATCGTGGACATTGGGGCCGAGCTGTTTGCCATGGCGGCCTGCTGCTCCCGGGCTGAAATGCTGCTCCGCAAGCACCCCGAACAGGGCGCCGCCGCCTTTGAGCTGGCTGAGGCGTTCTGCGAGCAGGCGCGCGTGCGGGTGGATGAATACTTCGACCAGCTGTGGAGGAATACTGACGACGGCGATCACGACCTCTCGCGCAAGGTTCTCGCCGGCGACTACGCCTGGCTGGAGGCCGGCGTCCTGGATCAGTCGGAAGGAACCGGGCCCTGGATCGGCGACGCCTCCCCTGGCGCGTCAACCAAGGAAAACCTGCACCGCAAGTATCGGTGAGGGCTTCCGCAGCGTTCCCTCCCGGTTAGTCCCGAGAACAGCGTGAGGACCACACGTGTGTCAGCGGAATTTACTCAATCGTGGCCGGAAAGTTGGAGGCAAGTGGGAAGGAGCGCGCTCAGCGAACATCCCCGTCCACGTAGAACCAGCGTTTGTCTTCCCGCACAAAGCGGCTGAGTTCGCGCTGAACGCCGCGATCGCCGTCGAGCCTGTAGTGGGCGGCGAATTCAACGGTGCCTGCCGTGTCCAAAGGTCCGCCGTTGGTGGTGGAAACGATGTCCAGCCTGCGCCACTGCATGTCCGGATCCAGTTCCATGGAGTCCGGCCGGGTGGACGGGTGCCAGGTGCGCAGGAGGTAGCCGGGGTCCAGGACCACGAAGGCCGAATAGCGGGAGCGCATCAGTTGCTCGGCAGTGGGGGCATCGGCTTCGCCGCTGTGGAAGCGGCCGCAGCAATCGCCGTACTGCTCCCCGGAGAGGCAGGGGCACAGGCCGTTGCGGAGTCGGTCAGGATGGAGGGTCACGGGGTCCCAATCTGAGGCTGTAAATGAGAGCTGGGCAACATATTTTCCCACGCGATATAACAGCTTCGAAACAACCCCGCCAGAGTGTGGGCCGGGGCGTGATTCCGTCGGTGTTGGACCTTAGGCTAGATACGCAAGCTGGGTGGGCAATGCGCGCATCACAAAACGACAGCCAGGGGAGGCTACGTGGAGGATCCGACAACACTCGCCATCAACCTGACGTATTTGGGAACGCTGGGGCTTGCTGTCCTGATGTTCCTGGGTCTCGGGTTGATCATCATCATCACCCTGGTGGTGGCCGGAGTTGGGCGACTGTTGTCCATAGTGCTGCTGGCCATGGTCGGAATTTTCCCCAAGAAGGAAACCACTCCCATTGTGCAGTTGCCCCCGCGGCCGGCGCGCGTACCTGTTCCGGTGACCGGCGGCGTCGAGACTTCACAAGCTACTGAATCGCCGCTGGACGGTCTCACTCACACGGATTCCGTTGCACAGGTGCAGGCTCCCACAGCAGCTGCCCTTCCGAGCACAGCTGAATCTGCCCTTTCGCAGCCTGCCTCTTCGCAGCCTGCGCCGCCCGTACCTTCCGCTCCCTCGGCCCCTCAGCGGGACCTCCTTGGTGATGTTCGACGACGACTCTCGGGTGCGTCGGCCGCCGTCAGGAACGGTGCGTGGAAGGCGAAGGTGGACCCCCGGAACCTGCCCAAGCCGGCAGAGGTCAAGTCCGCCGTGGAACACCAGACCGCGCACCACCCCATTGTTGTGGCAGCTGCCAAGGAACCGCCCGTTCTCGCAAAAGACTGGGCGGATGCAGTTGCCCAGGCAGACGAACGCGCAGCCGCCCGCGCCCAGGCCGGGCAGCCGCCGGCCATCAAGGTGACAGTCCGCGACCTTGACGATCCCGCACCATCGCCCAACGGTAAGACCCCCAACCCCAAGCACCCCGATGCCCCGGGCAAAAGGCCGGACAACGGCCAGGCAAAACCCGCCGAAACCAAGAGTTCTTCGAACGGGAACGGGGCAAAGAAATCTGGCCCGGGCAATTCCAAGAATGGAAAAGCTCCGAGCCCGATCCGTAAAGGTTCGCTGAGCAGCGCCAGCCGCAACTCGTAGTTGCCGGTCCGGCCTCTGCTTCCTAGGCGGCCAGTTGCCGGAAGGCCGCGCCATGGTAGATCAGCGGCTTGGACTCGAGGTTGATGCTGGTCGCTTTGACCTCCAGCACCACAATCGCGTGGTCCCCTGCGGGCGTTTCCGACACAACTTCGCATTCGAAACCCAGCACGGCGCCGTCGATCAGTACTGCGCCTGAGTCGCTGACGCTGGTATCCAGTCCGGCAAAGCGATCGCGGGTCTTCGATGCCAACTGAAGTGCCGCACCTTCCTGCCCCTCGGCCAGGACCGAGACACCCAGCCGCCGCGCCTGGCGGAGCTTAGGCCAGGTGGTGGAGGAGTTCTGCACCGCGAACATCACCAGCGGTGGCTCCAGTGATACGCCCACCGTGAAGGAAGATGCCACCAAAGCTTCCGGCGTGAAGTCCACCATCGCGCTGAAGGCGGCAACTCCGGACGGGAACTGCGCAAATGCCGCCTTGATGGCCGCCGTTTCTTCCACTGTGGTCTGTGTCATTCCGCTGTCCCCTTCGTGCGTTGCTTGAGTTCCTTTCCCATGATTCACCTGCTTCCGGGAACGGCAATATTTGTTGATCCGCAAGACATTTGTGTTGCTGCGTGTCAAGAAATATCGCGAAGTAAGGCCTGTTCCATTACTTCGCAAGACGAAAAACGAAGAAGTTCTACCTCTTGCGTTTATGCCTCCGGCGGCCGTGTGTAGCCTCGATTGAACATCCACGGCCATCGACTCAGGCCTGGACATCAGCACTGTCCCACCACAGGAAGCCGACATGAGCCTCAACGAGCTACGAACGCTTGGACGCACTGGCGCCCTGATCAGCCCCCTCACGCTGGGCACCCTGAATTTCGGCACCGGCGCCGCACCCACGGGCCCGGCCGAGAGCATCCGCATCATCAAGGCCGCCCTCGACGCCGGGATCACCAGCGTTGACACCGCAGACATCTACTCCCAGGGCGAAGCTGAGACCGTGGTTGGCCAGGCCATCCACAGCCGGCGCGACGACGTTTTCCTGGCAACAAAGTTCCACGGCCAGATGGGTTCCAACCCTGCACACGCCGGCAACTCCCGACGCTGGATTGTCCGGGCTGTGGAGGACAGCTTGCGTAGGCTGAACACGGACAGGATCGACCTCTACCAAGCGCACCGTCCGGACTACAACACCGATCTCCTTGAGACCATCACCGCGCTCAACGACCTCATCCGGCAGGGCAAGATTCTCTACTACGGAACCTCCGTGTTCAGCCCGGCCCAGCTTGTTGAGGCCCAGTGGATCGCCAACACCAACCACCTCACGCCGCCCGTGGTGGACCAGGTTCCCTATTCCCTGCTGGTGCGCGCCAACGAACGCGACGTTTTCCCCATCACCCAGCAGTACGGCGTCGGGGTTTTGAGCTACGGACCGCTCGACGGCGGCTGGCTGGCCGGCGGTTACCGCATCGGCGCCGGTCAGCCCGAAAGTTCGCGGTCGGCAGCTGTTCCGGGCCGATTCGACGTCAACGCGCCCTTCAACCAGGGCAAGCTGCACGCCGCCGACGCCCTTGCGCAGCTGGCGGCACGCCACGGACTGACGCTTATCCAGCTGGCCGTCGCCTTTGCCTTGAACCACCCGGCAGTGACCAGCGTGGTCATCGGGCCGCGCACCGAGGAGCACCTCACCGACTATCTGAAGGCCGCGGATGTGGTGCTGAGCGAGGCCATCCTCGACGAAATCGATGACATCGTTGCCCCCGCGGTTAACTTCCTGGAGCGCGACGCCGGCACGGTTGCCCCGCACCTTGAGTACCCGGAACTGCGACGACGGTAATTGCCTTGCGTTGTGAGGCCTCCTCTACGCCCCTTGCGCCTGGTTTGGCGCGCAGAGCGGGCCCCACAACGAGGTATTGACGCAGGTTCGGCCGCGGCGTGATCCTTGTCCTAAGTGCTGCGGCACTCCGCAGTGTTTAGCTTCCAGTAGAACGCCGCCGTCCCATGTCCAAACACCACGTCAAGCAAAGGGCAGCAAAAGCCGCCACCCCCGGGCAGCCGACCGAAGGTCCCCTGACCCATGAAGAACTGCAACTGTCCGGGCGGAACCATTCCATGCCCTTGGAGGCCCTGCACGACGACATCACGCCTGCCGGGCTGCATTACCTGCTAATCCACTTCGACATCCCCCATGTTTCCGCTGATTCGTGGCGGCTCAGGCTGGGCGGGGCTGTTGAGAACAGCTTGGAACTGAGGCTTGAAGACATCAAAGCCCGGCCCGCTGTCACCATGCCCGTCACCCTTGAATGCGCGGGCAACGGACGCTCCCTCCTGGAACCACGGCCACTCAGCCAACCGTGGGTTCTGGGGGCAGTGGGCACAGCCGAATGGACCGGAACCCCCTTGGCGCCTCTTCTGGAGGAAGCCGGTTTGGCGAGTGACGCCGTCGAACTTGTCTTTACCGGTGCCGACAACGGCATCCAGGGCGGCGTAGAAGAGCCGTACGCACGCAGCCTGACCGTCGCTGAGGTGATGCACCCCGAAGTCATGCTGGTATACGCCATGAACGGCAATCCGTTGCCGCTGCAGCATGGGTTCCCGCTGCGGCTGCTGGTGCCGGGGTGGTACGGCATGGCCAGCGTGAAATGGCTGACCTCGATCGAAGCGGTGACGTCGCGGTTCATGGGATGGCAGCAGTCCGTTGCCTACCACTACCTGCAGGGTCCCGATGGTCCCGGCTTGCCCGTGACACATATCCGCGTCCGCTCCCTGATGGTGCCGCCGGGGATCCCTGAGTTCTTCACCCGACGCCGGATCGTGGAGTCAGGCCCGGTGATGCTGCACGGACGGGCATGGTCAGGGCACGGCGACGTGGAGCGCGTGGAAGTGGGGATCGACGGCGAGTGGATGCCGGCGCACCTCGAGCCCGCTCTTGGTGACTTTGCCTGGCGCTCATGGTCGATGGTGTGGGTGGCGAGCCCCGGTGAGCATGTTCTCCGGTGCCGCGCGATGGATACCTCCGGCGCGCTCCAGCCCACTGAACAGGTGTGGAACTACCAGGGGATCGGGAACAACATGGCGCAGGTGGTTGAGGTGACGGTGCGGTAGGTCTTTAGTTTGCCTCGCCGAGTTCGCTTGCCTCGCCGAGTTCGCTTGCCTCGGCGAGTTCGCCGGAAGGGTGCATGATCGCCGGAATTTTCCGGCGATCTCGGCGGCTACCCCGCGTTCTCGAAGCATTCCGGCGTTCTCGCCAGCCTGCTCTGCCCCGGTTAGACTCGTTCGAATCATGAGTATTCCGTCGTCATCCCCCGCGAATGTAAGGGTGGACGCCTGGTTGTGGGCGATCCGGGCCTACAAGACCCGTTCCGCCGCTACGGCTGCCTGCCGGGCAGGGCACATCCGTATCAACGGCAACCCCGTGAAAGCTTCACAAAGCGTGATCATCGGCGACACCATTCGGGTGCGTGAATCCGGCTGGGAACGGATCCTCGAGGTGCGGCGCCTGATTGCCAAGCGTGTGGGAGCCGAAGCCGCTTCACACTGTTTCACTGACCACACGCCCCCGCGCCCCGTCGCCCCCAAGCTGGGGCTTCCACAACGTGACCGCGGCGCCGGCCGGCCCACCAAGAAGGACCGCAGGGATATGGAGAAGCTGCGGGGGTAGTTGCCTGCCGGGTTTCGGGCGTACCGCGCATTTCTGCTGGATCATCGCCTCTTGCATTCGAGCACAACCGCGGAATCCCAGGGTTTTCATGGATGCCGGGTTTGGATGATCCAGCAGAATTCATTGCTTGATCCATGAGCATCCTCGTGGGTTGTCCACAGGCAGGAATTTCCGACATGATTCCACGCCCGCCAACTGCTTAGACTGGCCGCCACACCGTCAAACAGCTGCTGGGGAGCCCGTCATGCCATGCCATTCGCCTGCCTCTTTTCCGTCCTTACGTGCGCGAACGGTGATCTGGTCGGCGGCCCTCGTGCTCCTTCTGAGCGCTTGTCAGGGTGGCTCCGTACTTGGCGGCTCACCCTCCGTTACAGGCTCGACGACGGCGTCACCCACCTCGAGCGTTACGGCATCTGCTGCTTCTCCAAGCCCCACCGCGTCGCTCGTTTACAAGCCCGCCGATGCGAAGGGCAAAGCCCAGAACGTGCCGGTGCCCGTGATGCCCGAGCTCGCGAAGGAGAACTCGAAGGCGGGGCTGGAGGCGTTTATTGGGTACTGGTTCCAGCAACTGAGCTACGCGTACGAAACTGGTGATGTCTCCAAAACCAAGGAGTCATCCAGCAATAGTTGTCGACTTTGCGCGGACCTCCTAAGCGGTGTCGCTACTAACTACACCGAGGGCCGGTGGCTGATTGGCGGACTGTATCAAACACCGGTCATCGAAGTTCTCTGGGAGACATCCTCGACACCGCAACGTGCAAAAGTCCAAGTGCTTCAACAGCAGATCGTCTACATGAACCCGGATGGTTCAACTGGTCGAGAGAATACGGCTGCAACGAACGATGCGGCGGCCTTCTTTGGAATTTATAAGGATGGGTCTTGGTCTACGACGGACCTCGGTGTACTTAGATGACGTCCACCTCGGCCAAGGTCATAGCCTTGGGAATCTTGATTGCCTCGGCAACCCTCAGTCCCATGGTTTCCTGGGCCAGGACAACGCCAAGTCCAGGAACCGGATTCACAGATAGGTCTATCTTCATCGGCGCCGAGTTCGTCATCGATCCAGTCACCGGGAGGCCAGCGTCCAAGCTGGATGGATCGTCTTCACCGGAAGATCCCTTCCAGTATATGGCCGACGTTCATTGCCGCTCAGGTGGCTCGGACACTCCGGACAAGGGCTGCCTGACCATGGAGTGTCCAGCGAAGACCCCCGGCGGAGAGGAAGGCACCCCTGTGATCTGGAAGCAGGCTCCAAAGGCTATTACTGATCCCGAGTGGAGCAACTACCCAGCAGTCAGTGGACCTACCTGCCTCTACGACCCCGAACCCGGGAACGTCCTGGCCGACATCGCCGCCCGGATCCTCAACGACTTCCGCCAACTACCCGTCAACCCCGGCACGTTGGAAGCCCAACCCTTCCCCCACACCCTCAAAGGCGGACCCACCAACTTCTACACCACCGCCACCGAACAAGCCTTCAACCTCACCATCCTCGGCCAAACCGTCCACCTCACCGCAACACCCACCAGCCACAGCTACACCTTCGGCGACGGCGCCACCCTCGGCCCCGCACCAACAACCGGCTACCCCATCCCCGAGACCGAATGGCTCACCAACGCGACCCGCACCAGCCACAGCTACACAGAAACCGGCAACTACCAAGCCGCCGCCACCACCAGCTACACCGGCACCTACTCCGTCAACAACGGCCCACCACTACCCATCAACGGCACCCTGGACATCACCACACCCGCCAAAACCATTCACGTCTGGAAAACAGAAAAAGCACTCGTCGCCGACACCTGCGAACAAAACCCCAACTCTTGGGGCTGCCCCGGAGCCGAGACCAGATAGACAGAAGGCGCCACGTACCGCCACCACCCACTTCGATCACCACCTCCCATCGACACACCCAAACCAGGCGGCGCGTCGAGGCCACCCACGACGCAAAGTAGGTGGCAGCGGCCCCCAGAGCAGGGGAACCTTCGCCTTAAAAGAAGAAAAGCACCAGTTCCGAAGAACCGATGCTTTTCGCCTGCCGAAACTAGGAGAACCAAGTACCTGGAGGGCCCATGAACAGCAGGAAGCTGAACACGGCACCAACGGCAACAAGAGTGACAACCACGGCGAGGATCGGATTGCGCAAGACCCAGGCCTGGGCTTTCTCGAATCCACCCTTGGGGGAGTCTCCACCAGCTGCCAAGCGCCACCCGCCTGCGAGAAGTCCGCGCCGATCGAGCGACTTCTCCATGGGGATGGTGGCGTACGGAATCACCGCCGAGGCAATTGCCAGCAGGCCAGTGGGCGCGGCCCATTTCTGGTTGATCCACGTGAACGCAGCCGTGGCGGCGTAGCAAAGGAACACGAAGCCGTGGATTCCCCCGGCAATGCTCACACCGACGTCGGTGGTGCGTGTGACGTACTTAAGGAACAGCCCGACCAACAACAGGGTCCATGTCACGGCCTCAGCGAAAGCAACGGTTCGGAACAGAGTGCGGGGCTGCATGGAAGTCCTCAGGTAGAAAACGGGAGACACCCCCTATTTTACCGGCTGTAGAAATTACCTTGCGTCTATCGGTGCAACGCAGGACTACGGCAAGGGCAACGCCTCCCGGTTCCGGATGCGCGAGTCGCCGAACTCGATAGCCACGGGGGCGATCTCCATAGCCGGCTCGTGTCGGGATCGTGCTCTGCCGACGGCGATGTGAGGCAGCCACCGCGGCGACCTGTAGCCAAGGGCCGGCGAACTCAGGATGAAGTCTTCAATGTTGTCGAGGCCCAGCTCGTCGAGAAGGACATGGAGCCCCTGAACAAGGAGCGCCTGGTAGTCGTGCACTTCCTGTGGCACTTCCACGTGGAGTCCCCTCAGGCGTCCACCACCCAGAGGGATCAGTTTGTCCGATTTTCCCAAAAAGCCCTGCAACACCGGCAACTCCGTCAACCAACTGGCGATCTCCGGAAGTGTCTTCTCCGGCGTCGAAAGTCCTTTGGTCCACGCGGTAATGTCGGCGGCGAGGTCGTCCAGAATGCCCACATGCAGCAGGGTCATGTGTAATCCCTGCGGCTTGCGAAGGGAGTCGGCAAATCGACCAAGTCCCTCGTAGTCCGAGGATCCGGCACCCACGCGAAGTACGGGCACCTCCACAGTGATTCGGGGTCCGTCCGGTTTGCTTCCAATGGGGTCGCGGGCCGTCATGGATGACATTATGCGCCGGATGCGCGGCGGACGGCAGGCCGACGACGCAACTCACCTTCCGCCATCGTGCGTCGCTTGTTACCGCTTGGAGCGCGCCTGGACGAGGTTGGCGAACGGAAGGCGCCCGAAGGCTGAAACGAACTCTGCGTGGTACGCGGCCTCGGCAGCATTGACCTCGGAGGCCGGGAGTTCCTTCCACGCAATCACCAAGTCCAGGGCATCGCGCAGTTGCCAGATGAGCCGGGCATCCCACACCACGGTGGGCCGCCCACGGCCGTAGTCCAAGAGCTCCTGAATTTGCTTGCGGAGCCCCCGGTTGCCTTGGCTGCCGGCGCTGGCCTTGCCGAGGTAGAGCACAGAAGCATCCGCAACCCACTCGGCTTGCAGGGCTTCACGCGTGAGGGAGGGGTCCTTCTTCTTGAAGGTGCCGGCAGTGCTCTTGTTGAGGAAGACAGGCTCGAAATCTGCGGGACGGAGAACCACGAAGATGCCTCGTCCCTGGGGAATTCGCATGGGATCGAGGTCATCCAACGCACGGAAACCGGTGAATCCGTCCAGGGTGAGGGACTTTTTGGTGAAGAGCATGGTCCATTGTGCGTGAACAGCCCAGGACACCAAACCGTGAAGCGACTCTTTCAGCGTTGACAGCCCCTTGTGACCCGTGCCATATTCAAAGCGTGAACCTGTCAGACAGCCGGACAGCCGGACAGCCCGAATTCCCGGGCAACACCGCTGCGCATACGCCCATTGCACGCATTTCCGCAGCTGAGGCGGTCTTTGCGGCACTTCGGCGAGCCATCGAGGGCGGTCAGTTCGACGTTGGCACCAAGCTGAGCTCCGAAGCGACGCTCGCGGCACAGTACGGCGTGAGCCGCTCCGTCATCCGGGAAGCGCTAAGATCCTGCAACACCTTGGGCCTCACCATGACCAAAACCGGCAAGGGCACGTTCATTGTGGCCAACAAGGTTGCTAATGACCTTACCTTGGGCCAGTACAGCGCGCGGGATCTCAACGAGGCCCGTCCACACATCGAGATTCCCGCCGCCGGCCTCGCCGCCCAACGAAGGACCGATGAGGAGCTGGAACACCTCAAGGACATCGTCCAGGAAATGCTCAGCGAGAACGATCCCGAAGCGTGGGTGAACCTTGACGCAAGCTTCCATTCCGCCGTCGCCAGAGCCAGTGGAAACCGCGTGTTCGCCAGCGTCGTGTCCGATATCCGTGAGGCACTGGCCCACCAGTCTGAAACCCTGAACCTCGTCGCGGACCGGCAGCACCGCTCGGATGACGAACACGTCGCCGTGCTCAACGCGATCGAAGCGGGCGACTCAGAGGCCGCAAGCAAAGCGATGGCAGCCCACCTGCAGGCCGTCAGCGTTGCCCTGGACACGATCCTCAACAAATGACACCCCCAAAGGACACCATGCCTGCCCCCGAAGCACCGGCCACACCCCAGGCCACAACGCCCCACCACGTCCCGCTCGTCGAGGTAACCCGCGACGGTTTGGTGGAGAGCATCCACTACGGATCGCTGATCGCCCTCCACAAAGACGGCAGCACTGCCGTCGAGGCCGGCGCACCGGACGCGCCGATGTACCCACGCTCAAGCCTGAAGCCATTGCAGGCTGTAGCCCTGCTCAAGGCGGGCCTGGGCCTCCCCCAAAACCTCCTCGCCCTCACGGCCGCCAGCCATTCCGGCGCTCAGATGCACCGTGACGGCGCCACCGAAATCCTGAAGCTGCACGGCCTCAGTGAAGCGGCCTTGGGCAACAGCACGGACCTCCCCTATGGCGTGAAGGAACGCGAAGAATGGCTACGCACCGGCAACGGCCCCACCCAGATCGCGCAGAATTGTTCCGGCAAACACGCTTCCATGACCGCCGTTTGCGTCATCAACGGCTGGCCTGTGGAGGGGTATTTGCACCCTGAGCACCCGCTGCAGGTTCTGGTCCGGGACACCATCACGGAACTGACCGGCGAGGAAGCCGCCGCAGTAAGCACCGATGGCTGCGGGACCCCGCTCTTCGCGCATTCGCTGCATGGCATGGCCCGCGCTTATGGCCGTCTCGCGGCCGCCGGCGAAAGCACCGATGAGGGCAAAGTTGCCCACGCTATGCGCCGTTATCCGGAGATGGTGGCCGGCGAAGGCCGCGACGTCACCGCCTTGATGCGGGCTGTTCCCGGCTTGCTCGCCAAGGACGGCTTCGAAGGCCTCCAGCTGGTGGGGCTACCGGACGGCACGGGCGTCGCCGTGAAGATTTCCGACGGCGGGGATCGCGCCCGCATGCCCATCACGCTTGAGGTACTTCGCAGCCTGGACGTCGACGGCGGCAGCTTGGACACCCTGCAGAGCCCACCCGTGCTGGGTGGCGGCCTTCCGGTCGGCGAACTCCGCGCAGCCCAAATTTTCAGCAACTAAACCAAGGACAGCTATGACCACCGTCGATCAGGCGATCCCCCTCCGTTCCGAACACGACCTCCTGGGTGACCGCGACGTCCCCGCGGATGCCTACTGGGGCGTCCATACCCTCCGCGCAATCGAGAACTTCCCCATCACCGGGCAGCCGCTCTCCACCAACAAGCACCTCGTCAGGGGTTTGGCCGCCGTGAAGCAGGCAGCCGCCCGGACCAACCACGAGCTCGGCCTCCTTGATGCTGAGCGCGCCGGAGCCATCGAGCAGGCATGCCAGGACGTCATGGATGGCATGCTCCAGGACCAGTTCATGGTGGATGTCATCCAGGGCGGTGCCGGCACCAGCTCCAACATGAACGCCAATGAAGTCATCGCCAACCGTGCTCTGGAAATCCTGGGCCACCCCAAGGGCGACTACGCCAAGCTGCACCCGAATGACCACGTGAACCTGAGCCAGTCCACCAACGACGTCTACCCGACGGCGGTGAACCTCGCCACGATCTTCTCCGTAAAGGAGCTCTTGGAAGCACTCGAGGAACTCGAGGTGGCTTTCGCAGAGAAGGGCCGCGAGTTCCGGACCGTCGTGAAGATGGGCCGGACCCAGTTGCAGGACGCTGTTCCCATGACGCTGGGACAGGAGTTTGGCGGATACGCCGTCACCATCGGCGAGGACCGCGCCCGCCTGGATGAGTCGCACATGCTGATCCACGAGATCAACCTCGGCGCCACGGCAATCGGCACGGGCCTGAACGCCCCGGTTGGCTACGCCGATGCTGCTTGCCGTCATTTGGCCGACATCACCGGCCTTCCCCTGCTCACTGCCGCCGACCTCATTGAGGCCACCCAGGATGTTGGCGCCTTCGTGCACCTGTCCGGTGTGCTGAAGCGCGTGGCTGTGAAGCTCTCCAAAATTTGCAATGACCTCCGTCTGCTGTCTTCCGGACCGCGCGCAGGTTTGGGCGAGATCAACCTTCCGGCCGTCCAGTCCGGTTCGTCGATCATGCCCGGCAAGATCAACCCGGTGATCCCGGAAGTGGTCAGCCAGGTGGCGTATGAAGTCATCGGCAACGATGTCACCGTCACCATGGCCGCGGAGGCAGGCCAGCTTCAGCTGAACGCCTTCGAACCGATCATTGTGCACAGCCTGCACAAGAGCATCTCCCACCTGGAAGCAGCGTGCCGCACCCTTACGGCACGCTGCGTCCGGGGCATCACCGCAAACACCGAACGGCTACGGCTTACCGTGGAGCAGTCGATCGGTCTCGTCACGGCATTGAACCCCCATATCGGTTACGCCTCCGCCACCGCTATCGCACAGGAAGCGCTGGCAACGGGGAAGGGTGTGGCAGAACTTGTTCTGGAGCACGGCCTGCTGACCGCAGCCCAGCTCGAGGAACTTCTCAGCCCTGAACGTCTGGCAAATCTGAGCAAATAGGCCGAAACTGGCCCATAAGCCCCGCGGCTGCAGCCAGCCGCCCCGCCCGATGAGGCATACCCCCACGAGGCGCTGTTCGGCGAGCCCGGAACCCCCACCGGCCTCGACCAGGACGCCCCCAACAGGACACCACTAAGGATTCCAATGACCAATCCCATCACGGACCACACGGTCCCGGCCCAAGCGCACGCCAGCGAAAAGGCCCTCCACAAGGAGGACGCCGGCTACCACAAGGACCTCAAGCCCCGGCAGATCCAGATGATCGCGATCGGTGGCGCAATCGGCACCGGCTTGTTCCTGGGCGCCGGCGGTCGGCTCAATGCAGCTGGCCCGTCCCTCGTGATTGCCTACGCAGTCTGTGGCTTTTTTGCCTTCCTGATCCTCCGCGCACTTGGCGAGCTCGTTCTGCACCGTCCGTCGTCGGGATCGTTTGTTTCCTATGCCCGTGAGTTCTACGGCGAGAAGGCGGCCTTCGTCTCGGGCTGGTTCTACTGGATCAACTGGGCCACCACCACCATTGTGGACATCACGGCGGCCGCGCTCTACATGAACTTCTTCGGCAAATACATTCCCTGGATGGGCGCAGTCCCGCAGTGGGCATGGGCCCTTATTGCCCTGGTGGTGGTGCTGAGCCTGAACCTGGTCTCGGTGAAGGTCTTCGGCGAAATGGAGTTCTGGTTCGCGTTGATCAAGGTGGCCGCGCTGGTGGCCTTCCTCTTGGTTGGCACCTACTTCGTCATCTTCGGCACCCCGGTTGATGGCCAGGAAGTCGGCTTCAGCCTCATCTCGGACAACGGCGGCGTCTTCCCGAACGGCATCCTGCCGATGATCATTCTGATGCAAGGCGTGCTGTTTGCGTACGCCTCGATCGAACTGGTGGGCACTGCGGCCGGCGAAACCCCCAACCCTGAGAAGATCATGCCCAAGGCCATCAACTCCGTGGTCTTCCGCATCGCAGTCTTCTACGTTGGCTCGGTCATCCTGCTGGCACTGCTGCTCCCCTACACCTCGTACGAGAAGGGCGTCAGCCCCTTCGTGACGTTCTTCGGATCCATCGGTGTTGAGGGCGTAGACGTCATCATGAACCTGGTTGTCCTCACCGCGGCCCTTTCGTCCTTGAACGCCGGCCTCTACTCCACCGGCCGCATTCTCCGCTCCATGTCCGTGGCGGGTTCCGCCCCCAAGTTCGCGCAGCGCATGAACAAGGCGGGTGTCCCGTATGGCGGCATCGCCATCACGGCAGGCGTCTCCCTGCTCGGCGTACCGCTGAACTACCTGGTTCCGTCCGATGCTTTCGAGATCGTCCTGAACGTCGCTTCGGTGGGCATCATCGTCACGTGGGCCACCATTGTCCTGTGCCAGATGCAGCTGAAGCGATGGTCGGACAAGGGCTGGGTGAAACGGCCGTCCTTCCGACTCTTCGGCGCACCCTACACAGGTTGGTTGTCCCTGATCTTCCTCGCAGGCGTCCTGATCATGGTGTTCATCGAATCGCCGCTCACCATGCTGGTTACCGCGGTTGCCTGCGGACTCATGGTCTGGGGCTGGTTCCTGTGCCGCAAGCAAATCCATGAGCTTGCTGCCACCCGCGATGGCTACACCGGCAGCGCCCCTGTCATAGCCAACCGGCCGTTGCCGGGCGGCGACAAGTAACAACCGCTGATTTACGACGGCGGCACCCGGGTTCCGTATCAGCGGAACCCAGGTGCCGCCGTCGTAAGTTAACGCCCCCAACCGAGTCGCAGTTCAGGCCGTTCCCAGCGCTGAAAACGGCCCGAACTGCGACTCAATTGGGTTGGGACGCGACAGAAACAGACATCGGATCATTCGTGGCTACTATTGGTCCATGGCTGTCACAGACGAGGCGATCAGCAAGATCAAAGACATGCTGATCCGCGGGGAACTCAAGGCCGGCGATCGACTTCCGCCGGAAAAGGAACTGAGCGAACGGCTGGGCCTTTCCCGGAGTTCGTTGCGTGAAGCTGTGAAAGCCTTGGAACTGATCCGCGTGCTGGACGTCCGCCGCGGCGATGGAACGTACGTGACCAGCCTCGACGCCAAACTCCTCAATGAGGCTGTGGCGTTCGTGGTGGATCTGCACCAGGACCGCTCCATTTTGGAACTCTTTGAGGTCCGACGAATCCTGGAACCCGCCACGGCCCATCTGGCCGCAGGAAAAATTACCCCGGACGAGCTCCTTGCCCTCCGGAGCACCATGGATGGCATTGACGAGAACACGGACGTCGAGGAACTGGTGGCCCATGACCTCGAGTTCCACAGCATCATCACCGAAGCCGCAGGAAACGACTATCTCGGCAGCCTTCTGGAGGCCCTGTCCAGCAGCACCGTCCGGGCACGGATATGGCGGGGCTTAACCCAGGAAAAGGCCGTGGCACACACCTTGGCCGAGCACCACGCAATCGCGGACGCCTTGGAACGCGGCGATGCCGAGCTGGTGCGGGCCTTGGTGACCGTGCACATCAGTGGCGTCGAGAACTGGCTGCGCCAGGCTCTCTAGGCTGCGCCGGGCGCTCCAAACTGCGCCAGGCTCTCTAGGCTGCGCCGGGCGCTCCAAACTGCGCCAGGCTCTCTAGCCCCCGGCGAGAGGAGCGGCCGCCAGCCCATAAGTGCGGATCGCTGTACCCTCCAGCACGTCATCCTGCTCCGAAGGTTCCAAAGAGGAAAGCAGTTCAAGCAACACATCCAGCGTCCGGCCGTATGGAGCCCCCAAGGTACTGACAGGCCAGTCGCCGCCGATCATCAAACGCCGGGGTCCAAAAGCTTTCAACGCTGATTCGAACAAGGGCCGCAACGAGTCCGCGGTGTACTCAACCCCCGGCAGGTGGAATCCGGAGAGCTTGGCCACCGCGTTGGGCTCACGCCCGAGGGCCCGGACGTCAGTTCGCCATGACTCCATGGCTGCAGCATCGCCACGCGGTGGCTTGCCAAGATGATCAAGGACCACGGTCAGTTCCGGAAGGTCCCGCGCCAGCCGGACCACGGAGCCGAGGTGACGCGGGAACGCATCCGGGACATCGAAGGGGAAGCCCTGCCGCGCCAGCAGAGCCAACGATTCCCGAACGGCAGGAAGGTCCAGGAAACCGGCCCGCGGATCGTCGTGCACCAGATGCCGGACGCCCTTGAACGCGGGATGGGCGGCGAAACGGGCCAACTGCTTCCTGGCGTCCGCTGGTGAGTCCAAGCGGATCCAGCCCACCACGCCCAGCACCCAGGGATTCTGTGCCGCGACGGCCAGCATGCTCTGGGTATCGGCCAGGGTGTCGTCGGCCTGGACCAGCACGGCACCCCTGACACCAGCGGCGTCCAACGCCTCACGCGCTTCATCCGCGCCAAAGCTCCGGAAAAGCGGTCCGTGCTGAGGGCCAAGCCACGAATAGGGCCGTTCACCGCCGGGGACGAAGGTGTCCAGGCTCCACAAGTGCAAGTGCGAATCAATCACGCCCGGCGGCCTCCAACGCATCCCACAGTTCATCCGGCACAGAAGCGTCCATTCTGGCCGCGTTCATGGCTACCTGCTCAGGAGAAGTTGCCCCGGCAGTCACGTTCACCACGGCCGGATGCCGCATCGGAAACTGGAGGGCCGCCGTCGGAAGCTCCACGCCGTAGTCGCGGCAGACAGCCGCCAGCTGACGCGCCCGCTCTACCAACGCCTGCGGCGCGCGTTCGTAGTTGTAGGGCGCATCATCGGGGACATCAGGCAGGGCCAGGAGCCCTGAGTTGAAGGCACCCACACTCACGACGCCGGTGCTGCGCGCCCTGCAGCGGTCAAGCAGCGGAACGCCGGGCTGCTCCAGCAGGGTGTAGCGACCGGCGAGCATCACGAGGTCCAGGTCTGCGGCTTGGACGCATTCAAGGGCTGCCTCGGCCGAGTTGGTGCCAACGCCTATTGCCGTGACCACACCTTCGGACCTGAGCTTTTCAAGGACCGGCAGGGCTTGGGTGATTCCGGCGTGGAGATCGTGGACGTCTGGATCGTGGAGGTAGGCGATGTCCACGTGATCCAGTCCCAACCGTTCCAGGGAGTCCTCGATGCTCCGCCGGATGCCTGCCTCGGAAAAGTCCCATACGCGTCGGCTGGTGGCTGGGACATCGAAACCTTCCGGGTCCCGGCCACCGGAATCGTTGGGTTCCAACAGCCGGCCCACTTTGGTGGAGATGATGAACTGATCCCTCGGCTTGTCCCGGAGCACGGCGCCCAGCCTCTGCTCAGACAGCCCGAGTCCGTAGTGGGGGGCGGTGTCGAAGTAGCGTATGCCCGCATCCCAGGCAGCAAGGACTGTCGCGAGGGCTTCGCCGTCCGGAATGGCCCTGTACAGGTTCCCGATTCCCGCTCCGCCGAAGCCGAGTTTGCCGAGGTCCAGTGAGTTCATGGCAGTTCCCATACCTTCCGGATACCGTTGTCCTCCCCCGAGTAATCGTCCTGGACCTCCAGGAGTTCAGCCATTCTGGCCTGCCACGGCACGTTGGCCGGGTGATCTGCGAGCGCGTGGCGCATGGCATGGTAGTCCTCAACGTCCACCACGTGGAAGAGGTCCAGTCCGCTGCGCCAGATCCGCCAGTTATGCACGCCGGCTTCCTTGAGCGCCGCCACCAGTTCGTGCGGTATGTGCGCGTGGGCGTCAGCGTACTCCTCCTCGGTTCCGGGTTTGAGCCGGGTGTGCAGGGCGATGCTTTCAGCCATTCGCGGCCTCCGGTTTCAGGAACAGTTCCAGCACGGGTACGGCGACGTCCGGCCGCTGCACCGGGAGCTTGATGGTCAGGGTTCCTGGCGGTTGGCCCCCGGGCACGGTGTTGAATGCCTGTTGGTTCGGATCGACTTCCTTGAGGAACACCTCGGATGCATCGTTCAGCAGCTGCGCGTACTCAACCTTCCCGGCCAGGTCCGGGAGGTGGATGTACTCGAATGGCCAGGCAAAGAGGTGCACATACAGCCTGTCGCCGCGCTGGGTGTAGCGGCAGTCGGCCGGTGCCGTAAACCGTGAGGCGCCGGCACCGTAAATGGCGCGGGAATGCAGCTTCATCCAGGCGCCGATCCCTTCCAGGGAAGCCAGGGCACGCGGGTCGATGCTGCCACGGCCGGTGGGTCCCACGTTGAGCAGCAGGTTGCCGCCATTGGAAACACCGTCAATGAGCATACGGATGAGCAGGTCCACGGACTTGTAGTTCACGTTGTCCCTGTCATAACCCCAGCTCCCGTTCAGGGTCTGGCAGGCCTCCCAGGTGACGGGGACGCCGTCGAGCATCATGGGCTCGGTAGGTTGGTATTGCTCAGGCGTCACCAGGTCTCCCGGGATGTCCAGGCGATCGTTGACCACTATCCCGGGCTGGAGCTCCCGCACCATCGCCAGCAATTCTTTGGAGTTCCAGTCGTCGCGGCCCTTCCCGCCCCAGAATTCCGTGATGCTGGTTCCTGCGTAGGAGAAGTCGAAGAACAGGTAGTCGATGGTGCCGTAGTTGCTTAGGAGCTCGCGCACCTGGCCGTGCAGGTAGTCACGGTAGAGGGCCATATCCCGCCCGCTGTTCAAGCTTTCGACGTCGGCCGCGTTCCGTTGAGGGTGTACCCCGTCAACGGTGAAGTGGGGATGGTGCCAGTCGATGAGCGAGTGATAGAAGCCAACTTTCAGCCCCTCCGCTTTGAGCGCTTCCACATATGGCGTGATCAGGTCCCGGCCGGCGGGCGTGTTGGTGGCCTTGTACTCCGTCAGGGCTGAATCCCACAGGCAGAAGCCGTCATGATGCTTGGTGGTGAGGACCACGTACTTCATGCCTGCCTGGCGGGCGGCGCGGGCCCATTCCCGGGGGTCGTAGAGATCGGGATCGAAGCGCTGAAAGTACTTGGCGTACTCCTCCACCGTGGTCTCTTCAATGTTCATCACCCACTCATGGCGTGCCGGGAGAGCGTACAGGCCCCAGTGAATGAACATGCCAAAGCGTGCTTCTTCGAACCACGGTGCGTGCTGGATCAACGGGTTTCCTTCCATACCGGGCCGTCCGGAAAGCTGTAAGCGGTCAGTGTTTCATGGAGCATTTGGTTGCCGGCTCCAGGAGCCGACGGCGGCCAGTACGCGCCGCTGTGGACCACTACGGGTGTGATGAAGTGCTCGTGGAGGTGGTCCACGAACTCGATGGTCCTGCCTTCCTTGGTCCCTGATACGGCAAGGTAGTCGAACATGGACAGGTGCTGCACAGCTTCGCAAAGGCCCACCCCGCCGGCGTGCGGACACACCCTCACGCCGAACTTGGCTGCGAGCAGGAGGATGGCAATGTTCTCGTTCACTCCGGCCACCCGGGCTGCGTCGATCTGCAGGACCTCGAGCGAGCCGGCCTGGAGCATTTGCTTGAACACCACCCGGTTCTGGACGTGCTCTCCCGTTGCCACCGGAATCGGCGCCACTCCCCGGGCTATGGCGGCATGACCCAAAATATCGTCCGGGCTGGTGGGTTCCTCGATCCAGGCAATGTCGTAGGGGGCCAGGTGGGCCATCCAGTCGATGGCGTCCTGGACGTCCCAGCGCTGGTTGGCGTCTACTGCGATTTTGATATCGGGGCCCACGGCTTCACGGGCTGCCCGCACGCGGCGGATGTCGTCCTCCAGGGACGCGCCGACCTTGAGCTTGATCTGGGCGAATCCGTCAGCCACGGCTTCCTTGGCCAGCCGCGTCAGTTTCTGGTCGCTGTAACCCAGCCAGCCCGGCGTCGTGGTGTATGCGGGGTAGCCTTCAGCGCGAAGGGCGGCTTTGCGCGCTTCCCTGCCCGGCACGGCGGCACGGAGTATCTCCAACGCTTCGGCGGGGGTGAGCGCGTCCGTGAGGTAGCGGAAGTCCACCAGTGCCACGAGCTCTTCCGGGCTCATTCCAGCCAGCAATTCCCAGAGTGGCAGTCCCGCGCGTTTGGCTTTCAGGTCCCATAAGGCATTCACCACGGCACCGATGGCCATGTGCATGACGCCTTTCTCCGGTCCGAGCCAGCGAAGTTGGGAATCGTGGGCCAACAGTTTCCAGGTGGCGCCCATGTCATTGAGCAGCTCCTCAACGTCGGCCCCCAGGATGTGGTCCCGGAGGGCATTGATTGCTGCAGCTTCCACCTCGTTGCCCCGCCCGATAGTGAACACGAAGCCGTGGCCCTCAAGGTGGTCGCCCGCGTCGGTGCGAATGATCAGGTAGGCGGCGGAGTAGTCGGGGTCCGGATTCATGGCATCCGAGCCGTCCAGTTCAAGGGATGTGGGAAAGCGGATATCGAACGTATCCACTGCGGTAATGGTGCTCATGGGGCTCCTGAAGTGCTTCACGATTCTTCACTGAGCCTAAACATCCGATGTCTGCCTTGTCAATGGGTCACATTTCCGTATTATGGGTGAAAACAGCACACTAGAGCTCGGATGTTAGTCCCGAACGCACGGAGGAAGCCATGACCTTGAAATTCGCCAGGCTGGGAACAGCCGGAAACGAACAACCGGCCGTCATTGCCCAGGACGCCGACGGCACCGAGAAGTACTTCAGCCTTACGGCCCTGACCAACGACATCGACGGCGGTTTTCTCGCCTCGGACGGCATCGAACGCACGCGTGAAGCCCTGAACAACGGGGAACTTCCGGAAATCTCCGCCGCGGGACTTCGCGTCGGCGCCCCCGTGGCCCGCCCCGGAGCCGTGGTGGCCATTGGCCTCAACTACACGGCCCACGCCGCCGAATCCGGGGCAACGCCGCCCGAGGTTCCGGTGGTCTTCTTGAAGCCAAGCAATACGATCACTGGTCCGTTCGACGCCGCCCCCATCCCGCCGTCGTCGGAAAAGTACGACTGGGAAGTGGAACTGGCCATCGTGATCGGCCGGGAAGCGTCATACCTTTCTTCCCTCTCCGAGGCCGAAGCATGCATCGCCGGCTACGCAGTGGCCAACGACCTCTCCGAGCGTGAGTACCAAATCCCCGGCGCGGCCGGTCAGTGGACCAAGGGTAAGTCCCTCCCCGGCTCCACTCCCCTGGGCCCGTGGCTGGTTCCCGCTGCCGACGTCGACGCCGGCAGCCTGCGCCTCCAGACCCTGGTCAATGGCGAACCACGCCAGGATTCCAATACCTCGGACATGATCTTCGACCCCGCCACGATCGTCCACCACCTCAGCCAGTACATGCTCCTGGAACCAGGCGATGTGATCATCACCGGCACCCCCGAGGGCGTGGCAATGTCCGGCCGTTTCCCGTTTATCCAACCAGGGGACGTTGTGGAACTGGAGATCGACGGCTTGGGACGCCAGCGCCAGGAGTACTTCCGCGCACAGGCCGGCTCCGCCGCTGGTGCAGCACACGCCGCTTCCTTCGCCGGCACCACCGCCTGAGCCCCGTGGCAACCTCGGTGGGTAACGAGTTCGATGGCCTCGCAGCACTGGTGACCGGCGGAGCCTCCGGGATCGGGGCTGCCATCGCGGACCGCCTCGCCGCCGGGGGCGCGCAGGTGGCGGTCCTCGACCTCGCACCTGAAACCAGTCCGTACTTCGGCGTGACATGCAACGTGGCCGATGACGCCTCGGTGCGTGCCGCCGTCGAAAACGTTGCGAAGCAATTCGGCCGGTTGGACATCGTGATCAACAACGCCGGCATCGGCGCGCAAGGTGACATTGCCGCCAATGATGATGACGAATGGCTGCGCGTGCTCAACGTCAACGTGGTGGGAATCGCCCGGGTGAGCCGGGCGGCCCTGCCGTACCTGCGCGAGTCCCCCGCCGCCGCGATCGTGAACACCTGTTCCATCGCCGCGACGGCTGGACTCCCGCAACGGGCGCTCTACTCGGCGTCCAAGGGCGCGGTCCTGTCACTGACGCTCGCCATGGCGGCGGATCACGTCCGCGAGGGCATCCGTGTGAACTGCGTCAACCCCGGCACCGTGGACACTCCGTGGGTAGGCCGCCTGCTGGACTCTGCCGCCGATCCTGCCGGCGATCGTGCGGCCCTCAACGCCCGCCAACCGCACGGCCGCATGGTGGATCCGGTGGAGGTGGCCGGCGCCGTCGCGTACTTGGCGAGCCCTTTGTCGGGCTCGACGTCGGGAACCTCCCTGGCGGTGGATGGCGGCATGCAGGGATTGCGGTTGCGGCCTGTTCAGTAGGGATCCGCTCAGTAGGGAAGGGCTGCGCGCAACCGCGGTTTCGTAACGCAACGGGCCCGCAACCTCCTGCAGCGGTGCTTCGCCTATGCTCAACTCCAAGAGATCAACGGCGACTCACTTAGCAGACTCAGGAGATACAGCCATGAGCAACTGGCGCATCAGGGACTTTCACTCGTCCGATTTGGACGGCATCCTGCACCTCTGGGAGTCACTCAAGGCAGACGGCGTGGAGCCTGTGTACGCGTTGTCGGAGGTCCTGGCGTCCTGCGAAAAGGACCATGCGGTGGTGGCGGTGCAGGGTGAGCAGGTGGTGGGCGCCGCCGTCGGACGCGCCGCGCACGACCAAGGCTGGATCGTCTTCCTGGCCACCCTCACCGAGTTCCGCGGCCGCGGCATTGGCACCTCGCTGTTGTCCGCCGTCGAGAACCGTATGGCCCCGCACGGACTCAACAAACTCTCCGCGCTCATGCCGGAAACGGAAACGCGGGTGGAAGCGTTCCTGGGCCGCGGATTCGTGGTGAAGAAGAACCTGCGCTACTTCGAGCGGACCATCCCGGTGCAAAGGCAGGAACTCGGAGCCTTGGGGCTGCTCGGCGGGCGCATCCTTGCCCGCGATCTCTGGGAGAACGTGGCGGGCATGCGCCGCGAGAAGGAACTCCTGGAACGTCGCCTGGTACTCCCCCTGGCAGAGGCAGACCTCGCCGACGAATACGGCGTGGTTCCACCCCGGGCCGTGGTGCTTTTCGGCCCTCCGGGCACGGGCAAGACCACGTTCGCCAAGGCCATCGCTTCCCGCTTGGAGTGGCCGTTCGTTGAGGTATTCCCGTCGCGCCTGGCCGCCGATCCCAAGGGCCTGGCGGGTGCGCTGCGCGAGACATTCCTGGAAATCGCCGAGCTGGAACACGCCGTAGTGTTCATCGACGAAGTGGAGGAGATCGCGTCCCAGCGTGCCGGTGATCCGCCGTCACCGTTGCAGGGCGTCACCAACGAGCTCCTCAAGATCATCCCGGCCTTCCGCGAACAACCCGGCCGATTGCTGGTGTGCGCCACCAACTTCATCCGCGCGCTGGACACCGCGTTCCTGCGCCACGGCCGGTTTGATTACGTCATTCCTATCGGCCTCCCGGACGTCCATGCCCGCGAAGCCATGTGGCAGCGATTCATCCCTGCAACAGTGGTGGACTCCGTTGATATTGCCCAGCTGGTGGAACGGACCGAGGGCTTCTCACCCGCGGACATCGAGTTCGCCGCCCGCAGCGCCTCCCAGCGGGCTTTGGAAAAAGCCGTGTACGACGACGACGGCTCAGGTCTCGCGTCCAACGGGCGCAAGGGGCCGGTCACGCAGGACTACCTCGACGCAATTGGAGACACGCGGACCACCGTCAGTCCCGAGGTGCACCAGGACTTCCTCGAAGACATCGACGTTCTGGGGCGTGTGTAGGGTTCCCCTCCGCGAGTTCGCCGGAACAGTGTCAGATCGCCGGAAAGGGTAGCAAATCGGCATGCAACTACGTTCAGACACCACCCTTCGAGCGACCTAGCGTGCCCTTTTGCAGAAAATATGCAAATATGGGCCTTAGATCACCTGATCACTAGGTTGGAGAGGCCATGCTGCTCGCTGCAAGAGTTGAAAACCACCGTTCCATAGACGCCGAGCAGGAGCTCACCTTGGTGCGCTCTGGCGGCAAGTCCAAGAACATCGCCGACACTGACGCGGACGGCAAGCACAATCACATCAGCAAATTAGCTGGCATCTACGGGGCCAATGCTGCTGGCAAGTCGAACATTCTATCCGGTATCCAATTTATGAGCCGGGCGGTTCGCAGGTCTCAGCAGAATTGGGATCCAGACGGAGGGGTTCCCCTTTCCCCGTTCGCATTCAACGACGAGACGCTCACTGTCCCGTCACGTTTTGAAGTGGAGATCTTACTCGACTCGACCAGGTACCAGTACGGCTTCGCGGCGACACGTGATGAAATTACCTCTGAGTGGCTCTACGCATACCCTCGGGGGCGACGTCGAGTGCTTTTCGAACGGCAGTCGCAGGACAATGAGGAGTACTACTTCGGCGATTCCCTCCAAGGCCAGAACCGAATCACCGCCAGCTTTACCCGGAAGAACTCTCTCTTCTTATCCGCTGCCCACAGCTTTGATCATGACCAACTTTCCCCCATTGCGCGATGGATTTCAGACAAGCTCAAGTTTGCCGATCCGGCCAATCTTCCATCTAGATTGAAGTACACATTGGAGTCTTTACGTAAAGACTCCAATCTCACCGACATTGTCCTGCGGTTTCTACAGGCCGCAGACCTCGGAATCTCAGGTATCAACATTCGCGAACGCCAAATGAATGATGAGCAGAAAACACAGTTTTTGCGGATATTGGAAGCAGTTGATCCTGACAATTTTGATCCAAAGTCCATTTCTGATGCGGAATTCGGAATTCAGCGCGACTTTGAGTTGGAACATACTTGCGAGGAACCCGGCGCATCGAAGAGGCTACCTTTTACAAATGAATCGACCGGCACAAAAGCTCTACTTGCTCTTTTGGGACCAATCCTCCATGCACTCCGTAATGGCCATACACTTTTTGTAGATGAGATTGACACTAGCCTTCACCCGCGACTGGTAACAGAGGTTATTCGCATCTTCCAAGATGCCGAGATGAACAAGAAGGAAGCGCAGTTAGTATTTACGAGCCATGACACCTCAGTGTTGGGAATGTTGGCCTCCGATGAACCACTCCTCGAACGAGATCAGATTTGGTTCGTGGAAAAAGGTAGATCCGGCGCGTCCAGCCTATTTCCCTTAACCGATTTTAGCCCTCGCAAATTGGAGAATATCGAGCGGGGCTACTTGCAAGGTCGGTACGGCGGCGTTCCCATAGTTTCGCGACGCGGCCTCGAAATGTTCGCCCAAGCAGTGGAGTCCACTGACAATGGCCGCTAAAAAGAATCTGGCTAGAGATCGCCAGTTGGATCGAAGAAAACCTACCCGTGCAAGCAAGAAGCGATTTCTAATCTACTGCGAGGGTGAGGCCACTGAGTCAGACTATTTCAATGACATCAGGGATGAGATTCGTGGCGCACTGGTAGAATTGAAAGTTGATAGTCCTTCATCCGATCCGCTCAAGCTCGTACGTGGGGCGACTCAAAGGAAACTGGAAGCGCAACGTGATGCTAAACGCTTTAAAGATGAGTTCCTAAGATTTGACGAAGTATGGTGCGTCTTTGATGTCGATGACCACAAGACGCTTGAAGCGGCTCGTGTTGAAGCGCAGAAGGCTGATGTCGCCATCGCGGTATCTAACCCATGTTTTGAGCTTTGGATCCTCCTGCATTTCAGCGATCATTCGGCTTACATCGAAACTCGTGACCTACCGGCAAAGGTGCGCACGCACCTTCCGCGCTACGACAAAAACCTACCGGACTGCTCAGCGATTCGCTCTGGCCGTGGGGACGCTCGTTCTCGGGCCATGCGGTTGGCTGTTATGCACGACCGCAACGGCAGCCCCGGCGGGAACCCCTCGAGCGACGTGTGGAAACTGGTTGATCAAATACATCGCGCCGCAGAACCAGCCAGCGCAGCGACGGCGTGATGCGTAGCTCTCGTATAGCTTGCCTGGTGGATATGCTGCCCACGTCTTATGACATGACAGCATTAGATCGTCGGAACTTTCCAGGGTCTTGACGCATTTCCGCGATCTCGGCGTGGAGGCGGAGGCACCGGTAATCTTTGTGCCATGTCCACCAATCCACTTCGCCATGCGCTTTCCCGCATGGGCGGTCGCGACCCCCACGAGAAGCACCGCACTGCCACGCCCCTTGAGCTGTTCTTCGACCTGACCTTCGTCATAGCCTTCGGTGTTGCCGGTAACCAGTTCGCCCATGCCGTGGCAGAAGCCCACTTCTGGCCCGGGCTCCTCGCCTTCGCTTTCGCCATGTTCGCCGTGATCTGGGCCTGGATCAACTTCACTTGGTTCGCCAGCGCCTACGACACCGACGATTGGGTGTTCAGGGTAGTCACCATGGTGCAGATGGTGGGTGTCCTGGTTCTGGCCATGGGCATTGAGCCGATGTTCCACTCGATCATCGAGGGCAAGCACGTGGACAACGTCACCATGGTGCTGGGCTACATCGTGATGCGGGTGGCCCTGATCTTCCAATGGCTGCGGGCCGCCCGGCAGGATCCTGAACGCCGTGAGACGTGCCTGCGCTACGCAAAGTACGTTTCCGTGGTGCAGATCGGCTGGGTAGCGGTCCTCTTGATCGATGCAAGCGTCCTCACGACGTTCCTCATCGCAACGCCGCTGTTCGTCATGGAAATGGCAGCACCATACTTCGCAGAAAGGAAAATCCGCACCCCGTGGCACGCGCACCACATCGCCGAACGGTACGGACTTCTGGCAATCATTGCTCTCGGCGAGTGCTTGATCGGAGCCATTGAGACCCTGCGCGCGATCGTTGCCTTGCACGGCTGGACCATGGATGCCGCGTTGGTTGGGCTCAGCGGCACAGGGTTGGCCTTCGCCATGTGGTGGATCTACTTCATCCTGCCTTCAGGACCCGCCCTCCACTTCCAGAGGCACCGCTCGTGGGTGTTTGGCTACGGACACATCTTCATCTTCGCTGCCATCGCGGCGACGGGTGCCGGGCTCCATGTCGCCGCCTACTTCATCGATCACGAGGCTCACATCCCGGCGGCCTCCGCAGTGGCCTCGATTGCCTTGCCGATCATCCTTTTCAAAGTGTCCCTGACGACGCTCTACAGCATCATGCTCGGGAGGGACCGCGAACTCCTCTGGAGCACCACGCTGGTGGTTGTGGCCCTGGCGGGAAGCATCGCCATGGCTTCGGCGGGCGCTTCGGTACCCCTGTGCATGCTGGAAATGATGGTGGTCCTGGGCTTGTCCATCGCGTACGACGAGCGCCGAGGGCACAAGGGCCGGGCGGCTGCGCTTCGGCGGCTCGAAGCTGCCGCGGGCTGACTCCGCCTGCGTTGCGGGGCCCACTCTGCGCCCCAAATCCCACGTCAAACACGCAAAACAGGCCCCACAACTCAGCCCACTCCCGTTGCGGGGCCCACTCTGCGCCCCAAATCCCACGTCAAGCACGCAAAACAGGCCTCACAACTCAGCCCCCTCCCGTTGCGGGGCCCACTCTGCGCCCCAAATCCCACGTCAAGCACGCAAAACAGGCCTCACAACGGGCGGCTGAAGACAAGCTGGGGGCACCAAAGGCTACTCGGGAACGATCTCGTCCAACGCAGCGAGCAGATAGGGGTTGATCCGCTCCAGGATCATCCGGACCTCTTCGCGCGGAACAGCTGCGTACAGCACCGGGCGGGCATCGGCGTAGCGCGTGGCCGGAGGCTTGTCCGGCCACTTCTCGGCGAGCGCCCGGACACGTTCGGGCAATGAGTTGTGGGCGTTGTCCGCGATCTTCACCAACGTGGCGTCGTGATCCTCCGCAACGTAACGGATGCCGGCGTCGTAATCATCCGGGTCGTCGTGGAAGCGGCGGGTGACGCGCTCAATAATGTCCACTGCCCGCTCTGAAACCCCCATGTCCAGCAGAGCCTGACGGGTGATGGGGGTGTCCTCGGCGATGTCGTGAAGGTATCCGGCGATCTGGATGTCCTCATCAAAATCGGCCAGGGCATCCCCCACCGCCAGAACATGCTCCCTGTAGGGACGCTTGAGTTTGTCCTTCTGGCGGTTGTGAGCCACTTCGGCCAGGACCTGGGCTGTCTCTACGGTGAAGCGTGGTTCGGTCATGCTGGCCTCCGGCTTGAAGAGGGACCGGCGGGGATCGGTCCTCACCTTCAGGCTATCCGCTGTTCCGGGACCCGAAACACCGGACTGCCCGTCCTGACCGGTCCGCCAGTCCTACCAGTCCTGAACTGCGCGAGCAGCGATGGCAACGGTGACGGCTCTGGGCAGGCGCTGCGCGAAGCCTGCAGCGACGCGGTTGACCCAACCGGAGACCACGCTGCCGGGGGTGTCCTTGCGATCAAGTGCTTTGATGGCCGTTCCCACAACCTGGCCAGAGGTCTGCATCTTGCCCACGGCCGCGGAGTCGCCGCCAAGGACGTCGAAGAACTCAGTGCGGGTGGCCCCGGGGCAGAGGGCCAGGACATTGAGCCCGGAGTCTTTGGTCTCGTGGGCCACAGCTTCGGTGAAGCTCAGGACGAAAGCCTTGGTAGCCCCGTACACGGCCATTCCGGGGATGGGCTGGAAGGCGGCGGTGCTGGCAACGTTCACCAGCGCACCCTTGCCGGAGGAGAGCATATCCGGAAGGAACGCCCGCGTGATGTCCACCAGGGCGGCCACGTTCAAGGAAATCTCAGACGCAACCGTGTCCGGGTCCTCCTCCACAAAGGGCGAATGCGTGCCGAAGCCAGCGTTGTTGATGAGCGTTTCCACGGTGATTCCGAGGCCAGCGACCTCCTCGAAGAGTTCACTGCCAACGCCAGGGCGGCCCAGGTCCATAGGTACCACCGTCACCGTGACTCCGTGCTTGGAACGCAGTTCCTGGGCCAACTCTTCCAGGCGATCAACGCGCCGCGCCACCAACACGAGGTTGGAGCCCCGTGCAGCGAATTGGCCCGCAAATTCGGCGCCCAGGCCGGAGCTTGCTCCGGTGATAAGAGCGGTGGTGCCTGAGTAGGTCATCGTCATGGCGAATCCAATCGGTGGGAGGTGAGACTCATGTAGTCACTGACAACATGGTAGGCAGTGTCTACTTTGTTGTCAATGACTACATTGGCTTAGACTGATCCCATGACCGAGCAGCCCTACCACCACGGCAAACTCCGCGAGGCACTGTTGGAGCGTGCCATGGAGACCATCGAAGAAGTGGGCGTGGAAGGCCTGTCTTTGCGGCAGCTCGCCCGGGACGTGAACGTCAGCCATGGCGCACCCGCCAAACACTTCCGCGATAAGCAAGCCCTGATCGATGCTTTGGCGCTGACCGGCTTTGAATCAATGAACAGCCTCATCGCGAACGCCGCCCAGTCAGGTGAGGAGCTCCGCGGCAAGTTCTTCAGCGTCGGGAAGGCGTACGTCGATTTCGCCGTGGCCCACCCTGCCCTCCTCACGGTGATGTACTCCACCAAGCACCATCCGGACTCCAGCGCCGAGCTGCGAAGCACGGGCGAACAAGGGATTCACGTGGCCCGGGCCATGATCACCGAAGCCCAGAACGCCGGCGTGTTGGCGGCAGGTGACCCCGAGACCCTGGCCATGGTCTGCTTCGTAAGCCTTCACGGAGCAGCACTGCTTGCGGCTGGAGACCATTTGGAGGGGACGACGGTGGACGCCGTGGTTGCCGCCACCACCGACACCCTATGGGCAGGCATGGCCACAGGGGTTCCTGCCGCCCAGGCGACGCACGCCTCGCAGGCAGCCTTGCACAGCTAGGACGCGAGGCCCGCGATAACCTCCCGAACCGCTGAACTCAGCTGGAAGTTGCGGCAGCCCACTCCCCCGGGCTCCGCCTGCTGCGGCACGTACCCGAAGCCGAGTTCGTACACGGGGTCCGCGAACCCCAACGACGCGCTGGCGCCGTCGTGCCCGAACGCGCGGTAACTGCCGAACGGCATGCGGCTGTGCGACTTCATGAAAACAGTGGCGAAGCAGCCGGTCTCCCCGAAAACGCGGTCGATCCCGAACACCTGCTCACTGGTCATCGCACGAATTGTCTCCTCGGTCAGCAGCGGCCCGACGGCGTCCTGCCCGCCGACCGCTGATCCAGCACCGTCGCCGGCCAGCCCGGTCAGCGCCGCCGCATAGATCCTCGCCATTCCTTCCGCACTCGCCACGCCTGCGGCCGAGCTCAGGCCTGCCGCGCGGACTTCACGAATGTTCGGCAAGTCCAGGATGTCGCCCACCGCGGCGTTGGCCGCCAGCCCGAAATGACCGGCAGGATCCACCCAGGGCCACGAGGGATCGGCTGCCCAGCGGAAGGACGCAAAGCGGCCCTCTTCGGACTGGGGCAGACCGAGGTAGAAGTGGGCGCCGGTGACTGCTCGGATTCGCTGCTCGAAGACCTCCTGCAGCGTAGAACCTGTGATGCGCCGGCACAGCTCTTCCATGAAGATGCCAATGGTCAGCGCGTGATAGCCAAACGCCGCACCCGGCTTCCACAGCGGCGCCAGTTTGGCGAGCTTCACGGCCGCGAGCTCCGAGTTGTTGACCTCCTCAAGGGTCAGGCCACCGTCCACACCCAAGAGCCCGGCCTGATGGGACAGGAGCTGCGCGACAGTGATCGAGGCTTTGCCCTCGACGCCAAATTCGGGCCAATACTTGACCACCTCGGCGTCAAGGTCCAGCTCGCCGTCCTGCACCAGCAACGCCATGACAAGCCCAGCCATGCCTTTGGAACAGGAAAAGACACCCGTCACCGAATCCGGGCGGATGTGCGGCCCGCCGCTCAGGTCCAGCACTTTGACGCCACGATGGTACGCCGCTACTTGCGCGGAGTAGTCCGGATCCTGTTCGAGGAAACGGCCAAAGAGCTCAGCTACGGGTTCAAAACCTGGGGCGATCACCTGTGAATGCATCCAGACAGCCTACGGGGTCAGGACCTTCAGGCCCGGGGCGTTATCCACACCCACGGCCCGTTTGGCAGCGTTTGGGGGTTGAATGCCGGGAGCGCGTCCTGCAATGAACCAGCAGGAAGCCGGAGCGATTCAAGGATCAGGTCGCGCACGCGATCCACGGGAATTCCGGCGGCGGCGAGGTCGCCCAGCGTCACGGCACCGTCGCGCTTTGCCAGCCTCACGCCGTCGTGATTCACCACCAGCGGAACGTGGGCATATTCCGGGACAGGCAGGCCGAGCAGGGCAGCCAGATAAGCCTGCCGCGGGGTGGATGAGAGGAGGTCGTCGCCCCGCACCACCTGGTCGATTCCCTGGGCAGCATCGTCCACCACGACCGCCAGGTTGTAGGCCGTCACGCCGTCATTTCGGCGCAACACGAAGTCGTCCACCATGCCCACGAATGTTCCGTGCAACTGGTCCTCAACAGCCCACTCCATGACGTCCGACCGCAAGCGGATCGACGCCGGGCGTGAGGCGCGCCGGATCTCACGTTCGGCGTGGGACAACCGCCTGCACGTCCCCGGATACGCGCCCTGCGGTGCATGCGGAGCGGACGGCGCCTCCTGGATTTCCCGCCGTGTACAGAAGCATTCGTACGCACGGCCTTCCCTGGTGAGGCGGGCTATAGCGTCGCTGTAAAGCGCCGCGCGCTCAGTCTGGCGTACGACGGCGGCATCCCACCTCACGCCGATTGCCTCCAGATCGCGGAGCTGCTCCGCCTCGGCGCCGGCCCGTGCACGATCCAGGTCCTCTACCCGCAGCAGGAAATCACGGCCGCTGGATTTTGCGAACAGCCAGGCAAGGATGGCTGTGCGCAAGTTGCCGACGTGCAGTTCGCCGGATGGGCTCGGGGCGAAGCGGCCAGCAGGAGTCATGCTCCAAGCCTATTCGCCGGCGCCGTGAGTGCCGGCAAGACAAGAGCCCCTCAGCCACCGCAACGATCCGGTGGCTCAGGGGCTCTTACTGTGCTGCCCTACGACGGGCGAGTGCAGAATGACAATGCTGTGAACAAGAGTCAATCAGCGGCTGCTTCCTTGCGGGAAACCTATGCAGGGCTCCGGGTGGTGTTCCGGGTGCCTGGTGCCTGCGGGGTCCGGCGGTAGCCTCGTCCTGCTTCGTTGTCACCATTTCAGCAGTAGGCATACAGTAGGTGCAACAGACATTGAGATGACTGGTCGATCTGACTAGTCCCATACGAAAACCTGGTCAGGAAGTGGTCACATTGCAGGAACTCGACGCCACCGACCGCCGAATCCTCGCCGCACTGGACGACGATCCGCGGGTCCCCATCATGGTTTTGGCGCAGAAACTGCACCTCGCACGCGGAACGGTGCAGTCCCGCCTTGAGCGGATGACGGCATCCGGCGCCCTGCGACCCAACAGCAGCCGCATCCTGCCCACCGCCCTGGGACGGGGCGTTGCTGCCGCAGTGAGCGCCGAACTGGACCAAAGCCATCTCAACGAGGCAATCGCAGCCCTGAGGAAAATCCCCGAAGTCCTCGAATGCCACGCGCCTGCCGGAGACACGGACCTCATCATCAGGGTGGTGGCCAAGAGCCCCGATGATCTGTACCGGGTATCCGAGGAAATTCGTCTATGCCCCGGAATCGTGCGGACCTCCACCAGCATGTTCCTGCGGGAAGTCATTCCGTACCGGACCACAGGGCTGCTCCAGGAGTAGCGACTCACGTTATTCACATAGGGCAGTTGTGCCCATGTGCCGGGCTCTGGCCTCGGCCTAGGATGGGGGTCAGATCAACGGCAAACAACTTTGGGGGCATGGTGGCGGGCAACTTCTACGGCGCAGACGTCGCACAGCTGCGGCAGTTGGCCAAGGAACTGGCGCGCAATGCGGATCGACTCACGGATCTGGGACAACAGCTCTCGGGTTCAATCAACAACAGTCCGTGGCGGGGCAACGACGGCGACCGGTTCCGTCATGAATGGAGCAACTCGCATTTGAGGGCTCTCCAAAGTACGGCTTCCGGAATCAAGGCCGCCTCCCAGAGCTTGTTAAAGAACGCCCAGGAACAGGATTCCGCCAGCACGGGCGGAGGCAGTGGTGGTGGTCCCGGTGGATCCGGCTCGCCAGGCGGGAACGGCCAGGAGCTAACGGACCTGCTCAGCGGTATGACGCCGCAGGAGCGGTCCGAATACCTCCGCAGCGATGAATTCAAGAAGTGGGCACTGGAACACCCCGAGGAAGCCAAGGCCGCGATGGATGCGGCCGCCGATTCCGGCCTCATTGAAAAGAAGTCGCCGGAGTACTCACAGTTCCTCAGCGATTACTGGAACCAGCAGGCCATGCGGGAGATGGGCATCGACCCCTCAACGTGGGACACCAGCAAGGGCACTGAATACAACTGGGAAACCATCAAGAAGGTCTACGACTTCTACGGACAGGCCTTCCTGTCCAACCCGGACCTGCAGTGGGCCGGCATGGCGAACATGATCGGTCCATCCTTTGCCGGTGGCTTCAAGGACATGGCCATGCTGCGTGACCTGGCACAGCAAATAGCCGACAACCCTGCCTCGGACATCCCGATCCCGGTGCTGGACCAGATCGAGCAACTCGCCGGCATGACCGATGCCGAGATCAAGTTCTATGAAACGTCCATGCTGGACATGAACAAAGAGATCTTCCTGGACCAGGCACGCCAGCACCAGGCGTACATGAACGGCGGCATCGACGAAATCAACCGCCTTCGCGACTCCGGTGCAATTGACCCGGGAACTGCAGAAGCCTGGGCGCACATCGATTCCGGTGACCCGGCACAGGTTAAGGAAGGCAACACCGCCCTGCTCTACCGCGAGCAAAACGAAATCATCGCTGACGACTACACGAACATGCGCAACCACCCTGGCGGGGAAGCGGTAACTTACATGGTCACCCTGGCGGGCGAGCCGTCCATCCCCGGAGCCAAGAGCTACCCCGAGGTCTTCCCCTACGAGTTCAGTGTGGAGAGCCCTGGGCCCGAGAACATCCCCTTTACCAACTGGGATAACCCCGCGCAGTTCCGCACCGACTTCACCACTGGATTCCCTGACGGCAATATCGCCGACGCTGACCAGCGGTGGGCCCTTATCAAACAGGACACCCTTCCGGCCTATCAGGACCTCCTGGCGAACGACCCCCAGCAAGCCCGGGACATCATCGGCTCGGACTTCAATGACCGCGTAGACCAATACAGGCCCACCAACAACATTCCCGGCATCATGGATCGCTTCCTGGACGGCTTCGATGCGGAGGTGCATCAGTGAGGCTGCAGGCAAACTACTTACAGAAGCTCGCGGTGGCCACAGTGGTGGGGCTGGGAGTCATGACCACCAGCGCATGCCAGTTGCCTACGCCCGTCCCAACATCCCAGGCGCCGGAAACATCATCCTCATCTTCATCTTCATCTTCACAAGGGAGCACAGTGATCACCTCGGAATTCTCCACGCTGGACGCTGCTGGCGTTGACCGGATCAGAACGGACAAACAAGCCCGTTTGGACATGAGCAGCGGGTCACTCCAGAAATCGGCAGTGCGTGTCTCCCCGGACAGCTATGGTCCGGAGATCAACACACAGGACTCGGGCAAGATCAACCTGACCATCGCGGCACCCAGCGGCGAGATCAGCGCTCAGACAGACCGCATCCGGTTCAAGACCACCGATGCGAGGCCCGACTTCAGTGAGGTCACTTACTTCCTCACTGCGGATTCATTCGAGGGCCTCAGCACCCTCATCCGCGACGGCGTGGAAAAGTACGGGATCGACTCCTCTGATGCCGAGCGCTGGATTGAGTCCACCAGCAAGGACACCGGCTCAAAGAGCGACTACTCCCTGACGTCCGGCACCAGCACAGGGCTGGAAGTTAACTACGACCTCCGCTTTGACGGTTCCAAAGACCAGCAGGTCATCATCGTTCACGTGAGCCCAGCAAGCTGACCAACCCGCCTGCGGCCAGGAGAGGCTGTCGCCTGGGGTGAAGACTTCCTAGACAGGCGGGCCGATGTTTGTTTTCAGGTTCTTCATCACCAGCGTCGAGGTCAGGCGCTCGACAGCTGGAAGGGCTGCAAGTTCGTCGTCGTAGAAGCGCTGGTAGGCAGGCAGGTCCGCGGCGATGACCTTCAACAGATAGTCCGGGGAACCGAAGAGGCGCTGAGCCTCCACAATGTTGGGACTTGCGGTCACACGGTCCTCAAACTCCGCCATGATGGTGCGCTCAACCTGGCGGAGGGTGACAAAAACAATCGCTTCGAAACCAAGCCCCACCGCTGCAGGATCAATGTCCGCACGGTAGCCACGGATCACTCCGGTGGACTCCAGATCGCGGAGTCGCCGATGGCATGGAGCCACCGTTAAACCCACCTGTGACGCGAGGGCCGTGGCCGTCATCCGCCCATCCTCTTTGAGGTAGCGCAAAATACTTCTGTCGATCTTGTCTATCACGCAATAATCTTACCCATTTCGGCAATATCAGGGCTAAATCAGGGAACACTTATGGGGCATTTTTCCCTAGAGTTTTCCTACCACCTAACCCTGGAGAGATCGTGAATCCGCAGCTGTTCATCGCCTTCATGCTTGTCGCAGTCACCTTGGCCTGCACCCCCGGCGTGGACTGGGCGTACTCGATCTCTGCAGGCCTTCGCCAACGTAGCTTCGTCCCTGCGGTCGCCGGCCTGTGTAGCGGCTACGTCGTCCACACCCTGCTGATGGCGGCTGGCTTGGCGGCCCTACTGGCTGGAGTGCCCGGACTTCTGGGATGGCTCACCATCGCCGGAGCGGCGTACCTGCTGTGGCTCGGCGTCGGAACCATCCGCTCTTGGCGAGGCGCCAGCTTCAGTGCGGAAGGCGGCGTCGTGCAGTCCGGAAATCAACTCCGCACGTTCTTCCAGGGCATGGGCACCAGCGGTATCAATCCGAAAGGCCTGCTGTTCTTTGTGGCGCTGGTGCCCCAGTTTGTGAGTCCTGAGGCAGCACTGCCCGTCCCTGTGCAATCGGGGTTACTCGGCCTGACCTTCGTGATCCTTGCAGGGATGGTTTACACCGGCGTCGCCTTGACCTCGCGGAAGCTGCTGGCCTCCCGGCCGGGTGCCGCGAGGGTGGTGACCCTGGTGAGCGGGATCGTCATGATCGGACTGGGGACAGTGCTGTTGTCGGAGCAGCTCCTGCCGTTGGTGCTGCAAATTCTGGCCGCCAGCAGCTAGGCGGCCAGCAGCTCGTCCAGGCGCTCATACCCTTCCACCACTCCGTAATTCATCCCCGTGGCCAGGGCCATGTCCCGCGCTTCCACCGTGGGGTAAACCTCGTGGGCAACGATCCGCGTGCGGCCATCCACTTCCTCGAAGGTGGTGGTACTCAGGCCTACCTGGTTCGGCGCACCATCGAATTCGAAGGTCATGATGATCAGCGCGTCCGGCTCCACCGTGTGGAAAATGCCGCGGAAGCCGTACATTCCGCCGTCGCCCCCGCTCTCGTAGTGCCAGCTGCCGCCCGTGCTCGCGTTGTACTCGGTCACTCTTGTCACCGCACTCCGCGGGCCAAGCCACTTGGCCAGGAGGTCCGGGTCCACGTGGGCCTTGAAGACTGCGCTGACCGGGGCATCGAATTCGCGGACCGTGTCAACGAACGGGACGCCATTGTCAGCGGTGATTGTTGTTGGGTTGCTCATTTCAGTTCCTCTTTCTTCTTTCCTGGTTTTTCCGGTGGTCCTTCATCCGGGACGTCTGCGCCCAGCAGCTGGTCGAGTCGCCGGAATCGGGACTCGGCGATCAGCCGGTATTGGTCAATCCAGGCCGTCAAGTGCTCCAGGGCTGCCGCGTCCAGGTGGACCGGCCTGCGTTGGGCGTCACGGGAGCGTGTAACCAATCCGGCATGCTCCAGGACCTGGATATGTTTGGACACCGCCTGTTTTGTGATGGCGAATGGTTCCGCGAGCTCGTTCACGGTGGCATCACCCCGGGACAGCCGGGCGACTATCGCCCGTCTCACCGGATCTGCCAACGCCATGAAGGCCCTGTCCAAAGCGTCAGGCCCCCGAGCTTCCCGTTCCATCGCCGCATATACCCTTCGTAATCAACCAAATCCTTTATCAACGGTTTGGTTGATTACAACGTTACGCCTCCTGAGACCAAGGCACAATAGCGTCTATTCCCCGCCCAACTGCCTGAAATCGTTCTCCCACAAACGCCGCATCTCAGCGTCCTTGCGGATCACTTCCAGGGTCTCCAACTCCGCAGGAGGGGCAGGGCGCTTGGATCGGGGAGTCAAAGTTCTGCGCCCTTGGTCCAAGGCGAGGAGGGCGCGGTCCGTCAAGGCATCATTCTTCAGTGCCAGGTTTGTTTTCCGACGGCGGAGGATCTCCTTCAACGCAACCTGCGCGGAGTCGAAGTCACCCCTGGCCCGCTGGGACCGCGCACGGATCAACAACAACGCCGCGGAAAGATCGTCAGTATTCAGCAACCCTTCGGTCCAAACCACCACATCGCGGTGACGGTCCAGGGAATGCGCTGCCGTGCAGCGTGCCAAGGCAGAAGGTAACGACGGCGGCAAACCCACCACCGCTTCCAACGCCGACTCCGTCATGCCCATTTCCCGAAGACAATGGGCCAAGGCCAGGAACACGGATTCCTCACTGAACAAAACGGGAACCTCGATGCGTTCAGCCACCTCCACACGGGTGACCACCTGCCCAAGGTAGATGGCCGAGAACTGGCTGGCGTCGTCGTCGATCCTGGTTGTTAAACCGCGCTGCAACAGCTCAGACGCCCGCAGGACCCCACCGTGCTTGTACGCCAGCAGGCCTGCCATGACGTAGCACAAGCCTGCCCACCCGGGATTCACGCGGCCAAACGCCAGCAGGGAATCCGGCTCGGTGGACGTAAACACGGCATCGTGCATGCCCTTCGCCGGCTTGGATGACAGCATCTTCAAACGCGGGACATTCCCCACCACAGAGAGCCTCGCATGGTCCCGACCCCCCAGCACCCCTGAAAGCACGTCATTCATGCCGTCCGCGAGGCCGCGCACCGGGGTACGGACGTAGCCTTCGCGGAAAGGCGTCAAATCCCGGGTGTCATGGAAAATCGTGTGCACGCGCCCGTTCGGATCTTGGCTCATAAAACCATGCTAACCGCCGCTGAACTGGGCACATCCCCTGCTATCCGGAGCATTTCAGGAGTATTATGGCGGCGTCGGCAAGGTTTTGCCACACCCCTTGCCGCAGGTCGGCTCTCCATGAGAAGAGCCGGTTAACCGCGTGAAAGGGAGGACTGATGACCACCGCTTCGCACCCCGCCGAACACCACCACATGATGGGGTTGACACTTCGCAACACCGCCATGGGCGTTGGCATTGTATTTCTGCTGGTAGGCGTCCTGGGCTTCATCCCGGGGATCACCACCAATTTCGGCGCCATGACCTTTGCGGGACATGAATCCGGCGCCATGCTGCTTGGAGTCTTCCAAGTGTCCATACTCCACAACATCGTTCATCTGCTGTTTGGCGTGGCCGGCTTGGCCATGGCAAGGAACGCCCGCATGGCCCGCCTGTTCCTCTTGGGCGGCGGCGCCGTGTACATCGTTCTTTGGATCTACGGCCTGGTCATCAACCAGGAAACAGGCGCCAACTTTGTCCCGTTCAACACGGCTGACAACTGGCTGCACCTCATCCTCGGCGTTGCCATGATCGGCCTGGGAGCCTGGCTGGGCAGGGATGCCATGGACGAATCACCGTCGGCGCGAAGGAATATGTAGCCTTCGCACGTCGTGCAGAACAACGACGGCGACTGTCCCCTTTGAGGGGACGGCCGCCGTTTCGTTTCCGCTGGGATGACGGTAATGACGGTTCCGAAGCCTGGGATTGTGGTTTGTTGGCGCCTCGGCGACGGCGACGGCCTAGCGCGGGGCGCGTCCACCCAGCCGCGAAGTGACCTTGGCAGCGGCGGCGGCGCAGGCTTCACCGAGGCTGGTCAGGGTGTCCTGGGAGACGCGGAATTTCGGCGCCGGAATCAGGACGGAGGCCACGATGTCGCCGCGGTGGTCATAAACCGGGGAGGCCACGCCAACCTCTTCGATGGACGTTTCGCCGAAGTTCACAGCCCAGCCGCGCTCCGTCGATTCCTTCAGCCGCATGAGGTAGGCCTCAATAGCGTCCTCGTCCGTGCCGGTAAGGACGATCGAACCGCTGCGCAGCAGCTGACGCACCCGGTCCTCGTTCTCCGTGGCGAGGAAGACCTGCACCGACGAACTCAGTGCCTCGTTGTACCTGGCACCCAGCGGAGCAAGATGCTTGACCTGGTGGCGGCTGGGGATCTGCTCCACACACATGGATTCGTTGCCGTTCCACACCATCAGCGCGCTGGTCTCCCCCGTGCGTTCGGTGAGTTCGCGCAGCACCGGGTAGGCCACGCGGCGCTCTTCGAGTTCCGCCAGGAGGGGGCCCGCCATGGCGATCATCCCCAGCCCCATGCGGAACCTGCGCGAATCGACGTCGCGCTCTACAAGGTTTTCTTGTTCCAGCGTTGCCAGGATGCGGGAGACGGTGCTCTTGTGCAAGCCGATTCGGCCCGCGATTTCCGTGACTCCCAGGAGTGGTTCGTCCGCCGTGAAGCTCCTCAGCACTGCTATCGCGTTGACGATCACCGAGGTGCTCTTGTTATCACCGTTGCCTGAAGCATCGTTGGATTCCGTGGGAGTCATGGGTTCACTATATTTCGCTGAAGCCCGCTGGACGTCCCGGGCGCAGGCCGGTGAACACTGTGCACTGTGTTCACCGGCCGGGTCACCTAGGCTCCGATGATGTTGTACTCGGGACCGAACGGGAACTTGGTGATGTTCTCCGCGCCGCCTTCACCGACCACCAGGATGTCGTGCTCGCGGTAACCGCCGGCTCCAGGCTGCCCGTCCAGCACCGTGATCATCGGCTCCATGGAGACCACCATGCCCGGCTCCAGCACGGTGTCGATGTCCTCGCGAAGTTCCAGGCCAGCTTCGCGTCCGTAGTAGTGGCTCAGCACACCGAAGGAATGGCCGTAGCCGAAGGTACGGTTGGCCAGCAGGCCGTGGCTGACGTAGATCTCGTTCAACTCGGCGGCAATGTCCTTGCAGACGGCACCGGGTTTGATGAGTTCGAGGCCGCGTTTGTGAACTTCCACGTTGATGTTCCACAGTTCCAAGGAGCGGGCATCGGGTTCGCCGTAGAACAGGGTGCGCTCCAGGGCGGTGTAGTAGCCGCTGGTCATGGGGAAACAGTTCAGGGACAGGATGTCGTGTTCCTGGATCTTCCGGGTGGTGGCCCAGTTGTGGGCGCCGTCGGTGTTAATCCCCGACTGGAACCAGACCCACGTGTCGCGGATTTCCGAGTCCGGGAACGTGCGGGCGATCTCGTGAACCATGGCTTCGGTACCGATCAACGCAACCTCGTACTCGGTGATGCCTGCCGTGATGGCGTTGCGGATAGCCTCACCGCCGAGGTCGCCGATCCTGGCGCCGTGCTTGATAACCGCGATCTCCTCATCCGACTTGATCATGCGCTGACGCATCGCCGCCTGCGCGACGTCAACCAGCGTCGCTCCGGAGAAGGCCGCCTGGATCTTGTTGCGGTTGTCCAGGGGCAGCGAGTCATCTTCGACGCCGATGCGGCGCGGGTTGATGCCGCGGGTCCGCAGGACTTCCTGGATGGCGTGGATGTAGTTGTCCCGGCGCCAGTCCGTGTACACCAGGTTGTCGCCGTAGCTGCGGCGCCAAGGCATACCGGCGTCGATGTTTGCCGTAATGGTCACGGTGTCATCCTTGGTGACCACCATGCCGTAGGAGCGGCCGAAGTAGGTGAAGAGGAAGTCGGAGTAGTACTTGATGGAGTGATAGCTGGTGAGGACCACGGCGTCGAGGTCCTTCTCGGCCATGATCCGGCGAAGGCCCGCGAGGCGACGCTCGAACTCAGCGTCGGAGAAGGTCAGGGAGACTTTGTCCCCGTTGTTGAGGACCTTGAGGCGCTCGAGCTTGGCGACGTCGTTGATTGCTTCGTTCTCGGTGATGGTCATGGTGGTTCCTTTCGATGGGTTGGTTGTTCTTAGTCCTGCAGCAGGGGCTTCTTGGAAGTCTCCGCGGCAAACAGGACTGCGATGAGGGAAACAAGGGAGGCCGCCACGAGGTACCAGCCGGGAGCAAGCTGGCTGTGGGTCATGCCAATGAGGAGCGTCGCCATGAACGGCGCAGTGCCGCCGAACAACGCATTGGAAAGGTTGAAGCTGACAGCGAATCCCGTGTACCGGACCTTCGTGGGGAAGAGCTCAGCCAGGAAGCTGGGAAGGGTGCCATCGTTCAGGGTCAGCATTCCGCCGAGGAGGATCTGTACCAGCACGATCACCAGGAAGTTGCGGGTGTCCAGGAGCATGAACGCCGGAACCGTCAGCAGTATAAAGAGGACTGATGCCGTGATGAGCATGCGCTTACGGCCGAACTTGTCCGATGCGATGCCCGTCAGGAAGATGAAGCCGATGTAACTGGCCAAGGCGATGGTGGTGGCCAGGAAGGATTCAGCCGCCCCGAAGCCCAACTCCACAGATAAGTACGTGGGCATGTAGCTGAGGATCACGTAGAAGCCCACCGCGTTCAGCAACACCGCACCCGTGGCGATGATGAGTTGCTTCCGATACGTCTTGAACATGGCCAAGGCAGGCGCTTTGACGGCGGTGTCCTTCGCCGTGAGTTCCCTGAACGCCGGGGTGTCCTCCAGCTTGGTCCGGATGTACCGCCCAATGAGGCCCATGGGCGCCGCGAGCAGGAACGGCAGGCGCCAGCCCCAGTCGTTGAGTTGCTCGGCCGACAGTACTGAACTCAGCAGCGCGGCCAGCAAGGACCCCAGCAACAGTCCCGCTGCTGTACTTGCAGGCACGACGGCGGCATAGAGTCCGCGGCGATTGGCCGGTGCGTACTCCACCAGGAAGGCCGAAGCGCCGGCGTACTCCCCCGCGGCCGAGAAGCCCTGGACCACTCTTACGAGCAAGAGCAGGATGGGGGCCATGACGCCGATGGTGGCGTACCCGGGGATCAACGCTATGCAGAATGTGGCCACCGACATCAGCACGATCGAAAGGGACAGCGCCTGTTTGCGGCCAAGCCTGTCGCCGATGTGGCCCCAGATGAAACCGCCCAGCGGCCTGACGAAGAAGGAGATCGCAAAGACGCCGAAGGTTGCCAGCAACGCCGTTTGGCGGTCTGACTCAGGGAAGAAAACCGTCGCGATGATGCCGGCGAGGTAGCCGTACACCGCGTAATCGAACCACTCGACGAAGTTGCCGATGAAGCTGGCAGTGACCACTCGCCGTCGAGTGTCTTTGCTGACCGTGTGGTTGGGGCTGGGGGTGTGGCTGTTGTTGTGGCTGGCGCCGGAGGCAGGTGCTGTGCCTTGCTCGGCTGCCACAGAGGATTCATTGCTCATGTGTCCACCAAAATCATTGGGGTTGCATTCAACGCAACGCTGTTGCACCAGAGTATGTGTGCAGTGGATCACGGTCAAGGGTCTATTTGAAAATACCGTCGTCCTTGATTTCATTGAGGACTTGTGTCGGTCTTTGAGTGGGGATCGATGCAACGGTTCGGCCGGGCAAGGCGATTCCGTTGCGACTACATCAACTCAGTTGCAAGCAGACTCGACGCTCTCTCACCTCTCGCCCCACTTTTGGCGACGCTCTCTCACCTTTCGTCCCACTTTGGGGGACGCTCTCTCACCTTTCGTCCCACTTTTGGGGACGCTCTCTCACCTTTCGTCCCACTTTTGGGGACGCTCTCTCACCTTTCGTCCCCTCATGGGGACGCTCTCTCACCTTTCGTCGGCGCTTCGCCAACGCTCTCTCACCTTTCGTCGGCGTTTCGCCAACGCTCTCTCACTTGGGTGAAGACGACTCGACGTCGGCACTTAGACGCGGCAACGACGTCGACCCCTGCCTTAAATGCGCACGCACACCTGCGCGGCAGACGCGGCCGAAGTCGCGATGATTCCGTCGAAAAGCCTCATGGACCAAAGGTGATAGAGGGTCCCGAAAAACCCGACCAAAGGTGAGAGAGCGTCCCGGAAAAACCAACCAAAGGTGATAGAGCGTCCCAAAAAACCCAACCAACGGTGAGAGAGCGTCCCAAAAAAACCGACGAAAGGTGAGAGAGGGTCAGAGGACCTTGCGGATGGTCTCTTCGAAGCTGACCACGTGGTGCAGGGCTAGCTCGGCGGCGCGTTCTTCGTCGCCGTCGGCGATGGCAGTCAGGAGCTCGGCATGCTCGGAGATGTGACCCGAAACGGAGGGCATCTTCTCCAGCATGTGGCACCAGATGCGGGTGGCGAGGTTGTCGTACCGGATCAGGACGTCCTGGAGGTGCGCATTGGCGGAAGCTTTGTAGATGAGCCGGTGGACCTGAATGTCGTAGCGCATCAGTTCTTGGGACGAATTGTCCTGGCCTTCCAGATCGCGGATGGCCGAGGCGACCGCCCGGAGCTCTGAACGCATGGCAGGGCTGGCCATCCGGGCAGCTTTCCTGGAGGCGAGCGGTTCCAGCAGCTCACGGATCTCGGAGACTTCGGCAAGCTGCGTGATGTCCACACCGGTAGCGAAGGTACCCCGCCGCGGATACGACACCACCAGATGGTCGCTTTCAAGCCGCTTGATGGCTTCACGAACAGGGGTGCGGCCGATGCCGAGTTCGGCGGCGATCTGGCCGTCGTTGATGGGATCTCCTGGTTTGATATCCAGCATGATGAGCCTGTCGCGCAGCAGCAGGTATGCATTGTCGGCGAGGGACGTGCCCTGCTGAGCTGTTTCCAGTGCGTCCAGTGCTGCGCTCATTACTCTCTCCCGTTGTCGTAATCCCAGTCTGTTGGATGAGTTACCCAAAACCTGTTGACGACTATGTGATCTCCAACATACTATGGCAATAGTTCTAATATATCAGTTGCCTAACAGACGGCCGCTACAAGTACTTCAGAAGGAGAACACCATGGTTGCACCGCTGATCCGCCCGCTCGCACAGGCGGACCCGGAGGTCGATCAGGCGATCGCCCAGGAACTCATCCGCCAGCAGTCCACGCTGGAAATGATCGCCTCTGAGAACTTCGCTCCCACTGCCGTCATGCAGGCACAGGGCTCGGTACTGACCAACAAGTACGCCGAGGGCTACCCCGGCAAGCGCTACTACGGCGGCTGCGAACACGTTGATGTGATCGAACAGCTCGCCATTGACCGCCTGAAGGCCCTGTTCGGCGCAGAGTTCGCCAACGTCCAGCCCCACTCCGGAGCCCAGGCAAACGCCTCGGCGATGCACGCCCTGATCACTCCCGGCGACACCATCATGGGCTTGAACCTGGCGCACGGCGGACACCTGACCCACGGTATGCGCATCAACTTCTCCGGCAAGCTGTACAAGGTTGTTCCTTACGGAGTCCGCGAGGACACCCACACCGTAGACATGGCCGAAGTTGAGCGCCTGGCACTGGAGAGCAAGCCCCAGCTGATCGTCGCCGGCTGGTCCGCCTACTCCCGTCAGCTGGACTTCGCTGAATTCCGCCGGATCGCGGACCTGGTGGGCGCCTACCTCATGGTGGACATGGCCCACTTCGCAGGTCTTGTGGCTGCAGGGCTCCACCCGAGCCCGATCCCGCACGCCCACATTGTCACCAGCACCACGCACAAGACGCTCGGCGGCCCCCGCGGTGGCGTGATCCTCACCAACGACGCCGACATCGCCAAGAAAGTGAATTCTGCCGTCTTCCCCGGCCAGCAGGGTGGACCGCTGGAACACGTCATCGCCGCCAAGGCTGTTGCCTTCAAGATGGCTGCCGAGCCCGAGTTCCAGGAACGCCAGGTCCGTGTCCTGGAAGGCTCCAAGATCCTCGCCCAGCGTCTCCTCCAAGAAGACGTGGCCGCAGCCGGCATCTCCGTTGTCAGCGGTGGGACCGATGTCCACCTAGTACTCGCCGACCTCCGCCACTCAGTACTTAACGGTCAGCAGGCTGAAGACACCCTGCACCGCATCGGCATCACGGTCAACCGCAACGCCGTCCCCTTCGACCCCCGCCCGCCGATGGTTTCCTCCGGCCTGCGCATCGGCACCCCGGCCCTCGCCGCCCGCGGTTTCAAGGCTGAGGACTTCACTGAAGTGTCGGACATCATTGCGACGGCGTTGATCGCCGCAGCGAACAGTGGCACCCAGGACAGCGGCACCAACAGCGGCAACGAAGCAGGCACCGAAGGTGACGTGACCCTGGACGACGCCACCGCCGTCGAACTCCGCCGCCGCGTCACCGCACTGGCAGACAAGTTCCCCCTCTACCCAAACCTGTCCAATAACGGCAATGGCGCCGCAACCGCAACCGAAGCAGAACTGATTGGAGCAGCCCAGTGAGTGCAGACCACCTCCCCGAACACCCGGACTTCCTCTGGCGCAACCCGGACCCGAAGAAAAGCTACGACGCCGTGATCGTCGGCGGCGGCGGGCACGGCCTGGCCACCGCGTACTTCCTGGCCAAGAACCACGGCATGACCAACATCGCCATCCTGGAAAAGGGCTGGCTGGCCGGTGGCAACATGGCCCGCAACACCACCATCATCCGTTCCAACTACCTCTGGGACGAAAGCGCAGCCATCTACGAGCATGCGCTGAAGCTGTGGGAAATCCTGCCCGAGGAACTTGAGTACGACTTCCTCTTCAGCCAGCGCGGCGTCATGAACCTCGCCCACACCTTGGGCGATGTCCGCGAAAGCGTTCGCCGTGTGGGCGCCAACAGGCTCAACGGCGTGGACGCTGAATGGCTTGACCCGCAGCAGGTCAAGGAACTCTGCCCCATCCTGAACATCAGCGACAACATCCGCTACCCCGTCATGGGCGCCACGTACCAGCCGCGAGCAGGCATCGCCAAGCACGACCATGTGGCGTGGGCCTTCGCCCGCAAGTGCGATGAACTGGGCGTGGACATCATCCAGAACTGCGAAGTCACCGGCTTCATCAAGGACGGCAACCGGGTGACCGGCGTCCAGACCACCCGCGGCACCATCAACACCGAAAAGGTTGGTCTCTGCGCCGCTGGCCACAGCTCGGTCCTGGCAGAAATGGCTGGCTTCCGCTTGCCGATCCAGTCCCACCCGTTGCAGGCACTGGTGTCCGAACTGCACGAACCCGTCCACCCCACGGTGGTCATGTCCAACCACGTCCATGTGTATGTCTCCCAGGCCCACAAGGGCGAACTGGTGATGGGCGCAGGCGTGGACTCCTACAACGGCTACGGCCAGCGCGGCTCGTTCCACGTGATCGAGGAACAGATGGCTGCCGCCGTGGAACTCTTCCCGATCTTCGCCCGGGCACACGTGCTCCGGACCTGGGGCGGCATTGTGGACACCACGTTGGATGCATCTCCGATTGTTGGCCTCTCTCCGGTGGAGAACATGTTCGTCAACTGTGGTTGGGGAACAGGCGGCTTCAAGGGAACTCCTGCAGCCGGCCTGACCTTCGCGCACACCATCGCCACCGGCGCACCGCACCAGCTGAACAAGCCCTTCGCACTGGAACGCTTCGAGACCGGCGCCTTGATCGACGAACACGGCGCCGCAGCCGTAGCCCACTAGCCAGGACAGGACAAGACATGCTCCTCATTTCATGCCCCAACTGCGGGCCACGCGACGAAACCGAATTCCACTACGGCGGCCAGGCACACATCGCCTACCCGGAGAGCCCGAATGACCTCACGGACCGCCAATGGGCTGAATACCTGTTCTACCGGGAGAACACCAAGGGCACCTTCGCCGAGCGCTGGGTCCACAGCACCGGTTGCCGTCAGTGGTTCAACATGCTCCGCGACACCGTGAGCTACGACATCCACTCCATCTACGCGATGGGCCAGCCCCGGCCGGACCTCTCGGCGAGCGCCGCCGCCGGAACGGGAAGCAGCCAGAAGACCGAACCGGACCAGCCCGGCGAGTTCAGCCAAGCCGGTGACTACGGACAGGCCGGCGAACCAGGCCTCGCCCCCGGAGCTTCAACAACAGGCGCCGCCTCACCCACGGCCACCACCCCCCTCTCCTCGGAAGGAGTCTAGAAGTGACCAGCAAGAACGCACGCCTCGCCACCGGCGGACGCATCGATCGCAGCATCTCTTGGCGCTTCACCGTGGACGGCCAGGAATTCACCGGCCACCCGGGTGACACCATCGCTTCGGCGCTGCTGGCCAATGGCCACATCAACGCCGGTAGCTCCCTCTACGAGGACCGCCCCCGCGGCATCATGGCCGCCGGCGTGGAAGAGTCCAACGCCTTGGTCAAGATCGCCCCCCGCTTCCGTGGTCACGTTGCCGAGTCCATGCTTCCCGCCACGGCAGTTTCGCTGGTGGATGGCATGAACATTGAACTTCTGTCCGGCCTGGGCAAGCTCGATCCCAACGAGGATAAGGCTGAGTACGACAAGAAGTACGTCCACACGGACGTCCTGGTGGTCGGCGGCGGTATCGCAGGCCTTGCCGCAGCGCGCGAGGCTGTCCGCACGGGTGCCCGCGTCATCCTCATCGATGACCAGCCCGAACTTGGTGGCTCCTTGCTCTCCGGTTCCACCGCCCCGGAACTGGCCGAGCAGATTGAAGGCAAGCCGGCCCTGGAATGGGTTGCTGACGTGGAGGCCGAGCTGGTTTCCGCTGCAGAATGCACGGTGCTGAACCGCACCACCGCTTTCGGCTCCTACGACTCCAACTACTTCATCGCAGCCCAGAACCGCACGGACCATTTGAGTGTTCCTGCGGCGTCGGGTGTCTCCCGCCAGCGTATTTGGCACATCCGTGCCAAGCAGGTTGTCCTGGCTCCGGGCGCCCACGAGCGTCCGCTGGTCTTCGAGAACAATGACCGCCCGGGCATCATGCTCGCCTCGGCAGCCCGCACCTACCTGAACCGTTATGCAGTGGCAGCAGGATCCCGCGTGGTCATCAGCACCACCAACGATTCCGCTTACGCTCTTGCCGCGGATCTGAAGGCAGCAGGCGTGGCGGTTGCCGCCGTCGTCGATGCCCGTCCGCAGATCAGCGCGAAGGCCGCCGCCGCCGTCGAGGCCGGTATCCGGGTGCTCATCGGCAGTGCTGCTGCTGACACCTCCGCGGATGACAATGGCCGCCTGAATGGCGTCACCGTCCGCAGTATTAACGACGACGGCGAACTCACCTCGGGCGTCGAGCAGCTGGCTGCCGATCTGCTCGCAGTTTCCGGCGGCTGGAGCCCGGTGGTCCACCTCCACAGCCAGCGCCAGGGCAAGCTGCGTTGGGATGACGAGCTCGCTGCCTTCATCCCCACCAAACCGGTCCGCGACCAGCAGGTTGTTGGCGCAGGACGTGGCAGCTACGAACTCCAGGACTGCCTGGCAGAGGGCATCTCGGCAGGAGCGGCAGCATCCATCGCTGCCGGGTTCGATTCCGAAACTACCCCCGTGGAACTGCAGGCTCCCGTAGCCAGCGCTCCGAGCCGTCAGCTGTGGCTGGTTCCCGGCCAGAGCGGCGAGCCGGGCGAATGGCACCACCACTTCGTCGACTTCCAGCGCGACCAGTCCGTGGCGGACGTCCTCCGCTCCACCGGGGCAGGCATGCGGTCCGTGGAACACGTCAAGCGGTACACCTCCATCAGCACGGCCAACGATCAGGGCAAGACGTCCGGCGTCAACGCGATCGGCGTCATCGCCGCAGCACTGAAGTTCGGCGGCGCCGAGAGCATCCCGGGCGTCGGCGAGATCGGAACCACGGCGTACCGCGCACCGTTTACCCCCGTTGCCTTCGCAGCCCTGGCAGGCCGCCAGCGCGGGGAACTGTTCGACCCCGCCCGAGTCACCTCCATCCACCCGTGGCACGTGGCCCAGGGCGCACTGTTCGAAGATGTTGGACAGTGGAAGCGCCCCTGGTACTACCCGCAGGGCAGTGAGGACATGGACACGGCAGTCCTGCGCGAATGCGCAGCGGTCCGCGATTCCGTGGGCTTCATGGACGCCACCACGCTGGGCAAGATCGAGATCCGCGGCAAGGACGCGGGCGAATTCCTGAACCGCGTGTACACCAACGCGTTCAAGAAACTCGCCCCGGGATCCGCCCGCTACGGCGTGATGTGCACCTTGGACGGCATGATCTTCGACGACGGCGTGACCTTGCGCCTGGACGATGACCGCTACTTCATGACCACCACCACCGGCGGCGCAGCCAAGGTGCTGGACTGGCTGGAAGAGTGGCACCAGACAGAGTGGCCGGAACTCGATGTGGTCTGCACGTCCGTGACGGAGCAGTGGAGCACCATCGCCGTAGTTGGCCCGAAGTCCCGTGCAGTGATCGCCAAGGTTGCACCCCAGCTCGCCGAAAACGGTGGCCTGGAGGCAGAAAACTTCCCGTTCATGACCTTCCGCGAGACCACGCTGGCGTCCGGAGTTCAGGCCCGCGTTTGCCGCATCTCCTTCTCCGGCGAACTGGCCTACGAAATCAACATCCCGTCCTGGTACGGACTCAACACCTGGGAAGCAGTTGCTGCCGCAGGTGCCGAGTTCAACATCACCCCGTACGGCACGGAAACCATGCACGTGCTCCGCGCCGAAAAGGGCTACCCGATCGTGGGGCAGGACACCGACGGCACGGTCACCCCGCAGGACGCCGGTATGGACTGGATCGTCTCCAAGGCCAAGGACTTCATCGGCAAGCGTTCCTACCTCCGCCAGGATGCAAGCCGCGAGGACCGCAAGCACTTGGTGACCGTCCTCCCCGTGGACCACTCGCTCCGTTTGCCCGAAGGCACACAGCTGGTGGAAAAGGGCATCCCGGTCAACCCGGCCACCGGACCCGTCCCCATGGAGGGCTTCGTGACCTCCAGCTACCACAGCGCCGCGCTGGGCCGTTCCTTCGCCCTGGCTCTCATTCAAAACGGCCGCAACCGCATCGGCGAGACCCTGGTGGCCTCGCTGGGAGACCAATTGGTGGACGTGGTTGTTGGCGAAACCGTACTTTTCGATGCTGAAGGGACCCGCAAAGATGGCTGAAACAGCAACACCAGCAGAAACCGCACACGTCGACCGTGTCCGGGGCGCCCGCCGCAGCCCGGCCGAGCACTTGGCTGACGCCTTCACTTCCGGCTCCGTGCCGGGAACGGTGACTATCACCGAGATTCCGTACCAAGCCATGGTGGGGATTCGGGTTGACCGAACGTCCGACGCCGGTGCCCGCGTTTCGTCCGTGACCGGCGGCTTGCCAGCCGCTTGCGGTCAAGTAACGGGGACCGGTTCCGTTCACACCCTGTGGCTTGGTCCCACCGAGTTCATGGTGGTGGCACCGGAAGAAGCCCACGATTCACTGGGCGGCTCCCTGGTAAGCGATCTGACCACGGCGCTGGGCAACGACGCGGGCCAGGTGGTGGACTTGTCCGCCAACCGCACCACGTTCGAGCTCTCCGGCAGCCACGCCCGCGCAGTGCTGGAGAAGACCTGCTCCTTGGACCTTCACCCGCGCGTCTTCAAAGCCGGCACGGCTGTCTCCACTGAGCTTGCGCACATCCCCGTGATGCTCTGGAAGACCTCGGAGGAGAGCTACCGGATCTTTCCCCGGGCCTCGTTTGCCGACTTCCTGGGACGCTGGCTCCTTGACGCCATGCGGGAGTACGCCTCCCCTGAGGTCCCCTAATGGCACTGAGTGTGCTTGACCTGTTTTCTGTTGGCATCGGGCCGTCGTCCTCACACACGGTGGGTCCCATGCGCGCGGCAAAGCAGTTCACGGACGGTCTTGAATCGTCGGGCCAGCTTCCGGCCACGGTGCGCGTCCAGGCTGAGCTTTTCGGCTCACTGGGCGCCACCGGCCGGGGCCACGGCTCAGACAAGGCAGTGGTGCTGGGGCTGCAAGGCCACTCCCCCGAAACCGTGGACACCACCACGGCTGACGACCAGGTTGCGGCAGCGGCGCTGGACGCTGAACTGCGTCTGGGCGGCAACCATCGGGTGGACTTCAACTGGGACGAGGACGTGGTGCTCCACCGCCGCAAGTCGCTGCCTGCACACCCCAACGGCATGACGTTCCGCGCGTTGGACCACACGGGCGGCGTGCTCCGGGAACGCAGCTATTACTCCATTGGTGGCGGCTTCGTGGTGGACGGGGACGTCTCCGGCGCAGACAAAGTGGTAGCCGACGACACCGTTCTCCCCTACCCTTTCACCACTGCAGACGAGCTCCTTGCCATCTGTCTCCGCGAAGGCAAGTCCATCTCGGACATCATGCTGGCCAACGAACTAGTGTGGCGCTCCGAGGAGGAACTGCGTGAGAAGTTGCTGGGCATCTGGGCTGTCATGCAGGAATGCGTGGACAACGGCTGCTCTGCCGAGGGAATCCTCCCGGGAGGCCTGAAGGTCAGGCGACGGGCGCCGTCGTTGTTCAAAAAGCTTTCCGACACCGACGCGGACCTGAACGGTAGTGCCTCAGCGGACCCGCTCCTGGCCATGGAATGGGTCAACCTCTTCGCCCTGGCAGTGAACGAGGAAAACGCTGCGGGCGGCAGGATCGTCACCGCGCCCACCAATGGTGCCGCCGGAATTGTCCCGGCAGTGCTGCACTATTACACCAAGTTTGTTCCGGGAGCCAACGACGACGGCGTCGTGCGCTTCCTGCTGGCGGCGGCCGCCGTCGGAATCCTGTTCAAAATCAACGCGTCCATTTCCGGTGCCGAGGTGGGCTGTCAGGGTGAGGTGGGTTCCGCCTGCTCCATGGCTGCGGCCGGCCTCTGCGAAGTCCTGGGTGGAACGCCCGAGCAAGTGGAAAATGCCGCCGAAGTGGGCATTGAACACAACTTGGGCCTCACCTGCGATCCCGTGGGCGGGCTGGTGCAGATCCCCTGCATCGAACGCAACGCGATCGCCAGCGTCAAAGCCATCAACGCCGCCCGCCTTGCCCTGCACGGCGACGGCAGCCATAAGGTTTCCCTCGACAAAGCCATCAAAACCATGCGCGAGACAGGCGCAGACATGAAATCCAAGTACAAAGAGACCTCCCGTGGGGGCCTCGCCGTCAACGTAGTGGAGTGCTAGCCATGACTGCCATCCAAACCGAAACCACTGCCGTCTCCACAACGGAGACCACTGTGGAACATGTCCTCACCCTCGACTGCCCCGAAGGTCCCGGAATTGTGCACGCTGTGTCCGGATTCCTGTTGAACCACGGATGCGACATCATCGACAACAAGCAGTTCGGTGATCGCGCCGAGGGCCACTTCTTCATGCGGGTGCACTTCGCGTCCGACGGCGATGAATCCACCGTGGAAGCGCTGCGGGAGGCCTTTGCCCCGGTGGGTGAAAAGTACGGCATGAACTGGCAACTGCAGCGTCAGGGATACAAGCGGCGCGTCCTGATCATGGTCTCCAAGTTTGGGCACTGCCTGAACGACCTCCTGTTCCGCGCTAGGATCGGCGAGCTGCCCATCGATGTAGTGGGCGTGGTGTCCAATCACACCGACCACCAGGGTTTGGCAGAGTGGCATGGGATCCCGTTCTTCCACATCCCTGTCACCGCCGCCACCAAACCTGCCGCCGAGGGGCGCTTGCTGGAGATCATCGACGAACTGGACGTGGAACTCATTGTGCTGGCCCGCTACATGCAGGTGCTCAGTGACGACCTCGCCCGCAAACTCGATGGCCGCGCCATCAACATCCACCACTCGTTCCTGCCAAGTTTCAAGGGTGCAAAGCCGTACCACCAGGCATACGCACGTGGTGTGAAAACTGTGGGTGCCACCGCCCACTACGTGAACGGCGAGTTGGACGAAGGTCCCATCATCGCCCAACAGGTAGTGGAAGTGGACCACACGTTCGGACCGGACGATCTCGTAGCCGCCGGTCGGGACACCGAATGCAAGGCCCTCAGCAACGCCGTTCGCTGGCACTGCGAGGGGCGGATCATCCTGAATGGGAACAGGACGATCGTGTTGAAGTAGGGCTCTGCAAGCACCCATTTCGATGGTTCCCTGCGCATACGCTGTTGCGAACGGCACTGTGTGCAGGGAACCATCGAAGTGGCGTTTAACAGGAGCTACACCCGGGCCAGCCTCGTCGCCAGATGCAGCGCTGCCAGCCGACCGTTCCCCCGTGGATCCCCTCCGCATAGCTCGAAGATGCGTTGGAGCCGGTGGTGCAGGGACTGCCGTTCCAGGTGCAGCTCACGGGCAGCCTGGGCCGTGTTGCAGCCGGTATCCAGCCAGACGGACAGCGTCCTCATGAGTTCTGACTTCTTCAGGCGATCATGCTCGACGACGGCACCCAGCTGCCGCTGCACGAACCCTTCACGGGTGGCCGGGTCCAGCGCCTCCTGCGCAAGGAGCTCCACAGCAAGCGTGTCTGCATCCACCACACCTTTGCCGGCCGGGGTTAGATCAAGTGCCCTGCGCGATTCGGACAGAGACCAGGGCGCCTCAGCAATACCGCGGCCCAGCGGCCCCACCGCAATCACGGATCCTGCCGGTACCTCCAGGTTCCTCAGTGCCTCCATCAATGCGCGACGGGTCGCAGCGCCGTCGCTCAGCGCAGCGCCGTCGCTCAAGGAAGCCAAGGCAATCAGTTCAGCGTTGTTGGCGTAGCTCGCGCTGTGCGCCACATGCTCCCGGAGCAACGCGTCCACAGCTGGTCGCAAGTGACCTGAACCGGTTGACCGGATCACCACCGCGGCCACGTGACCGTCCACGGGGAAGCCCGACGCCGGTCCCAGCTGCTGAAGTTGCCAGTGCTGGCCTCCCGAATTGATGGCACGCATGAGTTCAATACCCGCCAGTTCCTTAAGCCCCGGCGGCATGCGCTGCAGCAACGCCAGGCCGAGGATGTCCACGGACCGTTCCCCGGCCACCCGCGCAAGGGAACCGTCGCCGCCGTCGGGCAGGTGAAGTTCCAGACGCGCCGCCAGGACGCCCCGCACCGGGACGTCCACCATGATGACGCTACCGCCGTCGTCCGCTGTAGGAGTGGAGTTTGCCGTAAAAGCGGGTTCGCGCGCCGAGGCACTGCCCTCCGTTGCCGTGCCGTCCGCCGGGAACGCGCCGCCGGCGGCCCCTAGTGTCAGGCCCGACGGCGAGACCAGCCGCACGCTGGCGCCTGTCCTTTCGGCCAACACGGCAAGGAGTTGATCGAGCCCGCCACCGTGGGCCAGTTCGGCAGCCATGGCGTGGCTTGCCTGGTCACCGCGCTGGAGATGCTCCACGGACTCACTGACCAGGATTGAGTTGATTTCCTGCATCACGCCAACGAACGGGACTACCTGGCTGAGCTCGATCACCGGCAAGCCGGCGGCCTGGGCGACGTCCAGCATGGCGGCCGGCACGAAGGGCAAAGCGGGACCCGTCTCCAGTGCCAGCGCAGCGATGCCGCGGGCGGCGAGTTCACGGACGTACTCGGCCTGACGCTCCACAGTGACCCCGGCGAGCGCCTGCCCACCGCTGAGCAGAAGTTCGCCACCGCTGAGGAGCGGCGCGATGTCCAGGACCTCGCTGGAGTGCACCCATCGGACGGGTCGGAAGAGAGCCTCCGGTACGTCGTTGAGCAGCTTTGGCCCTGCAGATTTGAGACTCTGGAATTCAAGGGCCTCGCCTAGCAGCATGGACATGACACTCCGTAACGTCTAAGCGATTTTCTTTAGACACATAGTATCTTGTTGCTGTGATCTGGCGCACATAACCTGAGAGAGTCCCTTTCACACACGGAGGCTCTCCCATGCAAGACAACCTCTCTCCTTCGCGTTCCAATTCAGCGCAGTCAGGCTCCCCGCAGCCGGGCACACCCTCGTCAGTTCCGGCAACGGCGCCGGCCCACGACAGTGAAGCCTGGCTCCAGCCCATTCCCGAGTCAGACCGTACCCGCAAAGTTTCCGGACAGTTCTGGATCTGGGCAGGCGCCAATCTTGCTCCTATCAACTGGGTGCTTGGCGCCCTTGGCATCCACCTTGGCCTCGGTTTCGCTGACACCGTGATTGTGCTGGTCCTGGGAAACCTGATCGGCATGCTGCTGTTTGGCTGCTTTGTCCTCCTCGGCCAGAAGACCGGTGCCACTGGCATGGTCCTGGCCCGCGCCGCCTTCGGTCGCCGCGGCAACTACCTCCCCGCAGCCATCCAGGCCCTGCTGGTGATCGGCTGGTGTGCAGTCAACACGTGGATCATCCTGGACCTGGTCATGGCCCTGTTCGGAACTCTGGGCTGGGTGGATCCCGATGCCAAGAACTACGCGTGGAAGATCGGTGTGGCCACGGCCATCATGGCGGCACAGGTGGCCATCGCCTGGTTCGGCTACAAGGCCATCGCGGCCTTTGAAAAATGGACCGTGCCGCCCACCATCATCATCCTGGCCGTCATGTCCTGCGTTGCCTGGTTCGGCATGAAGATCGACTGGGGCTACGCAGGCCCTGCAGGCAACATCCTTGAAGGTTCGGAGCGCATCGCCGCCATGAGCGCAGTGATGACAGCCATCGGCATCGGCTGGGGCATCACCTGGTTCACTTACGCTGCCGACTACTCCCGCTTCGTCAGCACCTCGGTTCCCAAGCGCAAGGTGTACCTCGCTTCGGTCCTGGGGCAGTTCATCCCCGTGGTGTGGCTGGGCGTGCTCGGCGCAAGCCTGGCCACCAACAGCGGCGAGATCGACCCCGGCAAACTGATCGTCCAGAATTTCGGCGTCCTCGCCCTTCCAGTCCTCCTCATGGTGCTGCACGGCCCCATCGCCACCAACATCCTGAACATCTACACCTTCTCCGTTGCCACGCAGGCCTTGGACATCAACATCAGCCGCCGCAAGCTGAACTTGTTCGTTGGTGTCTTCTCCTTGATCGCTGTGGTCTTCTTCATCTTCCAGGAGGACTTCGCCGCAGTGCTGGATGCCTGGCTGATCGGATTGGTCGCTTGGGTGGCCGCCTGGGGTGGGGTCATGCTGGTGCACTACTTCTGGCTCGAAAAGCGCTGGCCGGCCAAGGTGGATCGCCTGTTCGACCCCGTGGGAACGCACCGTCTGCCCGTTATCAACTGGGCCGGCATTGCGTCCCTGCTGGTGGGCATCTTCTCCACCTGGCTGTTCATGTACGGGCTGGTTCCCGCCATGCAGGGCCCCATCGCAGTGGCCCTCGGCGGCTGGGACCTCTCCTGGCTGGCGGGCGGCCTCACCAGCGCAGCCGCCTACGCAATCCTCGGACCCCGGGCCCACAAGAAGTTCGTCCTTGCGGCTTCCCATCACGTCTTACTCACGCAGCCAGCACCTGCCCCGGCTGTTGAAAGGACCACAGCATGAACCAGCCCGCTTTCGCCGATTCGCTCCACCAGATCACCTGGCCCGAGGGTTACCAAGCCGCAGCATCGTTCACCTTCGACGTCGACGCCGAGTCCTGCACCATCGCGCACGATCCTTCCAACACGCGGCGCATGTCCCTCATGAGCCACCAGTCGTACGGCCCCAAGATCGCCGTTCCGCGGCTGCTCCAGATATTGGACCGCCAGGACATCAAGGGAACCTTCTTCATCCCTGGCTTCACGGCCGAAAGCTACCCGGATGTGGTGCGCAGGATCGCGGATGCCGGCCACGAGATTGCCCACCACGGCTACCTGCACGAGCCCATGCAGGGAATCGACGCAGCCACCGAGGCCAGCTACCTGGACCGCGGCCTGGAGGCACTCGCCACCGTGGCGGGGATCCGCCCGGTGGGCTACCGGGCCCCTTGGTGGGAGTTGAATTGGCAATCGCCGGCCCTGCTCGCGGACCGCGGTTTCCTTTACGATTCAAGCCTGCTCGACGGCGATGCCCCCTACCGCATGGCCGTGGCCGAGGGCGACTCCCGGGACATCGTGGAGATCCCCGTCGATTGGGCGTTGGACGATTGGGAGCAATACGGGTTCTACCCCGGCGTCACGGGCAGCGGAGTGATCGAGAGTCCCTCGAAGGCCCTGGAAATGTGGACACTGGAGGCCCAAGCACACCACGCACAGGGCAGCTGCTTCGTCCTCACCAACCACCCGTTCATCTCCGGACGGCCATCCCGCGCTGTGGCCTTGGAGCAGTTGATCGAGCGAGTCAAGGACCTTGACGGAATGTGGGTGACAACCCTGTCCGAGATCGCCCGGCACACCAAGTCGACGGTTCACGAAATCCACACCCACGCACGAATCGACGTCCCCCTGTACCCTGGCGCCGGCGCAACCTTCCGCCCGGCCGGAGTCCAGATGCCAGCCAGGGTCTCCGTGCCCTAACCACCCATCGCCCTCCGCCGGGATGGCAAAGATTGACACGCCCCCGCGCTTGTCATCTTTGCGGTCCCGGCGCGGGTGTTCAGCCGTTCACGGCGTTGATCCACACTCCAATGATCCAGGTGCTTGCCGCTGCACAGGCCAGGCCAAATTCCACCAGAATGCCAATACCTGTCGCCTTGAGCGCGGCACCACTGGACTTCAGGGCAGCCGGGAAGTTGCGCGTCCGCTGGACTTCGCTGAGCAGAAGCCCCAGCGCGAACCCAATAAAGAGCCCCACCACGGGGATGACGAACATTCCCACCACGCCCAGCACCACACCGATCAGCACGGATCTGTTCGGGATGCCGTGCTGCTTGAGCTTGCGCCCCGTCAGCACCGCACTGGCGGCCATGCCCGCCACCACAAAGAGCATTCCGACGGCGAAGATCACCCAGCCGAGCGGACCGGCACCACCCCAGATGGCCCATGCCAGCAGGCTCACGCCGATGAGGATGCTGCCGGGAAGTACGGGAATGATGGTTCCGGCCACGCCAACTGCAATGGCCAGGCCGCAGAGGATGGTCACGATGAGTTCGGCGTTCATGCCCCTCAGTCTAGGTCCGGCCCACCAGGAGCACGCGCCCTCCACGCTGGCCCTGCCCGATCGCAGAGCTGTATTCACAACTACTGACCAATAGTTACAGCCAGCTTTGGAACCGCTGAGTATGCCCAGGAAACAGGAGATTAACGGCAATCCAACTTGTCTATACAACTTGCGATTCTCCTTGATTACCCCATTTTCGCGCGGCAGGGTTGAGGGGTCAGCCTGTCGGCAACAACTGCGCCGGCAGCTTATCCGGACCCAAAAAATGGAGAGAACCTTGGACAACCCCCGTCCCCTTCGCACCACCCTGGCAACCGCCGCACTAACGCTCGCTGCCGCCGTCGTGCTTCCTTCCGTGGCTATTGCGGCACCTGCCGCACCGGACACCCAGACAACTCAGGCAACTCAGGAGACCCAGGAGGTGAGCCACACCGGCCGCTCCACGAACACCGGCTACGCGGGCCTCCCCCATGGCAGCAAGCGTCAGAAGACCTTGGTGATCGGCCTCGACGGCGCAGCAATCGCAAAGTTTGGAGCTGCGGGCATGCCAAACGTCCAGAGCCTCATGAACAACGGGATGACCGCCACAAGCAATCTGTTCGCCAACCCCATGGCGCCCACGGTGTCCGGCGCTGGCTGGTCGAGCATCGCCACGGGAGTGTGGCCGGACAAGCACAAGGTGGTGGACAACAACTTCACGGCACCCAACTACAGCCAGTACCCGGATTACTTGAGCCGCCTCGAATCGGCCCAGCCTCAGGCCTCCACGCTGGTTGTGGGCACCTGGTCGCCCATCCCCCAGACGGTGTTCGGCCAAAAGGTGGACCTGAGGCTCGCCGGCGGGAACGACGCCGGAACCACGGCCAAGGCAGTGGACTACCTGGCCACGGGGAATCCGGACAGCACGTTCATCCACCTCGATGAAGTGGACGGCGCTGGCCACTCGTACGGTACGGAACGGCCGGAATACCTCGCTGCGCTCCGCTCAGTGGACGGCCAAGTGGGCGAGATCCTGAACGCTGTGAAGAACCGCCCCAGTTACAAGTCCGAGGATTGGCTGGTGGTCCTCACCGCCGACCACGGCCACACCGCTGCCGGCGGCCACGGCGGCAGCAGCCCCGCTGAACGCCAGACCTTCGTCATCGCCCAAGGCAAGGGCATCAAACCCGGAACTGTCCGCAACGACATCAAGATCACGGACATCGCACCGACAGTCCTCAAGCATGAGGGCGTCACGGCCGAGGCAGCCTGGAATCTTGACGGAAAAGCTTTCTCTGAAATCGAAGCTGACGCCTTCGACTCTCTCCGCGAGAGCCTGCGGACCCGCGCCGACGAAACCGCACCTGCGGCCGATGTGAAGGGTTGGACCACCACTGCGCCAGCTGGCTGGACAATCGACAACTCCGCCATGCCGGCCGGTGGTGTGACCGAATGGCGTGGCTGGTCGTTCGCCACTGACGAGTTCTGGACCAACACCGACCGTAACCAGGGCCGCGAAACGTCCGTCCGGAACCGCAACGTCTTCGCAGTAGCGGACTCCGACGAATGGGACGACAAGGCACACGCACCCGGGCAGTTCGACTCCACCCTCATCAGCCCCGACATCAAGGTGAAGGGCGGCAAAACCGCAACGCTCTCCTTCGCGTCCAACTACAGGATCGACGGACCGCAGAGCGGCGAGGTGTTCGTCAGCTATGACGGCGGCGCACCGCAGCTGGTGAAGGCCTACTCCGCCAACTTCAATGGCTTCGAATCCCTGGCACTGGACGTCCCCAAGGGCGCCAAGAAGGCAAAGGTCAGCTTCCGCTACACCGGGACCAACAGCGCGTTCTGGACGGTGGATCAGGTCACGCTGGACCGCTGACGCGTAACGCACACTGAGCAAGGACCGACGGCGACGCTTCCCAGCGCGGGAGGCGTCGCCGTCGTCGATGTACCCAGCGGGACGCCTACTCGGCGAGCGCCGACACGACAGCCGCCGCTACTGCCTCACTGGACTGCGGGTTCTGGCCGCTGATGAGGTTGCCATCGCGGACTACGTAGCTGCTCCACGCCGGGCCGGCCTTCACGATGGCGCCGCGATCGGCAAGGGTGGTGGCCACCAGCCACGGGGTGTTCTCCCCAGTGCCCCCGGTGAGTTCTTCTTCGTCCGTGAACACCGTTAGTTGGCGGCCGGCGAAGGCGAAGCTGCCGTCGGGGGTGGTGGCACTGAGCAGGGCCGCCGGCCCATGGCAGAAGGGAGCGATGATCTTGCCGGAGTCATTGGCCTGAATCAGCAGGGCGCCCAGATCGGCGTCCTTGGCGAGATCCGCCATAGGGCCGTGTCCGCCGGGGAGGACAACCGCGTCAAAGTGGGCCATGGTCACGGAATTCAAGGACTCCGGTTCATCCAGTTCTGCGGCGATGTCCGCAAGGTATTGCTTGAACTCCTGGACCTTGTCCTCATCTCCAACGATCTCCGGGTTTAATGAGCCTGGGTCTACTGTTGGCTTCTTTCCGCCCGGGCTGGCGATGGTGATGTCTGCGCCGGAGGCTTTGAGGGCGCGGTGGGCCACCACCAGTTCCTCGGCCCAGACCCCTGTGGGATGCTGGCTGCCGTCGGCGAGTTCAAGAGAGTCGGCTGCTGATACAACCATGAGAATGCGGGGCATGGGTTTCCTTTCGAGGGGTGGTCATTCGATGGTGCCCCGGTGATGCGCTTGGGCCTCATGGAAAAAAGCTGTGGCCCCCATCGGAAATCCTTGTCCCGCGCCGTGCGAGGATTGCACCGATGGCCACTCACAACCTGGAGCATTTGCGGACCTTCCTCACGGCGTATCGTGTGGGGTCCCTGACCGAGGCCGCAAGGATGCTCGGAATTTCGCAGCCCACAGCATCCACCCATGTTCACTCCCTGGAGCAAAACCTTGGCCTGCGTCTCTTTGAGAGGAGTCCGACGGGCGTCACGCCCACTCCCAAGGCCGACAGCCTGGCCCGGGACGTCGGCCCGCACATTGACGCCCTGGAAGACCTCGCTGTCCTATCCGGGCAGTCCGGCGCCAACGGGTCAATCCATGTGGGCGGTCCCGCGGAGTTCATTACCACCGTGCTCCTGCCCCACACTCCGGAGCTGACGGAGGTTACCGGGGCCGGGCTGCGGATCCGGTTTGGGCTGGTGGACGCATTGCTGGAGGAGCTGCGGTCCGGCGACTTGGACCTCGTAGTCAGTGCTGTCCGGCCACGGGTCCAGGGGGTCACCGGGATTCCCCTCATCGATGAGGAATTTGTGCTGGTGGCCGCTCCTGCATGGAAGGAAAACCTTCCCGGCAATGCACCCGCCGATGTGGAGTTGGCCACCATTCCGGTGGTGGCTTATGCCGAGAATCTGCCCATTGTTCGCCGGTACTGGCGGACGGTCTTTGAACGGCGCCCCGACGACCTCCGGGCCAACTGCATCGTGCCTGATCTTCGCGGCGTGCGTGCGGCGGTCATTGCGGGCGCCGGGATGTCCGTCCTGCCCAGATATCTGGTGGAAGTGGACCTCGCAGACGGGGCACTCATCACCTTGCACACTCCCGGGTTGGCACCCCTGAACACGGTATATCTGGCCACCCGCACCGGGGACCTTGACCGAAATCGTCAGCTGCGAGCCTTGGTCTCCGCAATCCAGCAGCTGGCAGGATTCTGAGCCGCAGCTCCTTAATCAAGAACGACGGCGACGCTCCCCAGCACGGGAGGCGTCGCCGTCGTCGGTCTTGCGCTGGTAACCGCTACTCGGTGACGGCAGCCGCAACGGCGGCGGTGACCGCCGGTGCCACGCGGGCATCCAGCGGGCTCGGCACGATGTAATCGGCGGAGAGGTCCTCAGCGGCCAGCTCAGCAATGGCGTTGGCGGCGGCGATCTTCATGGCAGGCGTGATGCGGCGGGCGCCGGCATCCAGTGCGCCGCGGAAGATGCCCGGGAAGGCCAGAACGTTGTTGATCTGGTTCGGGAAGTCGCTGCGGCCGGTGGCAACAACGGCTGCGTACTGCTGGGCGACCTCGGGCAGGACTTCGGGGTCCGGGTTGGACAGGGCGAACACGATCGACTGATCGTTCATGAGCTTCAGGTGCTCTTCGTCCAGCTTGGAGGAGGAGACGCCCACAAAGACGTCGGCGCCGGTCAGGCCTTCACCGGGGCCGCCGGAAATGCCGCGGGGGTTGGTGCGCTTGGCCATACGGGCTTTGACGCTGCCGGGGTCGGCCGCGAGGTCGGCACGGTCAGCGTTGACCACGCCCTTGGAATCGAGCAGGATGACGTCCTTGATGCCAACGGCCAGGAGGATCTCGGCGATGGCGATGCCTGCGGCACCGGCACCCGAAACAACAACCTTGAGGCCTTCGAGTTCGCGCTTGGTCACCTTGGCGGCGTTGGTCAGGGCTGCAAGAACCACGACGGCGGTGCCGTGTTGGTCATCGTGCATGACGGGGCAATCGAGGGCTTCAATGAGGCGCTCTTCGAGTTCGAAGCAGCGCGGGGCCGAGATGTCCTCGAGGTTCACGGCGCCGAAGCTGGGGCGGAGGCGGACCAGGGTCTCAATGATCTCGTCAACGTCGGTGGTGTTGAGCACCAGCGGGATGGAGTCGAGGTCGCCGAAGGACTTGAAGAGTGCGGACTTGCCTTCCATGACGGGCAAGGAGGCACTGGGGCCGATGTTGCCCAGGCCCAGGACTGCGGTGCCATCGCTGACCACAACAACCAGGCGTTCGGCCCAGGTGTGCGTACGGGCAAGCCCGGGGTTGGCGTGGATTGCGCGGCTGACCTGCGCAACTCCGGGGGTGTAAGCAATGGAAAGGTCACGCTTGTTGTTCAACGGAACGGTGCTGGAAATGGTCAGCTTGCCGCCTTCGTGGGCTGCGAAGATCTCTTCTTCGGTCAGTACCAGGGCGTCATTGTCTGTAGCAATTGTCTCGATGGACACGTCTTTGTCTCCTCAGGCTAGCCGTGGACCCACGGCACGGTATAGGGCAGGAACAGAACTGCTGTGGCGGGCCAAGGGTGTCTGGCCCGGCGTTGCTTCTGCAGATAGGGGGCTGCTAGCCGCTTCGGTGTTTCCAGCCTAGGGAAGCGTGGAGGGTACAAGATTCAATACCAACAGAGACGATTCGAGAGTAAAACGTTCAACCAACGCTGAATGTGACCCACGTCATGCCTAAAACCGCATTCTTTGGCTCCTGCGGTCTAGACCAGCAGGCACATTTGGTCACTCACCCGTGAGCAGCGTGCATGCCCTCTTGAGATCCTTCTCTGCCTCAAACAAGGACAACCGGCGGCAGCGAACGGCTTGGACCAGGCCGCTCACAAGGTGCAGCAGAATCCGGGCCCTGACGGCATCCTTACCGGTGTCCTTGCTCAGCGAGCCCACTACTTCCTCGGAGAGCGCATCGATCTCACGCAGGAGCTGCGCCGTGTCATCATCCTTGCCGGCGGGCCGGATCAGGCAGTGTTCCACTCCCGGCTGCATCACGCGGAGGTGGAAGATCTCCATCATCAAGCCCGCAAGCGCATGTCCCTTGCCTTCGCGCAGGCGGACACCGTCCCGGAGCTCCCGCAGTTGCTGCCGGTAAACGGCCAGCATGAGGTGCGCCGTGGAGGGGAAGTAGCGGTACAGGGTTCCCAGCGGGATGTCTGCCCTGGCCGCGACGTCGGAAAGGCTCAACGTATCGAACTGCCGTTGCGCGAATCCTGCCGCCGTTTTCAGGATGCGGGCATAGCGCAGCTGCTGCCGCGGTGTGGTGGGTGCGGCAGCCATACGGGGCAACCCCGTGGTCAGGTCAAGGGAGTACGGTTCCAGTGAGTTTGATACGGGCATTTCCGGCGATCTCTTGGCAGGCTGACAAGGAAACGGCCGGCAGGGTCAAGGACCCGTGGCTGGCCGATCGCATCAATGATACGGGAGCTAAATGACCGTTTCCTGAGAGCTCGCCTCACGTGGACGGACGCATGCCGCTCCCGGCTATTGTCGCCCGGCCCACATACACTTCATGAAGGTTTGAGCCGCTGCTTGGGAGGAACACATGGGGACATTTCGACGCCGGATGGCAGCAACGCTGTTGGCCGCCGCTGTGGCGGCTGTGGCACTTGGCCCCCTGCCGGCGTCGGCCGCTACCAGCAGTGGGCCGGACCCTATACTCAACGGTGCAGCATTCGTCGGCCAGAAACTGACAACGGACATCGGTCCGTACACCTTCTACGGCTGCGGCGGCGGGAAGGGTCCGGACTTCACCGTGTACTGGACCCGGGATGGCTTCCTGGTGGCGGGCGAAACAGCCCAGAGCTATGTCCTGGGACCGGATGACACCGGAGCCCGGATGGCCGTTCACGTCACTGCCAGCAAAACGGCCTGCGGTGGCGAATCACTGCACAGTGACGAAACCAAGCCCGTCGGAGCAGCCAACCGCGCAGCGGGCTTCACCGGACGCAGCTTCGAATTGCTCACCCGCGCCAACGACGGGGCGTTGCAGTTGTACGGACGCAAAGGCAATGCCTGGGAGGCTCCCCGCACCGTTGGCTGGGGCTGGAACATCTTCAACCTGGTGCTCTCACCAGGAGATTTCAACGGCGACGGCAAAGGCGACGTGATCGCCAGAGATGCCGCGGGGACCCTGTACCTCTACGCAGGGGATGGCGCCGGCGGCTGGAAACCCGCCCAGACCATCGGCAAAGGCTGGAACATTTTTGATCAGATCGTCAGCCCGGGTGACTTCAATGGCGACGGCACCAACGACGTCCTTGCCCGCGAACCGGGCGGCGCCCTCTACCTGTACCCGGGCAATGGTTCCGGAGGCTGGTTGGCGAGGACCGCCGTCGGGCAGGGCTGGCAGGTGATGGATGCGCTGCTGACACCGGGCGACTTCAACGGCGACGGCAACGTGGACGTCCTGGCCAGGGACCGCAGCGGCTACCTCTACTTTTACGGGGGCAACGGGGCCGGCGGCTGGACGAGGTCATGGCTGATCGGCGTCGGATGGAACGCATTGAAAGCCGCTGGCGCAGCCGGCGACTATGACAACGACGGCTTTAACGATGTGTATGGCGTAGATCAGCAGGGCCGGCTGGTCATCTACTACGGCAACGGCCGCACGGGGTGGCGCGGGTCCGAGGCAGCAGGGAACGGCTGGGGCAATTTCACAGCGATCTTCTAGAGAAATCCCAGCCGCGGTAGAATTGGCCCCATAAAGTCTGGGGAGGACATCATGAACGCACCAACACGCCCTACGTCAGGTGTGCGCCGAGTGGTGGCTGGGATAGCGGCGGCTGTGGTTGCCGCGGTGGCTTTTGCGCCTGCCCCCGCCATGGCAACCATGGATCCCTCGGATCCGGTGGTTCATGGTGCGCCGTTTGTTGGCTCCACGCTCACGCTTGAAATCGATCCTGCGTCGTTCAGTGGCTGCGGCGCTGCTGCTGGCCCGGACTACCAGATCTATTGGACCCGCGACGGCGTCCGAGCCGACGATCACTGGGCTTGGTGGACTTACACGCTCGATGAATCAGATCGCGACAAAACCATTGCTGCCCACGTAGTGGCCAGCCAGAACGGGTGCGAGCCGCTGGAAGTCTCCAGCGAAGAGACCGCTCCCATCTCTGCCTCCAACCGCGCCAACGGGTTCACCAGCCGCGGCGCCTACGAAATGCTTGCCCGCCGTTCCGACGGCACGCTCATGTTGTATCCACGGCTCAACAACGCCTGGGAATCTGCCAGAACCGTCGGACCGGGCTGGAACGGCTTCGGCACGGTGGTCTCCCCCGGCGACTTCAACTCCGATGGCACCAATGACATCCTGGCCAAAGACGCGGCCGGAAACCTTTTCCTCTACGCAGGAAAGGGCGATGGCGGTTTCTTCGCAGGACGCCAGGTGGGCAGCGGCTGGAATGCCTTTAATTCCATCGTCTCCCCAGGCGACTTCAACGGCGACGGACACAACGACGTCCTCGCCCGGGACGCCAGCGGCATCCTGTACCTCTACCCGGGCAACGGCGACGGCGGCTGGCTCACCCGATCCGTCGTAGGCAGCGGCTGGAATGTTGTCAACAAAATCATTACCCCCGGCGACTTCAACGGCGACAACAACGTAGACATCCTGGCCCGTGACACCGCAGGTGCCTTGCGCCTGTACCGCGGCAACGGGGCAGGTGGCTGGGCCGGCATGGCCGTAGTTGGCCAGGGCTGGGGCGGCATGACCACCATTGGTGCGGCTGGCGACATTGACGGCAACGGCAATGCTGATGTTTACGCGGTGGACGGCTCCGGCCAACTGCTGGCGTACTACGGCGATGGCGACGGCGGCTGGAACGGCGCCGGTGCCATCGGCTGGGGCTGGGGCGGGTTCAACGCCGTTTTCTAGGGTTTGGGGGAGATCTTGACAATGCTTTCTTCCGCGAGGTCCGCGGGCACGGGTTTTCGCATCCTGATGGCCACCCTCTTGTGCGCCGCCCTGGCAATCGCAGTTCCGCCCCCGCGCGCCACGGCCGCAGGACCGGACGTGCCGCTGCCCACCGTAGTGACGCGGACTTCTCCGGCCACGGTAGTGCCGGGCAATACAATCTCTTTGTCATTCACCCTGAGTGGTCCCGCCCAAGAAGTAGGGTTCACCTACGTCAACGAGGACACCCTGGAGCAGGCCACACTGTACGGGCCCACCAGCCAAGCGCCCGGACCGTACAGCGCGCAAGCCACAGTGCCCGTCAACGGCAGCACCTTCAAAAGGACGGGCCGGTACAAGCTCCTCAGCGTTGGCATAGTGCTGGTTTCCGGGCAGGGCTCCGTGCGCTACGGCCGCGACGGCAACATCCTCTTCCTCAGCCCGGGTCTGGAAGCACCGACGCAGCGCCCCGGGGCACTGGACGGCGTGGATTTCGCCGTCAACAACCCCAATTTCCCGCTGACAGACAATCCCAACACCAAGGCCCCCGTCGTGTCCGGTGTGGCGCGCTATGACCAGATGTTGACCACTGACAACGGCTCGTGGACATCCCCACCCACCGGATTCGCCTATCAGTGGCTCCGCAACGGCCAGCCGATCAGCGGCGCCACCCTCAATAACTACCGGGTAGCTGAAGCGGACCTGGACCAGACCCTGTCTGTGAGGGTCACGGCCACGAAGGCAGGATACCGGGCTGTGTCCGCATCGTCGCTGCCGCTCACTCCTACCTCGCCCATCACAGCCACGGCCCCCACCCTCCAAGGCAAGCTGACTGTTGGCGAGAAGCTCACCGGTGTCTTCAACGAGGGCAGCGTGGCCACGGGCACAGCCGGCGGCGCCGTCAGCGTCAGGTACGAATGGGTGCGGAACGGTACCCCGATTAACGGGGCCACCGCCAAAACCTATACGTTGACAACGGCGGACCGTGGCGCCGTCGTCGGCTTCCGTGCGGTAGTCCAGGCAGGCAATCCTGCCACGGCAACGCGGCCGTTTACCGTGTATAGCCGAACGGTGGTGCGGAACAAGGCCCACACATCAGGGTTCGACGCCGGAACCTCCTTGGACTTGTTCGCCCGGAACGCGGCGGCCAACCTCCTCCTGTACCCCACTGACGGCGCCGGACGCTGGCAAGCAGTAAAGACCATCGGGTTCGGCTGGGGTGGTTTCGATCTCGTTTTCAACGCCGGCGACTTCAACGGCGACGGCTATAACGACGTTCTGGCGCGCGACGATGCCGGCACTCTGTTCCTCTACCCGGGCAACGGGACCGGGGGCTGGCTGCCGCGCAAGGAAGTCGGCTGGGGCTGGGACGTCTTCGACTCCGTCTTTGCCGCGGGTGACTTCTCAGGAGACGGCAACAACGACCTCCTGGCCCGGACACCCTCAGGCGCCCTGGTGCTGTATCCCGGCAACGGGGCCGGCGGCTTCCGCTCCCCCGGCGCCGTTGGCCAGGGTTGGGATGCCCTGAGCCAGGTCTTCTCGCCCGGTGATTTCGACGGCGACGGCAACCCAGACGTCATGGGCCGCGACAGCGCAGGAAACCTCCGGCTCTACGGCGGCAACGGCAAGGGTGGGTGGACCACCGCCAAGGCCATCGGCACCGGTTGGAATGTCATGTCGCGCATCGGCGGCGCAGGCGATTTCAACGGCGACGGCTTCAACGACGTCTGGGCCATCGACTCCGCCGGCCAACTGAACCTGTACTACGGCAACGGCAGCGGCGGTTGGAAAGGCGCAGGCGTGGTTGGCTGGGGCTGGGGCGGATTCACGGCGGTGTTCTAAGCCGATTTCGGTTGAGTTTTGGGTTTGACTTGTCTTTATCCCGAATTTTTGCCAGCAAATTCCCGGACTGCGGTTCGGCCAATGTACTCTCAATTCACTTACACCCGCCGGCCATCTGGGACCGGCCCTGAATTGGGGGAACCATGGGGAGCACGCCTCTGCGCCGTGTGCGCAGCTGGCTGTCCGCTTTTGTGGGCAGCATCGTTTTGGTCGGAGGGCTGGGTTTCGCCCCGGCAGCTCATGCCGATGACACCTTCGCGCCTGTTCCGGTGGCCGTCTCAACGACGCCGGATTCGATTGCTGCAGGAGGACAAGCAACATCCAGGGTTACCGTCCAGGCCTCCGGTCCCATCACTAACGTTTACGTCCTGTTCCGGAACACAGCCACCGGAAAACTCCACACGCAGATGACGCAGGGCTCGTTCAGCGCCGCCGATTCGACGTATGCCTTCGACGTCTTCTTCGCGCAGGGCACACCTCCCGGCACCTACGTCGCACAGTACATGCAGATTCAGACTGCCGCCGGCCAGGAAATCGGCTACTGGCGTGACGGTTCGTTGATCCACAACCCGGGCAACCTCCCCGCGTCGGGGACAGCGGCGGTGTCCTTGGAGCCCTTGGATTTTAACTACGTGACTCCCGTGGACATTGATCGTCCGCACACGTCGGGCTTCTATCGTGCCGAGTACTGGGATCCGTACACCATGAGCTTGTTCATCCGGGACTCCGGCGGCCGGCTCGGCCTGTATCCGACAGGCGGCAACGGCACCTGGCAGCAGGCCTACGAGGTCGGCTCGGGTTGGAACATCTTCAACACCATGTTCTCGGCCGGCGACTTCAACAACGACGGTGAAAATGATGTGATCGCCCGTGACAGCGCCGGATCGCTCTTTCTCTATCCATCCAATGGCGGCGGTGGCTGGCATGCAAGGCAGCAGATCGGCTGGGGCTGGGGAATCTTCAACTCCATCTTTGCCGCCGGCGACTTCAGCGGCGACGGGAACAACGACCTCCTAGCACGCAAATCTTCCGGTGAGCTCGTCCTCTATCCGGGCAACGGACATGGCGGCTTCCTGGCGGCCTCGACAGTCGGATGGGGTTGGGGCGGCATGACGTCCGTCTTCTCTCCCGGGGACTTCAACGGCGATCACAAGCCAGACGTTTTGGCCCGCGACGCCGCTGGAAACCTTCGCTTCTACGGAGGCAACGGCCACGGGGGATGGACTACCAGCGGTGTGATCGGCCAAGGTTGGAACGCGATCACCAAGCTGGGCGGCGCAGGCGACTTCGACGGAGATGGCTCCAATGATGTCTGGGGCATCGACACGTCGAGCCAGATGCGGATGTACTACGGCAACGGCTCAGGCGGTTGGAAGACCTCGGCAGTGGTCGGTTCGGGCTGGGGCGGCTTCAACGCTGTCTTCTAGCCGCGTCCACGGCTGTTGGCTGGGCCTCGTCCGTAGCCATTCGGGCGGGGCCCGCAGGAGAATTTCCCAATTTATCTACAGCTGCCCGAATCAGGCAGCCTCTTTCCTGGAGGAAACCTTTGGAGACCAGCACTCCTTTGCCTACCGTTGCGCGCAAGCGACGGCGCTTGTTTTCAGTCCTTGCCGCGTCCGTGGTGGCAGCTCTGCTCGTCGCCTCGGCGCTGCCTGCGGAGGCCTCTGTGCCTGCGATTGGAGTGCCTGCGCGCTTGGTCTATGTCAGCAGCCAACCCCAACTGGGCGGCGATGCAACCGTCGGAGGCCTGCTGGTAATGGACATCTCAAACACATTTGCCCACGTGTCACCCGAGGGAGGGACTCCGGCCGTTTCATTCGCTTGGACACGTGACGGAGCTGTAATCCCTGGCGCAATTGGAACTACATACCGCGCAACGTCAGCTGACTTGGGTCGAGTCGTAGCCGCTTCCGTCACGATCACCTATGACGCGGACTCCACAACGACGGTTCAAGCCTCCCACCCGCTGCGCATCGCGGCAGCTCCCCGCGCCCGCGGATTCAACGGCGACGGTACCCTGGACATCTTTGCGCGCGACGCCTCGGGCCGACTCCTGCTGTACCCCACCGACGGGCGCGGTAACTGGCAGCCAACCCAGGTGATCGGGTGGGGTTGGAACAACTTCACCCTGTTGGTCTCACCTGGTGACTTCGACGGCGACGGCACGGTGGATGTTCTGGCCCGTGACGGTCAGGGACGCCTCTTCCTGTACCAAGGAAACGGTTCTGGTGGCTGGAAGAAGGCACTCCAGATAGGCCAGGGGTGGCAAGGCTTCAGGGAGCTAAGTGCAGCCGGAGATTTCAACGGTGACGGCAGCAACGACATCCTTGCCGTAGACAACGCAGGCAACCTGTTCCTCTATCCGGGAAACGGTCGCGGCGGATGGCTCTCGTCTCGCTGGATAGGCCAGGGATGGCAGGGTATGGACTCCGTAGGGGCCGGTCATTTCCTCGGCTATTCCAGCGTTGTTACGTTGTCCAAGTCATTCTGGGGCGACCTTCAAGCGCGCACCTCCAATCGCAATGGCTATTTTGAAGAGTACGGCGTCCCCGGAAGCTACGCCGGAACCATCGGCTGGGGTTGGGATTCCATGGCGCGCTTCGGCATGGCCGGTGACTTCAACGGAGACGGAGATTCCGACGTCTACGGAATCGACCGTAGCGGACGACTCACCATGTATTTGGGCGACACGTCAGGCTTCCGGCAGCGGGGCATCGCCGGTTTCCGTTGGAAGGGCTCCCCAACGGTCGGCTGGGGCTGGGGCGGATTCACCGCCGTCTTCTAGGCCGAATCCTACCGGGCCGGAAACATTTGCTTATCTTGAGGAGACCCGGACATGACGAAGTATTCAACCCTATCCCCAGGCCGCCATCTGCGTATTCTGGCAGCAGTACTAACGGCCATGCTGGCAGGCCTTCTTCTGCACAGCCCGGCGGCTGTGGCATTACCGTCAGAGGCTCAATCGTTAGCCGTGGAATCCTACGTTTGGCCACCCGATCCGGCTTTCCTGAGCATGGCAGCAGCAACCACTGCCCCAATTCCGGTCTCAGGCGAGATGCGCATGAACTTCACGGTTGCTCGTCCGGCGACCCGTGTGCAAATAGTGCTGGTCGATGCATCGCAAGTGACTGAAAGATTCCTATCTTGGAAGCAGCCTGTTGGCGAGAACCACAGGTGTCCGGGTCTGCGGTGCGTTCTGTCCAGGCAAGCGACGCAGAAGGAAAGTACACACTGCGGGAAGCCACCGTTTACTTCGCCGACGGTTCAAACGCCACGATACGGCCAAAGAAATTCGGAGCCAGCTCACCGGCAACGGATGACTTTCCTAAAGCTGCTTTTGACGTCACTAACCCAGCCCTGAGACTTCAGTCAAATGTTAACCTAACCCCCGCTTACGTTGAGGGTTCCCCCGAAACCGGTATTTGGGCGAGAGCCAACCTTGGCTCGTGGAAAGGGGGAGTATCACATGCTGACTATCAGTGGGTGCGTGATGGCGTGGACCACGAACGAGAGACCTATGACTATGACTTTTCCTCGTTTGACGTTGGCTCGCTGATTTCCTTCAGAGCAGTGGTGTATGCATCCGACTACCTGCCCACAGCGATTGTTTCAAAAGCGGTGGGGCCCATCATTCAGCCACGTCGGCCGAAAGTACTGGGCGAAGGAGCAGTTGGTTCTATTCTCCGAACTGACTTCAGCCTTGCCGAAGTTGCTGTTCCGTCTGGGGCTACCGCAGTTGTCAAACACCGTTGGGTAGGACCTCCGTATGCGGAGCGCCCGGGCGGCGCGACGTATCGGCCAACCCCACAGGACCAAGCGCACGGCTACTCCGAGCACTACGTCGCCGCCGAGGTCACCGTTTCCTCTGGCTGGGACACCTTGCGGCTGGTAACCAGCGAATGGAAGGAAAATATCAAGGACTCCCACTGGTCCAGTGGTTTCGATGGCGATGGAACGACGGATGTCCTGACCCGCGACCGGTCCGGAATACTAAGCCTGTACCCCACATCAGTTCAGGGCGGATGGCAGGCGCCGCGGGCGATCGGGCAGGGATGGTCTGAGATGACGTCCATATTCAAGGCAGGCGATCTTGACCGCGATGGCAAGAACGATGTCGTGGCCAGGGACGCCGCGGGCCGCCTAATCCTATACCCGGGAAACGGCCAAGGCGGCTGGCTGCAGCAGCGGCAAATCGGCACTGGCTGGAATGTCTTCAACACCGTTTTCTCGGCCACCAGCACGACCATCGACGGTGGTCACAGCGGCATCTACGGCCGCGACGCCAACGGAACTCTCTGGCATTTCGCCAGTTACAGCGGTGGTGGCCTGACTTACGGAGGGTACCCGGTGGGAACTGGCTGGAACATGTTCAACACAGTCTTCCCTGCCGGCGACTTCAACGGCGATGGCGTCGAGGACCTGATGGGCCGAACACCCTCCGGACTGCTCTACAGCTACCGGCTGAATGGTGACAAGATCGATCAACGCCAGGTCATCGGTGTTGGGTGGCAGGTCATGGCCAGAGTTGGAGCCGCCGGCGATTTCAACGCAGACGGTCACCAGGACGTTTATGGCATCGACTATTCCGGCCGAATGCACATGTACTACGGAAACGGGGCCGGTGGCTGGAGAGGGTCCTCCGTCGTCGGCTGGGGCTGGGGTGGCTTCACTGCCGTGTTCTAGGCCTAATCGACGCTCTTGATCTTCACCACGAACACAGCGCCCAGCAGCCCAATCACTGCGGCGGCTACGTACAGGGAGACGTAGCCGCCCCATAGTGTGACAAACGGGGCGGCAATCAGGGGTGCGATCACCTGCGGCAGGGAATTGGCGATATTGATGACACCCAGGTCCCTGCCCCGATCCAGCCCGGTGGGAAGGACTTGCGTGATCAGCGCGAAGTCCACGGCGAGGTAGGCTCCGAACCCGATCCCCAGCACCACAGCGCCGGCAAGTCCACCGATCCACGTAGGCGCAAAGGCCAGGATCAAGGACGCCACAGCGATGATGACGGACGAAGCAATCACCAGCGGCTTTCGCTTGCCCATTTTGTCGCTTAGCCGCCCGCCCAGAACACTGGTGATGATCACGGTGACGGCGTACAGCCCGGTAAGAATGAGCACCCCGAACGAGGGGTCGATGCCTTCAGTCTCCTTTAGACGGACGGCGTCGCTGAGGAAGAAAAGCAGATACAGAGTGACCATGTGGTTGCCCGTACTTACCAAAAGCCGTGTCAGCCAAGCCCATGCAAAGTCCGGGTACCGTTTGGGCGAAACCCAAAAACCCTTGAGGAACTCCGCCAAGTTGAACGGAGGACGTTCGCTGGAAACCAGCTGTTGGTCGTCGTTCTTGAACAGATAAAGCACGACGCCGGCGAGCAGCGCAGCGGCGCACAGCCAGTAACCCGCTGCGAAATTTCCGGCAACGACGGCGGCGATGATTGCGCCGATGAGAATGCCGACGGTCTGGCCCATCGCTGCGAGACCGCCCACGGTTCCCCGCTGTTGTACGGGAACGCGGTCAGGGATTGCCGCCGTGATAGCGGCGTACATGGCGTTGGCTCCGGCCTGGACGAGGCACCACAGCACAGTCATCACGGCTACGTTGGGGGCGCCGGCCAGGGCAACCATGGCAACAGCTCCAAGGATTGCGCCCATCAGGACCCAGGGAACGCGCCGTCCAAACCGGGAGGTGGTGCGATCACTGAAGGCGCCGAACAGGGGATTTGCCACCATGGAAACGGCGGCGCCACAGCCAGTGACCAAAGCCAGGATCGCTTCCTTCTGCCCTTCGTCGAAATGAGCTGCCTGCTGGCCCAACAGCACTTGCAGGGGACCAAAGAATGCTGCGTTGATGCCCAGGTTGACCAGTACTACGCCGGTGACCCAGATCGGCCGTACACGGGTAACTGGCTCAGCGAGTGCCGTGGCAGTGCCGCCACGGACGACAGCAGGATCCGGCACCGGACCCGGCAGGTCGGACAGGCTCATGGCAGGTTCCCCCTATTTTCATTGTTTGGATTCAGCCTAGCGTGGCGGAGCGACACTGAACCGCCGTCCGACCGTTTATACACATAAGCCTCAGCACACGCTGCCGTGGCCCTGACGCACGCGTTAGTGTGGCCTCAAACCGACAGAGGAGAAGCACTGTGAGCGAGCAAATAAACACCGCCGATCTCTACGACGAACGCGGCGATGAATTGGAGTCCATAGCCGTCCAATTCCAGAACCTGGGCGGCACTACGCACTTCAGTGGACCCGTCCGGACCATACGGTGCTTTGAAGACAACGCGCTGGTGAAGACTGTCCTGAACACTCCCGGCGAGGGAGCCGTTCTGGTCATTGACGGGCAGGCATCCCTGCGGACTGCCCTGATGGGAGACATGATTGCCGAAAGCGCGGTGGCCAATGGCTGGTCGGGCGTGGTGATCAACGGAGCTATCCGGGACCGTGAGGCCATTGCCCGGCTACCGCTGGGCGTCAAGGCCCTGGGCAGCAACCCCAAGAAGAGCGCCAAGACCGGCGTCGGTGAAGTGGACGTTCAGCTGGTGATCGATCGCGTCCGCATCCAACCCGGAGTGATGATCTACTGCGACCCGGACGGGATCCTGGTGGAGCGCTGACCCTTCCGTCGGAGACGACTTAGACGGAAAGTGGAAGAAATATTCTCCCGCCGGGAATCAACCGGGCAGTAAGATAGTTACTGAAAGCAACTATCCTGCTTAATCCACTTTTCTGCCACCTCTGGAGAAGATATGTCCAAAACCACGCCCGTTCGGGCCGCCGGTGAGGTTCTGACGCATCGTCAGACCCTCACCGTCATGGTGGGACTCATGCTCGGCATGTTCCTGTCCTCGCTGGACCAGACCATTGTGTCCACGTCCATCTACACCATCGCCAACGACCTCGACGGCCTTTCGCTCCAAGCCTGGGCCACCACCGCTTACCTCATCACATCGACCGTGAGCACCCCGCTGTACGGCAAACTCAGCGACATCTTCGGACGACGCCCGCTGTACTTGGTGGCCATTGTGATCTTCCTGGCCGGCTCGCTGTATGCCGGATCGGTCCATTCCATGACCGAACTCGCCATTGCCCGCGGCATCCAGGGCCTCGGAGCCGGTGGCTTGCTGGCGTTGGCGCTCACCATCATCGGTGACATTGTGGCTCTGAAGGACAGGGCCAAGTACCAGGGCTATTTCATGTCCGTATTCGGCATCTCCTCCGTCCTCGGGCCGGTCATTGGCGGCGCATTTGCCGGTTCAGCCAACATTCTCGGCTTCGACGGCTGGCGCTGGGTCTTCTTCATCAACTTGCCCATCGGGCTCGCCGCCCTTGTGGTGGTCTTTATGTACCTGCATCTTCCGGCCCGGCACGTGAAGCAGAAGATCGACTACTGGGGCGCCGCTGCCATCACCTTGGCCATTGTTCCGTTGCTGCTGGTTGCCGAACAGGGCCGCACGTGGGGCTGGTCTTCCGCCGGGTCATGGCTCTGCTACGGACTCGGGGTCATCGGTATTGTGGCCTTCCTGCTGGCTGAGAAGCGTGCCGGAGACTACGCACTGATTCCTTTGCGTCTGTTCAAGAACATGACGTTCGGGTTGTCGTCACTGCTGAACTTCATCATTGGCATCGGCATGTTCGGCGCCATCGCCATGCTGCCCATGTACCTGCAGCTGGTCAAGGGCCTTACGCCCACCGAGGCTGGCCTGATGATGATCACCTTCACCGTGGGCATCCTCTTCGGTTCCATCTCGGCAGGACGCACCATCTCCTCATCCGGCGTCTACCGGATCTTCCCCATCATGGGTACCGCTGTGCTGGCTGCCGCGGCAACGGTCATGGGCCTTGTGCTGGGAGTCGACACCGGACTGTGGGTTCCTGGCCTGATTGCCGTGTTCTTCGGCGTCGGCCTGGGCTTCTGCATGCAGCCTTTGACTCTTGCCATGCAGGTTTCCGTTCCTCCCAAGGACATGGGCGTGGGAACCTCCACGGCGGCATTCTTCCGCTCCATGGGTGGTGCCGTGGGCACAGCAGTGTTCATCTCCATGCTGTTCAGTACTGCAGCTGACAAGATCGCCGACGGCATGAAGACTGCCGCAGCCAGCCCGGACTACCAAGCTGTCATGCGGGATCCCGCCGTGGCTTCGGACCCCGCCAACGCCAAGCTCTTCGACTTCTTCAAAAACGGCGCCAACAACGAGTCCTTGAATGACACCAGCTGGCTCCACTCAGCCAACAGCACCCTGACCAGGCCCATCACCGAGGGCTTTGCCCAGGCGATCGACGTCGTCATGCTTACCGCTGCAGGGCTGATGATCATTGCATTCCTGATCAGCTTCGCGTTGCCCAACAAGAAACTGACGGATCCCAAGGCCGCTGCCAAGGAATCCGTGCCGGCACACTAGGCGGAGAATCGATCCAACAGAACACCACAAGAACGGCAGGCGGTCCGCGGACTGCCTGCCGTTTCTTTTGCCCTGCAGCGGAGATTAGTGCGCGGTCCTGACGAGCTCTTGAGCCAGTTCAACGTCGCCACGCAGATCGCGGTCCACAAGGCCGGACGGCAATCTGAATCCAGCCTCCATCATGGCCTGCAACCGGGAGCTGCTGAACTCCCCGGGCTGTCGCCCCTGGAGACGCAGGGCACGTGAAGCACACACCAGTTCGACGGCGGTGACAGTCGCCAAGGCTTCGGCAGTGGACTGCAACTGGGCGGTGGCCAGGCTGGCGAAGCTTGCGTCTTCCTCTGCCCCCAATGACAACACGACGGTCTGCAAGCTTGCCGGCTGACCATTCGCACGGATTCGTCCGACTGCGGCCGCGGCCACGTACTCCAGCATCATGACTCCGGACTGGCCGGTGGCATCTTCAGCCAAGAAGGGATGCAAGCCCGTGTAATTGGGGTCGCAGAGCAGATCAATCCTTCGAAGATGGGTTGCGCACCCAGCGCCAATGGCCAGCTGCAACGTATCCGCGCGGCGGGAAAGGTTGGTCATCTGGAAGAGTCCGTGATGGGAAACGTCGTTGGTGCCATCGGACATCGATCCATGGACCAGGGGGTTCTCATTGCCTGCTGTCACCAGACGGCTCAACAAAACACCCAAGGCCCCGAGTTCCTCCACTTGGGACCCGAAAATCTGTGGGAGCGTACGCAGGCAATATGGATCCTGAATCCGGGCCGGCTCTCCGCTCCCCTCCACCAAACCGCGCAGGGTGTCCGCCGCTTCTGCCACGGCAGGGGTGTCCGCCGCCGCGGCCACTGCCGGGCTGAGGGCTTCGGCGTTGCCGGACATCGCCACGAAGGACAATGCGGCAACAGACGCAGCGTTGTCCAGAAGCCTCGTTAAATCCTGATGGGCAAGAACAGCCTGGGCAATGGTCAAGGCGCTGGAACTGATGAAGGGCAAAGCATCGGCGGTAGCCCAGTTCTGCAAAAGACGAACCTGGCTTCCCCCTCCCAAAGGCGCGCGCTCCCCGAGCATCGTCAGCGCAGTACCAGCCAGGGCCTGTAGATCTGCCGTGCCGATGCCGCCGAACTCCCGGATTTCAGGAACAACATCCGAGTTGATCAGCTCAGCGAGGGCTACCGCAATAGTTGGGCTGATCCCGGACCCACCGGCAGCCAACTGTGAAAGGCGGACCACCAACATGGCCCGGACTGTCCTTCGGTCCAGCGTCCTGCCGGCATCCACGGCATGGCTCCGCAGCAGTTTCAGGCCGTGGGTGTCGGCCCCTTCGAATTCGGCCAATGCTACGGTCCTGTTGGCGCCCACCCCGGTTGATCTGCCGTACACGGGGCGCCGCGAGGCTGTGGCAACCGCTGACTCCTGCGAGGCGCCAATGCGTTTCAATGCCTCGGGGACCAGTTGGACGGAAGCACCGTCGGCAACCGCTGCGATATCTGCCAAGCCCAGGTTCCGGCCATCGATCTCGATCATGGACCGATCCTTTCATCCGTCGTCGACTAAATGTTCCCTGCCAGGCGGCAAGGTGTAGTGGCTGCGGATCATCAGACTTACAACCACCACACCCGCCAACTAGTCGGTTTCCGGAGCGAAGCGGACAGGGTTCCAGGTTTTCTGGGGCAGCCGGACCGGGATCCTTGGGCACGGTGCCGTTTCGGCCCGTGAACCAGTTCCGGCCGGCACGCGTCCCGCCTGCGCGCTTCCCACCTGCGCAAGCCCTGTCCGTTCAGACTCGGGGTCTCTGGAGATGTGCCAGGGCTGGGGGTTCGTGGACACAGTCACGGAGTTTCCCTCTGCAAACCCGCGGTTTCGTTCATGGGGATGCGGACGCCGCGTTCGTTGGCGACTTCGACGGCGCGGTCGTAGCCGGCGTCGACGTGGCGGATCACGCCCATGCCGGGGTCGTTGGTCAACAGCCGTTCGAGCTTTTCCGCGGCGAGGTCGGTGCCGTCAGCGACGGAGACCTGCCCGGCGTGCAGTGACCGGCCAATACCCACACCGCCGCCGTGATGGATGGAGACCCAGGTAGCACCCGAGGAGGTGTTGATCAGGGCGTTCAGCAACGGCCAGTCAGCGATCGCATCCGAACCATCCGCCATGGCCTCGGTCTCCCGGTACGGGGACGCGACCGAACCCGAATCAAGGTGGTCACGACCGATCACGATCGGGGCCTTGACCTTGCCCTCCTTCACGAGCTGGTTGAACAACAACCCGGCCTTGGCGCGTTCGCCGTACCCGAGCCAGCAAATACGTGCCGGCAAGCCTTCGAACTCCACCCGCTCCGCCGCGGCGTCGAGCCACTTGTGCAGGTGCTTGTTCTCCGGGAACAACTCCTTGATCGCTGCATCGGTCACGGCGATGTCTTCCGGATCCCCGGACAGGGCCACCCAACGGAACGGGCCGAGGCCCTCACAGAACAGCGGACGGATATAGGCCGGGACGAAACCGGGGAACTCAAACGCCCGGGTGTACCCGCCCTTGCGGGCCTCGTCACGGATGGAGTTGCCGTAATCGAACACCTCAGCCCCGGCGTCCTGGAACTCCACCATGGCCTGAACGTGGCGGGCCATCGAGGCCTGGGCCTTCTTGGTGAACCCTTCCGGATCCGCCTCAGCCTCGGTATGCCACTCCGCCACCGTGATGCCTTCGGGCAGGTAGGACAGGGGATCATGCGCGGTGGTCTGGTCGGTGACCACATCAAAAGTGATCTCCCCAGCCTTGTGGCGGGCCAGCAGTTCCGGGAACACTTCGGCGGCGTTGCCCACATACCCCACGGACCAGCCACGACGCTCATCCTTCGCCTTCTGGACCTTCGCGATCGCAGCGTCAAGGTCCGTTTCGACCTCGTCCAGGTACCGCTTCCCGGCCCGGCGGCGCAGACGGGTCTCGTCCACGTCCACAATCAAGCACGCACCATCGTTCAGGGTCACCGCCAGCGGCTGGGCCCCGCCCATGCCACCACACCCACCCGTCAACGTCAGGGTCCCCGCCAACGGGCCCTCGGTGGAACCCGCCGGAGCCGGTGCCGGGTGACGGCCCTCGGCAGCGAGTTTGTTCCCCACCGCGGCGAAGGTCTCGTACGTGCCCTGCAGGATGCCCTGGGTGCCGATGTAGATCCAGGACCCGGCCGTCATCTGGCCGTACATCATCAAACCCTCAGCCTCGAGCCGGCGGAACTCAGGCCACGTTGCCCAGTCCCCCACCAGATTCGAGTTGGCCAGCAGCACCCGGGGAGCCCACTCATGAGTGCGGAACACACCCACCGGCTTGCCCGACTGAACCAACAGGGTCTCGTCCTTCTCCATGGTTTCCAACGTCCGGGTAATCGCATCAAACGCAGCCCAGGAACGCACAGCACGGCCCGTGCCACCATAAACCACCAGATCATCAGGACGCTCAGCGACCTCCGGATCCAGGTTATTCATCAACATGCGCAACGGCGCCTCGGTCTGCCACGACTTGGCAGTAAGCTCAGTACCCCGCGCGGCCTTAACCGGACGGGCACCAGAAGTGAAATCGGCAGTCATTCTTTACTCCTATAAAGCAGGGAATCCGCGGACAAGCGGACTTAGCCCAGGTTCTTGGTCTTGAGCCATTCCTTGGCGATCTGGCCGATGTCCTCAAATTTGGCCACCCGGCCGTTCATCGTGATCAGATCCTCAGTAGTCAGCGCAGCAGAGACCTTGTCCAGCGTTTCCTTGACGGCATCAGTGGACTTCTTCTGGTTGATGACGGGGACGATGTTCTCGGACAGGAAGAGGTTCTTGTTGTCTTCGAGCGCTACGAGGTTGTTCTCCGCCAGTGCTGGATCCGTACTGAACAGGTCAGCTACCTGTACCTGGCCCGAAAGGAGGGCGTTCAGCGTGAGCGGCCCACCGGCGTCGAGCGCTGAGAATTCCTTGAACTCAAGGTTGTAGACGGACTTCAGCCCTGCCACGCCATTGAGGCGGGTCTTCCACTCCGGCGGGCCGCCGAGGACAAGATCCTTGGCAACGGGCTGGAGGTCCTCGATGGTTTTCAGGTTGTGCTGATCGGCGATGTCCTTCTTGACGGCCAGGACATCCTTGTCCTCCGCTTCGGACGCCGTGAGGACCGTGAGGCCAGCCGGGATCTTGGTGGCCAGTTCCTTGGCAACGTCCTGAGAGGAAACAGCCTTGGTGGCGGAGTCGAGGTACTGCAGGAGCGCTCCGCCGTACTCAGGCATGAGGTCAATCGATCCGTCCTTGAGCGCCGGGATGGTGACCTCGCGGCTGCCAATGCTCGGCTTCTCGGTGACCTCGACGCCCTTCGCTTTGAGGGCTTCGGCGTAGATCTTGGCGATCAGCTGGCTTTCGGGGAAGTCCGCGGAACCGACGATGATGCTGTCGCCCGAGGCTCCGGCCGCTGTGTTGGAGGAGCTCAGGGGGTCCCCGCCGCCGCAGGCGCTCAGGGTGATGGCGGCAACGGCCGCGAGGGTGAAACCTGTGAGGTACTTCTTCATGTCAACTCTCCTGGAACGGGCGCTGCAGGGCATGCAGCGGCCAGGTGGGGGTGGGTGGAGGTGCAAATGGGTGGTGACTAGACCGTGACGGGGGTCTTCACGGGCTCGGCTGCGGGAGCCGACTTGATGGTGCGCCGTGTCAGTCCGGGTGAGACAACGCGGCGGGTGATGAAGGCAAGGAGCTGGTCGAAGAACAGGGCCAGCAATGCGACGAGGACTGCGCCAGCAACCATTTGGCTGTAGTCATTCTGGGCTTTGCCGTCGATCAGGAGGCGGCCCAGGCCGCCGAGCGAAATGTACGCGGCGATAGTCGCCGTCGAGATGATTTGCAGCAATGCGCTGCGGATACCGGACAAAACCAGCGGAAGGGAGCACGGCAGCTGAACATCGGTGAGGATCTTCATGGTGCGGAAGCCCATGCCTTTGGCGGCGTCGACGGCGGCAGCATCCACTGCGCGTACGCCGGCATAGGTGTTGGTCAGGATGGGCGGCACCGCCAGCAGCACCAGCACGATGAGGCTCGGCAGGATGTACCCCATGCGTGACGGGAACGCCGGCGAGATGAGCAGGACCAACAGGATCAGGAGGCCAACGCTGGGAAGAGCCCGGAGGGCGTTGGCGAGCCCTGCGATCATGAACACGCCTTTGCCTGTCACTCCGATGTAGATACCCAGAGGTACGGCGATGACGGCAGCTACGGCCAAGGCGATGAGCGAGTACAGGAGATGCTCGGCGATCAGTGTTGGGATGCCGTCGGCGCCGCTCCAGTGTGCGGGGTCGAACAAGTAGTTCACGATGCCACCACCTTGGGGGTCCACGGTGTCAGCCACCGGTTGATGAGGATGATCAGCCCGTCCAGGATCATGGCCAGTACTACGCAGAGCACGATGCCCGCGATAATCGGCGTGTAGAAACGGAGCTGGAAGCCCTGCGTGAAGAGCGAGCCAAGCTGCGGAATACCCAGCAGCGCAGCGACGGAAACGAGACTCACATTGGAGACGGCGGCAACGCGCAGGCCGGCGCAAATCACCGGAACGCCCACGGGCAGTTCAACTTTCAGGAGGCTCTGATAGCCGCGGTACCCCATGGCCTTTGCCGCTTGGACGGTGTCCTCGGGAACGGAGTCCAGCGCATCCGCCACCACACGGACCAGCAGGGCAACGGTGTAGATGGTGAGGGCGGCAACGATGTTGAGCGGGTCCAGGATTTTGGTACCCAGGACCAGTGGCAGCAAAACGAAGAGCGCCAGGGACGGGACTGTGTAGAGCAACCCTGCCACGCCCACCAGAAGCGGGTAGATACGGCGGCTCCGGTGTGCCCACCAGCCCAGGGGCAGTGCGATCAGCAGCCCTAGAATCAGCGGGGTGACGGCCAACAGGACGTGCCAGCCGAGCAGGAAGACAATATTGTCGAATTGGCGGCCGAGCCACTCGAAGTTCATCGTGCCGTCTCCAGGTGAGGTTCGGCTTCGATGGCCTTGACCACGTCCGTGGCAGTCACGGTGCCGATCAGCTCGCCGTGCTCGTTGACCACCACACCGCGGCGGCTGGGCGAGGAAAGCGCGGCATCGAGCAGTTGGCGCATGGTCCCGGATGCAGCTGCCGGGATGCCGCTGAGGTTCAGGTTCCCGCGCTTCACCTCACCGTCCAGAAGATCCGGTTGAGCCCAGCCGAGAGGCTTCCTGCCGCCGTCCACCACCAACACCCAAGCACCCGACGCCTTGGCGCGGGCCTCATCCACCGAGGCACCAAGCTGGACCACAGCCTCTTCGCCGATGGCAACAGTGCCTGCTGTCTTGGTGAAGCCGAGCGAACGGTACCCGCGGTCCCGGCCAACAAAGTCGGCCACAAACTCGTCCGCCGGCGCCGTGAGCAGCTCGGAAGGAGAGGCCATCTGCGCGAGCTTGCCACCGACCCGCATTACGGCCACTTGGTCACCGAGCTTAAGGGCCTCGTCAATGTCGTGGGTGACCATGATGATGGTCTTGCCGATCTCGCGCTGCAAGCGAAGGAATTCCTCCTGGAGCTGCGCCCGGACCACGGGATCCACCGCGCTGAAGGGCTCATCCATCAGCATGAAGGCAGGATCCGAGGCAAGGGCACGGGCCACGCCGACGCGCTGCTGCTGGCCACCGGACAGCTGCCACGGGTATCGCTTGGCGAAGCTCGCCGGGAGGCCCACCCGCTCCATCAGCTCAAGGGCTTTGGTGCGGGCCTTTTGGCGGCTTTCGCCGAGGAGAACAGGCATGGTGGAGACGTTGTCCACGATTGTCTTGTGCGGGAAGAGTCCGGCGTGCTGGATGACGTAGCCGATCCGGCGGCGGAGCAACGCTGCGTCCATGCCGGACGTGGGCTGATCGTCCAGGTAGATGGTGCCGCTGGTGGGCTCGATCAGGCGGTTGATCATCCTCAGGGAGGTGGTCTTACCGCAGCCGGAGGGCCCAACCAGGATGGTCAATTTTCCGGTTGGGGCTTCCAGGTTGAGGCCGTCGACGGCGACAGTACCGTCCGGGTAGGCCTTGGTGACATTTTCAAACTTGATCATTTTGCTTCCATGCTTTCCTGGGGTAGCTCATGGTTGTCGGTAGTCAGGGTGAGGATGTTGTCAGCTTCCTCCACCAGTTGCTGGCCGATCTTGAGGGCCTTCAGCTCATCCACGCGGTAGCTGGGAACCACGACGCTGAGCGAAGCCACCGTCCGTCCTCCCATCACCACGGGTGCAGCAATGGCCGTAACGTCGTCCTCCACACCGCTGCGCACCACGGCAAAGCCACGCTCGGGCTGTTCACCCTTGAGTACTTGGCCGGAAGCTGTGCCTTCGAGCGGGATGCTCCGCCCGACCCAGCTGGAATGCCTGATCGAATGAGTGCCTTCAACGATCGCGATGTAGATTCCCGTGTCCCCAACCCCGGGAATGCTCAGATAGCAGGATTCGCGCGTTGCTGCGACGAGGCGTTTCATGGCCGGCGTGCACAACGAGACCAGTGATTCCTTGCCGAGCGCGAGTGCACCCAGCTGGATGATGCTGGCCCCCGGGCGGAAATTTCCGCCATCATCCCTTGAGACAAAGCCGCTGCCTTCAAGGGTGCGGAGAAGGCGAAGGGCGGTGCTCGGCGAGAGGTCCGCGACCCTCGCCGCGTCGCTCAGTGCAATGGCTCCTTCAGCGCAAACGGCTCCCAAGAGCGCGAGCGCCCTTTCTACTGTCCGTGTGGAGGAATCAGCCATCACACACCTTCGCTTCCCGTGGTTCAGATCACAACTCTCTTGCCATTCAGTAAAAACCAAGTTTCATTAAATGGCAATGGCCTGGCGTAGTTTTACGTCGAAGGTGACGACGGCGGAACTCGGCCACGGCTCATGGCTCAAGCCGCCGCCGTCGAAGGTTGCGTTCAATTTGTTGCGCCAAATGCCCCGATTTTCGTGGTGCTGCATCTGACGGAGCGGCCACCCAGCCAGCTCCCAGCCCCCAGACAGGCTTTACTGCGTTAATTACCTGAATGCATGTCATGTCGATCACTTGACTGGAACTTGGCGGATATGACGTGCCACACTGTGTAGCGCGAGTGCACCGGCGTCCCGTCGGAACAGCCGACGACGTCCCGCACCGCGATCCCACACAACCATCCCCCAAGGGAGTCCCATGTCCAGTTCCAGCACCGAAGGCGCGCCCCAAGTCTCCCGGAAGGTGATCGGCCTGGCCGTTGCCGGGGCAGTGGGTGGCTTCCTCTTCGGTTTCGATTCGTCTGTGGTCAACGGAGCCGTGGACGCAATGGCGGACGAATTCGTCATGAGCGAGGCCCTCACCGGCTTCGCCGTCGCGGTCGCCTTGCTGGGTTGCGCCGCAGGCGCCTACCTGGCGGGCAAGGTGGCCGACCGCTACGGGCGCATCCCCGCCATGAAGATCGGTGCGCTGCTCTTCCTGGTGAGTGCCATTGGAACGGGCCTTGCGTTCAGCGTTTGGGACCTCATCTTCTGGCGCCTGGTGGGCGGCCTGGGCATCGGGCTGGCATCCGTCATTGCCCCCGCCTACATTTCCGAGATCTCCCCCAGGCACGTGCGTGGCCGCTTGGCATCTCTCCAGCAACTCGCCATCACCACCGGTATCTTTGCAGCGCTGCTCTCCGATGCGGTGCTGGCTAATTCAGCCGGCGGCGCCGATGGCACGTTGTGGCTGGGCATCGAAGCCTGGCGTTGGATGTTCATCGCCTGCGCCGTACCCGCTGCCGTCTACGGCTGGATCGCCTTCCGCCTGCCCGAGTCCCCGCACTTCCTGGTACTCAACGGCAAAGAGGACCAGGCACGCACCATCTTCAACAAACTCATCCCCGGCGACGACATCGAACGGCATATCCGCGAGATCCGCGAATCCATCCAGCAGGAAAAACTCTCCACCAAGAAGGGCTCTTTGCGCGGTAACCGCTTCGGCCTGCTGCCCGTGGTGTGGATCGGCATCATCCTGTCCGTGCTGCAGCAGTTCGTCGGCATCAACGTGATCTTCTACTACTCCACCACATTGTGGAAGGCGGTCGGCTTCCAGGAAAAAGACTCCCTGACGATCTCCGTAGCCACCTCCGTCACCAACATCCTGGTCACGCTTGTGGCCATCGCCCTGGTGGATCGCATTGGCCGCCGCCCCATCCTGCTGACCGGCTCCATTGGCATGGCAGTTTCCCTGGGCGCCATGGCACTGGCCTTCTCCTCGGCCACAGGAACGGGTTCGGACATTACGCTGCCCGGCGCATGGGGTCCGGTGGCCCTGGTTGCAGCAAACGTGTTTGTCATCAGCTTCGGCGCCTCCTGGGGCCCGCTGGTGTGGGTTCTGCTGGGCGAGATCTTCCCGTCCCGCATTCGCGCCCGCGCGCTCGGCCTGGCGGCTGCTGCGCAGTGGATCGCCAACTTTGCCATCACACTCAGCTTCCCCATCATGGCGGCTGGTTCGCTGCCGCTGACGTACGCCATGTACGCAGCGTTCGCTGCGGCGTCGTTCTTCTTTGTGATGTTCAAGGTTCCGGAGACCAACGGCATGTCCCTGGAGCAGGCGGAAACCCTGTTCGTCCCCAAGGGAGCACCGGTGGCTCCGCTGCCTGTCACCTCTGACGAACCCAAGTAACGCCAACGAGCCCCGCGGATCACCGCGGGGCTCGTTTGTTCTCTGGGCTATTGCTTTAGACCAGGTGGGGCTCGTGCGAAGCAAGGTAGCTGCGGCCACCGAGGGCTACGAGGATGGCGATCACCATGGCCATTGCACCGGCGAAGAACGGCACCTGCGGGCCGAAGTGCTCGCCGAGCTGTGCTGCAGCGAAGGGAGCCAGCGCACCACCCATCCACCGGACGAAGTTGTAACCGGCGGAAGCAACCGGGCGCGGCGAATCAGAGACGCCCATGGCCAGTTCGGTGTACACCGTGTTGTTGATGCCCAGCAGGGCGCCCGCCACGATGACAAGCACGACGACGGCCGTCACAGAATGCCCCGCGGCCAGTCCCAGCCCTACCAAGTCCAGCATGAGGACGGCGAGCGTGCCTGTCAGAACCTTCACCGCGCCAAAACGCTTCTGCAGCACGGGGGCCACGAATACCGAGAACACAGCCACGGCGACACCCCAGCCGAAGAACACTCCCCCGATTCCGTAGGCGTCCATGCCGAGGATGAACGGGGTGAAGGCGAGGATGGTGAAGAAGCCGTAGTTATAGAAGAGTGCGCTGGCTGCGGTGGTACGGAGCCCCTTGTGCCCGAGGGCAAGGAGGGGATCCCTGAGCCGGGACTTTTTGGCCGGGGCTGGTGTCTTGGGAAGCAGTGCCAACAGGGCGATGAACGCGGCGGCCATGAGGACCGCGGTTCCGAAGAACGGCGCACGCCACTGCCAGCCACCCAACAGGGCGCCGAGCAGCGGGCCCAGAGAGATGCCCAGGCCGAGGGCTGCTTCATAGAGAATGATGGCCGTACCGGTTCCACCGCTGGCCACACCCACAATCACGGCCAACGCGGTAGCGACGAACAGCGCGTTGCCAAGCCCCCACCCTGCACGGAAGCCCACCAACTGCTCAACACTGCCGGAGAGACCGGACAACGAGGCGAACACCACGATGATCGCCAAGCCGATCAGCAGCGTCTTTTTGCCGCCAATCCTTGAGGACACGAAACCACTGATCAACATCGCCACAGCGGTCACCAGGAAGTAGCTGGTGAACAGCAGCGACACTTCACTGGTGGACGCCTCCAGGTTCTTGGCGATGGCCGGAAGGATCGGATCCACCAGACCGATGCCCATGAAGGCGAAAACGGCTGCGAGAGCCGTGGCCCACACCGCTTTGGGTTGTTTGAGCAGCGAAGCTTTCTCCGCCTCAAGGGTGGTTTCGATGGTTGTTTCGGCGCTTGCTGAAGCGTCAGCCAGCTGGCGTGACATTCAATGGCTCCTTGTCGGTGCGTTGATTCTTGGTTAATTCTGGAATGAGTTGTTGAGCTTGGCGATCACGGGGAGCGCCGCGGCGAGGTGTTCGATCTCCTGTTTGCTGAGGCCCTGAAGCAGTTCGGCCACCATGGCGTTTCGTCGCTGATTGGCGGACTCGACAGCGCCGGCCCCAACTTGGGTGATGGCTACTTGGACTGCGCGGGAATCGTCGGGATCAGCCTGGCGCGTCACAAGGCCAGCGCGCTCGAGTTTGATGATCTGCTCGGTGGCGCTGGGGACCTTGATTCCCAGGTTTTTGGCGATGTCCCCCACGCGCAGGCCACCGCCGGACACCATGGAGAGCAGGCTCAGTTGCGCAGCTGTCAGGTCACCCTCCGGGTCCAGGCGACGAAACATGTAGACACCCAAACGCAATGCCTCACGAAATTCCTGCGCAAGCCCAGTGAGGCGGGGATCGAAAGTATCGTTCATATTTAGGTAGCCTAATAGTTAGGCACCCTAATAGTCAAGGCGCACTGCAGCGGGCACCCAGCGGAAAGCCCACTACAACACGAGCTTCATGCCCTCGTGACTCGCGACGAACCCCAGCCGCTCATAAAGGCGGTGCGCAGAAGTCCGCGACTTATCCGTGGTCAGCTGCACCAGCGAGCAACCGCGATCCCGCGCCTGCTCAATGGCCCACTCGATCATCAGCGCACCGACGCCCTGCCCGCGCAGCACCCTCGAAACCCGCACGGCCTCGATCTGCATGCGCCATGACCCCTTGCGCGACAGGCCTGGAATGTAGCTGAGCTGAAAGGTCGCCACAACGTTGCCGTCGAGTTCACCCACCACCAGAAGGTGCGCCGGGTCGCCGTCGATCGCGTCAAAAGCCCGCTCGTACGGCGCCAGATCGTCAGCGTTTTCGCGGGCGGCGCCCAACTGGTCGTCCGCGAGCAACGCGAGGATCCGCGGCAGGTCACCCTTGCGGGCGCGCCGAAGGCTGAAAGTTCCAGGCTCGACGGCGGCAGTCATCAACGCGGGTGCGGCACCAGATTCTGTAGTCACCAACCCAGCATGCCATTTTGTTTGGAACTTAGTGTTGCTAAGTACCGGTACTTAGTTCTACTATGTAGTGGTAGCTAGTAATACCGAGTAGTGAAGGAGGTGTCCGATGGGCAAGCAAATGACGGAGATGCTCAAAGGCACATTGGAGGGCATCGTTCTGGCCCTCCTGACCGGAAAGGCGGCGTACGGATACGAGATCACAACGCTGCTCCGCGCACAGGGATTTACCGAGATCGCTGAAGGCACCGTGTACGCGCTGCTGGTCAGGATCGAACAAAAGGGGTTGGTGGACGTGGAGAAGCGGCCGTCCGAAAAGGGCCCGCCCCGCAAGGTGTACACGCTCAACGCTCAGGGCAAAACAGAACTGGACGAATTTTGGACCACTTGGAGCTTCTTGGCCGAACGGCTCGAACAGCTCCGCACGGAAGGAAAATAACATGGCAGCAAAATGGATCGAGCTGGTCACCGGATCGCTCGAACAGAAGAAGCAGTACAAGCAGGCCAAGGCACGGCTGGACGCACTGCCCGAGCCTTACCTCACCGTGGCAACCGCCTTCAACCGGTACCTGATGTACTACGGCGGCGTCACCGAGGGCGACACCATGGTCCAGATGTTCACGGACTTCGCAGACCTGTGGGAACGCGCCGCCCTGGACGGCACACCCGTCAGCGGGATCGTCGGCGAAGATCCTGTGGAGTTCGCCGAGGCCTTCGCACAGGCCTACGGCGGAAAGCGCTGGATCGACAAGGAACGCGAGCGCCTGGAAAAGGCGGTCAACAAGGCGAAAGAGGCAGAGTCATGACATCAACCGCAATCCGTGTTCAGGGCATCGAGAAGTCCTACAAGGACCTGCATGTGCTCCGCGGGGTGGACTTCGACGTAGCATCGGGCAGCATCTTTGCCCTCCTCGGCTCCAATGGAGCTGGCAAAACCACCATGGTGAAGATCCTCTCCACGCTACTCAAGGCGGACGGTGGGGCGGCCGTCGTCGAGGGTTTTGATGTTGCCAAGGAGTCGCTCCAGGTGCGGCAGTCCATCAGCCTCACCGGACAGTTTGCCGCAGTGGACGAGGTCCTCACCGGCAAGGAGAACCTGATTCTGGTGGCGAAGCTGCGCCACCTCAAGAATCCGGGCCGGATCGCGGATGAATTGCTGGCACAGTTCAGCCTCACCGATGCCGGCGCCCGAAAAGTGGCCACCTACTCCGGTGGCATGCGACGCCGGCTGGACATTGCCATGAGCCTGATTGGCAATCCGAAGGTGATCTTCCTGGACGAGCCGACTACTGGCCTGGACCCCGAAGCCCGCCTGGAAGTGTGGCACATCGTCAAGAAGCTCGCCACAGAAGGGACCACGGTTCTCCTCACCACGCAGTACCTCGACGAAGCCGAGCAACTCGCGGACCGCATCGCCATTCTTCATGAGGGCCGCATCATCGCCAATGGCACTCTTGCAGAGCTCAAGCAACTGCTGCCGCCAGCCAAGATCGAATACGTCGAGAAACAACCGAGCCTGGAGGACATCTTCCTGGCCCTGGTTGGCACAGGTAACAACGAGTCAGTAAAGGACAGGTCATGAGCACGCATTTCTTCGCAGACACCTCTGTTCTGCTGGGGCGGTCCATGCGGCACATATTCCGCAGCGTGGACACCATCATCACCACAGCGATCACCCCGATCGCCCTGATGCTGCTGTTCGTCTACGTGTTCGGCGGCGCCATCAGGACCGATACCGATAACTACGTCAACTATCTGCTCCCGGGCATCATGCTGATCGCCATCGCTTCCGGCATCGCGTATACGGCTGTCCGGTTGTTCACGGACATGCAGAGCGGCATCTTCGAGCGGTTCCAGTCCATGCCCATCGCACGATCATCGGTGTTGTGGGCACACGTCCTGACGTCCCTGGTGGCCAATGGGCTTTCCTTGGTGATCATCGTCCTGGTGGCACTCCTGATGGGATTCCGCACCTCCGCGAGCGTGCTGGACTGGCTCGCCGTTGCGGGAATCCTGGCCCTGTTCAACCTGGCGCTCACTTGGATCGCCATCATCGCCGGCCTCTCCGCAAAATCCGTGGACGGCGCAGGCGGGTTCTCCTACCCGCTGATCTTCCTGCCGTTCATCAGCTCGGCCTTCGTCCCTACGGAGACCATGCCGGGCCCGGTTCGCTGGTTCGCTGAAAATCAGCCGGTCACGTCCATCGTCAATACCGTCCAGGACCTGTTCGCTCAACGTCCGGTGGGCAGCGACATCTGGGTGGCCCTGGCCTGGTGCCTGGGGATCCTCGTTGTCTCCTACGCCTTCGCCACCGCCGCCTACAAGCGCCAGATTGCCTAGCGTCAATCAGCCAAGGACACAGGCCTAAGCTCCCCTTTATCCACGGGGGAGCTTTCGCCATGCAGACCGATTCGCCATTGGTCAGACAATAGCTATAGCTTTATCGGACAGATTTGTAACGGCCGTCACTATTGTGTCGGTTCTTCCGAAGGGTTCTTGAACTAATGTCCGATCAGACAACACAGGGGCAGCTCCGCGCCTCCAGCAGGGACAGCGAGCCCCACCTGTCACGCTCGCTCAGCAACCGCCACATCCAACTCCTGGCCATCGGCGGCGCCATCGGAACGGGCCTCTTCATGGGCTCCGGCAAGACCATCTCGGTTGCCGGCCCCTCCGTCATCTTCGTGTACATGATCATCGGTTTCATGCTCTTCTTCGTCATGAGGGCCATGGGGCAGCTCCTGCTGTCCAACCTGAACTACAAGTCCTTCAGCGATTTCGCGGGCGACCTTCTGGGCCCGTGGGCTGGCTTCTTCACCGGCTGGACCTACTGGTTCTGCTGGGTAGTCACCGGCGTTGCGGACGTCATCGCGATCGCCGGCTACGCCAATGAGCTGTGGCCGGGAATCCAGCTCTGGATCCCGGGCCTGGCCACCATCATCATCCTTCTGCTCTTGAACCTCCCCACGGTCAAGGCCTTCGGCGAAACCGAGTTCTGGTTCGCCCTCATCAAGATCATCGCCATCGTGGCGCTGATCGTTGTGGGCCTGGTGATGATCTTCACCGGTTTCCAGTCCAACGCAGGCACCGCGAGCTTCACCAACCTGTGGAGCCACGGCGGCTTCTTCCCCAAGGAATTCATGGGCTTCGTAGCGGGCTTCCAGATTGCCGTGTTCGCGTTCGTGGGCATCGAACTGGTGGGTACCGCCGCCGCAGAAACCAAGAATCCGGAGCACAACCTGCCCCGCGCCATCAATGCCATTCCCCTGCGCGTGATGCTCTTCTACGTAGGCGCTTTGATCATCCTCATGTCGGTCACCCCGTGGACTGAATTCAAGGCCGGGCAAAGCCCGTTCATTGCCATGTTCTCCCTGGCGGGCCTCGGCATGGCAGCAACCGCAGTGAACCTGGTAGTGCTCACCTCGGCCATGTCCTCGGCCAACTCAGGCATCTACTCGACGTCACGCATGGTCTACGGCCTGGCCAACGACGGCGATGCACCCAAACTTTTCGGCAGGCTCTCCAGCCGCAAAGTACCCCAGAACTCGCTGTTCCTCTCATGCGTTCTCTTGCTGGCCGGCGTCGCCCTTCTCTACGCGGGCAAAGACGTTGGGATGGCGTTCGACATGGTCACCACCGTGTCCGCTGTCTGTTTCATGTTCGTCTGGTCCATCATCCTGGCCAGCTATCTGGTGTACCGGAAGCGCCGGCCCGAGCAGCACGCAGCCTCACCGTTCAAGATGCCCGGTGGTATTCCGATGGTGTGGGTGGTGTTCGCATTCTTCGCGTTCCTCGTCTGGGCTCTCACCACCCAGCCTGATACGCTCACGGCCCTGTTGGTCACACCCATCTGGTTCGCGATCCTCGCATTTGCCTACGCAGTTGTCCGCAAGTCGCCCCTGCACCAGGCCCGCGTGGCCGAATGGAAGGCGATGTCGGAAGCGGAAACCGCGGCAGCGCGCTGACTCTTCAAGCAAGTAGGGCCCGACGCCGGCACTCACTTTGGGTGCCGGCGTCGGGCCCTGCTTTTGGTCACGTCACGCTCTCTGCTGGTGGCGCGACAAAGGCCTGGCCTGCACTTAGCTGGTGCAGACCAGGCCTTCGTCATTACTCAGAAACCGTCAGCGGCGATGCCTGACATGGTCTTTGTCAGGCCGCCTTGCGCCGTCGGCCAGCTACCAGTGCCAACCCTCCGGCGGTCATAAGCAGCAACGCAACGACCACTGAGACGATCAGCCCGGTGGCCCCTGTTTCCGGTAAGTCTTCGCTCGCGGCCGGAGGTGTGCTCGGGACGGGAGGTGCGCTTGGGGCCGGAAGTGTGCTCGCAACGGGAGGTGAAACCGCCACAGCTTTGACTATGACCTCGCTCGAATCGCTTCCGGAAGGAGCTTTCCCGCCTGGACCCATAGCGGTGACAGCCACTACGTTGACGTAGGACTCAGTGACCTCGGCCTGCTCGATGACGCGGCTTGCTGTCTCGCCCGGGGCGAGAGTGGCAACCGGCTCTATGGCCCCAACGGCGGGGTCATCGAAGCGAACGTCCGTCAGCACCGTGTTACCGGTGTTGGTCACGCTGATTTTCCAGAAAACGGATTCACCGGAACCGATGGTGACATTCTCACTCCACGGCCCGTCTTCTGTAGTGGAGATGAGCTTGGCCACCGTCAATCCCGGAACGGCACCGAAGTAGAAGGAATCATCAGACGCCTTCAGATCGGACCCACCGTTGGGATCCGCTGCCGACGCCGTCACAGTGTTCTTGTACTGGCCCTCCACGGCCTTCCCCTGAGCCGACAACTCAACAGAGGCACCCGGAGCCAACGTGGGAATCGAATCGGAGAACACGGTATTGCCGGCACTGTCCTTATCCACAACCAGAACATCCGTCAACGCAAGGTTGCCGGTATTGATCACCTTGAACGCCCACTTCACGTCACTGCCAGGAACCAACTGCGGGCCCGGAGCAGACCCAACATCCTCACCATTGGTCGTCTTTACAACAGACAACCCGGTAACAACGCCGAAGTAGAAGGAATCATCAGACGCCTTCAGATCGGACCCACCGTTGGGATCCGCTGCCGACGCCGTCACAGTGTTCTTGTACTGGCCCTCCACGGCCTTCCCCTGAGCCGACAACTCAACAGAGGCACCTGGAGCCAACGTGGGAATCGAATCGGAGAACACGGTATTGCCGGCACTGTCCTTATCCACAACCAGAACATCCGTCAACGCAAGGTTGCCGGTATTGATCACCTTGAACGCCCACTTCACGTCACTGCCAGGAACCAACTGCGGGCCCGGAGCAGACCCAACATCCTCACCATTGGTCGTCTTCACAACAGACAAGCCAGCTTGGCCGGTGAGGTACCAGGACTCGGCTGAGACTGGTGCGGGCTGTTGGGCCAACGGGGTGCCTTCGGCGTCAATTGCCGTAGCCGTTGCCGTAGCTGTGTTGTGATATTGACCTTCAACAGCAGAGCCAGCAGCTGTGAAGATACGGGTATCTCCGGGGGCCAGCGATCCTGTATCACCCGAGGTGGGTGACAAGATGCCCTTGCTTCCATCCCCTGCCGTGAACGCATCGGAGACGGCCACATTTGCGAGCGCAATGTCGCCGGTATTGGTCACTTCGTAGGTCCATGCAACATCAGAACCCTTGGTGACGATGGCACCTGGAGCCGATGAGTAGGCAGTTCCATTGGTCTTCTTCACGATTCCCAACGAGGGGGAACCAGCAACATTCACAGCCGCCTGGTTGGTGGCGAACTGTACTGCTTGCCCGTTGTACGTTCCCGCCGCCGTGAGGACGTTGGTTGCCGTCTCGCCGAAGCGAGGATCGCCCACCACACGGGTGGGAATCATCAGGGTGAAGTCAGCCCCTGAGGCCAAGGTGTCCACAACAACACGGAAAGCGGTGGCGTTGGCCGGGTCCGTGGACCAGGTACCGGACGTGGCGTCTGTGGCATCGATCGAGTATTCCAGGGTTGTACCAGCCGGTGCGCCGGTTACGGCACCAGACAGGACGACGTCAAAATCGTCACCGGTTGCAACCGACGGCAAACGATCGAAGAAGGTAGTCCTGGTCACGGCGTTGGGCAGGACATTGTTGACGTACACCTGCCAGAAAGCAGCATCGTCCACGGTGGTATCCAGGGACCAAGGGCCCTCTGCCGAGGGGCTGGACAGCTTGTCCAGCAGCAAACCGCCGGCGACGTTAATCGATACGCGGCCCGTAGCTTTGGCAACAGTTTCCCGGGCAGCATCAAAGTTGTAGATGTCTTCGCCGAAGAAGGCGTAGTAGCCCGTCATCGCCACTGTCTGCTCGGCAGTGCCCCCGTCAGCAACGCCGACGAATCGTTCGTCCCCCGCGTAGGCATAGGATTCGACCTGAATTGCAGAGTCGGCAGGGTGGTAGGCCTTGGCAAGGACTGTGACCGGAATGTCGTACTGCCATCCACTGTTTTCAACCCGTCGGTCAGAAGCTTCCAGGGAGTCCCGCATTGGACTGATCTGATCGAAAGCGAAGGTGATGACCTGCAGTTCACAACCGCTGGCATCAGTGACCCGCTGGGTGGAGTCCACCTTCACTCCGTTGCCTATGGTTGGGATGGGCTCCACTCCAACAGCAAGGTCCGTGATCGGCGTGATGGTCTTCGCCGGGTCATACTGGACGCCGCAGGGAAGCACCACAGACATCGCGGCGTCCTTGTAGGTTTCCGATGGGTTTTGGTTCACTATGCCGGCCCTGATGGTGCCGGAATCACCCACGCTCAGTACCGACGGAGCGGAGACATTGGTGGTCAGGTATACGGAATCCAGCGGGGTAAAGACATCAGATGCCTCGCCCGTCAGGTCACCTGCCTTAAGTGTGGCCGTGTTATTAACGGGTCCCGGTGCAACACCTGCAGGGCTGTTCGTTGCCAGCACACCTTCGGTGATGTCGCGGAAGACCGGCACGCTTCCCACAGTGACACGCACTTCCGAGCTGACGGGCACTGATTCATTGCCGGGTGCAACGGAGATGCGCCACCCGGTCAGAGCGGAGCCCGGCGGCAGGTTGAGCGTATTGTTCCCGTTGAACGTCTCCCAGCCACTTGAACCCGTGGTCTGGACGGTCAACGCCAAATTGATACCGGTGGAGGACCCTGCGCCTGTGAAGGTCTGCCACGCATCGGAATGATCAGTCTGGTACTCGATGGTGTATGGCAGATCTTCCGTAGCCAACACCGGGCTAAAGGCCACGTTGATTGCGGTGACATCGTTGTGGTGAAACCACTCCTCCGACAGGCCACCGGCTGCACCGCTGTCGGTGACAACGAGGTCGTCAGCCCTGGGGCTGTTCCGGGGCCCGAGGTAAGAGGCATTCACGTAGGTGCTTCTGGCGATCATGCCGGCGGAGGTCTGGCCGCCTGAAGATTTCTCAATGGCCATCGTCACGCCACCGGCATCAGTGAAGGCAGGGCCCTGTGCAGCTGCGGGTGTACCTGCCCTCACTACACCGTGGGCGTCCGTGGTCTCCAGCGTCACAGAGTTGGCCGGAGGCCGCTGGCCGTCTTCCCAGCCGACAACTGCCTCCGGGTACCGGACGGTCAGCCAAATGCCGGTGTTGGTACGGTCCAGGCAATATCCCGTGTGGTCGTATCGTTCGTCATTGGTCCAGGTGGCTTGGGGCCAGGCGCTCGTGTCCCAGGTGCCCTGGCCCGTTGAGGCCGACGCGAACTCGGCGCCGGCGGGGAAGACGTCCGAAAGTTTCTGGGCATAGGCGGAGAAACTCAGGTAGCTTTCCTCCGAGCACACGTTGAAGCGGTACGTCACCTCGCGGTGGGTGGATCCCGTGATCGTGGTGGCCGTCTTCTGCGCCCGGTAATCATGAGGACCGGTGATTGTTGAGGTGACCGGCGCGGATGTCACTTGGCCGGCAGGTCCGCCGGTACCAGTCATCACCGTGCGAAGCGGATAGCCCTCATATTTAAGCTCGTTATCCACCTGGGACACCGTGTACACGACGCTGACAAGGTCCTTTGTAGTGTCCTTGAGAGTCATGGTGAGCGCCCGCGTACTGGGCTCGTAGTTGTGGCTGAGCACCGGCGAGGAGTCACCTGTGGGGAGTCCGGCGAAGGTGGTGCCTTCAGGAAGCGTCGTAGTCATTGCCACGCCAGTTGCGGGATGCGACGAATCAACGCCGTCAAAATCAATGGTGGCAGTGTAATTGTAGTTTTGGCTCAGCGGGACCGCTTGAGGGGCAGAGAGCGAAATCGTGAAATCCCCGGAGGACGCCATGGCCGGGGAGACGCCCAGCATGAGTGTTCCTGCTGCGACCACCGTGGCAAGCATTGCTGACGGCAACCGCAATCGGGTTCTGCGGGCCCCGTATGGAGAGTCCCTTCGTGAATTGGGGCTCCTTTCCCCGGGGCCGGAAAGGCCCCATGACTGTAAAGCAAACATGTGAAGCTCCTAGGATCAGTCCCGGGTCGCTGCGTCCGACATTCTCAAGACGAGGCGATTCAGGGGTTTTGAGGCAGAGCCCTTTCGCTCTCCTTCCCCTAGGTAGTGAGCGCGATCCCGGAAACGTGACGTTCAGGCAAGCACACGGTAAACGCGCCGACAGTGAGTGAACAGTCAGGCGAAATACACACCGATGCGGTTGCCGTCGATTTCCTCGATGCGGATGTCGATGTCGTAAACGTCGTGCAGCATTCCGGCGCGCATGATGTCCGCGGGTGCGCCCTGATGTATGAGCCTGCCGTCCTTCATGGCCAGGATGTTATCCGAGTAGCAGGACGCAAAATTGATGTCGTGGACCACCAAAACGATGGTCTTGCCAAGCTCGTCCGCCAGACGTCGCAGCAGCCGCATCATCTCCACGGAATGCTTCATGTCCAGATTGTTGAGTGGCTCATCGAGTAGCAGGTATTCGGTGTCCTGCGCCAGGACCATCGCTATGTACGCGCGCTGGCGCTGCCCGCCGGATAGCTCGTCCACGAACTTGTCCGCCATGGACGTGAGATCAAGCTGACCAATGGCTTGATCCACATGTACTAGATCCTCAACCGTCGGCCGGCCGCCACTGTGCGGGAAACGCCCAAACGCCACAAGATCGCGAACGGTCAACCGCATGGTCAGGTGGTTTTCCTGCCGAAGGATGGCCATCGTCTTGGCCAGTTCCCTGCTGGGCGTCGCTGTGACGTCCAAGCCGGCAACGGATACTCCCCCAGCGTCCATGGGCTGCAGGCGGCTGATCAGGGAGAGCAGTGTGGACTTGCCGGCGCCGTTGGGGCCGATGATGGACGTGATGCCGCCGCGGGGGATCTCGCAGCTGACGTCGTCCAGCACGGTGGTGCCACCGTAGCGCTTGGTGACGTTCCGGACGGTAATCATGGGCGGACTCCGCTCATTTCAGCGGTCATTTCAGTGAGCCTTTCAGCAACAGGTAAAGGAAGAGGATGCCGCCGGTGAACTCGATGATGACGCTCAGCGCGGTGGCGAAGCCGAACACACGCTCCAGGAGCAGCTGTCCGCCCACCAGCGCAATCGCACCGATGAGCACCACGATTGGCAGCAGCCACGCGTGCCGGAATCCACGGCATAACTGGTAGCCAAGGCTGACCACCAGAAGCCCGAAGAATGTCACCGGACCCACCAGCGCTGTGGAAATGGCCACGAGCAGCGAGCATGCCAACAGGACGCGCATCACGACGCGCTTGTGGTCGACACCAACGTTGATGGCTACCTCGCGGCCCAGCGCCAGCACGTCCAGGGTGTGCCTCGTGCGCCACACACCGACGCATACCAGGGCCACCAGCAAGGCGGAAACACCCAGGAGCGCCGGGTCCACATTGTTGAAGCTGGCGAAGAACAGGTCCTGCAGAATAATGAATTCGCTGGGTTCCATCAGCCGCTGCAGGAGAGAGGAAAAGCCACGGAACAGGGTTCCCAGGACGATTCCCACGAGCAACAGCAGGTGCAGCGAGCGTGTGGCTCCGGTGAACATCCAGCGGTACAGGAACGCGCTGAAGCCAACCATCAGCACGATCTCCAGCCCGAACTTCAGCGTTGACGGCGCAGTGGCCAGCGTGGCGGCACCGGCCACGAACGCCAGGGCCGTCTGCACCAGAATGTACAGCGAGTCGAAGCCCATGATGGACGGTGTCAGGATCCGGTTGGCCGTCACGGTCTGGAACAGCAGCGTGGACACTCCCACCGCCACGGCCACCAACAGCATGGCGGACACCTTGATGGCCCGGCGCGGCAGGATGTAGGCGATGTTTCCCTTGAGGTCGATCGTCAGGAAAACAGCAACAAGCACGACGGCGGCAATCGCCAGGATGCCGATCACCAGTCCCGGTGGGGTGCTGCGGATGGCATCGCGCCAGCGTGAAGGCGACCATAGCCGCCGGCCGGGCTTCCCGCCGTCGTGCGTTAACTGGGTGTCGGACGAGGCCAGAGCTGATGTCACAGGAGTTTCAGGCATTGCGCTTCCTCAGGAGCAGGATGAGGAACAGCACGGCACCCAGCACTGACATGACCATGCCGACCGGCACCTCGTAGGGGAATCGGATGGTTCGGCCGATGATGTCGCAGACCAGCACGAACGCGGCACCGAACAACGCGGTCCACGGAACGGCCCGGCGGAGGTTGTCGCCGAAAAGCAGGGACACGATGTTGGGGACCACCAGCCCCAGGAACGGAACGGCACCCACAGTGGTGACAACAACGGCAGAGATCAGGGAGACGATCATCAGACCCAGCCGCATGGTGCGTGCGTAATTGAGACCGAGGTTGGTGGTGAAGTCCTGTCCCATGCCGGCCACAGTGAAGCGGTCCGCAGCAAGAAGGCCCACAAGAACCAGGACGGCGACGATCCACAGGAGCTCGTACCGGCCGCGCAGCACTCCGGAGAAGTCGCCGATCATCCAGTTACTGAGCGTCTGGAGGAGGTCGAAGCGGTAGGCAAAGAATGTGGTGACGGCAGCGATCACGCCGCCCAGCATGATGCCCACCAGCGGGATGAGCAGGGTGTTGCGGGCAGGGAGGCGGCGCAGGATCGCCAGGAAGAGCGCGGTTCCCAGCACGGCGAACACGGAAGCCACCACCATCTTGGTGAGGATCGGAGAATCAGGTGCCAACACTGTCACTACCAGGATTCCGAGGGTCGCTGATTCCACTGTTCCCACGGTAGAGGGCTCCACGAAACGGTTGCGGGCCATGAGTTGCATGATCAGACCGGCAACGGCAACGGCCATCCCGGCCAGCACCACAGCCAAGGTGCGCGGCACCCGGGAGACCCAAAAGATTTCCCAGGCCCCGGCGTCGTTCGCCAACAACGCCGGCAGCGAGACATCGCTGACGCCTACGAAAATGCTGCCCACGGCGATCACCAGCACAACGGCAGCAGCCGCAACCAGGCGGGCGGTTTCGCCAGTCCGGTTGCGGCTTGCTGCGGCCGTGGGGCGCACGGCTGTAGTTGTCACGTCAGGATTTCAGATGATGCGGGCTGTCAGGCGACGGAGTCGGCCACTGCGGTGACCATGGCCTGGACGTTGTTCAGACCGTAGCCCACGATGTACCAGCCAGCGGGATCGAGGTTGACGATCTTGTTGTTCTTGGCGGCGTTGGTGGACTTCACGAGCTCGTTATCCAGGATGGGGTTGGCCGTGGAGCCGGCAGTGCCGATTGCGGTGTCGCGGTTGATGACGTAGAGGATGTCCGGGTTGGTTTCCTTGATGTATTCAAAGGAAACGGCCTCGCCGTGGGCGCCTTCGGACTTGACCTCAGCGGCCGTCGGAACGCCCAGGACGTCATGGATGATGCCGAAGCGGGAGCCGGCGCCGTACGCGGTGACTTCGCCACCGGAGGTGAGGACGATCAAGCCCTTGCCGGCCGTAGCTGCCTTGGCCTTGGTGTCGGCAACCGTCTTGTCCACCTCTGCGAGCTTGGAGGCGACTTCGTCTTCCTTTTTGAAGATCTTGCCGAGCTTCTCCGTCTGGGCCTTGAAGCTTTCCATCGGCTTGGCGGCGTCCACGGAGAGGTCGATGGTGGGAGCGATCTTGCTCAACTCTTCGTAGGCGCCGGAGGTGCGGCCGGAGATGATGATGAGGTCCGGAGCTGCGGAGCTGACGGCTTCGAAGTCGGGCTCCTTGAGGGAGCCAACCTTGGCGTACTTGGCTTCGGAGAACTTCTTCAGCGCCTCCGGGTAGCTGGCTTCGGGAACACCGGTGGGCTCGACGCCGAGCGCGTTCATGGTGTCCAGAACACCGAGGTCGAACGTGACAACCTTCGCCGGGTTCACGGGAACGTTGGAAGTGGAGCCCTGTGCGTGCTCGATAGTGATGGTGCTTGCCTCTTCCGGCTGCGAGGACGCGGTGGCGCCGCCTCCACACGCCGTAACGGTCAGCAAGGCAGCGCCTGCAGCCAGTGCCCCAATGTAGCTCGACAGCCTCTTTTTCACGCCGGTACTCCACTCACTAATAAGTCATAGATGTGTTAGCTAATTGCCCTTTGACCCTATTAGTAAGGTGAGGCTAACTTCAAAACCGAAAGGCCTTTCGGTGGTCAAAAGTGAGCGAACTCACCTTTTTTCTCCCGCCGGAGACCGAAACCCTCTCTCACCTATCGCCCCCTTTCCACCGACCCTCTCTCACCTATCGCCCCCATCCCACCAACCCTCTCTCACCTATCGCCCCCATCCCACCAACCCTCTCTCACCTATCGCCCCCATCCCACCAACCCTCTCTCACCCTGGTCCGCCGAAGCGGTCGAGCGACGCGAAAAGCCCGACGTCGACACCCGGGTGAGTGCCGACGTCGGGCTTTCCTGCGAACGGTGAGAGAGGGTTATGCCCAACGGGCCGAACGGTGAGAGAGGGTTATGCCCAACGGGCCGAACGGTGAGAGAGCGTCCAACCAAACACGCCGAACGGTGAGAGAGGGTTATGCCCAACGGGCCGAACGGTGAGAGAGCGTCTAGGCTTCGGCTTGCCGGTCCTCCACGAGCTTCTGCAGCGCCGGGAACAGCGGGTGCGCCGGCGTCAGTTCCGTGATGCGTTCGACGGCGGCAGGTGCGTCCATCTCAGACAGCATCCTGGCGAGCTCCACGGCTTCATCGTCGGCACCGTCGTCGAAACGAAGGGCTGCGGACATTGCCTCAAGAAGCGCCACGGGAGTGATGCCACGCTCGGCAAGTTCAGCTGCGGGACCGACGAAACGCTCGTGCCGGCCGAGCTTCCGCAAGGGCGCGCGGCCCACGCGGTTCACGGTGTCCGGCAGGTGCGGGTTGGTGAAGCGCTGCAGGATCTTCTGCACGTACGCTTCCTGCTCGGCCTCCACGAATCCGTGCTTGGCCACCAACAGCTCCTTGGTTTCCTCCAGCACAGCCCGGACCTTCGCCGCCACGGAGGGATCGGCCATAGCATCGGAGATCTTCTCCAGTCCGGCCTGATAACCGAAATAGGCCGCCGACGCGTGGCCGGTGTTCACCGTGAACAACTTGCGTTCGATGTACGGGCCGAGCTCGTCCACAAAGGTGGCACCAGGAATGTTCGGCACGTTGTCGCCGAACGGCGTGCGGTCAATGACCCACTCAAAGAACGTCTCCACCGTGACATCCAGGCCCTGACCCGGCGCCTGGTTGGGCACAATGCGGTCCACAGCCGTGTTGGCGAAAACCGCGACGGCGTCCAGGTCGCCGGCGGAGTCGTCCCAGGCCGCCCGGATCTCCGTGTGCAAAAGATCCGTGGCGTTGATGGCGTTCTCGCAGGCCATCACCTGGAGCGGCGGCAACGATGCGGGGCGCGCTGCCAAACCACGCGCGATCACCGGGGCCACGAACTTCAGGATGTGTGGCCCAACAGCAGTGGTGACCACATCCGCCGTCGAAATTTCCTCAACTACGGCGGCTTCCTGCGACGCGGAGTTGAGGGCCCGGAAGCCGGTGACGGTCTTGACCGCTGGGTTTTCGCCTACCTCGTGCACGTTGTAGCTGCTGGCCTCGGCGAGCTGGCTGATGAGGGCGTCCGCTACGTCCGCGAACACCACCTCATAGCCGGCCTCGTGGAGCAGCAGCCCCACGAAGCCACGCCCGATGTTGCCTGCCCCAAAATGGACTGCCTTCACTATGAGTTGACCTTTCCGAACAGCTCCAGGACTTCATCAACCGTGGCTGCTTCCTCCAACTGGGCAACCTGCGCCTTGTTGGTGAAGATCTTGGCGATCGAGGACAGGATGTGGAGGTGTTCGTTGTTGATGCCGGCCACGCCCACCACGAACTTCACTTGCTTGCCGCCCCAGTCAATGCCTTCGGGGTAGCGGATGATGGACACTGCCGAGTGGTTGATGTGTTCCTTGGCGTCGTTGGTGCCGTGCGGGATCGCCAGGAAGCTGCCCATGTAGGTAGACACCGATTCCTCGCGCTCGTGCATGGCGTGGACGTAGCTGACATCGACGGCGCCACGGTCCAACAGAAGCTTTCCAGCTTCGTCGATCGCTGCGTCACGGTCACGGGACGTGCCGTTCAGGATCACGCTCTCGCGGAGGAGGACCCCTTTACCTTCGACGGCGGCAGCCGGTTCAGCGGCATGCGCACCATGGGCCGCTGCTTCGGGAGCGACGGCTGCTTCGGGAGCGACGGCGGCAGCGGTTTCGCTGTTGCTGCTCCGGACCAGCTCCACGATTTCGTCGTACCGCGGGCTGTTCATGAAGTTGTCCACCGAGTAGTGCACGGCGCTGGAGGTGCGCGGCTGAGCGCGTTCAGTCAGATCCTCATGGGTGACCACAACGTCATAGCTGTCGTTCAGGTTGGCGATGGCGGAGTTGGTAACCTTGATGTCCGGGAAGCCTGCCGCCTTGATCTTGTTGCGCAGGACCGAGGCGCCCATGGCACTGGAGCCCATGCCGGCGTCGCAGGCGAACACGATGTTCTGGACGGGGCGGGTCAAAACGGTTCCGGTCTGTGCACCTGCGCGGTCGCCCACCAGTGCCGAGGAAACGGAGCTCTTCTTGCCTTTCATGGCTTCCATGCGGGACGTGGCTGCGGAGAGATCATCGTCGCCCTTGTCCTTGGACGTGCGCAGGATGACGGCGGCAATGAGGAAGGACACTGCTGTGGCCAGCACCACCGCGAGGATCACGCCAACATAACTGTCACGGGCGGTCTGGGCCAGCACGGCGATGATGGAACCCGGCGCGGCGGGAGCCACCAGACCAGAGTTGGTGATGGCGAGCGTTGCGATGCCCGTCATGCCGCCGCCAATGGCCGCGAGGATCAGGATGGGCTTCATGAGGACGTACGGGAAGTAGATCTCGTGAATGCCACCGAGGAAGTGGATGATGGCCGCGCCCGGAGCTGACGCCTTGGCAGCGCCGCGCCCGAAGAACATGTAGGCCAGCAGGATGCCGAAGCCCGGGCCGGGGTTCGCTTCCAGAAGGAACAGGATGGACTTGCCCTGGTCCAGGGACTGCTGGATACCCAGCGGGGTCAGTACGCCGTGGTTGATGGCGTTGTTGAGGAAGAGGACCTTGGCGGGCTCGATGAATATGCTGGTCAGTGGCAGCAGGCCGTTGTTGACCAGGAACTGGACCACGTTTCCGGCGCCGTCAGTGAAGATCTTGACAACGTAGGACAGCCCATAGAAGCCACCAAGAGCCAGTGCTGCGCCCCAGATGCCGGCGGAGAAGTTGTTGACCAGCATCTCGAAGCCGGGACGGATCTTGCCGTCCCAGATGGCATCGATCTTCTTCATGGTCCAGCCGCCCAGGGGGCCCATGATCATGGCGCCGATAAACATGGGAGAGTCCGTACCCGCGATGACACCCATGGTGGCGATAGCTCCAACCACGCCACCCCGGACGTCATAGACCATCCTGCCGCCGGTGTAGGCAATCAGGATCGGAAGCAGGTACGTGACCATGGGGCCAACGATGCCCACGTTGGGAACACCCTCGGCGTCAGTTCCGAAGCCACCAAGCGCGGCCACGGGAATCCAACCTTTTTCGATGAACAGGGCTGTGATGAGGCCCCAGGCGATGAAGGCGCCAATATTGGGCATGATCATGCCGGACAGGAATGTTCCGAACTTTTGGACACCAACGCGGGCGCTGGTGCGGGGCTTCGCAACTGTCTCTGTTGCCATGTGAATTCCTAACGTGTGTCCCGCGGCGGCGCGGGGTCAGTCGATATAGATCGAGAGAGAACAGCCTTAGGAGCTGCTGGAAATGCGGTGAAGCCATTCAAGGAAGAGCTTCAATTCAGAGCTGGAAAGTTGGTCCGAATGCGAGGCCTGCAGTGCCGCATTCAGGGCGATTGCCGCAACGACTACAGAGGACTTACCGGAGTCCTCCGCTGCGGCGCCACGGGCGGTTTCCGTGGAGACAGCAAAAACCATGGAATCCCGGGTCATGGTTGAGAGCTCGAGATTCCGTTCTTCCACCGGTTCGGCGATCAACATGAGCGTGACGCCCACGTTGGCCGCCAGGATGCTGCGTGCCGCCTCACGGGGAGGCACGTTGATCTGGCCGGCGATGGCGGCCTTGTTCAGCATTTCTTCCAGAAGCGCTTCAGCATCGGCCACGATTGCTGGGCGGCTTTCCGGCCTGATGTTGCCGAACATGACCAGATAAAGATGGGGTTGGCTCAGTCCGAACTGGACGTGGTTATCCCACATCCGCCGGACATCTTCCAAGGGCTCCCCGGACGGTGCAAAGTCACGCTCACCCGCCACATACTCTTCAAAGCCGGCTGACACGACGGCGTCGAACAGCCCTTCTTTGTCGCCAAAGTGGTGGTAGAGCGTAGGCGCCGTGACCCCGGCAAGCTTGGTGATCTGGCGCGTTGAGACCGCTGACCCCTCCGAATTCGCCAGCAATTCAGCAGCTGCGCGAAGCAACCGAATTTTGGGCGGAAGCTGGTCATCGAAACTCATAACCGCTACCCTAGCACCTATAGCGTTGCTATATGAAGTGGCTCACAACAGAATTTTGTAGGCTATTTTTCGAGGCTCCCGGTGCCGTCGCCGGCGGGTCTGAACCAACAAGCAGGAACAGAGGATTCAGTGCAGAATTTCCAAGGAGTAGGGGTAAGCCCTGGCCGCATCATTGGTTCTGTCCGCCAAATGCCCAAGCCGGTGAGCGAACCGCCGTCGGGCGAGCGGTTGGGCGCGGACGTGAGTCCGGAAGACGCCGTCGCGCGCCTGAAAGCTGCCGCGCAATCCGTCCACGACGAACTTAAGGGCCGCGCAGATACTGCCTCCGGCGACGGTAAGGCCGTCCTTGAGGCCACTGCCCTCATGGCCAAGGACACCATGCTCCTGAAATCGGCGGCCAAGCTCATCAACGCCGGTTCCTCTGCTGAGCGGGCCATCTGGGAAGCCGGCGCCTCCGTCTCCGAAATGCTGCACAACCTGGGCGGCTACATGGCAGAGCGCGCCACCGACGTCCTGGATGTCCGCGCCCGCATTGTGGCCGAGCTCCGTGGCGTCCCTGCCCCTGGTATTCCTGCCTCGGACACGCCGTTCATCCTGGTGGCCGAGGACCTCGCGCCCGCCGATACTGCAACGCTGAATCCCGCCGTGGTGCTGGCCTTGGTGACGTCCGGTGGCGGCCCGCAGTCCCACACAGCGATCATCGCCCGTTCGCTCGGTTTGCCGGCCGTGGTTGCCGCGCACGGCGTTGATGACCTTGCCGATGCGTCCGAAGTTTACGTCGATGGCGCGGCTGGTTTCGTCGCTGTAGCGCCATCCGACGAGCAGCGCGCAGCCGCCAAAGCCTGGGCCGAAACCTCCGCGACACTCGCGGAATTCGACGGAAACGGCACGACGGCGGATGGTCACCTTGTGCCGCTCCTCGCCAACGTCGGTGGAGCCAAGGACGCCGTGGCAGCTGCCGCTTTGGGCGCCCAGGGTGTTGGCCTGTTCCGCACCGAGTTCTGCTTCCTGGAGCGCGATACCGAGCCCTCCGTGGATGAGCAGGCCGCAGCCTACAAGGCCGTGTTCGATGCGTTCCCGGGCAAGAAGGTTGTCCTCCGCACCTTGGATGCCGGCGCCGACAAGCCCCTCCCCTTCCTTACCGACGCCACGGAGCCCAACCCCGCCCTGGGTGTTCGCGGCTACCGCACCGACTTCACCACTCCAGGTGTGCTGGAGCGCCAACTCGAAGCCATTGCACGGGCAGATTCAGAATCCGAGGCCGATGTGTGGGTCATGGCACCCATGATCTCCACGGCTGCCGAGGCGGGACGCTTCGCCTCACTCTGCGCCGCTGCCGGTATCAAGACACCCGGTGTCATGGTGGAAGTTCCTTCCGCTGCCCTGACCTCCGCCACGGTGCTTCGCGAGGTCGGGTTCGCTTCGTTGGGAACCAACGACCTCACCCAGTACGCCATGGCCGCAGACCGCCAGCTGGGCCCCCTCGCCGAACTCAACACACCCTGGCAGCCCGCCGTCCTCCGGCTCGTGCAGCTCACCGTGGAAGGCGCGGCGCAGGAGGGCTCCGGCCGCGAAGGCGACCCCAAGCCCGTGGGCGTCTGCGGTGAGGCAGCTGCGGACCCCGCCCTCGCCGTCGTCCTGACCGGGCTGGGTGTCACCACACTGTCCATGACAGCGCGCTCCTTGGCCGCCGTCGGGACCGTGCTGAAAACCGTCACGCTGGAGCAGGCGCAGGAACTGGCTACTCTGGCGCTCTCCGCTCCCAGCGCCCTTGAGGCCCGCGATTGGGTGCGCGCCAAACTCCCCGTGCTCGAAGAACTCGGCCTCTAACTTTTCGCTTCCGACTTTTAGGAGAAATCCATGCCCGAACGCACAGCCACCATCGCCAGCCGCTCCGGCCTGCATGCCCGCCCCGCAGCCTTGTTCGCCGAGGCAGCCGGCGAGCAGCCTGTGGAGGTCACCATTTCCATGCAGGGCGAACCTGCCGATGACGCGCTCGACGCCGCCAGCATCCTTTCGCTCATGACCCTCGGTGCCGCCAAGGGCGACGTCGTTGTGCTGCGGGCAGAGGGCGACGGCGCCGAGGCTGCGCTGGACGCACTGGTGAAGCTCCTGGAGACGGACCTGGACGCGGAGTAACGGCCTCACCAATTCGCTGGTTCCCTGCCAGCGGTGCCGTGCGCACGGCATGTTCTGCAGGGAACCCCCGAATCGGGGTGAGCCACAGGCTAGGCTTCTGCCATGGCATTGATAGCTCCCCGCGTCACGGCCGGCCTCCCCGCCGACGACGCCCGGAATCTGGCGCGCTCCCTTGAGGACAGCAACGACATCACTGTGTTCGTGGATGGCACCGTCCACCGCCTGCCCGATCAGGCGAGGAACGCCGTCGTCGACCTCCTTGCGAGACTGGGGAGGGGCGAAACCGTGACGGTCAGCAGCGTGGAGGAAATGCTCACTACGTCGCAGGCCGCGGAACTCGCGGGCATTTCTCACACGTACCTGCGCAATATGACCGACCGCGGTGAAATCCCCGTGGAGTACCGCGGTACGCATCGCCGGATCCGGCAGGCCGCCATCATGGCGTGGCTGGAAACGCAGAAGAAGAAACAGGACGAAGAAACCTTCAGGGATGACGCGAACGCCGGCTAAAAGTTTCGGAGTGATAAGGATCAAGCAACGATCCCACGCAACGGGCCAGCACCCCTTAAGGCCGGGGTTACGCTTGATCGGTGGGCAATTTCAAAGGGTGGCATATCGTGGCCGGGTTGGCCGCTATGGCCCTTGCCGCACCCTTGGGCTCTGCCATGGGATTGAACTTCGTGGCAACCTTCATGTTCGCGTGCACGGTGTTCGTGGCCGTGGCCATGTGGACGGAATCGAGAATTGCCCGACGCCGGGACGCAGCTGAAGCGGCCTCCGCACCTGATGCTTCACACCCGGCAGCGGACCCCACGGAATCAGACGACGCGACCAGGGAATAGCCCTCCCGGAACTGCCGCCATGCTGTTCAATAGCGGTATGGCTTCAACTTCCCCCTCTACCGTTTGGCCCGTGGTTCATGAGGAGCGACGTGCCCTTATCCGGGATCTGGAGCCGTTGGAGCCGGCCCAATGGCAAACACCATCCCTGTGTGCGGGCTGGGACATCCATGATGTCCTGGCCCATGTGATCGACAGCGCCAAAACCACCCGTGTTGGTTTCCTGCGCCGGATGATCGCGGCCCGGATGGACTTCGACCGCGACAACGCCGTGGGGGTGGAGCGTGAAAAAGCCGGGGACCCGGGGAAGACCCTGACGCAATTCCGTGCTGTTCTTTCCCGGACGTCCGGACCTCCGGCGGGACTTGCCACGCGTTTGGTTGAAGCGTTCGTTCATGGAGAGGACATTCGCCGCCCCTTGGGCATACGTCGCGACTACCCCGCCGAGCACGTAGCCACCGCCCTCGGCTACCAAATGCGGACCACCACCAAGATGGGTGGGGGCAAGGAGATCGCGGAGGGCTGGCGCCTGATTGCCACGGATACTGCCTTCGACCATGGGGACGGTCCGGCTGTTGAAGGTCCCGCCATGTCGCTGCTGCTCGCGGTGTCCGGCCGGCCGGTACTCGAGAGCGAACTGAGCGGCCCCGGCGCCGCGGTGTTCCTGCAGCGGAAACTCTGATGAAAACGCGGAGGAAACCGGCTGCGCTGCTGTCAGACGACGTCGAAGTATTGGGCTTGAAGGGCCGGATTGTTTGGAGCAAGGGGACGCCTTTTCCTGCCCCTGGGGCTGATCACGGCACCGAGCCCGCATATGTGCTCATTCACGGCATCGGGGTCTCCCACCGATACCTGGCCCGGCTGCATTCTGTCCTTGCGGCGAGCGCACCCACGTATTCCCTGGACCTTCCGGGCTTCGCGGGCACTCCCAAGCCTGGCCACCAGCTCTCTGCCGAGGACTATGGTGCGTTCATTGCGGAGGCCCTCGCGTCCCGCGGCATCGATTCCTACGTTCTGGTGGGCCACTCCATGGGTGTGCAGTTTGCCATCGAAGCGGCCTTGCATGCGCCGGAACGGGCCAGGCAACTGGTGTTGATGGGCCCGGTTGTTGATTCACGGCACAAGAACGTCATGCGCCAGTCGCTTGCCCTGACGCTGGACGGGCTGCTCCGCGAGAGTCCCTCGTCCAATTGGTTGGTCATCACCGACTACCTCCGGTGCGGACCTCGCTGGTACTTCACCGAACTGCCGGTGATGATGACGTACCCCACGGAAAAACGCCTGGCTGGAATCAGGGTCCCGGTGCTGGTTTTGCGGGGAAGCCGCGACAATGTGGCGGGCCCGGAGTGGTCCCTTCGGCTGTCCCGGGCAGTCCCACAGGGGCGATTGGTGGAGATCCCGGGGGTGGGGCACGTGGCACAGCATATGCGTCCGAACGCAGTTGCGGATGCCATCCGGAGCTTCGTGACCGCGACGTCGCTCCACGGCTAGGCGGCCTTGATGGGTTGGCGGGTCCCGGCTAGGCTGACGAAGCAAGCGCATTAGTAAGTTTGCTTACGAAAGGGCTGATCATGACCACCAAGGACCCCCAGGACGAGCAGGGCTTCGGAGTGACCGGCGCTACCGGGCCGTTCGGTGCCGCACCGACACCCCCGGCCGACACGGGCGGCGTCAACGCCGATCCCGAATTGCGCCAGGATGAGGACCAGGACCCCGCCGCGTCCGCCAATCCCGATCCCCTCGACGGAAATGTCACAGGGCTGGAACCCGGAGGCGGAGTACCTCCAGGAGAAACTCCTCCTGCCGAGGGCAGCATGAGCAGCGACCAAGGGCACGGGGAGTAAACCCGTTGCCAACCGGCTAGGGCAGCCTCAAGATCTCCCCGAGGTCATAGTCCATCGGTTCCTCCAGCTGCGAATACGTGCAACTCCCCGGCGTCCGGTCCGGCCGCCACCTGCGGAACTGCGTGGTGTGCCGGAACCGGTCGCCCTCCATGTAGTCGTAGGCAACCTCGATCACCAGCTCGGGGCGCAGCGGCACGAAGGAGAAGTCCTTGCCCCCGCTCCACCGGCTTTGGGCACCGGGCATCCTGGAACCGCCTGCACCATCGGCCTGACTGGCCCACTCGCCCCACGGGTGCTCACTGAGGTCCACCTGATAGGGCTCAAGCTCTGCCACCAAGGCCTCCCGCTTGGCCATGGGGAATGAAGCCACCACCCCCACGTGGTGCAGTCGTCCGCCGTCGTCATGGAGGCCGAGCAGCATGGATCCCACCACTTTCGCGGTCTTATGCCAGCGGAAGCCGGCCACCACGCAGTCCGCCGTGCGCTCGTGCTTGGTCTTGAACATCACGCGCTTGTTCGGCTGGTATGTCCCCTCCAGCGGCTTTGACAGCACCCCGTCCAGTCCAGCGCCTTCGAGTTGCACGAACCACTCCTGCGCGCGTTCAAGGTCAGTCACCGCCGGGGTCACGTAGACGGGCGGCTCTGCCTTGGCGAGTGCGCGTTCCAAGATGGCGCGGCGTTCAGAGAAGGGCCGGTCCATGAGGTTGTCATCGCCCAGCGCAAGGATGTCAAAGGCAACCATGGAAGCAGGGGTCTTCTCGGCGAGCATCCTGACCCGGCTGTCCGCGGGATGGATCCGCTGCTGGAGCACCTCAAATTCCAACCTGTTTTCCTGGATCAGGACAATCTCGCCGTCGATCACGCACTTGTCCGGAAGATTCTTCCTCAGCGCCTCCACCAGCTCGGGAAAGTATCGGGTCATCGGCTTCTCATTGCGGCTGCCCAGGATGATTTCGTCGCCATCTTTGAAGACGATGGTCCTGAATCCGTCCCATTTGGGTTCATAGTGCCCAACGTCGGGGATGGCGGGCACCGATTTGGCGAGCATGGGCGAGACGGGCGGCATCACTGGCAGGTCCATAGGACCTGTCTACCTGCCGGTGCACGCCGAAGCTAGTCTTAGGCGATGGATATCTTGGCCGTGTTGGCGGCCGTACTTGGCGTCCCGGCCCTTCTGGCCGGCCTCTGGTACTGGATCGCGCGCCAGAACAGCCGCGGGGTTCGGCGCGCCGCGGCGGGCGGCATGCTGGGAATTGCGGATGAGATCTTCCGGCCCGAAACCCACCAAGCGCACCAGATCCAGAAGATCCAGCACGAGCTCCCGGCTCCAGCTCCGGCCCCGAAGCCTAAGCGATAGGCGCCCCTCACTGAGGCAGGCCTACCGCCCGTTACATTAATGTGACTTTACTTTCCGGCTCATGTACGGTCGTAGGGCGACCCGAATCTCCGCTGGGCCGCTTCCGGATTGACGCCGAGCTCTGCCGCAATCCGGGATCCGCCAGACCCGCGGCAGAGACGGGGGACCCAGAGTTCCCGGGCTTGTTTTCCACAAGTCCTTGGGGTGAAGCCGCCTTGTGCGGCCGGACGGCCTCGTCCGAACCCGACAGCTAACCTCGAAGGCGTTGAGAGGCAACCACCATGTCCCCAACCATGGATCAGCCGCGCCGCGACCACACCGAACGCGAGCGCACCAAGCCAACCGGACGCCGTCGGGCCCAACCCAGCGGATCCCCCATCAGCGCACCCACAGAGTCTGCCGGGCCGGAATCAAGCACGACGCCGGAACCCGCCACTGCGGCCATCCCCACCGTTGCGGCGCCCACCACGCGCGCGGCCGTTCGCGCGGCCGAGCGGGAGCGGGCGGCACGAGCCGTGATCGAGCCCGCGGAGCCGGCAACGGCAGCGATACCCACAGTGCACGTCCCACAGACAGTTCAGTCCGCGCAGACAGTGCACGCCCCACAGACAGTTCAGTCCGCGCAGGCCGCCGCTCCGAAATCGACCACGCCTGGACCGCCCACCTCTGCCATCCCAGTGGTGCAGGCCGCTCCGGCGCCTGCCTCCCCCGAGCCGGCCACCGCAGCCATTCCGGTAGTAGCCGCCCGCGAGGAACAGACGCCCGTCACTCCGTCACCCGCGCCTACGACGCCTCCGTCTCCCCGCGGCAAGTCCGCGGCGCAGGTTGCCGCAGCCGCAACGGCCTCGGCATCCCTTGCCAGCCGTAAGGACCTCCGGAATCAATCGACCCCGCCCGCTGCTGCCAAGTCAGCCCTGGGCGGATCCACGCTTGGCCGGGAACCGAAGACAGTCCTGCTGAAGGCCGCATCCGTCAAGCACATGAGCCAGCGCATGGCCGTGGTGGCGGGTGCCCTCGGGCTGGTTCTGACGGCCGGAACGGTGGGCCAGGCCCTGGAACTTCCATTCTTCGGCCAGGAAACTCCTGCCCAGGAAGCCAGTGGCAGCAAGGCCGGCGAGGATCGCCAGTCGGCTTCAGCGTCCCCGGCTCCCCGGGCTTCCTACTCCACCGCGTCGGCGCCCTCACCGTCGGGGTCGGCGTCCTCCGAGGCTGGCCAACCGGCCACCGTACCTGAGGCACCCGCAGCAGTATCGCCGTCGTCGGTCCCGACACCCCGGATCTCATTGGCCGATCCGGTGTGGGTCCCCTCGGCGGTACCGTCCGCCGTTGCGGCCGTCCCTGGCGCAGCAACCCCGGCCCCGACCGTACCTGCGCCAGCGCCAAGCGACGTGCCGTCGGACACCATCACCACGCCGCCCACTACGCCGACGCCTACAACCACTCCCACGCCAACGGTCACTCCGACTCCAACTCCCACACCAACGGAGACAGCAACGTCCAAACCCCGGCCCACGGGCAACCCGAACGCCAGCACCACACCGCAGCCCACCGGGTCGGCCCTCCAGGAGCTCCTTGACGCGGCCAAGAAGGCCATCCAGTGAGCACGCGGATGCCCCGCACCACCACTCACGCAGGGTGGCACAGCCGGTACTGCAGCAGTAGCAGGACAGCCACGTTCCGACGCCGGCTGGGGCGTTGGAGTTGCCAACGTTTGAAGCGCTCGTAGGCTCCCTACAGACTCTTAAGGAGCGTGCAGAAGGAGGCAGGCACCCAGCGTGGGTGCCTGCCTCCTTCTTGTCCATGCGTCAGATCCGTGGCCGCCCCGCCCAGCGCCGCGCTTTCAGGGCCGCGTGCAGTTCGAGCCGGATGGCGCCACTCAATGGATCAGCGCCGATGAGTTGGCGGATACGGCCGAGCCGGTTGTAGATGCTGCTTCTGTGAAGGTGGAGCTTGGACGCGACGTCCTGCACTGAACTGTCGTTGTCGTACAGCAGTTCCAGCACCGGCAGAAGTTCCCCGTTCTTGTCCTGGCCCTCCAAAGTGCGGAAGTGCACAGATCCGGTATCGTCCCAGCCGCCCGGTGCCAGCAGCCGGTCGAAAAGTTGGTAGACGCCCACGGACCGGCTGTCCACAAGCTCCCCGAGCGGGCGGTCTACCGCCGCTGCCTGCGCTGCCACCTTCGATTGCCGGTACGCGCCTCCGAGCTGCCGGATGACCTGGAACGGTTCGCTGATACCCAGGATTATCCGGTCCACAGCTCTGCCGGCCCGCTTGGCGAGCTCCAGTTGATAGTGCACCAGAACCTGCGCGTGGTCCGCCCTCCCTCCGGATTCACGGAACAGGACCACCGAATGCGTCTCGGTTCCGGCGCTGAACAAGGCAGCATTGACACCGATGGTGGATTGCAGCGCCGCCGATCGATGGGTGAGGGTTGCGGCAATAGGATCGACGTCGGAACGCGCGCCGTCCGCGTCGAGGATGGTCACCAGCTGCCACGGCCCACGCCCCTGGATTTCCTTCCACCCGGCAACGGCAGCCACGGCGTTTGATTCTCCGCCGCAGGCCGAGAGGAACTCCTGCTCACGCCTCCGGCGGAACTCTGATTCTGCCGTATTGGAGTCAAGGAGCAAGCCCGCCAGCAGGTCCAGTTCGTCGCGCACGCCAGGCAATTCGGCGAGTATCGCCGTCGCGCTTTGCTCCTCAAGGTCCAGCTGCACCCACAAGTAGCCCACGCGGAAACCACGCACCAGCAGGGGAACGCACACGCGGCCCAACATGCCGAGTTCCTCATTGGCGGGGACCACCACCGGGCGCACCGCTGTGGCGATTCCGTGGGAGAGCTGCCAGACGCTGACATCGCTGGGGACGCGCTTGCTGAGCAGGAAGTTAACCCGGACGCGGTCGGCGTGCGACTGGTTGGAGCTGTAGGCCAGCAGGACGCCGTCGAGGTCTTCCAGCGACAGGCCCCGGCCCAGCTTCAGTGCCACGCGTTCAACGATCTGCTCCACGTCCTGCTGCATCCAGAAAGCGTACCAACAGCAGGCGACACCTGACGCTCCAGCTCTCGACAAATGTCGAGCCTCAGCCACGGAGACCCTTGAATTTCCGGGGTTTCCGCAGATGCAGGTGCCGGAATCCATGTCGCCTGCCTCACAGCCGGATTTATTCTGGAATCACAGCCCGCAACACATGTTCGGCCGAAGAGGCCGCTAACGATGGAGCCCACAGATGATCATCGGCGTCCCCAAAGAAATCAAGAACAACGAATTCCGCGTAGCCATCACGGCCGCAGGTGTCCACGAGTTCCGCACCCACGGACACACCGTTCTGGTTGAGCGCGGCGCGGGCCTCGGCTCGGGCATCACCGACGAGGAATACTCGATCGCCGGCGCTGAAATCGTCAACGAAGCAGACGATGTTTGGGGCCGTGCGGACATGGTCATGAAGGTCAAGGAACCCATCGCGGCCGAATACCACCGCTTCCGCAAGGGCCTCATCCTCTTCACGTACCTGCACCTCGCCGCGGAGCCCGAGCTCACCGCCGAGCTCATCAACTCCGGTGTCACGGCCATCGCTTACGAAACCGTGCAGGAAGGCCGCACCCTTCCGCTGCTCGCCCCGATGTCAGAGGTAGCAGGCCGCCTGTCCGTGGTAGTCGGCGCTTCCTCCCTGATGGCTCCGGCCGGCGGCAAGGGCGTCCTCCTGGGTGGGGTACCGGGCGTCCGTCCGGCCAAAGTTGTTGTCCTCGGTGCCGGTGTTGCGGGAACCAACGCCGCTGCCATGGCGCTGGGCCTCGGTGCTGATGTCACCATCATGGACATCAACATCAACCGGCTGCGCGAACTGGATGCCCTCTACCAGGGCCGCCTGAAGACCGTCGCCTCCAACGCCTACGAGATCGAGAAGTCAGTCATCGACGCAGATCTCGTGATTGGCTCCGTCCTGATCCCGGGTGCCAAGGCTCCCAAGCTGGTCACCAACGAACTCGTCTCCCGCATGAAGCCGGGCTCGGTTCTGGTGGACATCGCTGTTGACCAGGGTGGCTGCTTCGAGGACACACACCCCACCACCCACCAGGAACCGACTTACAAGGTCCACAACTCGATCTTCTACTGCGTTGCCAACATGCCTGGCGCCGTTCCGAACACGTCCACGTACGCACTGACCAACGTCACCCTGCGCTACGCCGTGGCACTGGCCAACCTGGGCGTCAAGGCCGCCTTCGACCGCGACCCCGCTCTCGCCGCCGGCCTCAACATCGCCGCGGGCCACGTGGCACACCACTCCGTTTCCGAGGCGCACAACCTGCCCCTCGTCAACGACTGGCACAGCCTGGTCTCCGCCTAGCGTTTGAACGTCGTTGGCCCGCTGTTCCGTTGCCGCCAAGCATCGGAACAGCGGGCTTTCCGCAATTAATGCACGTCGCCGGCCTCATCCTGGTGCCATGAATACGCCCACTTGTGTGACGCCATCGCTGAGATAAACCGGAATTTTCCGTTGCGGTTTAGGCAAGTTCTTTGCTGCTTCTTCTGGACTGGCCGGATCGGTCCCTTTCATCTGGACCGAGTAGGCGTATCCCTTTGCCCCGTTGGTGGCTATGACTGCGAGCAAGTCCGGGGCTCCACGCCCGGGTACCTCAACACCATAGGTCTCCCCCTTGGCGTTGACTTCCCACGCGGTGGCCACCTGTGAGATGTAGCTGCTGCTGATCTGCCACCTGTTTCCTGGTTCGGTGGTGATGGTCACCCCTCGTGTTGAAGGATTCAGGGCGAGGACATATTTTGACCAGGCACCGTTAGTTCCCGGATCCGTCGAAGAGCAGGTGACGTTGGCACCATCCGGGAAGGTGAACGTACCGGCGGTGAGGCAGGTCAGCTCCACCTCAATACCCGTCGCCCCTGCCGGAGCCGGTCCAAGGTCAGCTGTTGCTGTGCCGCTGTAAACGGCCGTCGATGGGGAAGACAGGACAGTGGTTGTCGGCACGCCGGGCAAGGTAAAGAGTCCCGCCGCCGCAGCGCCGACGCCACCCAGCATGCCTGCTCCGGCCAAGGTGCCGGCGAACAACAGCCACCGTCGCTTATAGGGCCGGCGTTGTACGGTGGTTCGAACCTGGGCAAGGAGTACCTCGCGGAGCGCCCGGTCGAACTGCGGATCAATGCGAACGTCGTTCATGACGGATCTCCTTTCAAGGCTGGCGAATGTACATGGTGAAAGGACCGTGGCAGCGCAGCCTTGAGCTTTTGGCGAGCACGGTGCATGCGGACCTTGGCTGCCCCTGGTGAAATGCCAACTGCCTCAGCTGCCGCCGGTAATGGCAACTCTTCGAACACCACAAGGCTGACCAGCGTCAGGTCCAATGGCTTGAGAACAGCCAAGGCTTGCGCTACCTCGTCAGTCATCGAAAAGTCGTGGTTCGAATGAGCCGGGTCCAGTTCCGCCTCGGCCTCGCTGCGTCGAGGGATTGCGGCCAGGAGCCTTCGGTGCCGGACCTTTGACCGCTGAAGATTCCTCGCACTGTTGGTCGCTGTCACCAACAACCACGGAAGGATCGAGCCCTCAACCACCCTCACGCGCTCCCTGCGGCGCCACAACTCAAAGAAGGCCGCGGCCGTAGCATCTTCGGCGTCGTGCTTTCCGCCAGTCAAGCGATAAGCATGCCGAAAGACGCGACCGCGGTGCCGGTCATACAAAAGGCCAAACGCCTCGGCATCACCCTTTAAGCTCTCCGCCCACAGGACGTCATCCCCCAGCTGAACGTTCTCCATGCCCTGTATTGTCCGGGACACCACGGATGGTTACACAGGGGGGATGTTTTTTCCGAGGACCGTGCCATGAATACGTGGTGGACCTGTCTACGGCGTGTCCGGGACCTTCGGAACCACGTGAGTGGGAACAGGCACGGGGAGGTCCGACGGCCGGAGCTCTGACGGATCGATCTTCGGAGCATCCAGGGCAGGCGGCGTCACAGGAACCGCTGGCGGAGTGGGAATGACTCCCTTGCCTGGCACATCGTGTTGGGGAGCCTTGGGTGTTTGCGATGACCCTTCCCCGCCGGGATGGGGCTGCGGAACGTGCCCAGGGGTGCCGGGACTTGGGTTGGCCGGCGCGGGTTGATTCGGGGCAGGAACAGTCCGGGTTTCATCCAGGGGTGGCTGCGGGCTTGAGCCACCAGAGCCGCCCTGCTGGGGAGCAGTTCCGGAGCCGGGTGCCAGCTGCGAGACCACTGAGCCGATGGCCGCCCCAAGATGCTGGAAGGCACCGGGAATTCCGCCTTCGGACGCAGCAGCTGCTGTGGCACCTCCGGCCAAAGTCACGGCAACAGCAAGGCCGGCGATTGCCGCGCGACGCTTGTTCCGCCGCCGGGCAGCCAGCTCATCTACAGGGCCTGGGCCATGGCTTGGCTCAACCGTGGCGGGAACCGCGGCCGGTGCCCCCGACCGCGCGGCGGGGCCATCCGTCGTCGTGAGTTGCCGGGTAGCGTCAGCGGGGCTGCCGCTCATCAGGGCCCGGACGGCGTCGGAGGGCAGAGGCACAGTGCTGGCCAGCGAGCGGAGCTCCAGCAGTTCGGTGCGGAGCGCGGCGTCGCCTTCGTGGCCGGAACCGGCCAGCAGCTGGTCAATAGCCTCCTGGTGGTGGCGTCCGCGCTCCGGAATGTTTTCGCTCATGATGTGCCGTTCGTTCGATGTGCCCGCTTCTTCAGTGCACTCAATGCCCTGCGCTGCAATTGCTTCACGGCACCCTGGGACTTGCCCATGATGGCCGCTGTTTCTTCCACGGAAAGGTCTGCAACAACCCTCAGTGCAAGGACTTCCCGGTAGTCGTCCGCCAGGCCTTCCAGAAGTTCCGTAACCCCCACACCGGAGGCCCGCCCGAACGCCTGGTCCTCCGCCGACGGTGTGCGCCGGGCGTCCAGCTCCGACTCATAGGGTGTGGAATCGGGCCTTCTTTCGCGCTTCCGGTAGTGGTCCACCATGCGTGCATGGGCAATGGAGAACAGCAGGGTCCTGGCTCCCTGCAGCCCACCTTGGAGGGAGTCCAGCCTGGGGTAGAGCGCCAGGAAAACGTCCTGGGTGACGGCCTCGGGGTCATCCACACCACGGGCCCTAAGGTAACCAAAGACCGGTCCGGCGAAGCTGTTGTAGGCAGCCGTGAAGAGCAGGGCAGGATCGTCCTGATCCACCTGCACATCTTCATCCGCCAAAGGGTCAAGCACCCGTGGACGCCTCCATCCCACGTTACGTAGCGGGGCTCCTTGTCCTAAGCCAAGGAGCCCCGCCATTAAACCGTAGCTGCTGCCCGCTTAGCGGACAGAATCGAGCGGCGCTCCTGGAACGGCCGGTACGTCCGTAGGAACCTGCGACGGGAGGGCAGGTGCGGCCGGGGTCGCCGGCACCGCGGGAACGGCGGGGGTGGCGGGTACCTCCGGAGTGCCCGGGACTGCCGGAACCGCAGGCGTAGCCGGCAGTTCCTGCGTGACGCCGGCATCGACGTCGGCCTTTACCTTGGCCGAGCCGTCCGCCTTCAGGCCCGCAGCCTTACCGGCCTGGACCACGGCCTCGCAGTGAGCCTCTACCTTGGCTTCGCCACCGGCAGCGATGGTCAGGGACTCGAAGCCCGGGACCTTGGTGTCAGGCTTCAGGCCACCGCTGAGGAAGGCTGCACAAAGGCCGAAAGCATCCGGTGACGTGGCGTCCTGGGCCGTGGCTTGAGCGGCAGATACGGCGTCGTTGGCGTTCGCCTTCGCATCTGAAGCAGCGTCAGTCGCCTTCGACTGGACGTTCCCGACGGCGTCAGTGGCCTTGGCCGCACCGGTTTGGGCGGCCTCGGCTGCTTCAGCGGTGTTCGCGTCGAGCGGGGCCGGTGCGCCTACCAACTGGTGGGCGGTCTGCTGGAGTTCGGTGGGAAGGGCGCCATTAAAGGCGGCGACGCCGGTTCCACCGGCGGCTACAGCTCCGGCGGCCAGGACGCCTGCGGCGACTTTGCTGGTGGCAAGGACAGTGAAAAAAGACATGAAACCCTCCGACAAAAACGATGTTGGGATTGCCCCGGCAGCTGTTGGGCGGCCACCGGATGATCGGTGTGCGGACGTGGCCCGCACACCCCTTACATCGCTGAGGGCACCGGCGAGGTTACGCATTGCCTGAAATTCTTTTCAAGCAATGCGTCCACCGCATTCTTCACGTGGCTAGATGTCCCCATGGCCGTGCCAGCAACGGCCAACTATGCTCAGGAAACGCCTGGCGCCGCACTGGACCCCAGGCATGTCACTACGTTCAGGGGATACGTGATGGGGCTGGCTAAGTAATGGGACAAGGATTGGTAGGCGCGGACGTCGGAGATCTCCGGCGGCTCTCGGCTGTGATGGACGCTGAGGCGGAGAAGATCACCGACCTCAAGCGGCAGCTCAACGGATTGATTCAGAACGGCCACTACTGGCGCGGAAATGATGCTGACCAGTTTCGCAGTGCCTGGCACAGCGACCTTCAGGGACGGTTGGGAGCGGCTGCTGCGTGCCTGAAATCCAATGCCCGTGCCTTGAAGCTCAACGCCGAGCAGCAAGAGCAAGCCTCGCTGGGCGGCGCGGGCGGTTCCGGCGGAACTGGCGGCCCGGGCGGAACCGGCGGAACTGGCGGCGCGGGCGGAACCGGCGGAACTGGCGGTTCCAAGGGCGGACCGGGCCCGGGGGTTGGCAAGAGCCCGGCGGGAATGCCCGGTTTCACCGTTGGTCCCACTCAGTACGGTCCGGTCACGGTGGAGGGCGAAGGGTCCCTGGTGGCCGAGGCCAACGGAGAGGCCAACGGATCCGTCGGTCCCGGTGGAGCAGCTTTTGAAGCCTCCGTTGACGGCAAGATCGGAGCGGAGATGACCTGGACCGCCACATCCGGTTTCGGCCCCGTCACTACCACCACAACCAATGAAACATTCTCTGGAGCCCGTGGAGATGGAAAGATCGACGCCCGGGTTCCCTTTGGCCTGGGACTCCCCAGCGTCCAAGCCACAGGTGAAGCGTTTGTAGGCGTGGAGAACACCACCACAACCAAAAGCGAATTCTTTGACGGATGGGCAACCAACACGTCCACCGTCAGGGGGATGACGGGGGCCGAGGCATCAGCCCATGCAAGCGCGGACACCCCCTTCTTGTTCGGTGCAGGCGGCGAAGCGTTTGCCGGCCAGAAGGTCACCTTTGGCAATGAGACGGAGTTCGCCGGAGGGTTGTTCAGCGTCGGACAAGGAGCGGAGCTGCGTGCAGGAGCCTGGGCCAGCGCTGGAGAAGGGGAAGTCAGCGTCAAAGACGATGATGTCACCGGTAAGGCAGCCAGTGCCGGCGCCGGTGCTGAGCTGACCGCGTCCCAGTACATTGAAGTGCTCGGCCAGAAGCTGTCCACATCAGAGACAGTCGCCGCCGGCGCGGGCGAGGGCTACTTCTTCAACGCCTCCATGGATGAGGATGGATTCACCTTGGGCGTAGGCGCGAAAATCACCGCAGAACTTGGACTTGGCGCCGGAGGTCAAATCACTATCAGTCCCTCCGGATTCGTGGATTCCGTGACCGGATTCGTCGATTTCCTCAACAAATAGCCTCCTGAACAGACACTGCTCCGAAAAGGACCCACATGACTTCGCACCAGGTTTTTCCGTCCGACGCTTTTCCTGCCTACCCTTCAATCAAGCTCACCCCGCCGCCGGGGTGGACACAGCAAGTGGTTCCCGACGCCGTGGGAGCACTCATGGCTCCCACCGCAGAAGGCAGCTACACCGCGAATGTGGTCATCTCGGTTTCGCGCCGCCTGCCGGGCTACGGGCTCCAGGACATCGCTGCCTCCGTGGACCAGTTCCTGGCTGCCTTGCCCGACGCTGTGCTGCTCGGCACCGAGCCCGTGGTCATCAACGGCCGCGACTGGCACGTGCGGGAGGCGCGCTACACGCACCCGCAGGCCGGATCTTTGGCACAGTTCACCGCCGTCACGGTGGTCCAGCACCATGCCGCCGCGGATATCGTCCAGCTGACAGGCAGTTGCCAGCCAGTGGACGGTAACCACGACCTCAAGGCCATCTACTCGGTGGTTGCCAGCGCGGACGTCACGCCAGCGCCCTAGCCTGCTCGATAAGCTTCAGGACCGCAACTGAGTCTGCCGGGTCTACAGGCAACGGAAGCGCAGAAGCCGTACCGCCGTCGTCGACCTTTTCTGCCAGCAGCCGGTAGAACTCGGGGTAGGCGCCGCGCTCGGTGGGGACTGTGGTGCGCTGTCCGTTCAGTTCCAGCGTTCCATGGTTTTCGGCAGGCTCGACGCCGTACTCGGCGTCCGTAGGCAGCCCGCCGCCCAGCACATAGGGTTCCTGCGGGTCCGTGCCGAACTTTACGAATCCTCCTGCGGTACCCAGAACCCGGAAGCGTGGGCCGTGAAGGTGGCTGTTGAGGTTGATGGTGACATGGCTGACCACGCCCGATTCGTGTCGGAGTGCCAGGAAGACATCGTCATCGGCGCTTTCCTGGGGGCGTCGGGCTTGTATTTCTGCGTACGTGACCGTTGCCGGGCCGAAGAACCGGAGCGCGAGGTCAAGGACGTGGGTTCCGAGGTCGAACAGGACGCCGCCACCCTCCTCTGCCGTGGCGCCCGCTTTCCACGCTTTGGCGATCTCCGGCGCCCAACGCTCCATGCCAACCTCAAAGCGGGTCACGGTACCCAGCGTCCCGGCGTCGAGAAGTTTCTGCACGGTGAGGGCGTCGGCGTCCCAGCGGCGGTTCTGGTAAACCGTGAGGACGCGGCCCAGCTTCGCTGCCAGGTCCATCAGTTCCTCGCCTTGGGCGCTGTGAACCACGAACGGTTTATCGACGACGACGTCGAGCCCGGCTTCCAGCGCGGCTTTCGTGAGCGGGTAGTGCGTTGCGGGCGGCGTGCCCAGGACGATGAGGTCCAGCTCGTCAGCGAGGGCCAAAATATCCTGCGGGGTTTCTACGATCTTTGCCTGCGGGTACCTCTCCCGTGCTTTCGCTTGGCGTGCTGGGTCCGATGTTGCGATGACAGCGAGCTGGTAGGCCGGGTTGCCGGCAATGTACGGCGCGTGGAAAACGCTGCCCGAGAGTCCGAAACCTGCGACGGCGGTACGGATCGGTTGCTTGGAAGTCATGACCCAAGGCTAGATCAGTAGACCTCGTGCCGGCGGGCGGCCGCGTACGACTTTCGAGAGAGCGTCAGGCCCAAACACACGAAAGGTGAGAGAGCGTCACGGACGGAGAAGGCCGGGAACCGCCCCCGAACCTTGTGAAAAGTTGGGGGTGGTTCCCGGCCTTCAGGAAACTACAGCGGGGAGGCTACTTCTTGGCGCCCTTTTCCCAGCCGATGGTGGTCCAGTCCGGAACGTTGGAGAGGCTCTTGAACAGGGACGGGCCGTAGTTGGCCAGGCCCTTGTGCACGAACTGGATCTCCGGGCCGTTCAGGAGCACACCCATGGAGAAGTACTTCTCCATGTGCTTCTTTTCTACCTCCATGGCGGCCTTGTTGCGTTCCGCGTCATCGGCGATGGTGGTGAGGCGCTTGATTTCGGCGTCCAGTTCCGCATCTCCCAAGCCGTTTTCGTTGGTTTCGGAGTCGTAGAACTGCTTGACGGCGTCGGTCGCATCCGGGCCAACGGTGTAGCCGGAGATTGTCAGATCGAAGTCGCGGGTGCCAACAACCTTGCCGAAGTCGGCGTCGCCGCGCTGGTCGATGGCAACGTCCATGCCTGCGGCCTGCAGCTGCTTCTGCAGCGTCTGGGCCGTAGCAGCCTGGGTGGGGTCGTCACCGAAGTACGTGACCTTGAAGGAGACAGGAACGCCGTCCTTGGCCATGATGCCCTTGTCGTTGGCCGTGTAGCCGGCATCGGTGAGGACCTTCTTGGCAGCGTCCGCGCCGGTTTCCTTCACGGGGTAGTTGTCCTGGTAGTACTCGGAGAAAGGCATGAGCATCATGGAGCCCGAGCTTTCTTCGGACCAGTTCAGGCCGTTGAAGCGGACGTCGCGGATGGCCTTGCGGTCGACCGCTGCGAAGATTGCCTTACGCACAGCCACGTCCGTCAGCGCGGGCTTCTTGGCATTGATGTTCAAGCCACCGGCAAACAGACGCTGACCACGGCGGACATCGGCGTCCTTGGTTCCTTCAACCTGCTTGTAACGGCCAAGGGTGCGAGCGTCAATGGCATCGATTTCGCCGTTCTTGAACGCAGCAATGGTTGCGCTCGGTTCCATCTGGCGCCAAACAACCTTTTCAAGGACCGGCTTCTGGCCCCACCACTTGTCGTTGGGGACCATGGTGACCGTTTTGGCCGTGGTGTCGTAGTTCTCAACCTTGAACGGGCCAGCCATCCATTCGGGGTGCATGTCGCCGGCGAATCCGGTGTTGAAGATGTCAGGCGTGTTGATGGCCGGGTGGATCAGGCCGAAGAAGAGGGAGTCCAGCGGATAAACGGGCTGAGTGGTGGTGACAATGACTTCTTTGTCGTTGGCGCCGGCCTTAACGGAATCAACGTAGGCGTAGTTGCCGGCGGTGACGATGTCGATGGACTTGTCTTCGCCGCGGAGCATCTTCCACGTGTTCTCGAAGGTCTTGACGTCGATCGGAGTGCCGTCATTCCAGGTCGCCTTGTCGTTGACCTTGATGGTGATGGTCTGCTTGCCATCCTTGACTTCACTCTTGACCTCTTCGCAGAAGTCCTTGTTGGGCTCGGCCTTACCGTTGAAGTCCAGCTTCCAGCAACCACCGATGCCGCCGCTACTGATGGCAGCGGTGTTGACGGGAGTCATGACGGCAGAGGTGTCCGCGCTGTTGCCCACATTGGAGAAGCCATTAAAGTCCGGGCCAATGCTGCCTACAGCAAGCGTGACCGTGCCACCCTGCTCCAGATCCTTCGCTTCTTTGGCATTGACGCTGATCAGCTTGCTGATATCGCCACCTGCCTCTTCGGCCTTCTGGGAGGCCGGACCCGACGGCGTTCCCCCGCCGCAAGCGGTCAGCATGAGCGTTGCTGCGAGCGCTACGCCGCCGATCGTCGTGTACTTCTTCATGGTTTGCCCTTCATGTTTTACGACTGAAATATCTTTGCGAGTTGAGACCAGGGATTTATTCAATGCGTCATGTGTCGTCAGGCATGCACCACCAGCATGTCGGCATCTATCTCTCCGTCCGGGAAGAAGCATGCGAAGTCCTGCGCTCCCTCCGAAGCCAGTGGCGGCTCCAGAGTAAGGCACTTCTCCTGCTTTGCGGCAGGCAGCGCGGCAAACACGGGACAACGTGTAGCGAAGTTACATCCCTTGGGCGCATCAAGCGGGCTGGGCAGGTCGCCCTGCAGGATGATGCGTTCGCGGGTGCGTTCCAGGTTGGGGTCCGGCACCGGTATGGCGGAGAGCAGGGCGCGGGTGTAGGGGTGCCGGGGATTGTCGAAGACGTCATCCACGTCTCCGGTTTCCACGATCTTGCCCAGGTACATCACGGCCACACGGTCTGAAATGTGCCGGACCACCGAGAGGTCGTGGGCCACCATCAGGTAGCTCAGTCCCAGCTCGGCGCGGAGCTGGTCCAGCAGGTTGATGACACCGGCCTGAACCGACACATCCAACGCAGACACGGGCTCATCCAGAACCACAAGCTTCGGGTTGACGGCGAGCGCTCGGGCGATGCCGATGCGCTGGCGCTGTCCTCCGGAGAACTGGTTAGGGAAGCGGTTCACGTGGTCCGGTTGCAGGCCCACCAGCTTCATGAGCTCCATGATGCGTTTCCTGATGGCAGCTTTGGGCATGCCCAGGTTTTCCAGGGGTTCGGCAAGGACCTCGTATACGGTGAAACGCGGATCCAGGGCGCCGGTGGGGTCCTGGAAGACCATCTGCATTTCCTTGCGCATGGCCATAGTGGTCTTGTGGTCCGTGGCAACCTTGTTGCTGACGCCGCCGATCACCACCTCGCCCACCTGGTCCGGGTGGAACTCCATGATTTCCAGCAAGGTGGTGGTTTTGCCACAACCGGACTCGCCCACAATGGACAGGCACTCGCCCTCGCGGATATCGAAGCTCAGCCCGTCCACGGCCTTGACCGTGCCGATCCGCCGTTTGATCAAGGCACCCTTGAGCAACGGGAAGTGCTTTTTCACGTCCTTGAGTTCCAGGACCTTTTGGCGCTCGACGCGGGCGACGCCGTCGAACTTTGAAACAGGCTTGGGAGGTGCGTGGAAGATCTTGTGGGCGTCGGCGTTGCCGGAGAGTTCCTCAGCTTTGATGCAGGCAGCCTTATGCCCCAAGGTCTGCGCCTCAACACCGGGCACCGGGATCAACTCCGGCTCCCCGTGCAGGCAGGCGTCGCTGACCATGGGGCAGCGGGCGGCGAAGGAGCAGCCCAGCACGGGCAGCGCCAGGTTGGGCGGGGTTCCTTCGATGGGGACCAGCGACTGCTTGTCCGAGGTATCCACGCGCGGTACGGCACCGAGGAGGCCCAGGGTGTACGGCATCCGGGGGTTGTAGTAGATGTCCTCCACTGTGCCGGTTTCCACAGGCTTGCCCGCGTACATCACCATGATGTCGTCGGCCATGCCCGCAACGACTCCGAGGTCGTGCGTGATCATGACGACGGCGGCGCCGGTCTCCTCTTGCGCGGTGTGCAGGACTTCCAGCACCTGCGCCTGGATGGTGACGTCCAGCGCCGTCGTGGGTTCATCGGCGATGAGTATCCGCGGATCGTTGGCGATCGCAATGGCGATCATGACGCGCTGGCGCATGCCGCCGGAAAATTCGTGCGGGAAGGCCTTCAGCCGGTCCTTGGGGCTGGGGATGCCCACCATGCGCAAAAGCTCGACGGCGCGGGCTTCTTTGGCCTGCTTGCTCATGGTGGGATTGTGGACCGTCAATGCCTCGATGATTTGGTTGCCCACCGTGTAGACGGGCGTCAGCGAGGACAGCGGATCCTGGAAAACCATGGCGATGTCGTTGCCGCGGTGCTTGCACATGGCTTTGTCGCTGAGGCCCAGGAGTTCCTTGCCCTTGAAACGCACCGAACCGGAAATGTCAGCGGTTTCCGGGAGGAGTCCCATAATGGCCATGGACGTCACGGACTTGCCGGAGCCGGATTCGCCCACGATGCCCAAGGTCTTGCCCGGCATGAGGTCAAAGTCCACGCCGCGGACTGCGTGGACTACGCCGTTCTCCGAGTTGAAGCGGACGTTGAGGTCGCGGACGCTGAGGACGGCGTCACCCGGGGCATAGAGTCCTGCGTCCCGAAGACGCTCGGCGGGTGTGATGTTGGTGCTCATTTGTTGGTCTTCTTTGCGATCTTGGTCTTCGCCCGGCCGATGGAGCTGGAGCTGGGGTCGAAGGCGTCACGGAGGCCGTCATTCATCATGGCCAGCGAGCCTGTCAGGAGGAACATGACGGTCAACGGAACCCAGAACATCCACGGGAAGGAGGACACCTGGCCCGTCGCTTGGCCGATCAGGACGCCCAGGCTGATGTCCGGGAGTTTGATGCCGATGCCAATGAAGGAGAACGCCACTTCGGCGAGGATGGCGCCGGTGATGCCGCGGGTGAAGTCGAGCACCAGCAACGAGCCAATGTTGGGAACAAGGTGGCGCCATACGATCCGGCGGGAAGGGACACCCATGTACTTGGCTGCCTTGACGTAGTCGCGCTGCATGAGGGACATGGAGAGCGAGCGCACCAGTCGGGCGGTGCCCATCCAGCTGAAGAACAGCAGGACGACGATCAGCAGCAGCCAGCTGGGGAGGTCCTTGAGCCCGCCGCTGCCGCTGGTGGCAACCGCGACCACCAGGATGGCGGGCATCATGATCAGCGCTTCGAGGATGAACAGCATGGTGGCGTCCACTTTGCCGCCGAAGAACGCCATGGTGCAGCCGTATACCGCCGAGATCAGCACGGAAACGCCCCCCACGATCAGGCCGATGAGGATCGATGTCCGGGTGCCATCGACGATGAGCGCCATGAGGTCAATGCCGGCCTGGGTGGTACCCAGCAAATGGTCCGGCGATGGCGGCATGCCGATGTTCAGGGGATCAATGGTGTCCTTGTCCCACGAGGTGAGGAAGCCGCCAAAGATGGAGAACAGGAACAACGCAAGGAAAATAAAGAGGCCGGCGACGGCGGTCCGGTTCCGCATAAAGCGACGGAAGATGATGCGGGACTTGCCAATAACGACGTCTTGGTCGGCTACCCGGGCCTCGTCAATTTCCGCAATGGGATCGATGATGTTGGTCATTACTGGACCCTCACTCGTGGATCGACCAGCGTGGTGGCGAAGTCGGCAAGGATGGCGCCGATCGCGAAGATCACTGAACCATAAGCCAGCGTGGCAGTGGCGACGTTGACGTCCTGCAGGCTGATGGCCTGGATGCTCCAGAGGCCGATGCCCGGCCAGGCGAAGATGGCCTCGGCAAAGAAGCCGCCGGTGAAGATCGCCGGGATGGTGAAGGCGATGCTCTGGGCCACGGGGATGAAGGAAACCCGCAGGGCGTGTTTCCTGATGGCTTGGTTGCGGGTCAATCCCTTGGCCCTGGCGGTCCTGACGAAGTCGGCGTTGACGTTGTCCAGAAGGTACTGGCGCTGGGCGATCTGGTATCCAGCCCAACCGAAGATGGTCATCGCGAACGTGGGCACGGCGTAGTGCGCCACCATGTCAACGAAAGCCGGCCAACCGGGGTCGATTCCCGGCGTCGAAATGCCGGTGACGAAGAAGATGCGCTCCCCCACGGCCTCGTTGATGCCGATGGCGCCCAACTGCACCAGAAAGTAGGCGATGGGTGCGGGAAGGATGTGGACCAGGTAGCTGTAGGACGTGATGACGCGGTCCTGGAACTTGTACTGCCGTGCGGCGGAATAGACACCCAGTGCGACGCCGATGATCAGCGTCAGGATGATCGAGGCGATGAACAGGCGAGTGGACACCAACACGCGGTCCGCGAATTCGGCGTTGACGAAGGCGCCATTCGGGCTGCGGCCCCAGTCCCAGCGGGTGATGATGCCGCCAAGCCACTGAATGTACCGTTCCCATGGGTTCAAATCCGGATCCAGTCCGAGTCCCCGGAAGGACGCTGCTACCTGTTCAGGAGTTGGCCGCGGGATCTTTTCCTGCTCGAGAACCGCCGGCTTGAGCGATGAGACTGCCAGGAAGTACCCGGCGCTGGTGGTCAGGAAGATCATGATCAGGTAGATGCCCGACCGCTTCATCAGATATTTCAGCATGTCGGGTGGCTGCCCCGAATCGTGGCAAAACTCAATGCTCGTCCTTCCGCGGTTCCCGGCTGTGGCCGGCGTCAGCTACGAATTGGTGCAGTGGATTCTTGGGTCCCCCGCACCCCTTCAGTGATCACCAGCCCTGTATGGCATGCGTCACATTCAAGAGGAAACTACCACAATAACTGCTTCACGTTTTGCTTCACGGCGGCCAGTTTCGCGCCTGCGGCCAGATTGTTATGTGCAGACTGCGTCATGTTTACGACGACGGCGACACTAATACGCGCACAAGCGCACCAAGGGGGCGACAACAGGGTCCAAGCCGGCAGCATTCGATACTTGCCGCGCTCGATTGCTCCAGCGTTCGATTCCTGCGGGCGGCGTTGGGTTGCCAGGCCATGGGCGGCGTTGGGTTGCTAGACCGCGCGCAGTAGCCGGGTGACCAACTCGCTCCAGGAATCCGTGAGTCGCTTGGGTGAGATCCCATGAACGCGGACGTCGTTAACAATCCGCTCGGGGTCCAGGGCCGCCATCAGGGACATGGCCATCACCCAGGGATCACCAACACCGGCCTCACGGAGCAGCAGCTCGATGTGCCGGTGCGCAAGGATGGTTGCCGGGACGTCAAAGCGGTTGTGGGCTGAGGAACCAGCCGCCTTCAGCAGCTCCCCGTTTTCCAGGACGAAGTAGATCCGACCCTCACCAAACGCCACCAGCCGCTCTACAGGCGGGGCTCCAGGGCCCAGGGGCGGCGGTCCGAACATGAAGCCGCGCTGGAACTCCGACTCAGAGTCGCTCAACAGGGTCATCATGAGCCCGGCACGGCTGCCGAAGCGACGGAACACGGTTCCCTTGCCCACGTTGGCTTTGCACGCGAGCGCGTCCATGGTCAGCGACTCGGCCCCGAACTCGTCCACCAGCTCGCGGGCAGCGCAGAGAAGGCGCTCACGATTCCGCGCGGCGTCACTGCGCTCATGCGGCGGGCCGAGCGGCACGTCCGGCTGGAGGGGGATGGAGCTCACAAAAAACATTCTAGACCCGGGAATAGAAAGCGGACCGTGGTCCGTTTAGTATCAGTGAAGGCTCCAAAGCCCAGAAACAAAGCAGGCCCAGTACCGCACGGCACGTGGGCAGACACCAAGGAGACACCATGTCCAAGAGCACCGTTCTTACCCTCGTCGGCAGCCTCCGCGCCGATTCCCACAACAAGAAGCTCGCCGAAGCCATCCAGCTGAACGCGCCGGAGAACGTTGACGTCCAGATCCACGACTCCCTGGGCAACATCCCCTTCTACAACGAGGACATCGACGTTGAAGGCCAGGTCCCCGCTGAAGCTGCAGCCCTCCGCGCCGCAGCAGCCGACGCCGATACCATCCTGCTGGTCACCCCCGAGCACAACGGCACCGTTCCGGCTTCGCTGAAGAACGCCATCGACTGGCTGTCCCGTCCCTTCGGCGCCGGCGCCCTCTCCGGCAAGCCGACCGCCGTCGTCGGTACGGCTTTTGGCCAGTACGGCGGCGTCTGGGCGCAGGACGAGGCACGCAAGGCCGTAGGCATCGCCGGCGCCAAGGTCCTGGAAGACGTCAAGTTGGCCGTCCCGGGTTCCATGATCCGCTTCGCTGAACTGCACCCGAAGGACGACGCAGAGGTCGTTGAGCAGATCAAGGGCATCTTTGAGCCCCTCACCGCCGTCCAGGACGAAGAAGCAGCAGCCTAGCCACATCGCTGCCGAGCCCCCGTTCCGCTACCTCGCGGGACGGGGGCTTTCGCTTTGCTGGCAGTGCGGCGTGACCAACTCTTGTCCGAACCGTCACCGTAGCGGCATGTTGCTCCCCGCCGCACCGGCCTAACGTTTAACTACAAATGGACGGACAGGAGCGTGGGGCTGTCATGCGTGCCGGAGGGGGACCCAGGAGTACGACGGCGATCGCGGCCGCCTGCCTCGCCGCCAGTCTCTGGGTGGCCGGCTGCACCGCAGCAGGCACTCCCCAGGGAACCGGACCCGTTCCGACGGTCACGGTGCCTTCTCCTTCCGCGCCGACCACTCCGGCTCCCGCGGCCTCGACACCTGGTGCTCCGGTCTCTGGTGGTCCAGCGCGGGATGGTGCATCGCCTGGCGATTCGGCGCCCATCGCTTCGGGGCCCAACACTTCGGTACCCAGCTTGGGGTCCAGTACCTCAGGGCCGGGCACTCCGTCTGTTGCCGTCCCTGCCGCATCACCCTCTCCGGTTCCCTCGTCGACGCCGACTTCTCCCCGCGCTCCGACGCCGTCCGCGGCTGAGCCGGGACCCGCCGTCGAGCCATCACCGCAGCCCGGTACCAGCGCGCCCGAACCTTCCATAACCGCCAACCTCATCCCGGTGGATGCCTCCGGGCCTGCGGTCTACTACGTGGCAATCGACGACGGCGGCTCCCGCGGCGTGCGGTTCGGCTGCAATGACAGCCTGGTTCCGATCCGGGGAGTGGCTGTTCCCGGAGATCCCCTGAGCGTAGCTTTGGGACGACTGCTGGGCGCCGGAATGCCACTGGACAGCGACGCCGCACTGTACGACGCCCTGGCCAATTCCTCGCTGCGGTACCTCTCCGGATACATGAACGGCTCCACCGTGGTGGTGAATCTCAGCGGATCTCTGCGTCCCGGTGGCGTGTGCGATATTCCGCGGATCCAGGCGCAGCTGACGCACACCATAGTGTCGGCCAGCGGGGCCACGCGGGCCGAGATCTACGTCAACGGCAGGACACTGACGGAGGCACTCAGCGTGCGCTGAGCCTATTCCTGCTGTCCGGGGCGGTTACGCAGTCGCGATCGCCAGGACTCTCCGGAGAGCCCACGCTACCCGCAACAGAGCCAGCACCGAGGCAAATGCCAGCACGAACACCACAGCCTCGGGTATCCACAGCCCAGTGGGCGCCCCTCCCTCCAGGACAATCGTCGCCAAGGCGGCAACCACCAGCAGGCCCAGCCCGGGAATGGCAAAAAGGAAGACCTCACCGATCTGGCGCCGATGCGTGGCAGTGAGCTTCTCCAGGGGGAGTTCCCGCTGGCCCGGCGCGGCCTTCTTGCCCAAGACATTGATCAGCATGGAGACACTGGTGAGCGTCAGGCCTGCCGTCGCGCCTGCCAGGGTGGCCAGAGTCTGGAAGAGTGTCCGGCGCGCACCGGTATCCACCCCCTCAAGCAACAGCGGTTGGCGTGCCAGCGTTGCGATCCCCAACCACAGCAGGACTGCCGCCACGGCCCACAGGTAGTCGGCAGTGGGATGCAAGAGGAACCACCGCCACAGGGTCCGGCGGCGTCCAGCGTGTTCGAGTTCAACCCCGTACAAGTTCAACCCCGTACAAGCTCATGACCCGCTCCTTCGTGGGCTTCCGCCTTGCCCCTCGCTCCCGCAACAGCTTCCCGCGCTGCAGCCATTCCTCCCGCAACCATCTCCGGCACTTGGCCCGGATCAGCGGAACCCTTGATGTCCGGCAAAGTCCTGGCGAAGAATGCCTCATTGTCCCTGGCTTGCTTAGTGAGGATGGAGACCGCCTCCGCCACAGACTTTTGGGGATCATTGAAGACGTCCGGATCCACCTCAATGTGGGAAATGAACCGTTCCTTCAACAGGTCCACCACTTCGCGGTCGCCCGTCAGGGAGTCTTTGCCCTCCGCCACCACATAGTCGAAATGCTCTACGGAGCCAGCCTGGCGGAAAAGATCGATCAGCTGCTGAATCCGGTCCCGGATCCGCTGCTTGTCCTCGGCCTTCCCGGACCTTCCCACGCTCAGGGAAATACGGAACGTTCCCTCATTCACGAGCCTCGAGGCACTCTCCAGAACATCGGCCCACTCGCCTTCCATGAGCTTCCCGGACAGCCGTTCAGCGGGCAGCGCGAACTCGAAGCGGCTCACCTCAAGCCGCGTGAGGATTTCCTCAATATCTTCCCTGACCACGGGCACCAAGCTTGGTTCGAGCCCCAGCATTCCGCCGAGGTACTCCCCCATCCGGGACGCCCGGGGGCCGTTTCCGCTGGTCAGCACGGCGATGACGTTGCGTTTCATGAAGGCAAAATATGTGGTCTCCAGCAGGTGATCTCCTGGAGCCAGCGGCAGCGGTTTGCGCCGGCCAAGTGCGTCTCCGACGCTCGGGAGGTTGGTATCCCGGACCCTGTCCAGCAGCACCACGGGATACGGCGAAGAAGCCAGTGCCTGGGCGAGCAGCACTGTGCCATCCACGCTGGTGAAGCGCCTGTCCGTCCCGGCATCCTGGGCCTTCTTCAGTACTTCGGCCACGCGTCGCGCAGGAAACGGGCGGCTGAGCTCATCACCGTTCAACTGCTCGATTCGCCAGAACTGAACACTTCGCCGTGCCATGGACGCTCCCTCCGTCTTCCACTCAACCCAAGCTATCGGCGAGGTACGACATTAAAGCCGGGTGCCGCCGTCGTACGTGGCATCAGTTCACCGCTCGTACTGGGTCACAGACTGTATTTGGGGCCCGGCGCGAACAGGGCGTCCATTTCGTCGTGACTGCGCGTGCCGGCGAGCCCGGCCCAATTGCCGTCGCCAAGGATCTCCTTGGCAACCCGGGCAACCTTGGCGTAGGCGGCCTTGGCCGCGTTGCCACCGATGCTGACGCGCCGGACACCGGCGTCGTGCAGTTCCAGGGGCGACGGCGCTCCGACGCCCGCCAGCGCGTTCAGTGGCGCCGGAATCCGGCTGGAAAGCTCGTGCAGGACGTGTAAATCCACCACTCCGGGCACAAAGATTCCGTCAGCACCCGCCGTGAGGTAGGCCTCGGCACGCCGCAGCGTCTGGTCGTAGGCCGTGTCCGGGAACTGGCCCGAAAGGTACGTGTCAGTGCGGGCATTGATGAACAGCGGGATGCCGCGATCGTCCGCAGCGGCACGGATAAGGGCGATCCGGCGCGACTGTTCGGCGATGTCAGTGAGGGGCTCCATGGCGGAGTCTTCGATGTTGATCCCCACGGCACCCGCGTCAAGGACCGCATGGACCGTCACGCGAAGTTCGTCGTCGGTGCGTCCGTAGCCCGTCTCAATATCGGCCGTGACGGGAAGTTTGGTTGCCCCCACAACCCGGCCCAAGGCGGCCATGGCCAGGCCCCACGGCACGTGGTCCCCGTCGCGGAACCCCAGGCTCCAGGAGACGGCCGAGCTTGAAGTGGCAATCGCCGTAGCACCTGCCTCCTGGACCACTCGGGCGGACGCCGCGTCCCAGACGTTCACGAGCACCAGGGGCGTGGGCCCGGCGTCGTGGAGTTTGTGGAATTGTTCGGCCTTGGTCACGGATCCCCGGTGCGCTGTCATAGCTACATTCCAGCCCTTCCCGATCACGGCGTAAAGCGTGACCTGCGAAACTGGAGGGATTGTGAAAACAACTGTTGCCTCTTTAGCAACATCGAGGAGTATCCTGTCACTGTGACCCACGAAACATTGGATGCCGGCGCAACGCTGCCCGCTGAAGCCATCGACGCCATTGAGCGGGCCGCCACGGCCGCCCACCCGCACGAGGAACTGTTCTCCGCGCGGGCCGCCAACATCAAACAGTCTGCCGTCCGGGATGTCTTCGACATCTCCATGCGGCCCGGCCTGGTCTCCCTCGCCGGCGGCAACCCGTACCTGCAGTCGTTGCCCTTGGAAAAGCTCGGCCAGACGGCCGCCCGGATCATCGCCGAAGAAGGCATGACCGCCCTCCAGTACGGTGGCGGCCAAGGCACCGAAGAACTGCGCCAGCAGATCTGCGGCATCATGGCTGCCGAAGGAATCACCAACGCCCTCCCCGAAAACGTGGTCATCACTGCCGGATCCCAGTCGGCCCAGGACGTGGCCACCAAGGTCTTCTGCAACCCTGGCGATGTGGTTCTGGTGGAGAACCCCACCTACGTGGGGGCCTTGAATACGTTCGAGGCGTACCAGGTGCAGGTGGAGCCGATCGAAATGGACGACGACGGCCTGGTGCCGGAGCTTCTGGAGGCCAGGATCGCTGCTCTCCAGTCAGAGGGCAAGAACATTAAGTTCCTCTACACGATCCCCAACTTCAACAACCCTTCCGGGATCACCCTGGCGGCGGAGCGCAGGCAGCGGATCGTCAATATATGCCGTGAAGCGAATATTATTGTGCTTGAGGACAACCCCTACGGGCTGCTGCGGTTCGACGGCCACCCCATCGAACCGATGCGGGCTGCCAACCCGGACGATGTCATTTACCTCGGCTCGTTCTCCAAGATCTTCGCACCGGGACTTCGCATCGGCTGGGCGCTGGTTCCCGCACACTTGCAGCGGCGCTTCTACCTCGCTTCCGAAGCCGTGACGCTGTGCCCGCCGCCGCTGAACCAGATGCTCGTCTCGGCATATCTCCGCGAGTACAACTGGGAAGGCCAGATCGACACCTACCGCGAGCTCTACTCGGAGCGATGCAAGGCTCTGCTGTCCGCGCTGGACGAGTACATGCCCCAGGGCCTCACCTGGACACGGCCGGATGGCGGATTCTTCGTCTGGGTTACGCTGCCTGAAGGCGTCGACACCTATCCGTTGCTCGCGAAAGCGATCGATGCAGGCGTCGTCTTTATCCCCGGGGCTGCATTCTCTCCGGCGGACGGTCCGTCCAACAAGCTTCGCCTCGCCTTCAGCGCCGTACCCCCGGATACGATAGCCGAAGGCGTCCGCCGCCTGGCACCCGTCCTCGCGGAAGCCATCAAAGCCACCACTGAAGGAGCAGCACAATGACCGGAGTTGTGATTGTCGGAGTAGACGGCAGCGAGACGGCGATGAGGGCGGCAAAGGCTGCCCAACAGCTGGCCATTGGCCTCGGAGCCGGCCTCCGCGTGGTCAGCGCGTTCGACAGCAACCGCACTGAGGTGGTGGAAATCGGCACCGACAAATGGATCGTGTCCGACGCCGCTGAGGCGGAAACCGTAGCCCGCACAGTGGCAGAACGCCTGGCTCATGACGGCCTGGAGGTGACCTACTCGGCCGCCCGCGGCAAGCCGGGAGAAGCCCTGGTGAAGGAAGCCGAGGTGCAGGATGCCCGTCTGATCGTCGTGGGCAACCGACGCATGCAGGGGCTGGGCCGCGTGCTGGGCAGTGTGGCCAACACTGTTGCCCACACCGCCCCCTGCGACGTGTACATTGCCAAGACAGACCAGCCGTAAAGCGAGCTGAATCACAACGCCGGGTGGGGAGACTCACCCGGCGTTCGGCGTCTTTTGAGCCTTCCCGAGGATCCAACCGTTATAAAATTGAGATGCCCCCAATGGCGTGCGCCACCTTCACTCTCGATTTTCAGGGGATCCTTTCTTGCTTACTTTGCAGCCGCGCCAACGCGTGGGACATGACATCCTGCTTGCCCGCCACGGCAACAACATCAGCACCATGCGCTTCGACCGCGCCAACGACCGCATCATCGCGATGCTGGACGACGGTTCCTGGGACAGCGCCCCCAATATGATCTCCCCCAGCCTTGATATGCCGGAGACCATCGGCAGCGTTTTCCGCAAGGACTGGCGGTTCCTGTCGGTTGCCTGCGTCGCCATGATCACGGTTGCCGCTGTAGCCATGGGAATCAGCGTGGAGATGGCGAATCACATGTCCACTACCGAACTCCAGGCCCTGCTGGTCAACTACCCGGCGTTCTAGCCCGGCCTTCTTACCCGGCGTTCCAGCGGCTGCCAGCCACCCCGGACGGCTGCGCGGCCTCCTCACCGCGTGCGCCGTCGTCGAAGGTGAGGTCCAACTGCCCACCCACTTTCCGGCGCCGTGCGATGAAAACCGCCAACCCCACGGCCAGCCACGCGGCTCCCAGCAGGTACGTGAACCACGCGAGCGACGTCCACAACCACGCGATAAAGGCGAAGCCGAGCACCGGCATCACCAGATTCCGGAGGGTTCCCGCCTTTCCACGCTTTCGCAGGTCGAAGAACAGCACCTTGATGGCCGCCAGGTTCACCACGGCGAAGGCGATCAAGGCCCCGAAGTTGATCATGTACACGGCTTGCTCCAGCGTGATGAACAGGGCAACCAGAGAGACTGCCGACACCAGCAAAGCTGCTACGTAGGGAGTACGGAATCGCGGCTGCAGCTTGGCGAGGGCCCCGGGCAGGATCCGGTCCCTGCCCATGGCATAGATGACGCGACTGACGCTCATCTGGGCTGCAGTACCGCACAGGACCAGTCCACCCAGGTTCACCACCACGAAGACCACCATGAGCACATCGCCGCCGGCGCGCTGCATCAGTTCAGTGCCGGCGGCGTCAAGGTTCACAATGGAACGCCACTCAGGCGCTATGAGGCTTCCCGCCACCGAAAACAGCGTGTAACCCAGGCCCGCGAAAAGGGTGGAGAGAATGATGCCACGCGGCACATCCCTCTTGGGGTGACGCGTTTCCTCGGACAGAGTGGAGACGCCGTCGAATCCCAGGAACGCGAAGGCGACAATGGCGGCAGCAGCCATGACCGGCGCTATCCCTCCCCCGCCCAGTGACAGCGGGCGGACGACGCTTTCGATGGTGGGATCCGGCGCATTGAGGATTGCCATCACCACGAAGGCAACAATGACCAGAACCGAAGCCGTTACGACGACGAAATTCATCTTCTTGATCCAGGCAACGCCGATCACGCTGAACAGTCCCACCACCAACAGGCAGACCAGAACTGCGAGCTGAGGCGGTATACCGGGCAGCAGGCTGTTGAGATAGAGCCCGAAGAGCAGGAAGTTCACCATGGGCAAGAACAGGTAATCCAGCATCATGGCCCACCCCACCAGGAATCCCACAGGCTTGCCGAAGGCTCGGGAGGCGTAGGCGTACGCGCCACCGGTCACTGGAACATGCCGCGCCATCTGGCCATAGCTGTGGGCCGTGAACAGCATGGCAATCAAGGCTGCGACGTAGGCTGCCGGCAAATGCCCATCGCTGATCTCCGTTCCTGCGCCATACACGGCCACCACGGACAGGATGCCCATGGAGGTCAGGCCGAAGGCGATGAGTGACGGCAAGCCAAGGACGCGCTTAAGCGTGGGGCCCGATGCCGGGGCCTCCGCTGCGCTGGTGGGGCTGGTGTACATGGCGTTCTCCTCGATGCGATCCGCATCACATAAATGAATGATGTTCATTAGATTAGGGGGCAACTGATGCGATGTACAGCTTTTGGTATCCCAGATTCCTCCATGACAGGCTGCGGCCTCGCCATATTGGCCTAGAATCGCTGATTGGGGTTGGGTTCTGCCCAACTTGAATTGCATCTGGTATACCAATGCCCGCCCTGAAGATAGGAACCCCATGACCGCCTGTTCGACGCCACGCGACCCTCAGAATCCTGCCGGCGCTCAGTCCCTTTTGGTGACCCCAGGCTTTGTAGACGCGCATATTCATCCGGACAAAACGACGTGGGGATCCGGCTGGCTCTCCCGCCCACCGGCGCAGGATCTGGCGGATCTTATCGGGAACGACCTCAAGGCCCAGCTTTCGTTCGAGGATGCCGTTGAGGACCGTGCGTATGCCCTCATGAAGCACGCCGTTCTCACGGGGACCATGGCGATGCGGGCGCACGTGGACGTCGGCTCGCAGATCGGATTGAAGAACATCCACGGCGTCAGGGCAGCCGCTGAACGGCTGGCTTCCTGCCTGGACGTACAAATCGTCGCGTTCCCGCAGTTCGGCCTGTTGACCAATCCGGGCACGCTGGATCTCATGGAAGCCGCCCTGTCCGAGGGCGCCGATCTGGTGGGCGGCATAGACCCGGAATCAGTGGACGGCGATCTTCACGGCCATCTTGATGCTGTCTTCGGGCTGGCGAACAGGCACGGGAGGGACCTGGATATCCACCTGCATGACGAAGGACCGGGAGGCCTGGCGCAGCTTCACGTCATCGCGAAGCGCACCATGGCGGAGGGCATGCAGGGTCGCGTCACCATTGGGCACGGTTTTGCTCTCTGCGATGTGTCCCAACCTGAGCTTGGACCCACCCTGGATGCAATGGCCGAAGCTGGAATCTGGATGGCGACCTGCGCCCTGGGAGCCGATCCCGTACCCATGCTGGACCTCATGGAAAGGCATGGGGTGAAGGTTGTCCTCGGGTCTGACGGCGTCCGGGATGCGTGGACTCCGTTTGGTACGGGCAGCATGATGGACCGGGCGCACCTTCTGGGGTATCGCACCGGAGCTCTGACCGACACCGAACTGGAACGCTGTTTCCGGATTGCCACCACGGCAGGGGCGGAACTTGTGGGCGCAGAAGTGGTGAGCGGTTTCTCCGGCACCTGTTCGGCTGACCGGCTCGAATTTGCCGCAAACTCCATTCCAGAGTTGGTGGTTGACAGGCCCTCCCCGCTACGGGTTGTTCGTGGTGGCCGAACGCTGGCCTTGTAGTGCAGGGACTAGAGCATCAGCTCACGCAGCAGCCACCACAGTCCGGCGATCACTACTCCGCCAAACAATGATCCCGCAATGACCTGGCCCAGTGTGTGGGCACGCAGGACCAGCCGCGACCACCCCACTGCCGGCACCAGGAGCAGCACAGGCAGGAATGCGGGTCCAAACATCGCTACGACGATGACGGCCGCAGCAGCTAACGCCGACGCATGCCCGCTCATCTTCCAGAACGCACTCACCACGGCCAGAACGGCGATGCCACCGATCAGGGCGATGATCATCACCGATACGCTCACCGGACCATTCAGCAGCTGCAGAACCAGCAGGCCCACCACCACTGACACCAACGCCATGAGGAGCAGTGCGGGCCGCTGGCGCCGGTCGCTGACATGGTGATCGGTGATTCTGCCCAGTTTGACCATCACCAGCACGTACGCCAGCGGCAGGACACAAACAAAGAAAGCAGCGATCAAGCCGAACCACATGGTTCCCGGAAATCCGGGTTCGATCGAGGGGCTGATCAACAGCAGGACCAGCACCACAATCGGCGGTTGGAACACCTCCGTCAAGACGCGAGCAACCGTCCGCCACGGACCTGTCAGAGTCTGGGGACGCACATGGCCGGATTCTGTGGATACTCCGGCTCCAGGGTTCGCACCCGGCCCGCGTTCGGCCTTCTGGTCAGTCAAGCAGGAGCGCCGGTTCTTCAAGGATGGCAGCGACGTCAGCCATAAAGCGTGCCGACAAATCGCCGTCCACTACGCGGTGGTCGAAAGAACCGCCAAGTGTTGTGATCCAGCGTGGAATGACTTCGCCGTCCAGAACCCAAGGCTTCTGCTTGATGGTTCCAAACGCGATGATGGCTACCTCGCCCGGATTGATGATGGGCGTTCCTGTGTCGATGCCCAACGCGCCGATGTTGGTGATGGTCAGGCTCCCGCCCTGCATCTCAGCAGGCTGCGTCTTGCCGGCCCGGGCCTTGGTAGCCAGCTCGTTAAGCGCCAGCGCCAATTCCTTGAGGGAAAGGTCCTGTGCGTCCTTGATGTTGGGGACCATGAGACCACGCGGGGTGGCCGCGGCGATGCCCAGATTCATGTAGTGCTTGACCTGGATCTCAGCGTTCCCGTTCCCGTCCGCGTTATCCACCCACGTTGCGTTCACGCTGGGGTTGCGCGCGGCGGCCCAGATCACGGCCTTCGCAAGAATGAGAAGCGGCGAGACCTTGATTCCTTCAAAGTCCCGGGAAACCTTGAGCCTCTTGACGAACTCCATGGTGCGGCTGGCGTCGACGTCCACGAAAATGCTGACGTGGGGAGCCGAGAAGGCCGATTCCACCATGGCCTTGGCCGTAGCCTTGCGCACACCCTTGACCGGCATGCGCTCAACGCGCTGGTCCTGCGGCTTCTTTGAAGCGCCCCAGAACGAGTCCGCTTGGTCGTGCTCGGCATCGCGTTGTGCCTGGTAGCTCACCAGGTCCTCGCGGGTTACCTCACCACGCTGGCCGGTGGCCACGACATCTGCGAGGTCGATCCCCAGATCGCGGGCAAACTTGCGCACCGGCGGCTTGGCCAGGACCTTGTTGACCAGACCGCTGATGGTTCCACTGATCGCCGCCCCGCGCGAAGCTGCGGCCTGCGGCGCTGCGGTTTGCGGCGCTGCGGTTTGCGGCGCTGCGGCAACAGGTGCTTGGGTGACGGGTTCGACGACGGCGCGGGCCGGCGTCGTGCGGTGGGACACCGGAGTTTCGGCTGCTTTGGCCTCCAGGACAGCTTGGTTGTCCTGCACTGTACCCTCTGCGTTCTCAGCGACCGTGGCCGCCTCTGCGCCAGCGGGGCGCTTACGCGCACGGCGCTTGACGGCGTCGGCCTTGGGTCCGGAACCAACCAGCGGACCGCCGGCCGGCTGCTCTCCGGCCTCCGCAGGGAGCTTTCCGTAGACGGGCGTGAAGACGTCATCGGCAGACGGCGCAGCGGCGGGGGTCTGCGATGCTGGCCCTGCATCACCGGCCTGGCCTTCGGAGACAGCAATGATCGCTGTGCCGACCTCCACTGTGATGCCCTCTTCCACCAGCAGCTCCGTGACGGTGCCCGCGAATGGTGACGGGAGTTCCACGAGGGATTTGGCGGTTTCGATCTCGCACAGGACATCGTTGATCGCAACGACGTCGCCGGGCTTGACCTTCCAAGCCACTACCTCGGCTTCGGTCAGGCCTTCGCCAACGTCCGGCAGGTTGAATTTCTTAACAGTCACAGTGGTCCTCGATTTCCGGTTACCCGGCGGTGAAGCCGGGCTGGATCAGGGCGGTTAGTAGGCCAGGGAGCGGTCGAGCGCTTCGAGGATCTTGTCGATGTCCGGCAAGTAGTCTTCCTCCACCTTGGCAACGGGATAAGGCATGTGGAATCCGCCCACGCGGATCACCGGGGCTTCCAGGTGCAGGAACGCCCGCTCGCTGATACGTGCAGCGATCTCTCCGCCGATACCGCCAAAAGTGGGGGCCTCGTGAGCCACGATCAAGCGGCCGGTCTTTTTGACGGAGGCTTCCACGGTGTCGAAATCCAGGGGTGAGATGGAGCGGAGGTCGATGACCTCAATACTGCGCCCGTCCTCGGTGGCAGCGTTGGCGGCCGCGAGGGCCACCGGCACCAAGGGGCCGTAAGCCACGATGGTGGCGTCCGTGCCCTCCCGCACGACGTGTGCCTTGAAGGGGTCCTCAGAAAGACCGGGGTTCTGGACGTCCACCTCGCCCTTCAACCAGTAGCGGCGCTTCGGTTCGAAGAAGATCACCGGGTCCTGGCACTCGATGGCCTTCTGGATCATCCAATAGGCGTCATGGGCGTTGGAAGGCGAAATGATGCGCAGGCCGGCAGTGTGGGCGAACAGCGCTTCCGGCGACTCGGAGTGGTGCTCAATGGAGCCGATGCCGCCACCGTAAGGAATGCGGATGACCACGGGAACGCTCAGCTTGCCGAGGCTGCGGGAGTGGATCTTGGCCAGCTGCGTGGTGATCTGGTTAAAGGCGGGGAAGACGAAACCGTCGAACTGGATCTCGCAAACCGGCGAGTATCCGCGCAGGGCCAGTCCGATGGCCGTACCCACGATGCCGGACTCGGCCAGGGGGGTGTCCACAACGCGTTCGTCGCCGAACTCCTTGATGAGGCCATCGGTAACGCGGTAGACACCGCCGAGGTGTCCGATGTCCTCGCCCATCAGCAGGGACTTGGGATTGCTGTTCAGCGATGCCCGGAGACCCTCGTTAATGGCCTTGGCAATGGTCATTGTTGCCATCAGTTGGCTGCCTCCTCATCGCTTTCGAAGCCGGCCGAGTACTCCTCGAACCAAGCCAGTTCCTCCGCAATCAGCGGGTGTTGTTCGGCATAGACATTGGCGAACGCCTCACGGATGTCCGGGACCTCGAGGCCATGGGTGGTACTGCGGACATACGTGGCCAACTCGTCGCCGTCGGCCTTGACCTGCTCGAAGAACGCCTCGTCGGCAAGGCCTTCTGCCCGCAGGTACTTCTCGAGGCGGTCCAGCGGATCCTTCTCCCGCCATGCCGCTTCCTCGGCGGACTCCCGGTATTTGGTGGGGTCGTCGGCAGTAGTGTGTGCACCAACCCTGTAGGTGTAAGCCTCAATCAGCACCGGCCCACGGCCCTCACGGGCATGCTCCAGCGCCCACTCCGTGACGGCATGGACGGCGATGACGTCGTTGCCGTCCACGCGGATTCCCGGGAAACCGTACCCCTTGGCGCGGTTGGCCAGCGGAACCTTCGTCTGGACCTCGGTGGGCACGGAAATGGCCCAGTGGTTGTTCTGGCAGAAGAACACCACGGGGGCCTCGTAGGAGGCAGCAAACACCATGGATTCGTGGACGTCACCTTCGGAGCTGGCGCCATCGCCGAAGTAGGCGATGACGGCGGCCTTGGGGTCGTTGGAGTCCGTGGCGGCGGCGAGCTTCTGATCCCGCTGGATGCCCATGGCGTAGCCCACTGCGTGGAGGGTCTGGGCAGCAAGGACCAGCGTATAGAGGTGGAAGTTGTTCTCCCGTGGATCCCAGCCGCCGTTCGATACACCGCGGAACTGCTTGAGCAGTTCAGCCAGGTCAACATTGCGGACCAGCGCTACGCCGTGTTCGCGGTACGTGGGGAAGATGTAATCCTGGGGCTGGCTTGCGTGGCCGGAACCGATCTGCGCGGCCTCTTGACCTGTGAGCGGCACCCAAAGCGCCAATTCGCCTTGGCGCTGCAGTGCGGTAGCCTCTTGGTCGAAGCGACGGATCCGGGCCATATCGGCGTAAAAAACGCGCAGTTTCTCCGGATCAATGCGCTTGGCGTAATCCGAGAAGACGGGATCGCTTCCCAATTTTCCGTCAGGGCCTAGCAACTGAACCATTTCCACCGGTTCGCCTGGCGCGGCTGCTGCCGCGGAGGTTGCCGCGAGAGTTTCTTCCGTCCCGGGGGGCAGTTGTGTCGAGCCCATTCCGTCTCCTTGCTTGCCGTGGCGGGGGCGCCTGGCAATGTCTGTCGCTGGGATATATGCCCGCTCCGGAATGTATTCCGGAGCGGGCATACTTTTGGCTTTCGTCCCTTACTTTATCGGCAGTAAGTAAGGTTGGCGCATTTGTTAACCGCTAGGAACCCTGCGGAGCATTTGTATAACCTGCACAGAGATTCAAGAACCGGGTGTTGGCCTCCACCTCGCCAATGCTTACCCGGACGCCCTCATTTGCGAATGCCCGGACGGACAACGCCTGCTCCGCCGCCAAGGCTGCAAACCCGGCACTGTGCTCGCCAAGATTGAGCCAAACGAAGTTGCCTTGGGCCTCCGGAACGAACCACCCGAGTTCGCGCAGGCCCGCTGTGACGCGGTCGCGCTCGTCCACCAGGCTTTGTACCCTTTCCACAACCTGGTCGAAATTCTCGATGGAGGTAACGGCGGCGCGCTCGGCGATCTGGGAAACGGCAAACGGGGTTGCCGTTACCCGCAGGTGCTGGGTCAGTGCGGGGCCGGAGACGCTGTATCCGACACGGAGCCCGGCCAGACCGTGCGCCTTGGAGAAGGTCCTCAGGACCACCACATTGGGATAGTCGCGGTAAAGCTTGATACCGTCCACCGCATCCGGGTCCCGCACGAATTCCTGGTACGCCTCATCTATCACCACCACTACGTTGGGTGGCACCGACTGGATGAAACGCTCCGTTTCCTCTGCGGTGAGGATTGGACCAGTGGGGTTGTTAGGAGTGCACAGGAGAATCACCTTGGTGCGCACCGTGACGGCCGACGCCATGGTCTCGAGGTCGTGGCGTCCGTCAGCCAGCAGCGGGATCTGCACACTGACGGCACCGGCAAGACCTACGCAGATGGGGTACGCCTCGAAGGAACGCCAAGCGTAAATGACCTCATCCGCCTTGCCGTCATCATTCTGCCCGGCGAACGTGGCGAGGATCTGGTTCAGCGCCCCGAGGCTGCCGGCACCGGTGACGACGTCGTCAGCCGGGACACCAAGGAAGCCGGCAAGTGCCGTTCGCAGCTTGGTTGCGAGCGGGTCCGGGTAGCGGTTGATATCGGACTGGTCCGCAATTGCCTGCAACACTGCAGGAATCGGGGGCAGCGGGTTCTCGTTGGACGACAATTTGTAGCTGGTGAGGCCCTCAATCGCAGCGGGCGGTTTGCCTGCGGCGTACTTCGGGAGCCTGTCCACGACCGGACGAGGGAGTACGCCCTCCGGTGCGTTGTCAGTAGTAGTCATGGCTTCAAGCCTACTTGCCAACCCACGGCCTCCGCCGAGCCGTTTAACAGGTGCGTATGAAACCATGGGGTCATGGGTTCATTCATCATTCGCGTCCTGATTAACGGGCTTGCCCTGTGGGTGGCAACTTGGCTGCTGCAAGGCATGGATATCACCACCACGGCAACCGAGAAGGCAGCCACCAACGCGGGCCTCACCCAAGGCGCAGACACCGCCGGCATCGTTCTCGCGTACCTGTTCATCGGACTGATCTTCGGCGTCGTGAATGCCTTCGTCCGTCCGTTGGTCAGGCTATTGTCACTTCCGGTGACCATCCTGACGCTGGGCCTGTTCACGATCGTGATCAATGCAGCCATGCTGTACCTGACCGCATGGCTGAGCACCTTCACACCGGTGCACCTCACCCTCGACTCCTTCTTTTGGACGGCCATCCTGGCCTCGATCATCATCAGCATCATCTCGATGGTGGCTGGACTCATCCCTGGCGCCCGCAAGCGCTAACGGCGGCGCCAGGAATACGTCCGCCGCAATCTGAAGCACCTACCGGGTTCCAGCGTCCGCCTTTGTGTCCCGGACCGTTGGAGGCGGACCAGGCCGCGCCGCGGACGACGGTCCTGGCATGGGCGCCCTTTCCAGTTTGAAGCGCGTCACCTTGGCTACCCCGCCGGCGCCCACGACACCCGCGAACGCAGCAGTGGAGGTTGCCAGTGACTCGTCGTGGCTGGCGGCGACCAACTCGGCCCCTGCCGCGTAATTCTCCTGGTCATGCCCCGGGCCCAAACCCGGATCTTCCCCGGCTGGTGTCCTGACCCCATCCTTCAGGGTCACAGTCACTCTGTCCTTGGTATCGGGGTTTCTCCTGCCATCTGCTCCCGGGACCCAGTCCTGAACGTGTTCCAGATGGAGTGAACTGATGCCCGGCTCAGCTGTGATGCCACCAACAGGAGCTCCGGCGGTCAGCACGTACTTGAGGTCGAACTCACTGAGAAACGCCTTGTTCTGGCTGAGATTCATGGCGTGGACGCCGCCCTGGCTATGCCCCACTGCCACTACTGGGTCCCCAGCGGCAGCACCCGCCTCACGGAGCGCTTGGCCAACGGCTGGGACGACATCTTCAGAGTCGTAGCCCAGCGCTTCGCCGATTCCTTGGATATCAAAGGGGTTTGTGGCGGGTGACTTGGGTTGGGTTCCCGGAATCAGGACCATCCATGACGGCGACCCGTTGTTATCGAATTGAATGACCTCAATTTCACCGTCATTCCGGGCATGGAGCCTCTCGAGACGTCGGAGGCTTTCGGCCATAGTCGGCTGCACGTCTTCGGCGGTTTCATCCATTTTTTCGATGCTTACCGGACGGGGTTGGTACTGGGCCAGTAGTGGCGAATCCAGAAGGGGGCGTATGAGGTCGGCCGCCATATAGTCGTCAGGGATGAACCGGTTGTAGTTCTCCTCAGTGAGGTCTCGCCCCAGCGCCAGGAGGCCAGGCGCGCCGGATCCCTTAAGTTGGTCGAGACGCAGGGCGTGGGGCCGGGCGTTTTTGTCCTCCGCCTGCATGTAGTCCCGGTGGCTTGCCCGCACGCTCGTGCTTACTTCCACCAACTCCTCACGCACCCGTCCCACTTCCTTCCGGCTCTCCGCCACCGCATTGATCGCGCTGCAGCCTGTGCCATAGGAGTCGTAGAGGTACGGTTCCAACTCGTCCTGGACCCGGCGTGCTGCCTCTTCGATACCGATGAGCTGTTGGACCACTTCATCAAGCTGGCCGGCTCCCCGAAGCAGTTCCTCGAGCTGGAACGACATCCCCGCCACCCCTCCCCGGATGGCCAGGATCCCGTCCGGTGCCGGGGGCAGCGGCCGGGGTGCTTCTCCGGCACCGACGGGAGCTGAGTCAGACATCAGGGACCCCTCTCCCCCGAGACGGACACGTTTTGGGAGTGCCGGAGCACCGAGGCGACTGCGGCATCCAAGGACTCCCGGGCGCGCATCAGCGCTGACGCGTGCAAAGCAATGGTGGTGCGGTAGGCACGTCCAGCGGGAGAGAGCCAGTGGTCCATCTGAGCCCGCCGCAGCGAAGCAAGAACCGTGTCTGCCTGGTCTACGCAAGCCTTTACACGCCAGGCGAGCCTCTGGACTTCATGGCTCCGGGAAGCACATTCCAGGGGGTCGAAGGTGGGCGGGTTGGCTGCAGGCATCAAGCCGACGCTCATGTCCGTGTACTCCATTGATTGTTCTGTGATCGGTCCCTACGACGCTACGGAGTGCTGGAATCGGACGGAAGCGGTGCTGTCGTGTATGTGGATAACCTGGCCAACCTTCCACATAGCCCCGTCACCAACTCCCGGCCTCGATGCGGAGCATGAAAGAATAGGCACTATGGCTGAATCCCCCCGCGTCTCCCTCGCTTCCGAACCCCTCGCCCTTGGCGCCCTTGACGGCCGCTACCGTGCCGCCGTCGCACCCCTGGTCGACTACTTGTCCGAGGCGGCCCTGAACCGCGATCGTGTTCACGTCGAAGTCGAGTGGCTGATTCACCTCACCAGCCAGTCCGTACTCCCGGGTGCAGGCCCGCTGACGGACGAGCAGAACGCGCAGTTGCGTGCCATCGTCACGGGGTTCGATGCCGCATCGGTCAACGAACTTGCCGAAATCGAAGCCGTGACCGTCCACGACGTCAAGGCTGTTGAGTACTACATCGGCCGCAGGCTGCCCGCCATCGGCATCGAGAACCTGACGGCCATGGTGCACTTCGGCTGCACCTCCGAGGACATCAACAACCTCTCCTACGCTGTGGGCATCAAGGGTGCCGTAGAGGACGTTTGGCTGCCCAACGCCTCCGCCCTGGTCAAGCAGATCGAGGACATGGCAGAAGCCAACCGCTCGGTGCCAATGCTGTCGCGCACCCACGGCCAGCCCGCCACCCCCACCACGCTGGGCAAGGAACTCGCTGTCATTGCGCACCGCCTGAACCGCCAGCTTGCACGCATCGCCAAGACCGAATACCTGGGCAAGATCAACGGCGCAACCGGCACCTACGCCGCACACGTCGCGTCTGTCCCCACCGCTGACTGGGAAGCCGTCGCAAAGTCCTTCGTGGAGGGCCTGGGGCTCACCTGGAACCCGCTGACCACGCAGATCGAAAGCCACGACTGGCAGGCCGAGCTCTACGCCGACATCGCACGCTTCAACCGCATCCTGCACAACGTCTGCACGGACATCTGGAGCTACATCTCCATCGGTTACTTCCGCCAGATTCCGGTTGCCGGTGCCACGGGTTCGTCCACCATGCCGCACAAGGTCAACCCGATCCGCTTCGAGAACGCCGAAGCCAACCTGGAGATCTCCAACGGGCTCCTGGACACCCTGGGCGCAACGCTGGTCACCTCCCGCTGGCAGCGCGACCTCACCGACTCCTCCTCCCAGCGCAACATCGGCGTGGCTTTTGGACACTCGCTGCTGGCCATCTCCAACGTCGCCAAGGGACTCAAGGCACTGGACGTCGCTGAGGAAGTCCTCGCCGGAGACCTCAACACCAACTGGGAAGTACTGGGCGAAGCCATCCAGATGGTCATGCGCGCTGAAGCGATCGCCGGCGTTGAAGGTATGGAAAACCCGTACGAGCGCCTGAAGGACCTCACCCGCGGCCAGCGCGTTGACGGCGCCCGCATGCAGGAATTCGTCCAGGGCCTGGGCCTCTCGGCCGACGCCGAGGCCCGCTTGCTGGCGCTGACCCCGGGTAAGTACACGGGCATCGCCGACAAGTTGGTGGATCACCTGCAGTAATTCACAACGCGCGACGACGGCGGGCCGGGGCTGGGTGCCTCGGCCCGCCGTCGGCGTTCAACCCGTGGTGGAGGCCTAGCTCGGCAGGCAGAGGCGCGTTCCTTCCCAGTTGCTTTCCTCAGCATCCCGTCCGAGGGTTCGCGACACGGCGTGTCGGGCTGTTCCCGGACTGCGACGACTGATTGGCTGGTGTAACCGGGCAGGAGCGCAAAGCGTCCAAAGGCCGAACAGCTACGACGTAGAGGAGCGGAGCAACCATGAAGCTCCTGTTGATCAGGCACGGACAAACACCCGGCAATGTTGCAGGCCAGCTGGACACTGCATTCCCTGGACCGGGGCTGACCGAACTGGGCGAGCGTCAAGCGGCGGCCCTGCCGGAAGCCCTGGCCGACGAAGGCATCCAAGCCTTGTACACCTCGTCGTTGCTGCGAACCCAGCGGACAGCTGCACCCTTGGCAAAGGCAACAGGATTGGAACCGGAAATTCTGGACGGAGTCCATGAAATCGAGGCGGGGGCGCTGGAAAAGAAGACCGATCACGAATCACACGTACGGTACATGAGCACAGTATTCGCCTGGACGGATGGCGACTTGGACGTTCGGATGCCCGGAGCTTTCAACGGGCACGACTTCTTCGCCCGCTTCGATGCTTCCGTAGAGAAAGTTGCGGCCGCAGGACACCAGACGGCCGCGATTGTCAGCCACGGCGCGGCCATTCGTTGCTGGGCGGGCCGGCGGGCCACGGACATCGACACCGTGTTCGCCGAGACGCATCAACTCCCCAACACGGGCATCGTGGCTCTTGAAGGCGACCCCAAGAACGGCTGGAAGGTACTGCACTGGGATCAAATTCCCGTGGGCGGCTTGGCCCTGGCCGATCAAACCGTAGACGACCCAACCGGCGAGGCGCTTTAAGAGGTACTGCAAGAGACGTTGCGAGGCCCTCTCTGCGCCCCAACCCAAGGGCAGCAGCAATTCTCCCGACGCTTACGCGCAGGAAACACCACGGTAACCACAGCTCCCTAGGCTTAAGTCGCATAGGCACCTCCGACGAAACCCGGCGAATTGAGGCACAAATGCAGACGAACCCACGGCTCAACATTCGGCAGGTCACGTGGGCCAACCCCGTGGGCGCTGACCTCCGAGCCGCGCAGCAGGCAGAACTGGATTCACGTTTCGGAAGCACCGACCATGAGCCCGGACCCCCACCGTCGGAAGCGGACACTGCGGTCTTCGTGGTGGCCTATGAGAAATGCTCGGGACAGCCACTGGGATGTGGCGGGCTCCGCATGCTGGACGAGAACACGGCCGAAATCAAAAGGCTGTATGTGGTCCCCTACGCCCGGGGCTCGGGAGTGGCGAGCTCCATTCTGGCAGCCCTCGAAGCCCAGGCTCATTCGCACGGATTCACCGTGATTGCAGCCGAAGCCGGATCAGCACAGTCAGATGGCCGGAGCTTCTACGAAAGTGCTGGTTTTGCCCCTGTACCGAACTTCGGCCCGTACATAGGCGTCAACGAATCGTATTGCTACTCCAAGCGACTCGATTCGCACAGTGCCTCGCACACAGCAATGGCGTAGCGGAGGAGCCGGGATGGGGACGCAATATCAAGCGGAGGCCGCGGCAGTTCGATAATCTCGGAATATGGAAAAAGCAGACATCACCTTTCGCACCCGTAAATGGGTGCGGCCCGAGGACCTCAACGCCAACGGCACACTCTTCGGTGGGAGCCTGCTGAAGTGGATCGATGAAGAGGCCGCGATCTACGCCATCCTCCAGCTGGGCAACGGCAGGGCAGTCACCAAGTACATCTCGGAGATTAACTTTGTGAGCTCGGCGGTCCAAGGCGACTTGATCGAGATGGGGCTGACGGCGAAACGCTTCGGCCGTACCTCGCTGACCATGCGCGCGGAGGTCCGCAACATGATCACGCGGCAGGCCATCCTGACCATCGAGGAAATCGTCTTCGTGAATCTGGGCTCAGACGGCCGCCCGCAGCCTCATGGCTACACAGAAATCACCTACGACCGGGACCGCATCCCCACGCACCACCTGACGGAAACCCTCGACGAAGACTGAACCACGCGCCGTCGGGCGCTTCAGTGCCGCGGAGCGTTGGTTCAGGGCGGGCATTACCCGTGCGGCAACGGCACTATTGCAGGTAGCGGAACACAGTCCACGTCCGGGAGTTCAGACAGCAGTCGGCGGTATGCCGTGCACTGAAGGTCGCCTTCCGGCCAACCCCTGCGGAGCGGAACATTGCCTTGCCCCCACACGCCAGGCAGACCAGCTGCTGCCGCCGCGGTTCCTGCCGGTAATCGTCGAGGTTATCGAAGTCCTCGGCATCCCAGTCTTTCCGGTCTGCGAGGCACAGTGCCCTTCTCATCGGCTGTGGCTTTCGAGTAGTAAACAGCGCCTATACGGGTGCTGGCGGCCGCGATTAACGCGGCCGCCAGCCTATATATCCGGTGACGGGAGTGTGTGTCACCGGAACTTGTGGGGCGCCTGGACCGAGAGGGGTCAGCGCCGGTGGAACGTCAGCGCCGGTCGAACGTCAGGCCACCAGGCACCTGGAACGTCGGCATGAGTTCGAGCATGCCCACATTGACGTGGCGCGGCGTTTCGATGGCGTAGTCCAGGGCATTGACGATGTCGTCCGTGGTGAGCGACTCGTAGCCCTCGTAGTAGGTCTGCCAGGCTTCTTCCATGGCCTCGGGAGTGCCGCCCATGTTGCGTCCGAAGATCTCGGTCTCCACGCGGCCCGGGCAGATTTCGGTGACACGGATGCGCTTGCCGACGGTATCGTTACGGAGCTGGCGGGAGATCTGGTGCACGGCAGCCTTGGTGGCGTGGTAGACCGTGTGGCCGTAGAAGTTGTAGACGCCGGCGATCGAGCTGATGTTGATGACATGGCCGAGGTCGCGCTCCACCATGCCCGGCAGGACCAGTCGGGTGAGCTGCAGGAGACCGCGGAGGTTCACGTCCACCAGTTCGTCAATGTCCTCTTCGGACGAGTCCAGGATGTTGCCCGGCCGGGAAACCCCGGCGCAGTTCACCAGGACGTCCACCTTGAGGTCGCTCACGACGGCGGCCAACGCGGCTGTGTCGGTCAGGTCCACTACGTGCGGGATGGCTCCGGTGCGGTCGGCCAACTCGGCAAGGCGTTCCTCGTTGCGCGCCACGGCGTGAACGGTCAGGCCGCGCTTGGCGAGGCGTTCAGCAATGGCTGCACCCATACCGGTTGATGCTCCGGTGACCAGGGCGGTGGTGTAGTCAGAAAAAGACATGGGGTTCTCCAAAAGGTGGGGAATCGGTGAGCGAAGTGCGCCGGACGTGGAAGCCCGGCGCACTTGCCGGAGGTGGGTGGAGGCTAGGCGTCGCGCAGTGGCTCGTGGGCGCGGTCCTTGACCGTGCTGACCGCAATGAGGGTGCCCAGCGCCGTGATGACTGCGTAGAAGGCCGGCATGTAGATGTTGCCGGTGCTGCCGATCAGCCAGGTCATGAGCAGCGGGGCGGTGCCGCCGAAGAGGGCCGAGGAGATGTTGTAGCCGAGGCCGTAGGCGGAGTAGCGGACACGGGTGGGGAACAGTTCAACGATCAGGATGTGGATGACTGCGGTGTGGCCGGCAAAGACGATGGCCATGATGCAGGCGCCCAGGATGGCCAAGCCCATTTGACCGGTGGCGATCAGGGCGTAGGACGGGATACCGAGGACTGCCATGGCGATTGCGGAGCCTGCGATGACCTTCTTGCGGCCAACGCGATCGGACAGGGCGCCCATGAACGGGATGGCGATGCAGATGACCACCAGGCTGCAGGCGGTGACCAGGAGGGCTTCGCCGATGGTGAAGTTCAGCTGCTTGCCCTTGAGGAACGTGGGCATGTAGGAGAACAGGACGTAGTAGCCGGAGCCGTTCATCAGCGGGATGAAGAGGGCCAGGAGCATGGCACGGCGGTGTTCCTTGGACTGGAAAGCTTCCTTCAGCGGGTTCTTGGAGAGGCCGCCCTCTTCCTTCAGCTTCTCGAAATTGGGGGTATCGCTGATGGCCTTGCGGATGTACCAGCCGATGATGCCCATGGGGATGGCCACCAGGAACGGGATGCGCCATGCGAACGAACCGAAGCCGCCGCCGTCGATCGCTGCCTGGGTGAGCCACGGGGACATGGAGTAGGCCACCAAAGTACCGGTGAGCAGTGCTGCGAAGGAGGCGATCTGGGCGTAGGAGGTAATGATGCCGCGCTTGCCTTCAGGGGCGTGCTCAGCGAGGAAGGTCATGGCGCCGGCAGCCTCGCCACCGACGGAGAAGCCCTGCAGGAGGCGCAGGAGGACCAGCAGAATGGGGGCTGCCACGCCGATGGCCGCAAAGGGGGGCAGCAAACCGATACCGGCGGTGGCAACACTGATCAGGAGGATGACGAAGACCAGTAGCTTTTGCCGGCCGATCCGGTCTCCGAGGTAGCCACACACCACGGCGCCGAGCGGACGAACGAAGAACGAGACCGCGTAACCGGCGAAAACGAAGAGCAGGGCGTTGTCCGGGTTGCCCGGGGCCAGGAAGACGAGCGCCAGCGTTCCCGCCATGAAGGCGAAAATGCCGTTGTCGTACAGTTCCACGAAGATGCCAACACAACCTGCGGTGACAACCTTGCGGGTTTGGCGGCTGGTGAGCCGCTCATGCTGCACTGGCGCAGCGTTGGTGCTTGCGGTCATGACTTTTCCTTACTGAGATGAGCGTAGCAACGCCTACTGGTGTGACGACAGGGTTTTAGCTGCATGCCGCAACTGGTAGGTCCTGCCACTGGGGACGGCATCCGATGCCGAGGAGTCCGAAGACGGTGTTGACGGATTCGCGGAGGGTTTCAAGGTGGGCCCGCGAGCGCCTATGGGCGGCAGTTGCTTCTGCCACTGTGGTTTTCCGAAAACGGACTTTGTCCCCTGGCCTCGCTTGGGCCAGGACATCCAGTCCGGTGCTGGTGACTACTGCCAGGACGGGATACCCGGCGGTGACGCCGCGTCCCCGGTGCAGTACCAGCAGCTCTTCCCGTGAAGGAACCTCGACGGCGCCCACTGGCACTCCGCGGGAAAGGACTTCGCCGCTTGAGGTTCTTTCCGGAAGTTCCCCGCCGAGCCGCAGGCCGATGTGGTTGCTGCGGCCGCTGACGGCGTATTCCGAGGTGAAGAGCAGTTCACCGGATTCGCCAAACTCGGCGACGTCCGGCCCGTCGGTCACATCGACCAACAAGTCTGAGTCCATGCGGGGCCGGTCAAGGCCCAGCCGGAAGAGCGGAAGATCAAAGTACGGCTGACGAACGGGGCCAACGCTCCTGCGGGTCAGGAGGCGGGTGCCTTCCTTGAGTTGCAGCCCGAAGCCCACCACGGTGTCCGGAGCTACACTGCCCAGCAGTGTCTCAGCTTCGATGGAGCCGTGAATGGCCAGGTAGGCGCGGAGGCCGCGGTGGATTCCGCGGATGGAGACCGTTTCTCCTGCACGGACTGACACCGGTTCCCACTGGCTGGACGGGCGGCCACCAACAGTGAGCGTGAGCGGAGCGCCGGTGACGGCGATCAGGATGTCGGTGGTGGCCTTCATCCGGAAGTCGAGTGCCGTGATCTCCACCAGGGGGTGGTTGTCCAGGTTGCCTGCCAGGATGTTGGCGGCACGGGCCGAGTACTGGTCCAGTGCGCCGTTGACGGGAAGACCGAAGCGGGGGCCGCGGGTCCTGCCGAGGTCTGTGACGACGGCGTTACCGGGCTGCTGGATCAGGATTTCGCCGCTCATGGCTGAGCCCCTGATGTGAGGGGTTCGAGCGCGTGAGGTTCCACTGCGCGGGGCTCGAGTTCCATGCCCACGAACCCGCTGAAGTCTTCGGCTCGGATCTGCCGGAAACGCAGGATGTCACCCGGCTTGTAGGGCACCAACGGTTCGCGGCGAATGTTCAGGACCGAAAGAGGGGTCTGTCCAATGACACACCAGCCTCCGGGAGCCGACGCGGGAGCGATGACTGCCTGTCGCCCGGCTACGGCGACTGCACCAGCTGGAACGCTGAGCCGTGGGTCCTTGAGGCGCGGCACCGGCTTGGGGAATGCCGGGCCGTCCATCATGGGTGAGCCTGCAGGCGCGCCCAGGCAGCGAACGGTGTAGGTCTTCCCGGTGTGGAGGCGGATGACTTCCTCCACGGAGATGCCCTGGTGATCGGCGACGCGCTCCAGGTCCGGACCGTACTCGCCTCCGTAGACCACGGGAACGTCGAACTCCCGCGGAGCGGCAGCCGAGGCGGCGGAACGTCCGAGCTCCAGAAGACCAAGCTTGACGAAGGCGCGCACCTGGCGTGCGGAAACGAGGATGGGATCAAACTCAACAAGCACGGAGTCATAGGTGGGAACTGCGCCGTGCAGGCCTTCAGCGCCGCAGCTTTCCAGCCAGTCGGCCAGTCCGTGGACGGTCAGCCAGTTGAGTTCGCTGGCTTCGGAGATCGCGACAACACGCAGTGCGGAGTCTCCCGATTCGTAGATCTCGGTGGGGGCCGCTGCAAGAACGGACATGTCAGGCCGCCTTCCTCTTGGCATCCATGACCTCGGCCAGCGGTGCGATGCTGACGCCGGCGGAGATGAGCTCGGAGCGGATCCGGCGCGCCAGCTCAACAGCGCCGGGGTTGTCTCCGTGAAGGAGGACGGTGTCGACGTCGATGTCCATGTCCACGCCGTTGGCGCAGCGGATCTTGCCATCAATCACCATACGAAGCGTGCGGTCCACGATCTCTGCGGGATCATGCAGCACAGCACCGGGCTGGCTGCGGGGAACCAACGTGCCGTCTTCCTGGTAAGCCCGGTCCACGATGCCAACGATCGCAACGTCCAGCCCGGCGTTGCGTGCAGCAACAGCCAGTTCGCCTTCCTGGGCCACCACGATCAGCTCGTTGTCCACACGGGCCGCGGTCTCAGCCACAGCCTGGGCATAGTCGGAGCGGACAGCGACGAGGTTGCCGAGCCGGCCGTGTGGAGCGAGGTGCGTGACCTTGGTGCCGTGGAAGGACGCGAAACCGTTCAGGGCACCCAGTTGGTACAAGACATCGTTTTGGACTTCGGTGGCAGTGAGGCCCATGTCCCGGCGTCCGAACCCCCGCAGATCCGGGAAGCTCGGGTGAGCCCCGATGCCTACTCCGCGGCGAACGCATTCAGCAACAGTGGCGGCCATGATGTCCGGATCACCGGCATGGAACCCGCATGCGATATTGGCACTTGAAACGATTTCCAGGAGTTCGGAATCGTCGCCAATGGTGTAGGCGCCAAATCCCTCTCCAAGATCCGCTACAAGATCAATTGTCGGGTTCACGTGTTTCTCTTTCCGTGGTTTTGCTGTGGAATTGAATTTCCGGTAAATACCGAACGCCAGTGGATTCCCAAAGCGTCGCCTGAAGTTCTTTCCAAAAGTCTCGCACCGGTCAACCACGTTGCACAAAGACCTAATAGCTATCCCGTGATAGCTCTCCGTTATGACCTGCACCACCCTGTACTGTGTCTTGGGTCCCACAGTCGCCCGGATAGAATTTCCCTAACGCATGCCACCCGGGGACGTGGCCCTCCAGGAAGGCAGACCCATGGATACGCGCAAGCTCTCATACTTCGTGCAGATCGTTGATTCCGGCAGTATCACCAAGGCTGCGGCGGCGCTCCACGTGGCCCAGCCGGCCTTGAGCCAGCAGGTATCGGCACTGGAGAACGACCTCAAGCAGCGTTTGCTGATCCGCAGCAAACAAGGAGTCGAGCCCACCGCCGCCGGGCACACGCTGTACCGGCACGCGCAGTCGATTCTTCGACTTGTGGAACAGGCCAGGCAGGACGTCGCCTCCTCCGGAGCCGCACCCTCCGGCCGCGTCTCCATTGCGATCGCGCCTTACAGCATGGCCAGTAGCCTGACGCCCCAGATCATCAGCGAAGTGGGCCGGCGGTACCCTGACATCGTGGTCCATCTGACCGAGATCTTTGGCGGCGTACTGAGTGAGGCCATCAAGAACGGCCGCCTGGACATGGCCTTGATCTACGAGCCCGGAAAGATTCGGGGCGTGCAGTTCACCACCATGATTGTGGAAGACCTTCATCTGGTGGTGCACCCGGATGTGGACATCGATCACGGCAAGGACACCGTCACCCTCGCCGAAGCCAGCACAGTAGGGCTGTTCCTCCCGGAAAAGAACCACACCCTGCGCCAGCTCATCGAGAAGGGCCTGGCAGAACAGGATCTTCCCTTGAAACTTGTGGGCGAAGTGGAGTCCGTTCCCTCCCTCACCCGGCTCATCCGCGCCAACCTCGGCGGCACAGTTCTGCCCAAGTCTGCCGCGGACGCCCTGTTCCCGGACCAGGACTTCAAAGTGTTGCGGATCGTGGAACCTGGCCTGCAGAGCAAGATCGCCCTGTGCACCCCGGACCACGAGCCCTTGTCCGAGGCTGCTTCTGCCGTACTGCTGGTGGTCAAAGAGATGCTGCATCAACAACTGATCAACAAGTACGGGACCGACCCCGTGCAACTCCCGGCCCATCCATAACAAAGCCTTATCCGGACAGACAGCTTTGGTCTTATTCAAGACCGTTTTAATTTCCTAATATCGAATTAGCAAACAATTCGAAACCAGCCCACGGATTCTGCGGGCAAGTTCAAAGGAAACAACGGTGAAAAAGATCAGCACAGCCGGATGGGTGTCGAATCCAACCCGCGGAACTGTCAGCGCACGGACCGGATTCCATTGCCCCCGGAATGGTTTTTGGCGTCCGCTCGGCGGGATCGGCGAGCCGTTGTTCGTCTTTGAAGGCAGCCTGATGCCCACCCACGCAGGCAACAGCATCGAATGGCATTTGGTGGATACCCGGCCAGGGCACTCCGGACTGGACTAAGCCAGCCACTGACGCCGCCAGCCAACAGCCCCGGCGGGCGTAGCCACACAACCCGGCCACCCGCCGTCGTACTCCCCCTCAGCTGCACCCACTAAGGCGCCCTGCCCGTAGAGACTTAAGAGTCCGGGCAAGGCGCCTTTTGTTGTCCTCTGAAGAACACGCCAAAGGGGCCGGCCACCTCGTCTTTCAACGATGCGTGACCGGCCCTGACAGATGCTCCTAGTCCTCCACCAGGAGGCCCTTCTCCTTGAGCTTCTCCGTGAGGCCACAGAGCTCAATGGTGTTGCCGCCGTCGTGGTACAGCTTGATGAGTTCGCGCTCGTGGTCATCGCGGGCCTGGGACAGTGCGATGACATCCTCGGCTTCTTCGCGGCGGACCACCACAACACCGTCAGCGTCGCCGCGGAGGATGTCGCCGGGGTAAATGATCTCGTCGCCAAAGACGATGGGGTGGTTGATGGGCCCGAGCGTTTCCTTGACGGTGCCTTTGATGCTGACGCTGCCGGAGAAAACAGGCAGGCCGAGTTCGATCAGGTCCTGGGTATCGCGGACGCCGGAATCGGTAACCATCGCGGCGATGCCCTTGGCCTTCATGGCGTTGCCCAGGACGTCACCGAACGTGCCGGCCTCGGCCATTTCCTGCGCACCCACCAGGACCACGTCGCCGGCCTGTGCGTAGTGGATGGCCACTTGGAGCATGAGGTTGTCCTGCGGAGCGCAAGCGACAGTCACGGCCGGGCCGCAGAAGGACATGGAGCGGTCGATCGGTTTGATCCTGGAGCTCAACGCGCCGCGGCGGCCCTGTGCCTCGTGGATCGTGGCGGAAGAAAAGGCGGCGAGGCGGCTGACGACGTCGGCATCAGGGCGCTGGAACTTGGTCTTGACGTGGATCATGGTCTGAATCTTTCTAGGTGAGGGCGTTGACGGCATCGCGGATGGAGTCCACGCCGGCGTTGATGGTCTCCAGCGAGGTGGCGAAGGAGATCCGGAAGTACGGGCCCAGGCCGTAGGCCGAACCCTGGATGACGGCCACGCGGGCGGCGTCCAGCAGGTAGAGGGTGAAGTCCTGATCGTTCTCGATGACGGCCCCTGACCGGGTGGTCTTGCCGATCACGCCGCTGCAGTTCACGTAGGCGTAAAACGCCCCTTCGGCTGGCGCGACGGACAGTCCATTGATGGCGTTAAGGCCCTCGACGGCGGCGTCCCGGCGCTTGCGGTACACCTCCACGCTGTCGCGGACGAAGGACTGATCTCCGTTCAGCGCCGCCACCGCGGCGGCCTGGCTGATGGACGATGGGCACGACGACGTCTGGGACTGCAGCTTGTTCATGGCCGCAATCAGCGGTGCGGGACCCACTCCATAGCCGAGCCGCCAACCCGTCATGGCGTAGGCCTTGGAGACGCCGTTCACCAGCAGGATGCGGTCCTTCAGCGCCGGTACGGCTGTGACCAGGCTGGTCACACGCCCGTCACCAAAGTGGATTTCGTCGTAGATCTCGTCGGTGAGGACGAAGACGTGCGGGTGTTCCTCAAGCACTGCGCCGAGTGCCTGCAGTTCCTCACGCGTGTACACGGCGCCCGTGGGGTTGGACGGGGCGTTGAGGATGAGCCATTTGGTCTTGGGGGTGATGGCCTTCGCCAGGGCATCAGGGGTGAGCTTGAAGCCTGTCTCTTCGCCGCAAGCAACGATCACAGGAGTTCCGTCGTTGGCCAGGACCATGTCCGGATAGGAAACCCAGTACGGCGCGGGGACAATCACTTCGTCGCCCGCGTTGAGCGACGCCATCAGCGCCACGTACAGGACCTGCTTGGCCCCGCCGCCAATGGTCAGCTGGTTCCGCTCATAGTGGTGACCGGTGTGGCTTTCGACCTTGCGCAGAATGGCGGTCTGCAGCTCCGGCGTGCCTGTCACCGAGGTGTACTTGGTCTCTCCGTTGTTGATCGCCTCTATTGCGGCTGCCTTGATGTGGTCCGGGGTATCGAAGTCCGGCTCGCCGACCGTCAGGTCGATGATCGGGATGCCTTCGGCTTTGAGTTCGCGGACGCGGGCGGCCGCGGCGACGCTCGCTGAGGACTTGATGCGGGTGACCCTCGACGCCGGCAGGTAGTGCGGCATGTCTCCTCCAGGAATGTGGAACTCGGGACGCGCGGATTCGCGTATCCCCTTTTTCGAGACTAGGGATCCGTGAGCGCTGTGGATAAGACCTAATGTGCGTGGATCTATAAGGGGCTCTTATGACCCGGATCTCTTTGTGCGCTATCAGCGCCCATCCCCCGTACAGAACCCGCATAAACGCACTCTGAGGCGTTTCTTCCATGCACTTTGCTTATGGGTTCACGCGGTATTGGTATTTCCTTGCTTCGGTGAACACTGCCTAGATTCGAAGAGTCAGAAGTGCCTGTTCCGCATCCGAAAGGGAGTCAATGCCAGCCCACACCGGGTCAGCCCCCGCCGTTTCATTGCAAGGCCGCGCAGCCACCGGACGGTACGCCTACCGGGCGAAGGCACCCCGGCCGGAGGCATCGGATCACGCGGAACACGCCAAGCTGGCGTACGCCCTGGGAGTGCATCGGCAACTCCTCTCCCACGCACAGAGTGCCATCCGTACCCTGACTGCTGCCAGAAACGAGCTGATTGCCCAGGCGATCGAGGACGGACTCACCATTGCCACTGTTTCGGCGGTCACTGGTGAGAACATGAAATCCGTCAGGACCATCGCTTTGGCTTATGACGATCTCCATCCGGGCGGAGTCCCACGCAGCGCACATGTGGCGGCTTTAAAGCAGAAGAGTGAGGAACTCAGGGCCGCCGAACAGCATCGCCACCGGATCACTGAACGCCGCGAGGCCTTGATCGTGATGGCCCTCCGCAACCAGGTATGCGATGACCTGGAGCTTGCCTCGCTGACCGGACTCACTCCGGACCACATCCGCCGATCAACGCGGGGAATTGCCCGGCCGGCCTGAGTTCCCTCGCCCTCACCGTTGAACCCTGCCATCACGGTTGGTAGAACGGGTAGATGACCAACGACGTGAACTCCTGGATGGACAATTACGAACGCGCGTGGACGTCGAATGAGCCCGACGACATCAGGGCCCTCTTCACGGAGGACGCCGTTTATAACGACCGCCCGAACACTGAAAAACAATGGACCGGCCACGAAGAGATCGTCAAAGCGTGGGCGGACGCCGGCGACAAGCCGGAGGACTGGACGTTCGAGTGGACACTCCTTGGCCAGGACGGTGACACCGCTTTCGTGCAAGGCCTGACCACCTACCTCAACGGAGAGCCCACCTACGACAACCTGTGGGTCATCCGCTTCGCCGAGGACGGACGAGCCCGCGAGTTCACCGAGTGGTACATGGCGCGCAAGTAGGCGTTGCAGGGATCAGCGGGAGCCGACCAGCACATTCTCGTGGATCTTGGTCCACCCTTGGTATTTCGGCTGGCTGGCGTCGACGCGGTCGTTGATCAGCTTGGTCATCGAACCGTCCACGCCGGTCAGGGTGACGATCTCCTCACCTGTTGATGCCGCTGCGCAGCCCGCTACCCACTGCTCCGGGACTCCGACCGGCACAACAATCAAACATGCGGACCCGCCAGTGGAACTCTTGGCGGCGAAGTACTTCACGTCCTCGTGGGTTGCCAGCAACCGCGCCGTCCCGGCCGTAATGTCCATATCCACGCCGCCAAGGCTCACGGACTCCGGAAGCTGGTCCTCCGCCGTCGCTTCCCGCGCCAGGACTTTCGGGCTTGCCGGCGACGAACAACCGGCCAGTCCCAGCACAGCAATAACGGCAACTACAGCTAACCCACCACCACGCATCGCTCTGCCCCCTCAGGCTCTCGTTTCGTAGAGCCTAGTCCACCCCGGCGGGTCAGTAGCTGTCACGCTCCGCGGTCTCGGACACGGGGATGAAGGTTGACGCGAAGCCCTCGGACGCACGGGCCAGCACCGCAACATCGGCGCCGACCAGCACAAAGGAGGCACCGGCGTCGAGATAGGCACGGGCGGTTGATTCGTTGAAGGCGTTCACCCCGGCGGGCTTACCTGCCGCTTTCGCGGCTTCAAGACAATGCTCGACGACGGCCCTCACCAAGGGATTTTCCTGCTGTCCCAGCAAGCCCATGGAGGCTGCGAGGTCCGAGGGGCCCAGGAAAATGCCGTCCACGCCGTCGACGGCCAGGATCTCCTCCACCGCCGACGCCGCAGCTTCGGATTCGATCTGGACCGTGAGGCTGATGGTCTCCGAGGCGGTAGCCAGGTAGTCCGGGACGCGGTTCCAGCGGGCGGACCGGGCCAGTGCGGATCCGACGCCGCGAACACCGTGCGGCGGGTAGCGCACAGCGGCAACCGCAGTTGCGGCGTCAAAGGCCGAGTTCACCATGGGGATCATCAGGTTCTGCACACCGAGGTCCAGGTACTGCTTGATGACCACGGTGTCGTTGACCGGTGGACGGACCATGGCTTGCACGGGGTAACCGCTCACGGCATGGAGTTGGGCGAGGATGGATTCGAGGCCGTTGGGACTGTGCTCGGCGTCGATCAGCACCCAGTCCAGACCGGACCCAGCGCAGATCTCCGCCACCAGTGGGCTGCCGGAGCAGACCCACATGCCGGCCAGCGGCCTTCCTGCCTCGGAGAGTGCCGAATAGAAGGTGGGGCTTAGTCGAACTGGCATGTCACCACTCCCAACGGTCCGTAATCCGCGTGCACGGTATCCCCTTTGTACACCCACATCGGGCGGGTAAACGAGCCCGCCAGGATGATGTCTCCGGCCTTCATCGAATCCCCGTGGGCGGCGATCTTATTGGCCAGCCAGTGGACACCATTTGCTGGGTGGTCGAGCACGCCGGCTGCCACGCCGGTCTCCTCCACTGTCTGGTTTTTGTACAGGATGGCGGACACCCAGCGGAGGTCGACGGCATCGGGCCGCACCGGGCGGCCACCCACCACCATGGCGCCCATCGCGGCGTTGTCCGAGATGGTGTCCACGATGGTCCGGCCCTCCATCTCAATCCTGGAGTCCAGGATTTCGAGGGCCGGAACCACGTAGTCGGTGGCGTTGAGGACATCAAAGATGGTGCAGCCGGGGCCTTTCAGCCCCGACTTCAGCACGAAGGCCAGCTCCACCTCCACCCGTGGGTGCGTGTACTTGTCCCACTGCACGGAGCACCCGGTATCCAGGACCATGTCATCAAAAATGGCACCGTAATCCGGTTCGGTGATGCCCGTGGCGGCCTGCATGGCCTTGGACGTGAGGCCGATCTTCCGCCCCACCAACGTGCGCCCGGCTTCCTCGTTCCGCCGCCTCCACAACTGCTGCACGGCGTAGGAGTCCTCCACCGTCATGTCGGGGTAGCGGGCAGTCAACCGAGGAACCGGCGTGCGGTTCCGGCCGGCCTCAAGCAGCTCGTCGGCAATGGCTTCGATCGTCTTCGCGTCCAGCATCTGTTAGACCTGCGCTCCCAGTTTGAAGCCCTCGGCCGCTTCGCCGGACGCACCTTCCGGGCGGGTGTAGGAGAAGCCGTCGGCGCCCACGGTGACAGCCATTTCGGACTTGTCCTCGCGTTCGATGATGGGTTGGGGGTTGCCGTCGAGGTCCAGGACCAGGGAGGCCTCGGTGTACCAGGACGGGACCACGGGGTTGCCCCACCAGTCGCGGCGCTGGTTGTCGTGGACATCCCAGGTGACGGTGGGGTTGTCCGGATCGCCGGTGTAGTAGTCCTGGGTGTAGATCTCCACGCGGTGGCCGTCCGGGTCCAGGATGTAGAGGTAGAAAGCGTTGGACACACCGTGGCGTCCGGGGCCTCGTTCGATCCGGTCTGAGATGCGCAGGGCGCCCATCTTGTCGCAGATCTGGATGATGTTGTGCTTCTCATGGGTGGAGAACGCGATGTGGTGCAGGCGGGGTCCGTTGCCGCCAGTCAGGGCGGTGTCGTGCACAGTCTGCTTGCGGTGCATCCATGCGGCGTACGTGACGCCGTCGGAATCCTTGATGTCTTCGGAGACGCGGAAGCCGAGGTCCTCCAAGTACTTGCGGCCGCGCGGGACGTCCGGGGTGACCTGGTTGAAGTGGTCCAGGCGGACCAGCTCACCGGCGGAGTAGAGGTCGTAGCGCTGGGTGAGGCGTTCCACGTGCTCCACGTCGTAGAAGAACTCGTACGGGAAGCCCAGCGGGTCCTCCACGCGGACGGAGTCGCCCACGCCCTTGGTGAAGCCTTCCTTGCGGCGCTCCACGCGGCAACCGAGCTCGCGGTAGTACGCCTCGGCGGCGTCCACCTCGGCCGGGGACTTCACCCGGTACGCGAAGGCTGCGGCTGCGGCAACGGGTCCCTTACGGAGGACCAGGTTGTGGTGGATGAACTCCTCGAAGGAGCGCAGGTAAATGGTGTTCTCGTCCTCTTCGGTGACATGCAGGCCGAGGAGGTCCACGTAGAACGCGCGGGACTTGGCGAGGTCCGTGACCACGAGTTCCAAGTAGGCGCAGCGAACAATGTCCGGTGCCGGGACTGTGGGCGTGGGGATGGGGCCGGTGAAGTTGCTCATGGGATTCTCTCTTCGTTGAAAGGGTAGGTGGGAAGCTTTAGGCGCCGAACTTGGGCGTGTGCACTGAGCCGAGCGTGATGTGCACGGCCTGCTGGTCCGTGTAGAAATCGATGGAGCGGTAGCCGCCCTCGTGGCCCAGGCCGGACGCCTTGACGCCGCCGAACGGGGTACGGAGGTCGCGGACGTTGTGGCTGTTGAGCCACACCATGCCGGCCTCCACGTTCTGGGAGAAGTTGTGGGCCCGGGTCAGGTTCTGGGTCCAGATGTAGGCCGCCAGGCCGTACTTGGTGTTGTTGGCCAAGGCGAGGGCTTCGTCGTCGTTCTCGAAGGGCGTGATGGCCACGACGGGACCGAAGATTTCTTCTTGGAAGATCCGCGCGTCAGGCGCGACGTCGGCAAACACCGTGGGTGCGATGTAGTTGCCTTCGGGCAGGTGGTCGGGCCTGCCGCCGCCGGCCAGGAGCCTGCCTTCGGACTTGCCGATCTCCACGTACGACGCCACCTTGTTGTAGTGCTCCGGGTGAACGAGCGCACCCACCTGGGTCTTGGGATCGTGGGGGTCGCCCACCACGATGTTCTTGGCCCGGGCGGCGTACTTTTCGCAGAATTCGTCGTAAATGGCGCGTTCCACCAGGATGCGGGAGCCGGCGGTGCAGCGTTCGCCGTTGAGGGAGAACACGCCGAACAGGGCCGAATCGATCGCGGCGTCCAGGTCCGCATCGGCGAACACAACGCACGGGGACTTGCCGCCGAGCTCCATGGACAGGCCCTTGAGGTTGGCTGCGGCGTTGCGGAAGATGGTCTGGCCCGTGGTGGTCTCGCCGGTGAAAGAAATCAGCGGTACGTCGGGGTGCTTCACCAGGGCGTCGCCGGCTTCCTCGCCCAAGCCGTTGACCAGGTTGAACACGCCATCAGGCAAGCCTGCGTCCTTGAAGATCTGTGCCCACAGGGAGGCGGACAATGGCGTGAACTCGGCGGGCTTGAGGACCACGGTGTTGCCGGTGGCCAGGGCCGGGGCGAGCTTCCAGGACTCCAGCATGAACGGGGTGTTCCACGGCGTAATCAGGCCCGCGACGCCGATCGGCTTGCGGTTCACGTAGTTGATCTGCGAGCCCGGGACCTTCATGGCGTCGTCGAACTGGGCCACGATCAGGTCCGCGAAGAAACGGAAGTTCTCGGCAGCGCGCAGTGCCTGGCCCTTGGCCTGGGTGATCGGCAGGCCGGTATCGAACGTTTCGAGCTCGGCGAGGCGGGCTTCCTGCGCCTCCACGGCATCGGCGATCTTGTTCAGCACCCGGGCACGCTCACGCGGCTTCATCTTCGGCCACGGGCCGTTGACGAACGCTTCGCGTGCCGCGGCCACGGCGAGGTCGATGTCTTCCTTCTGGCCTGCAGCAGCGGTGGCGTAGTTGCCGTTGGATACCGGGTCCAGGACGTCGAACGTCTTACCGGAAACGGAGTCAACAAACTCGCCGTTGATGAAGTGCTGGATGTGGGACGGCAGGTTCTCGGGAATGTAGTGCTTGGTGGTCTCTACGGAGGTCGTCATCGTTGAAGTCCTAACTAGTGATCAGGGTTTGCTAATGATCAGGGTTTGCTTGTGCGAGGTAAGCGTCCAAGGTGGCGGCCCGGTGTTGGCGGGCTGCTTTTTCAATGGTGTCGGCGTCTGCTGCGCCCTCAATGAGCTGCAGCAGGGCCTCGTGTTCGCGCACCGATTCCTGGGCGCGGCCGGGGACAAAACGGAACGTCGAGGACCTCAGCGAGGCCAGCCTGTTCCAGCCCCGGTGAACCAGGTCCAGAATGTGCGGGTTGGGGCAGTGTTCGAAAAGGACGCTGTGGAAATCCTGGTTCAACGCCGTGAAACGGACGGGGTCGAAGTGCTCCAAGCACTCCCGCATCTCCTGGTTCACCGCACGCGCCCGGGCTATGGCTACCGAGTCGATCAAGGGAGCAGACAGCGCCGTGGCCGCACCTTCCACGATGCTCAGGGTCTGCATCGTGTACAGGTACTCGGTGGGGTCGATCCCGGACACCGTGGCGCCCACGTTCCGCTCGAACTTCACCAGCCCTTCAGCTTCCAGTCGGCGGATCGCTTCCCGCACGGGAACCACGCTGAAGCCCAGGTCCTCGGCGATCTTGGCGAGCACCAGCCGGTACCCCGGTGTATAGGCGCCCTCCACGATCCGCGCCTTCACGGCCGCATAAGCCTGCTGGGACTTGCTCTCAGGATGAGCCTTCAGGGCGGCGGCGCTCTCGACGGCGGATCTTCCGACGGCGGTTTCAGCCACCGTGGGCTCCTTCCGGGCTTTGCCGGGCGGACCACTCCGCGTACCGCGCCTGCCATTCCTTGTTCATGGGGTAAAGCCCATCAACGCTGTTGCCTTCCTGGACCATCTGGAAGATGAACGTCTCTTCCTTTTCCTGGGCGATGCAGTCATCCACCAGTTCCTCGGCGATGGCCGGGGGAATCACCAGGATGCCGTCCGAATCGGCCACGATGATGTCGCCCGGCTGGACGGTGGCTCCCCCGCAGGCGATGGTGATGTCCGTATCCCACGGAATGTGCCGCCGGCCCAGCACTGCGGGGTGCGGGTTGGCGAAGTACGTGGGCATCTCCAGGTCAGCCACGGCCGAGTAATCGCGGACGCCGCCGTCGGTAATGATGGCAGCGGCACCGCGGACCTGGGCACGCAGCGCGAGGATGTCCCCCACAGTGCCGGTGCCCTTCTCGCCGCGGGCTTCCATCACCAGGATTTCGCCGTCGTTCACGGAGTCGATGGCACGTTTTTGGGCGTTGAACCCGCCGCCATGGGTCTTGAAGAGATCCTCGCGGTTGGGCACATAACGCAGGGTCCGGGCCAGGCCCACTACTTTGCGGTCCGGGCGGGTGGCCTGCAGTCCGTCGATGCTCACATTGTTCAATCCGCGCTTGCGCAGCTGGGAGGACAATGTGGCGGTGGCGACGGATTCCAGCTTCTTCTTGAGATCCGGAGTCAGCACGGAAGCATTGTCGGGAGCAGGCAGTCCGGCGGCTTCGCGCGATCCGTACGCTTCCTCCCGCTGGGTGTCATCGGTCTTGGGCCGGGCACCAAAGTCCGCGAACGGCGTCGTGCCTTCCGTTACTTTGGTGGCCAAACGGCCGCTGCTGAACTCGCCGCCGGTGACCTCAATTTCGATGACGTCACCCGGCTTGGCAACCGAAGCGCCGGCCGGGGTGCCGGTGAGGATGATGTCGCCCTCTTCGAGCGTGAGCAGTTGGGAAAGGTCCGCGACGAGCTGCGCGAACGGGAAGAGCAGGTCCTCGGTGGTGTCGTCCTGCACGAGGTCCCCGTTGTGCCAGGTACGGATCCGCAGCTGGGTGGGGTCCACGGCGTCGGCCGGAATCAGCGTGGGACCCACCGGCGTGAAGCCGTCGCCGCCCTTGGACCGGACGTTGGAGCCCTTGTCCGCGTAGCGGAGATCGTAGACGCCGAGGTCGTTGGACGCGGTGACCCCTTCGACGTGGCTCCACGCATCCTCGAGGCCAACCCGGCGCGCTGACTTGCCGATCACCAAGGCGATCTCGCCCTCGTAACCGAGCAGTTCGCAACCGGCGGGACGCTCAACAGTTCCGGGAGCATCCGCGGAGCCGAGCGCTAGAGACGAGGACGGCTTCAGGAAGTACGACGGCTGCTCGGGAGTGCGCCCGCGCTGGGCCGCGCGGCTGGGGTAGTTGATGTGGACGGCAATCACTTTGCGCGTCCGGGCCAGCATGTCCTGGCTCAGTTCCTGGGTCCGGAACTCCAGTGTCACGGCGCCTCCTCTTGGTAGAGCTGCATCAAGTACGAAATCGTATACGATAACTATGAACCGGAAACGTGATCCGCGTCAACCCCCTCTTCGCACCCAAGCAGATAACAGCTCGAACCGTTGTGAGCGTCCACAACGGCCCGAACTGCTACTTAGTTGGGGGATGCTGGGTACGTAGGTGTGGAGGAGCGGGGAAGGGAAACCATGGAGCGCAGGGACGAGCCGGAACTGTTGAGGTTTGCCGATGGCCCGGAATGGGAACACTGGCTCACCGCGAACCATGCCACTGAAGCCGAGGCCTGGCTGGTGATCGGCAAGAAGAACTCGGGCGCACGCCTCATTGAGATCCAGGATGCCCTTGACGGAGCCCTCTGCTTCGGCTGGATCGATGGCCAACGGCGCGGACACGATCAGACCACTTTCCTGCAGCGGTACTCGCGTCGCCGGGCCCGAAGTTCGTGGTCGCAGGTGAATGTGGGCAAGGTGGAAGCCCTGATCCAGGCGGGCCGCATGCAGCCGGCGGGCTTCGCCGAGATTGACGCGGCCAAAGCTGACGGCCGCTGGGAGGCGGCGTACGTTTCGCAGGCCAACGCCCAGGTTCCGGAAGACCTGAAGGCAGCCCTCGCCAGCGACGACGCCGCCAGCCAAGCCTTCGATCGGCTCGGCAAGACGGAGAGGTACCTCATCATCCTGCAGATCCTTAAGGCCCGCACTCCCCAGCTGCGCGGAAAAGCGCTGACGAAAGCTTTGGATCGCCTGGCGGAGCGCGAATAATTTGCTGGATCATCCCACCCCCGGCTGGAGCCGTTCCGCGCCGTGACGCGGGTCCGGCCACATGAGGGGCCGAATGATCCAGCAAAAAATGAGTGCATCCTGTCGGTGGCCTCCCGTAGGGTACCGGCATGGACATCATCCTTGTACCCGGTTTCTGGTTGGACGCATCGTCATGGGAGGAGGTGACCCCGCCACTGGAGGCGGCAGGGCACACGGTTCATCCGCTCACACTGCCCGGGCTGGAGTCCGCGGATTCCGACCGCGCCGGCATTGGGCTCCGAACACACATCGATGCCGTGGTGGAGAAGGTGGACTCACTGGACGGGAAGGTGGTGCTGGTGGGCCACTCGGGCGGCGGTGCCATCATTCACGGCGTGGCGGATGCCCGCCCTGACCGGGTAGCCCGGGCCATTTACGTGGACAGCGGACCGCTCGGCGAGGGCGGCGTCATCAATGATGAACTGCCCGACGACGGCGACGACCTTCCCCTGCCGCCGTGGGAGCTGTTCGAGGACGAAGACCTCATCGACATGACCGAAGACCTCAAAGCTGCCTTCCGTGCACGGGCCATCCCGGAACCCAAAGGCGTCGCCTTCGATCAGCAGCACCTCAGTGACGTCCGACGCTACGACGTCCCAGCCACGATCATCGCGTGCCAGTTCCCGTCGTCGCTCCTCAAAGAATGGATGGACGCCGGGCACCCGTTCACGGCCGAGCTCGCCAGGATCCGGGAAGTGGACTACATCGACCTGCCCACGGGCCACTGGCCACAGTTCACCAAGCCGAAGGAACTGGGCGAAGCCATCCTGACGGCCGTAAACAGCATTAGCTAGGGAGCCGCACCGCTACGGGCGGGGCGGTGTGTTGGTCGCCGGTCCTTCCGGGGCCGCTCCGCCCTCGCCCGTCCAGTCACTGCCTGTGGTGTCATCCAGGGCCGGATCAGACACAACATCCGACTTGATGGTGGGCACAGTCCTGGCTCCGGAGGATGAGTCGGTGTGCTGGCCGGATTTGGGGGTGGCAATACCCGGGAACATGGTCTCCGCCTTCTCCATCAGCTTCTTACCTGCCTCATACAGGTTGTCCAGGATGTCCGGAACCGACTCCTGGACGGCTTCGGTGGCTTGATGGACGTTCTCTTGGACGTCCGGGTTCTTCCAGACCTTTTCCGTGCCTCCGCGGATCCGCCGGTACACCTCCGGCCAGGACTTCGATCCCCACACGTAGCCCACAGCCACGCCAACGGCGAACAATGCTTTGCCTTTCACAGCAATCACTCCTTCCGAGGTGTTTATCCAATGACAGTAGTCCGGCGGGCGGCACCATGTCACCTGCGCCAAGCCCAGGGTCCGGCAAAAGGGGATTTGCTGAAATAAAAAGCCCGACTAAACTGTTATGCCATCCAGCGAACAATCGCAGGCATCCCGCATCTCAACCCGAGGAGTGAAAGCCATGGGACTGGGCGACAAAATCAAGAACGCTGCCGAAGAAGCGGTGGGCAAGGTCAAGGAAAAGGCCGGCGAAACGTCAGGCAACCCGGATCTTCAAGCCGAGGGGCAGGCCGAGCAATCGGCAGCGAATCTCAAGCAGGCCGGCGAGAAAGTCAAGGACGCCGCCAAGGACATCAAGGACTCACTGGGTGGCCACTAGGCCGCCAATTCGCGCGAGGCGGGCCCTTGAGGCAAGGTCACCCTAATAGACAGGTTACTTGCTACTAGTCTCTCGAGCCGCTAGCGTTACTGGTGTAGTACCGAGTCTGACCCAATCGGCAGGAGTGCTTTATTGGCTGCATTTCACAAATTCATCGGGGTTGCGTAAAGAGTTCCACTCCCCCACATTCCATAGGGCCTGCAAGGGCCCCATTACGGTGCCTACAACTTGGAACAGGCACCCGGTGAAATTACTCGCTTCATCACGTTCATGGAATTTCCATTGACAAGAAAGTAGGAGCAAAAATGGGTTTCTTTGGTTTTCTTCTGCTGGGCCTCCTGGCCGGCGCTATCGCAAAACTTATTCTTCCCGGCCGCCAGGGTGGCGGCTGGTTCGTAACTCTTCTGTTGGGCGTCGTCGGCGCTCTTCTGGGCGGCTGGATCGGCGGGCTGATCTTCGGCACCGGACTGCAGGAGTTCTTCTCCCTCACCACGTGGCTCCTGGCCATCGGCGGCTCCATCATCGTGCTGCTGATCTACGGCCTGGTTACTGGCCGCAAGGCCTCTCATGGCTGATCACCAGAACCACAATGCCAAGGACGATGACCTTGAGGGCCAATACTCCGAGGGGGACTACGGCGATGCCGGCGTCTCTCCGGAAACGCTGAAGGATGACGCCGGCGGTGACTACACCGAAGGTGACTACGCCGAGAAGACGGTTCCTTCGGCTGACGCCGAGTTGGACGAACACAACACGGAAGACACCCCCAAGGACCGGCCATTCTCATCCGAACCGGATGACGAAGCTTCTGGTTCCAGCAGGCCGTAATACCTGAACACCGTATTTACTGGACAAGTCCAAGAGCCCGGAGGCTGCAGCTGCAGCCCCCGGGCTCTTGCGTTGTCCGGGCTCTTGCGTCGTCCGGCCTGATACTTTCGGGCAAGGATTGTTGGGCCATCAGTGCAGTGGCCCGCGTAGCGTCGGTGCAAGGAATGGAGGCAACTGTGCAGGAATGGAACCGGGCCGTGGAATTGATCGAGCATGATCTGACGGCCAACGTGGAGGTGAGCACCCTGGCCCGGACCGCCTTGACGTCCGAGTATCACTTCCGGCGGATGTTCTCCTCCTTGGCGGGTCTTCCCATCTCGGAGTACATCCGCAGGAGGAGGCTCACGGCAGCCACTGCGGAAATCCTTGAGGGCGGAACAGTCCTGGACGTCGCGGTCCGCTACGGATATGGCTCGGCGGAAGCGTTCGCGCGGGCGTTCAAGGCCATGCATGGGCTCACGCCGTCCGAGGCACGGCAACCCGGCGCCGTTCTCCATTCCCAACCTCAGCTGAGGTTCCACCTCCGAGTCGAAGGGAATACCGACATGAAGCACCGCATCGAAGACAAACCTGCTTTCCGCCTCATAGGACTGAAAGCACGCGTCCCCCTGGTCCACAAAGGACCCAACCAGGCCATCATCGACTTTCAGAGGAGCCTGGATCCGGCCGTCACCCAGCACATGCTCGATTTTGCGGATATACAACCGTCCGGCCCGGTGTCGGTGACTGACAACATCGACGAGCGGCGGAGCGAAGGCAGCGAGCTGGACTACTGGCACGCCGTCGCCTCCAGCCGGCCGCCGCAGGAAGGCTTTGACACGTTGGAAGTCCCGGCCGGGCTGTGGGTGGTGTTCGAGGCAGAAGGGAAGTTCCCCGAGGTTCTGCAGCGGATGTGGGCCGATGCCGCCACCGAATGGTTCCCGGCCAACCCGTACAGGTGGGTGCCCGGTCCTGAGATGCTCAGCGTCCAGGTGGAGCCCGGGGGAACGCATGGCAGCGGACAGCTCTGGATTCCCATCGAACGGGAAGAAGGCGCTACGTCTTGAGTGTTTTCGCTTTGACCATGAGGAACAGTCCGTAGGCGATGAGCCCTACGGCCACCGCGGCCAGCAGGTACGGACCATATGGCTGCTCCTTCAACGCCTTCAAGCTGCCGTCCAGCCCGGTGGACTGCTCGGGTTGGGCGCGCACGGCGGCAATGACCACCAGGAGGCCCACCAGAAAGAGGGCAATCCCCTTGGCGATATAGCCCACAACCCCTACGCCCAGCTGGAACTTGCGGACCGTCCGGGCGGATGACAGTGAAATGTCCTTCTTGAAGGTCTGCCGGAAACCCCGCACCGCGAACACGATGCCCGTGATGGCAATACCCGCCCCGATGGCGACCAGCAGGAACACCCCGAACGGCGCCTTCATGAGGGTCACGGTCACATCGGTGGTGGACTCGCGGCTGTTCTGCCCCTTGCCGACGATGAAGGAAATGATGGTGGTGGCAAGGGCGGCGAAAACGATCGCCTGCCCCACGGCGGAGAGCCTTTTGCCAAGCTTGTTGTCCGAATCTCTTTTGTACCCAAGAAGTGCGTTGCTCAACTGCCACACGGCGAGCGCCGCGCAGGCGGCAAAACAGGCCCAGAGCAGGAAGGGTCCTGCGGGTTGCCTGGCCAGCGACGCCACGGCTCCCGAGACATCGGCCTCGCCAACGCGCCCGAAGGCCAGTTGCAGGGCGATTGCGCCGATGAGGACATGCAGCAAACCACTGACGGCGTAGCCTGCCCGGGCAACAATCTCGAAGGATCGCGAGTTCGCAGCATCCTCAGCCACATCAGCGGCCTTGCGGATCTCTTCTTTGATGGCAAGCCTCCTTATTTTTGGTTCTGGTCTCCATCGTCCCTTAAAACGACGTCGGGCAGGCACCCTGGGTGCCTGCCCGACTCAAATTTTTCGGGTCCTAGAAGCCGCAGACCGATTGCGGCCAAATGCTCCGGAGGCCTACGCCGAGCGGGTTGAACTGTTCACGGACGGCCACCACTGCCCGGGCCTGGCCCAGAACTTCACCTGCATGGCGGACAGCTTCCGCGGTGCCGGCAAAGGCGTCGGACTTCACGTGGGCAGCGCCGGTGCGTGAGGACGTGGCGGTGATCTGGTCAGTCATTTCGGTGGTCCTTCCTGGAAGCTCCCATCAGCGGATTGGCTGATGTTTCAACCATCGGATGGGGTCCTCAAGAACCACGCCGGGTCATCTCAAGATTGGCTCAAGAATCCAGCCGCCACCCTCAGCTGGCGAACGACACTTCCAGTACCTGCCCTGAGCCCAAGGTGAGGCGGGCGCTGACGCGGTGGCCGGCGTCGTGCAGGGTGAAAGTCACAGGAGGCACGACGGCGGGAGGCACCCACGTGGGCGCCTCACCCCCGAGGTACACCAGCGAGGCGAAACAGTTGCGGCTGCCGGTCAGCTGTCCTTCCAGGTAGCCGCATGCGGCGTGCCCACCGAGTGGTGAGACGCCTTCCGCCCTGTAGATGCCGCCGCCCGTGTAGCCATGAAGTGGCCAGATGGCTGCCTGCAGGTGACCGTTGCTGAGTATGCCCTGACGGTCCCGCAGTGGCGAGGCTCCGGCGAGCGCGTAGCCGCCATCGCGGACCGTCAGCCCGGAATCGGCTTCCACAACATGCACCCGCAGCTCATAGCCGCCGGCCGCTGCGGTGCCCGTCGCCACCCGCCATGGAGACAGGGCAGGGTCATCTCCGTTCCACACGGGGGCGTGCCAACTGGCCGCTTGATTGTTCGATGCCCCGAGGCGGTGGATCCTGGCGCGGCGGCTGGGAGTGCCGGACTGGTTGAGGATGGCGAAGTGGTTATCGACCGGATCGCGGGTGAACATCGGTGCCGTGTGGCTGGAGTAGGCGAGGCGGCGGTACAGGGGATCATCAGGGCCCGGCGCGTAATACTTGTCGCTGCCGTGGTTGAGCAGCCGCGCTATGCCATCGCCGGCTGTGGAGTGGAGCAGGTAATTGGGTGCCTCCGCGTGCTTGAGTCCGTCCCCTGCTTCCGACGGCGAAGGCTCCTCCACAGCGGTCCACACGGGGTGGTCCGGGGGAAGGAGCAGCCCGACGAAGGCTTTGGATGTCCAGTACGGCGAGGCGGGGCCGGAGTACTCCTGGGTCATGGGTTCAAAAGCGCCAAGCCACCCAAGGGACGGCAGCCCGCGGTCGTAAGCTCCGTTGTCCAGGAAGTACTTGGCCGCGCCGCTGGCGATCCGCCGGGTCTGACCAGGGGTCAGTGGCGTTGCGGAGACGGCCTCGCCCATGAACAGTGGCGCCACGGCCGCGAAGCGGTAGATCAGGGAACGGCCATGGAAGACCGGGGCCCCGTTGGAGCCGAAAAACCTGACGTGGTCCTCCAGGAATGCCGCGAGCCGGGTCCGGTAGACCTCCATCCGCGGCGCTGCCTCCGGGTGACGGTTCGCGGCAAACTCTGCCCAGAGGATGGGGTAGAGGTGCATGGCCCAACCGCAGTAGTAGTCGAAGAAGTCCCCGGTGCCATTGTTATCGCCGTCGCGGTACCAGCCCCCGCCCGCATACCAGTCCTCCAGCCTCTTCAGGCCGTGGTCAATCTGTGCAGCGTTGTGTTCCAACCCGGCACCGGCCAGGAATTCGGCAATCATCACCTGGAACAGCACCCAGTTGTTGTCCACGCAGATGCTGGTGGAGGAACCCTGCAGCCAAGCGGCCACCTGGGATTGCTGTTGGGTGGTCAATGTATCCCACAGCCAGGTTTTGGTCAGTTGAAGACCCAGGACAAGGGACGCAGCTTCCACCATGGGCTGCGAGCGGTCACGGATGGGTGGCCACTCTTCAGGACCGCCCGCCCGCGTTCCCTCCAGCAGGCCTTCGCGGTAGAACTCCAAGTGGCCCTGGGGATCGCTGCCGCGCTCGCCTGCCACGCGAAAGGCTGCCATCAGGAACGTGCGGGCGAATCCTTCCAGACCATCGGACATAACGCCCGACGACGACGGCCTGCCGCCCAGGCGAATGGTCGCCTTCCGGGGCGAAAAGTAAGGACGCACCGCGAGCAACTGCTGGTCTGCGAAGGCAACCCAGTGTTCCCGCGTCCATCCGGTGATGGGGCTGAGGTCATCATCCGGGGCGGGCATGGTGAAGCCGATGGCCATAAGTCTCCTGCGGGGTGTAGTTCCAGCTTCATTACAGTAAGTTGCCCCGGCTTGGCGCGGGGTGAACTGAACAATAGTGAACGCACTCTACGTGATGCAGCTCACATAAATTTCACCGTGAGGAATCCCTGCCGGGCTACGTCCTATTCATGACGGCGCAAAAGAACGCCGCACACAACGGACAGGAGCGATTGCCATGACGATCCAGACCCACACCCCCGCAGACGTCCCCGCAAAGAACACCCCGGCCGCCACCCCGGCGTCGGCACAGGATAAGACGGCACGGGACCTGACAGCCCAGGACAAAGGCAAGGACGGCCGGGGAGCAACCACTGTGGCTGACGGCGTCGTAGCCAAGATCGCCGGCATCGCCATCCAGGAAATCCCCGGCGTCCACGCCCTGGGCGGCGGCGCGGCCCGCGCAATCGGAAACCTCCGCGAAAAGGTTGGACAGAAGGACCTCACGCAGGGCGTCAGCGTGGAAGTTGGACAGACCCAGGTGGCGGTGGACGTCACCCTGGTTGTTGAATACCCGCACCCGCTCCAGGAAGTGGCAGACAACGCCCGCGACGCCGTGTACACGGCCATCGAAGACCTGGTGGGCATGGAAGTCACCGAAGTGAACATCACCATCACGGACATCCACGTGCCGTCCGAGGACTCCGAGGCCGATGACGCCACCCGTGAGCCGAGGGTCGCATGAGCCCCACAGTTACCGGCATGGCCGTAGGAGCGGTCCTGGCACTGGCCGGACTGGCCTTCGGATTTTGGGGACTGCTGCTGACAGCGCTGTTCGTAGGAATCGGGGCTGTGCTGGGCCGCTCCGCCGAGGGAAAGCTTGACCTGGGCGGGGTGCTGGATGCCCTGCGGGGCAAGCGCTCCTCCTCATGACCAGCCAGGCCGGCGGCCCGGCATCCGAAAAAAGGGCCGGGCACACCCGGATTGCCCGCACCGCGCTCCGCAAAACGGTGGAAACCATGACGGCACGCGCTTTCGGAGTGGGTGGGAGCAACGTCACCGCTGACCTGGAAGACGACTCCGGAAAGCTGGGAGTCCGGCTTTCGGTCCAGTTGGCGCTCCCGCCGCTCCTGGCGCCGCGGAAAGGTGCTGCCACCGTTTTTGACCAGGCACAGGCTGCGCGGGCAGAACTCGTGGCCCGCAGCATGGAACTCACCGGCATGGAGCTGGGCCGGGTAGACATCCGGCTCACCGGCGCAAAGCCGGCACAGCTCAAGGAAAGCCAGTCCAAGGAAAGGAGGGTGCAGTGAAGCAGGATCGAAGTATCCGGCGCATGATCCGGCGGGAGACGCACTCTTCCAGGTCAGTCCCGTCCATCGTGGCCGCCTCCATCCTCCTGGTCACGTTCCTCTGGCTGGCGTTGGAATCCGTGCTGTGGCTCCTCAAGGAACAGCCCCTGCTTGCAAGCCCGGCCCAGCTGCGGCAGTGGCTGCTTGACCTTCCTGCCAACACCATCCCGGCGGGCATGACCGCCGCTGGTGTTGGCCTGGGGATTCTGGGGCTGCTGGTGATCGGCACGGCGGTAGGCAAGGGACGCCGGCCCAGGCGCGCCCTGGCCAGCCACCGCATGGCAACGGTGGTGGATGACGACGTCATCGCCGCCGCCGTAGCCAGCAAAACCCGCCTAGCAGCTGGCCTGGCGCCAGGGCAGGTGACCACCACGGTGGGTGGACAGTCCGTACGGGTCCAGGTGCGTCCGACGTCGGGCGTTCCGCTGCACCTTGAGTCCATCACAACAGCGCTCGACGCCGAACTGGCCGCCTATGGGCTGAACCGGCCGGTCAAGCGCAACGTACGGGTACTGAACGAAGGAGCCGTGGGGCAATGAGAAGGACCAACCGTGCTGTGAACCGCATCCTGCTCACCATCGTGGGCCTTGCAATTCTGGGCGCCGGAGCCGCACTCATCGCGGCCGGAACCCTGCCGGGAGCATCGGACACATGGTGGGCAATTGGCTCCAACCTGACGGATCAAGCCCGCAGCCTTGCCGGCAATGCACCCGGGCCTGGCCCGGTGCGGAGCTGGTGGCTGGCCGCCGGCATAGCAGTCCTGCTGCTGGCCGCCGCACTGAGCGCCGCCTGGCTGGCGTCCCAGGGTGGCGGACGAACACCCCGTCTGGCAGAGGAATCCGACGGGACCCACGGCCGGACCGTGGTGGATGTGGGACTCATCTCCGCAGCAGTACACGAGGCTCTGAAGGGCAACAAGGACGTTCTGTCCGCCTCAGTCTCCGCTTGGGAATCACGGAGCGGGACGGCGCTGCGGCTCCGCATGCAAGCCCGCAAGGGAACCTCACCCCGCGAGCTTGCCGATACCGCCGAAGAACTCGTCCAGGGAATCGACGCGTGGCTGGGCCATCCAATACCGGTCCTGGTCCGAATTACCAGCGGCGCCCGGAGCCGGGTGTCCGGTTCGCGTCGTGCCCGGTGACCGCCTTTTATCAGTCACCGCAGTAAGAACAGCTTCTTTACCGAATAAAACCGGCGCGGCCCTCAATGACCGCGCATGACAAGAAAAGGGAACACCATGGGTATCAACGACAAGATCAACAACGCAGCCACCGAACACCTGGGCGCTGCCAAGGAAGGCGCAGGCAAGCTCACCGGCGATCAGTCCCTGGAGCGCGAAGGCCAGCAGGACCAAGCCCAGGCCAAGCTCCAGCAGGCCGGCGAAAAGGTCAAGGATGCTGCAGCGGACATCAGCGAAAACATCAAGGATGCCGCCCAGAAGCTCAAAGAAGGCTTCACCAACAAGTAGTCCTTGGGCCGGGACGGTTCCACCGAAACCAGGAACCGTCCCGGGGATACCGCCACGATTCAAGACCCAAGATTCTGACTCGTATCGACTGTGCACTGGGAAGGCAGGAAACGTGACTGGTTCACCCGCGGCGCAGCACCAACTGGACCTGGTTCCCGATGCTCTGCTGGCTGGCAGGGCCGCAGATGGTGACACTGCCGCTTTCGAGGCCTTGGCCAGGCGCCACGGCCCCCTGATGCGGGCCACGGCCCGTCGGTTGACCGGCTCACTGGCCGACGCCGACGACGTCGTCCAGGAGACACTCGTCCAGGCCTGGAAACAACTGGACGGCTTGCGGGACCCGGCCGCGGTGAAGGGTTGGTTGCTTCGCATCGTTGGCAGCCGCAGCATCGACCATCTCCGGAAACGCCGCCACCACGCGGACCTTGGCACCGTGGAAAACGCAGTGGACCCCGACTCCCGGCCCAAGAACAAGGACCCGGAAACCAACGCCGTCAACAGCTCCCGGATTGAGGCCCTGAAGGCGGCGCTCGCCAAGCTTCCGGAGGAACAACGGCGCTGTTGGGTGCTCAAGGAGTTCAATGACCAAAGCTACGAGGAAATTGCGCTGACACTGAACATCAGCCCAGCCAGTGTCCGCGGCCGCCTGGCCCGGGCACGGATCACTCTTGCGCGCACCATGGAGGAATGGCGATGAACACCACCAGCGACACCCTCGAATGCGGCCACAGCCTCGCAGAGCTAAGCGCCTACCTGGACACCGGACAGATTGCCGATCCCGTCCACGTGGAAACATGCCCCGAATGCCAGGCAGGGTTGGCCTCGCTGCGCCACCTCTCAGAGCTGGGGAGAGAATTGCTCAGCTCAGACGTGGCGGATGCAGGCTCCGGCACTGACGACTGGATGCAGTCCATCCTGGACAACCTCCGGCTGGAGTTGCGGCCGGGACGCAGCATTCCCTTGCAGTCCGGCAACCCGCAGGACACCCTCTGGGAAACCGAGGGCTCCATCTCCGCACTCATCCGTTCCGTGGCCGATGCCCTGCCGGGAACAGCCGCCGGCAAGTGCCGCCTGCACGGCGATGTCACCACCCCCGGCGCCGACATCACCGTGGAAGTGGAGATAGCAGTGGTGTATGGACACCCCATGGAGGAACGTGCCGCCGTACTCCGCCAGGAGCTGGCAGAGACCCTGGCCGTCCAAACTGAACTGACCATTCAAGCCATCAACATCACTGTCACCGATGTGCTGGAGCCACCCCACCCAGCAAGCCCCGCAGATGCCACTACCGAGGAGCAGCCATGACCGAGCCGATGGACGTTGGGGCTGCAGCCCCCGCAAGTGCTTCCGGCGCCTTGGCAGACTTGGGCATCCTGGCCGAGCAGCTGCTCGGCGTAGTCCAGTCCGTGGAGGGTGTCAGTTCCGTCTACCCCGCCCAGCCGCTGTGGCAGTCCATCGCAGGTGCTGCGTTGTCCGTGGTCACCGGAGACACTCCCGCCCTGATCACCCTCACTGACGAGGCAGGAGTGCTGGCCGTGAAGACCAGGATCGCGGTGGGCACGTCCCGTCCGGCTCCAGCCGTGGCGCGTGAAGTAGCCGAAGCGGTGCGGCGGCACCTGCTCCCCCGGCCGGCCGCCGTCGACGTTTCGGTTGTAACGGTAGGCACGTAGAACGCCGCGGAAGCACAGGCACTCTGTTCTGGTTCATAATGAACAAACTGAACATAAGTGAACTTGATAGGCGGAGACCTGCATGCTGTCCGAGGATCGACAACAGCTCATCCTGAGGGAGCTTGCCCTGCATGGCTCACTCAATGCCGGTGAGTTCGCGGCCAAGCTGGGGACGTCGGGAATGACCATCCGGCGTGATCTCGCCGTGCTCGCTGAGCAGGGTTTGCTGGAGCGTGTGCATGGTGGCGCCGTGTCCTCCGGAGGCAAACCCGCGGGTCCTGCCGCCCAACAGTCCACGTCCTGGCGTCCAGGCGGGAGGCGGCCGCTGGCGACGATCGGGATGATCGTACCGTCGGCGTCGTACTATTTTCCGGGCGTGATCCGCGGCGCGGAGGCCGCCGCCCAGGAAGCAGGCGTGCGCTTGGTCCTGGGCGTTTCCAACTACTCGGGAGCTGAAGAGCGGCGTCAGGTGCGGCGGCTGTACGAACACGGCGTGGACGGCATCCTCATCACGCCCAGCGAGCAATCATTGGCCGGTACGGAGACGCTGGACCTGCTCGCCGAAGCCGACGTGCCCGTGGTGGTGGTGGAACGGTCAATCGACGACGCCCTGGACCGCGGCCGGTTGGAATCTGTGCGCAGCGACCACGTGCGCGGCTCCGAGATCGCGGTGAACCATCTCCTGGCCCTGGGGCACCAAAGGATCGCCATCTGCCTGCGGGAGAACAGCCCCACCGCGCCGCAACTCATCGATGGTTTCCATCTGGCCATGCAGCGCGCCGGGCATTCCCGCGACGACTCGATGGTCCGTGCCATGTCCCGGGCACAGAACGATCCCCAGGCTCACCGCGTGCTGGTGGATGCAATCCTGGACTGGTGCGCAGAGTCGCAGGTGACAGCCGCCATTGTCCACACCGATGAGGACGCGCTCCAATTTGTAAGTGCCTGCCAGGAGCGGCGGCTCCGCGTGCCTGAGGACTTCGCGATCGTCTCCTATGACGACGAGATCGCGGCCCTGGGGGCCGTTCCGCTCACCGCAGTGGCACCGCCAAAATACGACGTCGGACATCAGGCTTTGGTGATGTGCCTGAACCGGATCGGGGGAAGGCGCGGGAGCACCTCAGCGCTGCAGCGGGTCAACCTGTCCCCCGCGCTGGTGATCAGGGAATCGACGCAGGTATAGCTCCCGCACTTGTTTACTTCTGTTCACTTTGTTGATGATGTTCATTTTTGTGGATTTCATGGTGCCTAGCCCACACCACGAACTTCGCATCGTGAACTTCAAAGGAGAACAGAATGAAGCGTCGCCAGCTTCTGCTTGGAGCAGTCAGCCTCATGGCCAGTGCTGCCCTCATCACCGGCTGTGGCAGCACCCAGGCTGCCGCACCAAATCCCACCCCCGCCGAAGACCCCTCCGGCACCATCACCTTCTGGTCATCCATGGCAGGCATGGACAAGGTGGCCGAGGCGTTCAACGCCAGCCAGAGCAAGATCAAGGTCACCTTCGAAACCATCCCCAACGGCGGCGCAGGCGGCTATGCCAAGCTCTCCACCGCCATCACGGCAGGCAATGGCCCGGATGTTGCCACCATCGAGTACCCGCAGTTGCCCCAGTTCGTCTCCAACGGACAACTCCAGCCCCTGGATGGCTACATCAACAAGGCAGAGACCGTGGACAGGCTCACGGACCAGACCAAAGCCTTGGTGCAGTTCGGCGATGCAACCTACGCACTCCCCTACGATGCTGCCCCCATGATCATGTGGTACCGCAAGGACATGCTGGACAAAGCCGGCGTAGGTGTTCCCAAGACCTGGCAGGACTTCGAGGAGGCCGGCAAGAAGCTGAAGGCCGTTGCCCCGGAGGCTCACCTTGCAAGCTTCAACCCGAATGAAGCCGCACTGACTGCAGCCCTGTCCTGGCAGGCCGGCGCCACGTGGTTCGGCACAGAAGGCGACAGCTGGAAGGTGGGCGTCAATGACGAAGCTACGCAAAAGGTAGCCAACTACTGGCAGAAGCTGATTGACCAGAAGATCGTCAAGGTCCAGCAATCCTTCAGCGACGAGTGGTCCGCGGACCTGGCCAGTGGCGCCGTCGTGGGTGTTCTTGGTGCCAACTGGAGCGCAACCGGCATCCAGAAGCGTACGGAAGCCAGCGGCCAGAAGGGCCAGTGGATTGCAGCCGAGGTTCCCAACTGGGGCTCACCCGCTGACGCTTTCTACGGCGGCTCCAGCTTCAACATCACCAAGAGCAGCAAGAACCCTGCCGCCGCTGCCAAGTTCATCGAGTTCCTCGCCACCAGCCAGGATGCCATCAAGGCCCGCGGCAACACCGGTTCTGCCTTCCTGGCCTTCCCGGGCCTGACGCCGGTGGCACAGAAGGCGTTCGATTCCAGCTACTTCGGCAACGACATCTATTCCGTCTTTGATAAGGCCTACGCCTCGATCACCCCGGGCTGGCAGTGGGGTCCCAACTGGGACATCACCAACACTGCGCTCAAGGACGCCTACGGCAAGCTGACCAGCGGCGGCAAGGTCCTGGAAGCTGTTGACACGGCCCAGAGCGCCACGGTGGCCGGACTCAAGCAGAACGGCCTCTCCGTCAAGGAGTAGGCCCGCACGGTGGGGCGGCTATCGCGACTGCGGAGCCGCCCTGCCAGCGAGGAGATTAATCATGCTCACCCAGGCATCCACAAAGCCGTCCACCGCCGTCCAGTCCGCCACCCGGGCCCCTCGTAGACCCCGCGCAATATCGGGAACCGGTGGCCGCACCGCCGCACTGTTCCTCACCCCGTTCTTCACAATTTTCGCCCTCGCCATGGTTGCGCCCGTCGTCTATGCGATGGTGCTGAGCTTCTTCGCACAGCAAAAGTCCGGATTGGGCTTCGGCGAAGCCAAGACGTCGTTTGTGGGCTTGGAGAACTACCTGCAGGTCCTCCAGTCCGAGACCTTCGTAGGCGGTATTGGCCGCCTGGCGTTGTACTGCCTGCTCTACATCCCCTGCATGGTGGGCGGTGCCCTGGCGTTTGCCCTGTTGCTGGATGCCGCCGTGACCCGTGCACGGAAACTCTTCCAACTCCTGGTCTTCCTTCCCCACGCTGTGCCCGGCGTGATCGCGGCGCTGATCTGGGCCTACCTCTACACCCCGGGGGTCAGCCCGATCGTCTCAGTCCTGCAGACCGGCGGGATCTCGCTGAACTTCCTGGACAACCAGATGATCCTGCCATCCATCGTCAACATCGCCGTATGGGAGTGGACCGGCTACAACGTGATCATCCTGTTCACCGCTTTGCAGGCCGTTCCCCGGGAAATCCTGGAAGCAGCCCGCGTGGACGGTGCCGGAGAAATCCGCGCGGCCGTCAGCATCAAGTTTCCGCTGATCCTTCCGGCGTTGAGCGTCATCATGCTCTTCACCATCATCGGAACCCTGCAGCTGTTCACGGAACCATCCATCATCTCCAAGGCCACGGCATCCGTCACCAGCACATGGGTTCCCAACCTCTGGGCTTATGACGCGGCCTTCATCCGCCACAACCTCAACCAGGCCGCAGCTGCCTCCATCATCATCGCGCTCATGGCCGCAGTACTGTCCTGGGCCGTGACCCGCTTCAGCTCAAGGAACAAAGCATGAGCACCTCCACGATGTCCCGCGCAAGTACTTCGGCCCCGGCACTGCCGCCCAGGCGTCGCCGCTCCGCTGCCCGTGCCGGCGGCTTTGGCAGCACCTTCACGGTGAACGCCCTGCTGATCCTGGGCTGCGCTTACATGGTCCTTCCCGTGGTTTGGCTGTTCTTCGCCTCCACCAAGAACACCGCGGACCTCTACGGAACACCCGCCTATGCCTTGGGAGAGCCGGCGTTCTTGGACAACGTCATGGCGGTCCTGAACCAAGACGGTGGAGTGTTCCTCCAGTGGATGGCCAACTCCATGTTCTACGCGGCATTCGGCGCGGTGCTGGGAGGGCTGATCTCCGTCATGGCCGGCTATGCGTTCGACAAATTCCAGTTCCGCGGCAAGGATTCCTTCTTTGGCATCGTCCTGGTGGGCGTCCTGATTCCCAACACGGCCACGGTCCTTCCGATGTACCTGTTGGCCTCGGTGTTCGGCATCACCAATACCATGTGGGCCGTCCTCATCCCGGTCCTGTGCAATCCCTTCGGCGTCTACCTGGCCAGGGTTTACTCGGCCGCTTACGTTCCCGCCGAGACCCTGGAGGCAGCCCGCGTGGACGGCGCGGGACCCATCCGGTCCTTCTTCTCCCTGGGCCTGCCCATGATGATGCCCGGCTACATCACCATCGCCCTGTTCCAGTTCGTAGGGGTGTGGAACAACTTCATGCTCCCGCTGGTGATGCTCCAGGACCAGAAGTTGCTCCCCGTCAGCGTCGGCATCTCCATCTGGCAGGGCTACTCGGTTCCGCAGCCCGAATTCACCCCCATGGTCATCACAGGCTCGCTCCTGTCCATCATTCCGTTGCTGGTGGCCTTCATCATGCTGCAGCGCTTCTGGAAATCCGGCCTCACGGCAGGGAGCGTCAAATGAGGTTGAACGTTGCGTTGGCCATGCCGGCCCACACGGCGCGGGCCGTGTTTCCTCCGCGGAGCCTCGATCCGTTGGAGCCCGCATTGAAGCTCCTGGGCCGGGAACCCATCCAGGACTTTCACGCCCCGGAAAGCCGGGCAATCCTTGAACAGGCAGACGTCCTCCTCACCGGTTGGGGCTGCCCGATGATCGACGATGCCGTCCTGGACGCTGCCCCGCGCCTGCGATACGTCCTGCATGCAGCAGGCAGCGTGAAGCACCACATCGGGGACGCCTGTTGGGAACGCGGCATCCAGGTCAGCTCAGCCGCGGACGCCAACGCCATCCCCGTGGCCGAGTACACGGTGGCCATGATCGTCCTGGCGAACAAGCGTGTCCTCCAGATCGCCCGTGCGCTGCACACCACCCGCACCGACGTCCTCGCTGAGCAGCTCTTCCCGGACATGGGCAATTACCGCAAGCGCGTAGGCATCATCGGGGCGTCAAAGATCGGCCGGCACGTTATCCGGCTGCTCGCTCCATATGATCTGGACGTCGTGGTCTCGGACCCGTACCTGTCCCCCGGGGAAGCCCGGGCCCTGGGCGTCGGGCTAACGTCCCTGGACCAACTGGTGGCAAGCAGCCACATCGTCAGCCTCCACGCGCCGTCGTTGCCCTCCACCAAGAACCTCATCGACGCCGGGCTGATCGAACGGATGCAGCCGGGCGCCACCTTCATCAACACGGCCCGCGGTGAGCTGGTGGACCAGGATGCCCTCCTGGCACGGGTGGAACAGGGCGATCTCTACGCCATCCTGGACGTGACAACGCCTTGGGTGCTGCCCGCCGAATCCCGTTTCTACACCCACCCCAACGTGCTGCTCACGCCGCATGTGGCAGGGTCCCTGGGCAACGAACTGGAGCGTATGGCAGCCAGCGCCGTGGAGGAGGCCCTCCGGGTGTCCCGGGGGGAAGGGTTGCGGTTCCCGGTGACGGTTGAAGACCTGGCGTTCACGGCTTAGGCAGCCGGCTGCGGCCTTGAGGACGCACGACGGCGACCTCCCGCCGTCGTGCGTTTGTCACGGTGGGGTGCGTGCCGGCTCGGCTTCATCCGCGTCCTGAAGCCAGGCTATGGCTTCGTCCTCGGAGACGAAGAAACGGGTGGGGCACGGCGGCTCCTGAACGGCCAGCTGGTACTGCGCGAGCATGCGGTCCACGGGGTTGTTTCCCAGCAACGCGATCCTGGACGCCGCGCAGGGCTCCAGGAAAACTTCGCGGGCTGCGTGGCTGAGGTGGCCGGCATCGGCCATCGTCACCAGCAGGGGGTAGCGGCGGCCGTCGGCGATGTTGTTCACAGCGTCCACCGCGGCCCGGGCATTGTGGGCTTCGATGCGGACTCCGGGTTTCCAGGCCAACCACATGACGCCGGAGGACTGAAAGCGGATGTCGTAATCGCCGGCGTCCGTCTGAGCCATGGAACCATCTCCCTTTCCGGTGGATCGCCCGATTGCCCGTGCGCCTCGAACTGACTCCACCCTGCACCTGCCGACGATCATACGGTCTCATCCGAAACGAGTGATTTTTGCTGTCCGGTCATCCCGCGGAAGGGGAGTCTGCGCTTTCGTGGTCCTTTTCTTCCGCGGCCGTCTGCGCATAGGATGCCGAAACCCTGCGGTACACCGGGGTGAGGAAGGCGATCAGGGCCACGGCAATCATCATGAGACCCGCCACCAGGAACACCACGGCAATCCCGCGGGAGATTCCCTCACCCAGCAGGGGCTCAAGCTGTGCAGCGCCTTCGGATGAGCGGGCGTAGGGAATGATCCAGAACTGCGCGATCGGTGCAATGAGGAACGCTGTGATGGGCGCTGCCGCGGATTCGAACGCCATGGCGAAGCCGAACACCCGCCCTTGCCGGGGCAACGGGACCACCTTTTGGATGACGGTTTGCTCGGCTGCTTCCACCACGGGCACCAGGGCCATATAGATCCAGATGCCCACGATGTACAGCCACGCCCATTCGCGCAGCGTGAAGACCGCGCCGATGAGACCCATGAACCCGACGGCGATCAGCATGGTCCGCAGCGGGTTGGAACCCAGTCCGAATTTGCCGATCAGTGCGCCGCCCAGGATGAATCCCGTTGCGCCCACGGCAAACACCGTTCCCCAGATTTCCACCGAGAACATTTCCAGCCCGTAAGGGTCCATCAACGCCATGTAGACGCCGCCGATGAAGTTATTGAACGTGGAGAACAGGATCAGGGCGAACAGTCCGGAAATCGCCATGACAGCGGCCCAGGAGCCGCGCAGGTCGAAGCCACCCTGCGCGTCGGACGCGGCAGCCCGCACTTCCTCCGGCAGGCGGAGCGTGAGCAGGTGCGCGAAGGCCAAGGCGGTAAGAACCAGGGCCACTACCACCGTCCAGCCCATGCCCAGCAGGCCCACAGACAACCCGGACAGGACCGAGGTGACAATGAACATGAGCCCCTGCACCATCCCCACCAGTCCGTTGGCGTTGGCCCGCTTGTCAGGCTCGATCAGGATGGTGACCGTGGTGGACAGGGCGATGTTCCGCATGTTCTCCACCACTGCACCGATCAGGATGATCATGGTGAAAATCCAAAACCATGGCTGGGTCAGGTCGAGTAAAGCGTCTTCCGGAGTCAGCAGGAACATGACGCCGGACAGGATGAACATCACCAGGGTGAAACAGGCCGCAAAGCGCATCACCGCCAGTTTGCGGTAGCGGTCCACGAAGGTGCCGAAGCTGATGCTGGAAAGGGCGATCAAGAGCATGTACGCTCCACCGATCACCCCGGTGGCAATGACATTGCGGGTCTCCAGGTACACCCAGAAAGTCAAGGCGAACCATAAATAGCTGGTGGTGATGTTGGCCAGGGCGGTATTCACCAGGATCCCGGCAAAGGTGCGGGATCGCTGCGCCGGAGTGCGCACAGACATGTCGATTGCGTCGGAAGCCGCGGCCATGGCCGGTTCCTGCTCGGTCATGGGTCCCAGTAAACCACCGCTCCCAAGCTCCCGGTAGTATCGGCAGGGAATCCTAAAGACGCTTGGGGGAATTGTTCAATGACGCGTGCACAAGGGCAGCTCGCTTTTACCGACGACGTGAGCCGGGACCTGGAACTGCAGGAGTACGGCCTGGACCCGGCAGCGGATTCCACTCTCCTGCCCAATGCGGCGGTGATGAGCGCGCTGCAGAACCTGGTGCGGCTGGCCACGGAGCTCTGCGGTGCCCCCTTTGGCGTGGTCAACATCATCAGCGCGGAATACCAGCACCAGATCGGGGCCTGGGGTGTAGACCCCGGCATCTGCTCGCGCGAGGATTCAATGTGCGCCAAGGTGTTCCTGTCCCGCGAGCGGACAGTGGTGGCAGATGCATCCCAGGACCCCCGTTTTGCGGATAACCCCTTTGTCACGGGCGAAATAGGCAACGTCCGCTTTTATGCCTCCGTGCCGTTGCAAACAGAATCCGGCTTTGTCCCTGGGACCTTGTGCGTTTTCTCCGACCAGACAAAGGAGCTGCGCCCCGAACAGGTCAGCATGCTGGAGGTCCTGGCCAAACAAGTGGTGGAGTTGCTGGAACTGCAGCACCGGACCGTCCAACTGGACCGCACCTATGCCGAGCTGAAGGACTCCAACGCCAAACTCGCCGGGTTCGCCGGACGCGTCAGCCATGATCTGCGGATTCCCCTGACCACCATCCTTGGCTATGTGGAACTGGTGGAAGACGATCCGGACATGGAGCCCCAGAGCACGGCTGCGCGGTATCTGGACCGCATCGGGACCAGCGGACGGCGGATGCTTGGCATGCTGGAAGACGTCCTCAGCTACTCGCGCGTGGGAGGCGGGATCCAGGCAGGGCAGGTCTCACTGCGCAGTGTTGCAGAAGAGGTTATCCGCGACCTCGGCATTGAGGACCAGGGCATCGTTGAGGTTGAGGATCTGACGGTCCACGCGGACCGCGGGCAGTTGCGCATCCTCTTGCAGAACCTGGTGTCCAACGCCATAAATTACCGGAGCCGTGAGCGAACCCTGCACGTCAGGATCAGGGGCATCTCCAACTATCACGGCGCAACGGTCTACGTCGAGGACAACGGCAAGGGCATTAAGCCAGAGGACCGCGCCAAGTGCCTGGAACCCCTGGTCCGACTGCGCCGGGAAGGTGACGGTCCGGGCACCGGACTTGGTCTGGCCACGTGCAGCAACATCGCCAAGGCCCACGGCGGCGATCTCACGCTGGCTGAAACGCCCGGCGGCGGAACCACGGTTGCGATTAGTTTTCCCGCCGGCTCCTAGCCTCAGCGGCGGGAGAGGTAACGCACGACGCCGGCAGCCCGCCGTCGTGCGTTACTGCATGTCGTGCGTTGCTTGAGAGGGTCCGGCCTACTTGTCGGCGCCCTTCCCGTGGCTCTTTTCGTCCCCTTTGCCGCTCTTGCCGGCGCTCTTTTTGACTGCGTTTTCCATGCCTGTTTCCGCCGCCGGAACTGGAGCCGGCTCCTGAACCACGGTGGCGGGCCCGGGCTCCTGCACAATGACTGCCTCGGCGGGCACTGCTTCCGTGGGTACCGGTACCGCAGGGTCACTGGGCACTGCCGGGATGGGCTGCGGCTCAGCCTGCGAGACGCCGGAATCGGCGGGCAGGGATGTATCCGTGGTGTTGCCGGCAGGAGCAAACCCTTGGAAAGCGATCAGCGCTGCGATGGGTATGGTCACGGCAGCAGCGGCAAGACCCTGGACTGTCCTGGGCCGGCGCTTGCCAAAGTCCACCAGCCCGGATACCGCCACCTGTTTTCTGGTGGGGGTGCGGAGCGGCAGCCGTGACGGCACGGGAGGGAGCACCGCGGTCCTTCGTCCCGACTGGATTCCTTCCTGGGTGAGCGCTTGCTCCACCTCCTGCGCTTTCGGGCGGTTTCCGGGATCCATGTCCGTCATGGCTTCCAGGAGCGAACGCAGCGGAGCGGGCAGTTCCAAGGGGACCTGCGGTGCCCGGTGCAGTCGGGCAGACGCCGTTTCCATGGGCGTTCCCGGATACTCGGCCCTGCCGGTGAGGCACTCCAGGAGCACCAGTCCCAGCGAGTAGATATCACTGGCGGGAGTCAGGCTGAGGCCTTGGGCTTGCTCAGGACTGAGGTATTGGGCGGTTCCCACGGTGAAGCCTGTTGCGGTGAGGCGGCTGTCCTTCATGACCAGGGCAACACCGAAGTCAGCCAGCTTCACGGACTGGGCCAGGCCGTCGTCGTCGGAGACAAGAATGTTGGCAGGCTTGATGTCGCGGTGGATGACTCCGTGCCCGTGCACCTGGGACAACGCACCGGCAACAGCAACGCCGATCCTTGCCACCTCGGGCACCGTGAGCGGCCCCTCTGCGAGCACTGCGCGCAGATCGCGTCCGTCAGCGCGTTCCATCACCAGGTAGGCGCGCTCTTCATCGTTCCGGGTATCCACCCCGGCGTCAAAGGCCGCCACCAGCCCGGGGTGGTCAAACGCGGCCAGAAGCCTCATTTCGGTTTCCTGGCGAGCCCGGAATGAGTCATCACCCGAGCCGGGGAGGAAGATTTTTATGGCCACCTCACGGCCCAGCAGAAGGTCGGTAGCCTGGTACACAGCGGACATGGCGCCCCTGCCCAGGATGGCTCCCAAGAGGTAGCGGCCGTCCAGTGTGTCGTCGATGGAATCCGGGACACGGGAGTCCACAGCTTCGTCATTGTTGCCCACGAATTGTCACGTCCTTCAGGCCCACCTGGGTGTCACGCAACCGCTGTCCGCGGATACCAGGCAATGCCGTCAATCTAACTTTCACGATAGCCGCGTGACCGCCTGCTTCAGCCCTCACGGCTTGGGCAACCCTGCCCAAACAGCATCATCCGGTTTCACCAGATACTCATCAGGATACTTATTAAAGCGGCGGAAGGACAATGCGGGGAGCCGGTGACCCCGCAGGCTATCCGGCTCCCTGCCGGTCCACGGCTGCGCGCAGCCCGCCCCCCGGAAGGCCAAGTGCCCACTCTGCTACGTCGGTGACGAACCGCTGGAAAGCCTCAAAATCGAAGGAACCCAGGTTGTTGACGTAGGAGCCCACGCCGTCGATCGCCACCCAGATCCGGATGCAGGCCGCGAAGGGGTCGTCCACAGCAAAGTCACCCGAGGCCACGCCGTCCTCGATGAGGGCCGTAAGCCGGGTCCGGTCCAGGTGCTCCTGCGCCAGCAGCGCCTCCGCCAAGGCCGGGGTGAACCGGCAGAGATGCCGGGCGTTGAGCCAGAGCCGCGTCAGCTCAAAGGCTCCCCTCCCTTCAATGCGCGAAATCAGGTGGGCCATGCGCTCCAGCGGCGTCCCGGCGTCGGGAAACAGTTCTTCCCGCTCCTCCGAAACGGCGCGGATGAACGCCGCGATCACCAGATCCTCCGCCGCCGGGTAGTAGTGGCTGATCAACCCTGGGCGCACGCCAAGGCGGTCAGCGACGGCCCGGAGCGTGATCCGCTCAAGACCCTCGGTCAGCGCGATAGACGCGGCCTCCGCCAGGATCTCGGCCCGGCGCTCGTCAGGTAATTTTCGGACGCGTTGGGATGCGGGGCTTGACACCATGCCCATCAGTCTATTGGATTAGTGACCAATAGCACGTTGGTCGCATGACCAATAGTGCCCACAGGTCGGTTTCCCAACGTTGCGGAGCTGACCTTGCCCGAGAGGAACAGCGTTGTCCCAGCCCCATATGACCGATGCGGTCAGTTATCCAGAACCACTTGCCCACCCCGAAAAACGGGGCATCGAACTCATCGGCGCCTCTGAACGGCACGGCCGCGCCCGCGACCTTTTCCCCGTCTGGGCAGCCCCGAACGTCAGCGTCCTGAACTTCACTGTGGGCGCCTCCCTGATCCTGCTGGGCCTGGAACTGTGGCAGGCCTTCCTGGTGATCATCGCCGGAAGCCTGCCGTGGATCCTTACCGGCATTGTGGCCACCAGCGGCCCGGCGGCGGGAACGTCCGGCTCCGTGATCACCCGGGCAATCTACGGAATCCGAGGCAACAGGGTAATTGTGGCGTTCTTCGGCTGGTTCATCTCCGCTGTTTTCCTGGCCCTCAACTGGCTGGCCTCCTCCTTCATGGGCGCCGAACTCCTGGCACAGCTCGGCTTCACGGATCCCGTCCTGGCGCCAGTGCTGGTCACAATCGTCGTGGCTGCCATCACCGTGCTCGTGGCAGTGTTCGGCCACAGCCTGATCCTGCGAAGCTACCCGGTGGTGGCCTCGGTGCTGCTGGTGATCTTCCTGCTTGTCACCGCGTTCATCCTGCCCCACGTCCAGTGGGGCTATGCGGCCCCGGCACCCCTGGACGGTGCGCCGTTGTGGTCAGCCATAACCATCGGTTTCGCCATCCTCGCCTCAACACCCCTGTCCTACACCAACAGCCCGGACCTGGCCCGCTACCTCCCGGAGTCCACCAAGTCCTCCCGCATCGTTGCGGCCACGGCCTTGGGCGGCGCCCTGCCCTGCATGCTCTTCACCTCCGTGGGAGCATTGCTGGCCACCGGAATTGACGCAGCCGCCATGGACCTTGGCATCGAGTCGGCGCTGCTGGCCCTGCTCCCCGCATGGCTCGGCCCCATCTTCGTGGTGGGCGTCATCATCAACACCATCTCGCTCAACGGCATGACCACCTACACCGCCAGCATGGCGTTCCAGTCCATCGGCGTGCCCATCCGCCGCATCCCTTCCGCCGTGGTGGTTGGCGCAATCGGAACCGCGCTCACCATCTACCTGGTGATGTCCACCAGCCTGCTGGACGCCGTGAACCTGATGCTGCAACTGCTGGTTCTTATCTCCGGCCCCACCATGGCCATCTTCGCCACCGACGTCATCATTCGCCGCAACCGCTACAACGGACGCGAACTTTTTGATGAGCGGCCCGGCAGCCCTTTCTGGTACTCCGGCGGCTGGCATCTTCCTGGATTGCTGGCCGTCATTCTCGGCGCAGCCGTGGCATCGCTGTTCCTCAGCAACAGCGCCTTTACCGGACCCATCGCGGCGGCCATGGGCTCACTGGATCTTTCCGTGCCGGTCTCCATGGTGGTCACCGCCTCCGTGTATGTAGCGCTGACACGGTGGTCCCCGGCCCGACGCAACACCACATCCAACCACGTAGGAGCCAACGCATGACCACCACTGGAAACCATCCTTCCCGCTACCCCGGTGCCGTGGGCCAGCCAACACTGGACACCTGGCAGGATGGCCCGCATAACCGCTGGACCTTCGCGCACCTGGGCGAAGTGGTTCCGACGGCCACCATCAACCGCCGCTTCCCGGCCGCGCCGGCTGGGGCTACCGAGCAGCTGGCGGCCGTGGAACTGCCGGATCTGATGCAGCGCCTGGAGGACACGTATACCGATGCATTCCTGGTACTGCATCACCACAAGGTCATCGCGGAGTATTACCGGCCCGGATTCGCTCCGGATGACCGCCATTTGGTCATGAGCATTTCCAAGTCCATGTGCGGCCTGGTGGTGGGGGCTCTGGTGGACTCCGGCCACATCGTCACATCTGCCCGCGTGGTTGACTACGTACCAGAGCTCGCAGGATCGGCGTATGGCGGAGCAACGGTGCAGCACGTGCTGGACATGGCCGTCCACCTTGACTACAGCGAAGACTACGTGGATCCCGCTTCCGAGGTTCAAACGCACGACCGCTCTGCCGGTTGGCGCACCCGCAAGGACGGCGACCCCGGGGACACGTATGCCTTCCTCACCACGCTCACGGGCAACGGCACAGTGGGCACGTTCCAGTACTGCTCCGCCAACACCGACGTCCTGGCATGGATCATTGAGCGGGTTACGGGCCTGCGCTACTCGGATGCGCTGTCCAAATACCTGTGGTCAAAGCTCGACGCGGACCGGGACGCCACCATCACAGTGGACGCCGCGGGCTTCGGCTTCGCGAACGGCGGGGTCTCCTGCACTGCCCACGACCTCGCGCGGGTGGGCCAGTTAATGCTCGACGGCGGCAAAGGTCCAGGCGGCAGGGTGGTGTCCGAGGGGTGGGTCAGCAGCATCCTCGCCGGCGGCAGCCAGGACGCCATGAAGGATTCCTCCTTCACTGATCTCCACCCGGGCGGGTCCTACACCCGGCAGTGGTGGTGCACGGGAAACGAGCGCGGCAACGTGACGGGCGTCGGAATCTACGGCCAGTACCTCTGGCTCGACCCCCTGACGGAGACTGTGATCGTGAAGCTCTCCACGTGGCCAGGACCGGACAGCGGTCACCTCCACGCACTTCAAAACCAGTTGCTCGTAGACGTCAGCCGCGCCCTGGACAGCCACTCTCTGGACAGCGACTCACTGAAAGCGCCAAACACCATGGAATCAAAGGAAAACGCAGCGTGACCACCCAGCTCTACACCAATGGCCGCATCTTCACCTCCGATACCCGCCGCTGGGCAGAAGCCCTGCTGGTGCAGGATGAACGGATCCTTTACGTCGGTGATGCGCACACTGCGGCGCGGCTGAGCCCGGACGCGCCAGTCACGGACCTCGGGGGCCGGCTGGTACTGCCCGGATTCGTGGACGGTCACGCGCATGTGATCGGCACCGGCGAAGCGCTGGGACAGGTCAGCCTGTGGGGTGCCAAGTCCGTGGAGGAGATCCAGCAGCGCATCAAGACCCGCGACACCGAGGATCCTGGCACCGACAGGATCCTGGCCACAGGGTGGCTGCATGGAGTCATTCCCGGCGGCGTCCCGGAAGCTGCGATGCTCGACGCCGTGGTGCCCGGCAAACCCGTTTATGCCTTCGCCTATGATTTCCACTCCGTGTGGGTCAACACCGCCGCACTGGCTGAGCTCGGGATCGATGACCACACCCCCAATCCGCACGGCGGCACCATCAAGCGCGATTCCCAGGGGCACGCCACGGGCTACATTGACGAGAATGCGTTCTACGATCTGGTGCTCCCTTTCCTCGATTCCCAGGTGGACGGGAACCAGCACGGAGCCAGCATCGCCGCAGTCCAGCAGGCCTACCGCGAAACCGGAGTCACCACTGCATGCGACATGGGCTTCAACGAGACCGATCTTGCGGCCTTCAAGCGGGCTGATAAGGACGGGTCGCTAACGAGCCGGCTCATCGCTTACTGGCGGGTGAACAGCACCGGCTCCGCGGAGAACAACATTGCCCAGGTCCAGCGGGCAGCCGAGCTGGCCGTCGAGCATCAGTCGCCGTTCCTGCGCGTGGTGGGCATCAAGATCATCATTGATGGCACCATCGACGGGTGCACGGCCACCTTGGGGATGCCGTATGCCGATGGCTCGAATGCCGAACCGATCTGGAGTCTCGAAGAGCTCGCGCCTGTTGTGGCTGCGGCTGATGCTGCCGGGTTGAAGGTGGCGATGCACGCCATCGGCGATGAGTCCGTGCGGATCGCGATCGCCGCCGTGGAACACGCTGTGGCGGTGAACGGCCCCCGCGAACGCCGTCACCGGATTGAACACCTTGAGTTGGTGGACAGGGCCGACGTCGATCGCCTCGCCGCACTGGGGATCACCGCGAGCATGCAGCCCGTCCACGCAGATCCCGCAATCAGTGAAAACTGGGCGGCCAAATTGGGGGACCATCGAGTGGAGCGTGGATTCGCTTGGCCGTGGATCCGGGAGGCGGGCGCTTGCCTTGCGTTTGGCACGGACTCGCCCACGTCCCCCCACGCTCCGCTGCCCAACATGTACGTGGCCACCACGCGCGCTTCTGCCCTGGATGCTGCTGCCGGAACCAACGTCCCGGACTTCGCCCTGCCCCTGGCCGCATCCATTGAGCACGCGACGCGCGATTCGGCGTGGACCTGCGGCGCTGAGCATGACATCGGCCGCCTGGCCGCTGGTTTGTTTGCGGACTTCGTGGTTCTGGACACCGACGTTTTCGCCGGCAGCGCAGCCGCCCTGCTGGAGGCAAAGGTTGTCCGGACCGTGGTGGGCGGGCGGACGGTGCACACGAAGAAGTAACGGGCACGGAAAGGACCTGCCGCGGGCCGATCCAGCGCACCCGCTGCTCCGAATCACCGTCAGAGGTGAGGAGCAGCGGGTCATCATGGACGTTCAGCAGCAAACAGGACCGGTACGGGTAACGGACACCTGGCGCATCACCGTGCCAACGGAGCTGGGCCCGTGCACTGTCCGGATCCAGGACGGCGCAGGTCCGGAGTCAGGAACCGCAGACGTGTACCTCCATGGAGCGGCCGGGTCCTGGACCACCTTCCTGCCGTTGATGTCGCGCGCTCCGGAGAACGATCGCATCCTGATCGACTTGCCGGGTTGGGGAGATTCCACCCAGGCCGCCCGCTTGGAGGGTGCCACCATCGAGGCCATGGCGAGTGCCGTCGTCGAGGTTTTGACGGTCCTCGGGCACCGCCGTTGGAACATCGTGGGCCACTCCATGGGCGGCTTTCTGGCGCTGCATATTGCGGCGGCGTGGCCTGCGCAAACAGCCAGTGTCGCCACGATTTCGGCCACCACCTTTGGAGTGACGGATTCGATCCGGCACCCGTGGCGCGGGCTGTTCCTGCTCCCGTTTTTCGTGTTCATGCTGCTGCTCATGCGCTCCACGGCACCGTTCGGAAAAACCGGAACGGCACTGATCCGTGGAGTAGGGAAAACGCCCATCATGCGGCTGCTCCTGGGGCCGCTGTTCGCGAACCCGGCGGCCATACCGGAGAGGGTGATCCGCAGGCTGGCGCAAGAGGCCCGCCCCGCAAGCTTCGGCGCCGCCGCGCGGGCTGCCGCACTGTACAACGCCGGCCAGTGGCGCAGCATTTGCTGCCCGGTGCTGGCGATCCGCGGCGACCGGGACGTTTTCACACCGCAGTCCGACCTTGAGCAGCTGGCGGCGCTTTGCACGCATGTCCGCACGGTCACGGTGCCGCGGTGCGGGCATTTCGCAACAGTGGAGCAGCCTGACACCGTCCAGCGATTGTTGACCGACCTGCGGCAACGCTGAACGCCCGACGGCGACCTCCCGCCGTCGGGCGGTGTGGCTGCGTAACGCAAGGGTCCTACGTGACGCACGGAACTGCGGTCCGGCACGGCCTCAGGGCAGAATGGAAGGCATGACCCTTACAACCTTTGCCCTCGTCCGCCATGGCCAAACCGATTGGAACGCGGAGCGCCGGTTGCAGGGGTCCACGGATATTCCGCTGAACGACGTCGGTCGCGGCCAGGCGCGCGACGCCGTCGCCGTGCTCGCGGACCGCCAGTGGGATGCTGTGGTGTCCTCGCCGCTGGGCCGTGCAGCGGAGACGGCCCAGATCATTGCGGAAGGGCTGGGCCTCACGGTGTCCCGGTTGGTCCCCGAGCTCACCGAACGCAGCTTTGGACCGGCCGAGGGATTGCAGGCCGGCCCCGAGTTGGAGGCACTCCGCATTCCGGGTGGTTTCCGCGGAGGCGAGAGCGATGACGACGCCGCCAGCCGCGGCCTGGGTGCGCTCGAAGAGCTCGCCCAGGAGTTCGCTGGCAAGCGCGTACTGGTGGTCGCGCACGGCACGCTGATTCGCCTGACACTCAACCGCGCAATCGGACGCACCCTGGACAGCGTCCAGAACGCGGCCCTCAACCTGGCCCACCACGATGCTTCGGACGGTTGGCAGCTTGAGTACTTCAACGGCGAGCGCGTCACCGCCGATGCCGGGGTTTAGCCAGCTACTTGGCGTCCAGGCGCGCCTTCAGCTGCTCCGCGTAGTCGCCGTAGGCTGCGGCAATCTCTTCAAGATCCACCGTCTGCGGGAAGTCGATGACGGGCTGGTGTTCCGCCAAGTAGGTGGTGGTTTCCTCCACGATGCGTAGCTCGTCGATGCCGCCCAGCCCAACCTCGGCAAGAAATTCGGGGTTGGTGTGGACCAGGGATTCGCCGGTCTGCCCGTCGGCTGCCCAGCGCACCAAGTACTCGTTCTGATTAACCAGTTCAATGTCGAATGACTTCTCCATGGCAGCAGCCTACGCCGTCAGGAGACCGGTGATGACTCGTTCCGGGCGCCGATCAGCTCCAGCAGGGTCTGCTCTTTGATACCCAGGAGTGTGGCCGCCAGGCTGCCCATCAAATCCAGCACGTACCCGCTGGCGGCACTGCCGGCCAACACATCCATCACCAGCCCGTCCTCCTGCGCAACCAGGGTTCGGGCAATCTTGGCGGGGTCCAGAACGGGCGAAAACTCGCCGGAGAGTGTTCCGGCGTCGATGATTTCCCGGTACACGCGTTCCTGGGCGTGGGTAAGTTCCTCCTGGATCCGGCGCTGCCCGGCGTCACGCAGCATGTGGGGCCAGTACTCGTAGAGAATGCGGGAGACGTCGTCGTCCAGTCCGGCGGTGGTTCCGGCGCTGATCACCGCGGCGAGCCGTGCTGTGGGGCCCATGTCTGGTTCAACAGCCTCGGCGAGCTTTTCCAGGAACCTGTTCGAAGATGCGTGCACGGCTGCGGCGATGATCTCTGCATGGCTGCCGAAGTAGTAGAGCACAGCGTTGGCGGCCATGCCTGCCTCTGCGGCGATGGCCCGGAGGGTGGCTCCCTCAGCGCCGTCGCGTGCGGCCACAGCCTGGGCGGCGGCCACAATTTCCTGGCGCCGGATTTCCTTCTTGTCGACCCTGACCACTGCGGCTCCCCCGTGAACTCCTGAAGATTTCTGTTGACATTGACTCTAGACGGGTATTGAATGGCATTCAAATTTGAATGTGATTCAAATTACTGATTCAACGAGGAGTCTCCATGTCACAACCCCCATCCCCGCCCATGCTCGCCAAAGATCCAACACCCAAGGACCCAACCTCCAAAGGCCTCAAGGCCGGTTCCATCGGAATCGGACCCACCGTTGCCCTGGGCCTGGCCGCCGTCGCCCCCGCCTACAGCTTGGCCGTCACGCTGGGCTTTGTGGTCCTGGCTGTTGGCGCAAGCACTCCGGCGGCCTTTCTCCTGGGATTCGTTCCGATCCTGTTCACCGCCCTGGCTTTCCGGGACCTCAACAAGGAAATGCCGGACTGCGGCGGTGTTTTCGTCTGGATCACCCGCGTTTTCGGGCCGGCAGCCGGCTGGTTCCTCGGCGGCTGGGTTCCCCAGATGGCAACGTTCATAGCCAGCGCTGCACTGGCCCAAGTGGCCACCACTTATCTGCTCAATTTCCTGGGCTTGGCGTGGATCGCAGCAGAGCCAATCGCCGTGGCCGCGATAGCGTGCGGGCTGATTGCCCTCAGTGCGTGGATCGCAGCGAGGGGCATCGAGCTGTCAGCCTGGGTCCAGTACGCGCTGATTGCCTTGCAGTTGGTGGCTCTGGGAGGCTTCTGCGTGGCGGCGTTCACCGCGATGGCCACTGGCACCTCTGCTGGAACGGCAGAAGGTGGCGCAGAACAACCAAGCCTGGACTGGTTCAATCCCTTCGCGTCGGGCGACATGTCCGGACTCGTGTCCGGCGTCATCCTTTGCCTGTTCATCTACTGGGGCTGGGATGCCCTGATAGCCGTCAATGAGGAAACCACAGACCGCAAAGGAACCCCCGGGAAGGCTGTGGTCATCACAACGGTCATCCTGCTGTTCTTCTATGTCGTCACAGCCACTGCGGCCGTCGGATTCGCCGGAACCGCAGGGATCACCAATCCGGACACCGTCTCGGACGTCCTCTCCGTCCTCGGCCCCCAAGCGACCGGCGAGGTGTTTGGTCAGGTCATCATGCTGGCAGTGGGCCTCTCCGCGCTGGCAGCCCTGATGACCGTGGCCGTCAGCACCCCACGGACCTGGCTCAGCATGGGTACATACGGCGCCCTTCACCGGGCCACCACCACCATGCACTCCAAACGCGGAACCCCCACCATTTCCATCATCTGGTGGGCGGTTATCACCATGGCAATAACCCTGGGGCTGACGGCCGTCAGCGCCGACTTCATCGGGCTGGCCATCCTGTCCGTGGGACTGATGATCGCGGCCTACTACGCAGCCACCGCCCTGGCCTCGGTGGTGTACTTCGCACCGCAGATGCGCGGCTCCGCATCAACCCTGGTCTTGAAGGGCATCCTTCCCGGCCTCGGCGCACTCCTGATGATCGGAGCGTTCGCGTACAGCGCCGTGGACATGCTCTCCCCTGACTACGCCGGCCTTTCCTGGTTGGGCATCGGCTCCGTGTTCTGGATTGGCATCGGCGCACTGGCCCTTGGGCTGATGGTCACCGCGATCCTGAAGCCCAGGCTCCGCCGTTTCTTCTCCGGCGAAGCCATTCCCCGGGGAAACGTCACCACCCGCCACCATCTTCCAGCAATTCTCAGCAACGAAACCGAGGCATAAATGCGCATCCTGTCCATCGCAGCAATCCAGACCAACCCCGTCCCCGGCGATCTTGAAGCAACCTGGGCACGGTTCGAGGCCCAAGCCGAGTCGGCCAAGAAGCTCGGGCCCGACGTTGACGTCATCGTGGTTCCGGAACTGCTGCTGTCCGCACCCGGCGAGTTCCTGATACCGGACCCGGAAGGGGAAACACGCTCTGCCGCGCCCATCCCCAGCCCGCTCACCGACCGGATTTCCGCCCTGGCCCGCAGGTTGAACGTGTGGCTCGTGCCCGGCTCATTGCTGGAAACAGACAACGGCAACACCTACAACACGGCCATCGCAGTCTCACCGCAAGGCGAGATTGTGGCCCGCTACAGGAAGCTCTTCCCGTGGCGTCCTTTCGAAACCACCACCCCCGGGGATTCGTTCGTCACGTTCGATATCCCCGGCTGCGGACGCATTGGCCTGGCCATCTGCTTCGACGGCAGCTTCCCCGAGGTTGCCAGGCAGTTGGCATGGCTGGGAGCCGAAGTCATTATCCAACCCACGCTCACCACCACCCGCGACAGGGCCATGGAGATCGTCATGTCCCAGGCCAATGCCTTTGCCAACCAGGTGTATGTGGTGAATGTGAACGGTGCTGCCCCAGCCGGCGTGGGCGAAAGCGTGATCGTGGACCCCGAGGGCACCATCATGCAGCACGCACAGGGCGGGGAAGAGGTGCTCTTCGCCGTGCTGGATCTGGACCGGGTCACCCAGCTGCGCCGCTACGGAACCCACGGCATCAACCGCCCTTGGGCCCAACTCCGGGACCAGGAGGGCCTGTTGTCCTTCCCGATGTTCGGTGGCACCCACTTCCAGTCACCGGAGTGGAGTGATTCCAGCACCGCGGGCCATCGCAGCGGAATTGCCTCCGCATAAGCGGCACCGCCCTTAACGAAAGAAAAGCGCACGACGGCGGCAGCCCGCCGTCGTGTGCTTCTTTTGTTAGTTGCGGCTGCTAGACCTCGGGGCGCCGCTCAACAATGGTTTCCGGGGCGGTGCGCCGCTCAACCACCGTGCGGCGGGTCCTGTTGGACATGGCGATGGAAATGATGAGGCCGACGACGCCCACCACCATCAGGATGTAACCCACCAGGACCTGGTCCAGGAAGGGGATAAGTCCCGGGGCCAGCGCGAAGGCCAGAATAGCTCCGACGGCAATCAGGGCAATGGAAGAACCTATTCTCATAACGTGCTCCTCGAGTCTGTTCGGCGCAGGGTCAGTAGCTCCAGCCGAATCTGTACCATCAGGATACTTATGAAATCGGATAAATGGGTTGACTTCCTTAGTGGCCGTAGCGGGCCGCCACCTGGGCGATTGCTTCTTCAGGCGTGGGCGGGGGCCCGAACACCTGCTCCTGGCGCGTGACGTCGGCAACGTACTTGCCCGTCTCGAACCACGCCACCATGCTGGCCATGTCGCTGACCAACGGCATGATCCTGGAGGTGACCTTGCCCAGTCCTGCGATGGCACCGGAAGGAACAGCCATCACCTTGATCGGCTTGCCCGCATGGCGCTCCGCCAGCTCCGCGGCTTCCTGCATGGTCACTGGGCGGGTCCACCCAATATCGATCCGCTCACCCTCAACAATGTCCGCATCCACCGCCTGCGCCAGATAGGAGGCGACGTCGCTGGCCAGGACGAACGTGAGCCTCGCATCCTTGGAGCCGAGCCACACGAAGCGGCCCTTCTTGAACGGATCGCCACCCATGCCCACGGCCTGGTCGAAGAAGGCGCCCGGTCGGAGCGCCACAAACGGGACGCCCAGTTCCTCCAATCTGTCCTCCGCGAGTTTCTTGTTCCAAAAATGCGGGATCTGCGGAGTCTGGTCGCTGGTGACAATACTGATCAGCACAAACCGGGGTACGGCGGCATACTTGGCGGCCACGGCGAGGTTGCTGTTGCCGTAGGTATCGATCGCGTGGGCATTCTTGTCGTTGCGCGTGTACCCGGCCGCGGTTGAAACCACCGCCGAAACCCCGGTCATGGCCGCAATCAGCGATGCAGCATCCAGCATGTCGCCACGTGCAATCCGGACGCCTTTGGCTTCAAGCTTGGCGGCGTTGGATTGTGGCCGAACCAGCGCGCGGACACTCTTGCCGCGCCTGAGCAGTTCATCCACAACTTGGCTGCCCAGGAAACCCGTGGCACCCACAACAAGGACAGGCAGATCTTCGGCCACAGTTTCTCCTTAGGGGTTGTTCCTAAAGTCAGTGGTAGCACGAGCCCGTTCCCACGGCTAGACCTCCACCCAGGGCGCCTAGTGCACTCAAAGTGCAGTATGCTGCACTCATGGATGAAAGCACCACCACCCTCTCCCTGGCCATTGGCGCGCGGGTAAAGCAAGAACGCCAGCACCGCGGCTGGACACTCGACCAGTTGGCCGAGGCAGCCGGCGTCAGCCGCCGGATGATCGTCAACGTGGAGCAGGGCGCGGCAAACCCCAGCGTTGGGACGCTGCTCCGGATCAGCGATGCCCTGGGCGTTGGGCTGCCCGCACTGGTGGAGCCTCCCCGCCCGAAACCCATCAAAGTCACCCGCAGTGGGGAAGGCGCCGAGCTGTGGAGCAGCGATCAAGGTGGCCGCGGACTCCTGGTGGCCGGCACCGAATCTCCTGACGTGGTGGAACTGTGGGACTGGACGTTGGGACCCGGCGACCACCACGGCAGCGAAGCCCACGCCGCCGGCACCAAGGAACTCCTGCAGGTTCAGGAAGGCGCGGTCACCGTGGAGGCCGGCGAGCAGGTGATCACCTTGGAAGCAGGTGACGCCATGACCTTCCCGGGCGACATTCCCCACTCCTATGCCAACCTTGGTACCGGGCCAGCCCGGTTCATCCTGGCAGTCTTTGAACCCGGCGTAGGCTCCGGTCATCGCCAGGACACCGTCACCACCGCGGGACAGGACTCATGAGCACGGCAAACCGTGGCCCGGTTCCTCCGTGGGGACTCGCTGTTGCCGCCATGATCTCCGTCCAGTTGAGCTCCGCCTTGTCCGTAGGCCTGATCGCCGAGGTTGGCCCGGCCGGGACGGCGTGGTTGCGGCTCAGCATGGGAGCGATCATCTTCCTGGCCATTGCCCGCCCACCTTTGCGTTCGGTGCGAAGGCACGACGTCCTGCCTCTGCTGGGCCTCGGCGTTGCCACCGGACTGATGACCATCATGTTCCTCGGCGCCGTGGAACGCATTCCGCTCGGAACCACGGTGGCCATCGAATTCCTGGGCCCGCTGACCGTGGCGGCGGTCCGCAGCCATAACCGGCGCGCCTTGGCCTGGCCCCTGCTGGCACTGCTGGGCGTGGTCCTCCTGACGGAGCCGTGGCACGGCCAAGTGGACCTGTTGGGCGTCATGTTCGCGGCTATTGCGGCAGCCGGGTGGGGTGCCTACATTTTGCTGACCCAGAAAATCGGTGATCGCTTCACGGGAATTGGAGCCCTCTCACTCACTGTCCCCATTGCCGCGGTGACGGCTGCCGTCGTCGGAATTCCGCAGGCCGTGGGGCATCTGGACCTTCGCATTCTGGCGGGCGCCCTGGGGGTAGCTGTGCTGATGCCGGTCCTGCCGTTCGTGCTGGAGCTGAAGGCCTTGCGTCGCATGACCTCCACAGCCTTCGGCACGCTGATGTCCCTGGAACCGGCATTCGGTGTCCTGCTGGGCCTGCTGGTGCTGCATCAGCAACCATCCCTTGTCCAGTTCCTCGGAATCGCCCTCGTAGTGTTCGCGGGCGCTGCATCCCAGCGTGGCGGAACCAGGAACGCGCCACCGCTCGCCGAACCCACAACACTGGGACCCGCGCCGGAGGTTGCGTCCAGCACCGGCCCCACCAAGGAGGCCTGACGCACGACGGCGGCAGGTCGCCGTCGTGCGTTGCTTGCGGTGCCTGCGGCTTGCGGGGTGTCGCTTGCGGTGGGTGCCGCTTGCGGTGCCTGTGCCTTATGGGTGCCGCTCAGATGGTGACGACCACCTTGCCGCGGGCCTTGCCGGCGTCGAAATAGCGCATGGCGTCCGGAACCTTGGCCAGCGGAAAGATGCGATCGATGGCTGGCGAGATGGTTCCCTCCTCCAAAAGTCCGGCGAGGTACCCAAGATCCGCCGCGCTTTGAGTGCCCACGATCATGGTGAGCTTCTGGCGGATGAACGGCGAGAGCGCAAGGGCCCGGAACTGGCGGTCCAGGCCTCCCGTCCAGGAGCCACCTTCCTCGCCGCCGGTGATGACCGCCGTCCCCGTGGGAGTGAGGGCACGGCGGAGGCGGGAGACGGAGGGGTTGCCTGCGATGTCGATGATCACGTCGTACTTTTCGGTACCATCCGCGAAGTCCTGTGCCGTGTAGTCCACCACGTGATCGGCGCCAAGGGCACGCACCAGATCCAGCTTGGCGGGACTGGACACACCCGTCACCTCAGCACCCGCCGCCTTGGCGCACTGCACTGCATAACTGCCCACACCGCCGGAAGCACCGGTGACCAGGACCTTGAGCCTCCGTTGCGGGATGCCGCGACGGGCGTCCAGGCCGCCGGCCCGCACTGCGATCAGGGCAGTGCACGCAGAAACGGGCACCGCCGCGGCCTGTTCGAAGCTGATGTTCGCCGGCTTGTGGGCAAGCTGGTCTTCGCTGGCGGCGGCATACTCGGCAAAGGTGCCCTTTCCGGTCCCGAACACTTGGTCACCCACGGCAAACCTTGCCACCTTTGCCCCAACGGCCTCCACCGTTCCGGCGAGGTCCATTCCGGGGACCGGGTTCTTCGGGGCACGGAATCCGTAGGCCAGGCGCAAGGCATAGGGCCGTCCGGTGGTGACGTGCCAGGTGCCGCGATCCAGCCCTGCGGCGCGGACCCGGACCAGCACCTGGTCCTCTGCAATGGCGGGGAGGGGAATCCGGGCCTGGTGGAGGACATCGGCCGGACCGTACGCCTCCTGCACGATCGCCCGCATGGTTCCGGAAGCGGGCTGGGATGCCGGAACTCCGCCTTCCGTGGCTTGCTGACCATTGATCATGGCCGGTCCTTTCATTGAGTGCGGTTGCTGCCTGGATTTTTTCGTACGCTGTACCAACGAGGTTACCGTACACTGTACTAATTCGCTAGGGGCAACCCCAGATTCCAAGGAGATCCAGTGCCTGCCGCAGCATCCCAACGCCTCCCACTGAGCCGGGAAAGAGTGCTTCAGTGCGCCGTAGCGCTCGCCGATGAGTCCGGAATCGCGGCCCTGACCATCCGCACGCTCGCCCAGAGCATGGGAACCAAGCCCATGTCGCTGTACTACTACGTGGCCAATAAGGACGAGATCCTGGACGGCATCGTGGACATGGTCTTCAGTGAGATCGAGTTGCCGTTACCCGATGGAGACTGGCGGGAGGAGATGCAGCAAAGGGCACATGCGGTTCGTTCGGCACTCAAGCGACACCCCTGGGCGGTTGGACTGCTGGAAAGCAGGTCCGCCCCCGGCCCGGCCACCCTCCGCCACCACGAAGCAACGCTCGCCACACTCCGGGCCGCCGGATTCTCCGTGCAGCTGACAGCCCACGCGTATGCCCTGCTGGACAGTTACATTTACGGATTCGCGCTCCAGGAGGCAGCGCTGCCGTTCGAAGGGCGCGACACCGCCGCAGAGATCACCAACCCCATCATGGAGCGGTTCTCCACCGTCGAGTATCCGCACATGGTGGAGATCGCCGTCGAACATGTCCTCAAACCCGGCTACGACTTCGGCGACGAATTCGCGTTCGGCCTGAACCTCATCCTGGACGGCCTCAGCCGACTGGCCTCAGCCGATTGACCTCAGCCGTTTGCCCAGGGGCGGCGGCTAGGATCTGATCCATGGCCAGGATTGAGGACTACGCGATCATCGGGGATCTAAACACGGCAGCACTGGTGGGGCGCAGTGGCTCGATCGACTGGATGTGCCTGCCGCGTTTCGACTCTCCATCCTGCTTCGCGGCACTCCTGCACACCCCCGACGCCGGCCGCTGGCTTCTGGCCCCTGCCGGCGCCGCTGCCGCCCAAGCCGACTGCACACGCCGCTACTACCGCGAGGACACCCTGGTCCTCCAGACGGAGTGGGAAGTGGACGGCGGATCCGTCCGCGTCACCGACTTCATGCCCGTCCGTGATGAGGCCGTGGACCTTGTCCGAATCGTCGAAGGACTCTCCGGCTCAGTGGACATGCACATGGAGTTGGTGCTCCGCTTCGACTACGGCAGCGTGGTGCCCTGGGTCCGGCACAGCAGCCACGGCATCAGCGCCGTGGCCGGACCCGACTCGGCGTATCTCACCACGCACGCCCCCTTGGAAGGCCGCGACAAGAAAACCTTCAGCGATTTCACTGTCCGCGCCGGCCAAAAAGTCCCGTTCGTCCTGCGGTGGGCTCCAAGCCACGAGCCTGAACCGCGAAGGATCGATCCCCTGCGGGCACTTGAAGCCACGGAGTCGTTCTGGTTGGAATGGATTGCCCGCAGCGAGATCACCGGCAAGTACAAGGAGCCTGTAGAGAGGTCCCTGATCACCCTCAAAGCACTGACGTACGCGCCCACCGGCGGCATTGTGGCCGCAGCCACCACGTCGTTGCCCGAACAAATCGGCGGACCGCGCAACTGGGATTACCGGTACTGCTGGCTGCGCGACGCCACACTGACACTGCAGTCCCTCCTCGCCGCCGGCTACACGGAAGAGGCCGCGGCGTGGCGGGATTGGCTGTTGCGGGCTATCGCCGGAGACCCGTCCGAGCTCCAGATTGTGTACGGGCTCGACGGCGCCAGGAGGCTTCCGGAGGCAGAGATCCCCTGGTTGTCCGGTTACGAAGGCTCACAACCGGTCCGGACCGGCAATGCCGCTGCGCCGCAGCTGCAACTGGATGTGTGGGGCGAAGTCCTGGACGGACTCTCGCTCACCAGGGCGGCAGCACCGGATGGTGCCGTGGACAATTCCTGGGACCTCCAGGTCGCGTTGATGGAGTACCTCGAGGGAGCCTGGGACCAGCCGGACAATGGGCTGTGGGAAGTCCGCGGGCCAAGGCAGCACTTCACCCACTCCAAAGTAATGGCGTGGGTGGCTGCTGATCGCATGGTCAAAGGCATCCGGACCTCCGGGCTGCCGGGCCCCGCTGACAGGTGGGCTGCCCTCCGCAGCGAAATCCACAACGACGTCATGACCAAAGGGTTCGACGAGGATCTCAACAGCTTTGTCCAGGCCTACGGCAGCAAGGAACTGGACGCGAGCCTGCTCCTGGTTCCCCGTGTCGGCTTCCTTCCACACCGGCATCCACGCGTGGCCGGGACGGTGGATGCCATCCAGCGGGGACTGACGGAGGACGGCATGGTCATGCGGTACCGGACCCAGTCCGGCCATGACGGACTCCCCGGCGACGAAGGCGTCTTCCTTGCATGCTCCTTCTGGCTGGTGGACGCCCTGCTGGGAATCGGCCGGTCAGCCGAAGCAACCGCACTTTTTGAGCGGCTGCTCACCCTGCGCAACGATGTTGGCCTGCTCAGCGAGGAGTGGGATCCAAGAACCCACCGGCAGCTTGGCAACACCCCGCAGGCGTTCAGCCACTTCCCACTCATTCACAGCGCCCTGCAACTGCATCACGGAGCGGCCCACAGCAGCGACACACCCCTGGATCATCCCAAGCACCCTTGGCATGCGAGCAGCTCTACGCTTCGGAATGACCCTCGCTTTCGCTAGCAGACGCTCCGTCCCTGTGGCGTGCCTCCTCCAGGTGCAGGTCGAGCTTGCGTTCGGCCTCACGCCGGCGCTGTCCGATGGTCCGCATCTGCTGGGTTGTGGGGTCTCCCCTGTCTTCTGACGCAGCGCTTGAGGGCGCAGCGGGCTGGTAGTTCTCTTGTTCGCCCATATGAGAATCGTCCCATCGCCGGCCCTTTTGCGATAGGCGCAGTTGTCGCGTCCGGATACCCACCGCTTGCCACACGGGTGCCGGCACGCTTAGTCTCATGAGTGGAGAAACCATACTTGTGACCAAGGTATCCACTCTCCATCACCTCAGGGTTACCAATGTCTGCTCAGCCAGCACACCCCATTTTTCCCCCCTCTTCCGTGGCGTCTTCTTCGGCGCCCCAACCCCGCTGTGAACACTGCGGAACCGGCCAGCACCTCATGGTCGATACTATCGACGCCCACTCCGACCTCTCCGCCGGGCTCATCAACGTGGGCTACAACTGCCGGAAATGCGGCTCCTCCCGCAGTCATGCAGCAACCGTGGCGGACGTGGCCAATGTCCTGAACACCTCCGCCAAGCACCCCGGCCTCCTCCAGTCTGGCGAACACTTCCTGCACTGCGGAGCACCCATGCACACCGGGGCGGGGAAGCGGAACCACTTTGCCGTGGGGATCACGGACCGGGTGGTCGATCCCGAGCTCGAGATCTACCTCAACACCAGGGTGCTGCACTGCGACGAGTGCGGCTTCCAAATGGAAATACCGGATCAGGCGTATCCCAAGTAGGCACGCAAAACGGAGGAACCACCCGACGGCGAGTACCGCCGTCGGGCGCTTTGCGTTCGCCGCCCCGGCGGGAAGCTTGCGTTCGCCGGCTCGGGAAGCTTGGGTCCGCTTGCCCCGGCGGGTAGCGTGAGGCCCAGACAGGTCGCGCCCCCGCTGCCAGCGGGTGATTCGAAGGAGCCAGCCCCTTGAGCAGATCCCACCGAACGTCAAAGCATGAAGCCAACACCGCCGTGGAACTGAATCCGCTGTTCAGCCGGCCGGGAGAATCCACCATCTTTCCCCGCTTCACCATCCCCGAAGGCGAGTCCCTGCCGTCCACCGCTTACCAGGTGGTCCACGACGAGGCGATGCTGGACGGGAACTCACGGCTGAACCTGGCCACGTTCGTGGGAACGTGGATGGAGCCTGAAGCGTCGAAGCTCTACGCCGAAACGTTCGACAAGAACATGATCGACAAGGATGAGTACCCCCAAACGGCGCTCATCGAAACCCGGTGTTGGCGGATGTTGGCGGATTTGTGGAACGCGCCGGATCCTGAGAAGAGCATCGGCACCTCCACCATCGGATCCTCCGAGGCCTGCATGCTGGGCGGGTTGGCCTTGAAACGCCGCTGGCAACATGCACGGAAGGCCGCCGCCAAATCCACGGATAAACCCAACCTGGTCCTCAGCTCCGCAGTGCAGGTGTGCTGGGAAAAGTTCTGCAACTACTGGGACGTGGAGCCCCGCTTTGTGCCGGTTTCAGCCGAGCACCCCACGCTGGACGGCCATGACCTGGATCAGTACGTGGATGAGAACACCATCGGCGTCGTGGCCATCCTGGGAGTGACCTACACCGGCAGGTACGAACCCGTGGAACTGATCTCCGAGGCGTTGGACGATATCCAGGCACGCCGCGGCCTGGATATTCCCATCCATGTGGACGGTGCTTCCGGAGCGATGGTGGCCCCGTTCCTGCAACCCGAAACAGTGTGGGATTTCCGGCTCCCCCGTGTGGCCTCCATCAATACCTCAGGCCACAAATACGGGCTGGTGTACCCGGGCCTGGGGTGGGTTGTATGGCGCGATGCGGCGGCACTTCCGGAGGATCTGATCTTCCACGTCAGCTACCTCGGCGGGGATATGCCCACCTTCGCCCTGAACTTTTCCCGGCCCGGCGCCCAGGTGCTTCTGCAGTACTACCTCTTCCTTCGCCTTGGCTTCGCCGGCTACCGGTCCGTCCAGGCAACGTCACGCGACGTGGCGCTGTACCTTTCCAACGAGATCGGAGCCATGGACGCGTTCACCCTGTGGAGCGACGGCTCGGATATCCCGGTGTTTGCGTGGCAACTCACTGATGGCCACACGGAACACTGGAACCTCCACCACCTGTCAGAGCGCCTGCGGATGAACGGCTGGCTGGTTCCGTCGTATCCACTGCCCGACGGGCTCAGTGAAGTCACGGTCCAAAGGATCGTTGTCCGCAACGGCTTTACGCGCGACCTCGCCTCAAGTTTCCTGGCCGACCTCAAGAAGGAAGTCGACTACCTCGATAGCCTCACAGCACCCATGCCTGTGGATCAGCAGGCCGAAGGATTCCACCACTGACGTTCGGAAAGGAGGCCCCCGGATGTGCCGTCTCTTCGGATTGCATGCCGGTCCCCGGCCGGTGCGCGCCACGTTCTGGCTGTTGAATGCCCCTGACAGCCTCTCCGTCCAGAGCCGCCGGGAGCCGGACGGGGCCGGCATTGGGACCTTCGATGCGGCAGGCAAGGCGCACGTGGCCAAACAGCCGCTGGCCGCCTGGGAGGATCACGCCTTCGCCCGTGAAGCGCGCGACCTGAGAAGCACCACGTTCCTGGCCCATGTGCGGTACGCCAGCACCGGCGCCCTCACCATGGTCAACACACATCCGTTCGAGCAGGACGGACGCTTGTTTGCGCATAACGGAGTGTTCCACGGGCTCGAGCAGCTCGATCAACGCCTCACCGAACTCGGAGTGATGGACCTGGTGCTGGGTCAGTCCGACAGCGAGCGGCTCTTTGCGCTCATCACCGCCGAGACCCGCCGCGCAGCTGGGGACGTCGGCGCGGGCATCGTCCAAGCCATCGCCTGGATTGCCCGCGAGCTCCCCGTCTTCAGCCTGAACTTCATCCTGTCCACGGCAACGGACATGTGGGCCCTCAGGTACCCAGCCATCCACCCGTTGTTCATGCTGGAACGGGACCCCGCTTCCCCGCCTGATCCACCCGCACCGCTGGATGCCCGGAGCAAACGAATCCATACCCGCAGTACGGAGCTGGCCCGTTCCCCGCATGTCCTCTTTGCCACCGAACCCATGGACCACAACCCGGGCTGGCGGCCTCTGGGTGCAGGCGAGCTGGTCCATGTGGACGCCGAGCTTGCCGTGACCTCCACAGTGCCCTTCCCTGACGCCCCCGCACATCCCCTCACCCTGGCCGACCTGGAGCCCGCCGCCGCAGCGTCACAGAAACCGTAACCACCCTTCGCGCGGCACGCCCCAGTGGGACCAATATGCCGACGACGACGGCGGCAGGTCGCTGTCGTTCAACAGGTCACCCGACGCACAAGACCGGCCTCCCACGGAGACATGGATTCCAGGCACCTCGACCCGCGCACCCACGACGGCTGCAGGTCGCCGTCGTTCATACTCTGCAGCCGTGGCGGCGGAGCAGGAAGCGGGCGGGATCCGGGCAGCGCGAGAGTGTCCAGTGACCACCCCCAAAAGCATTTCTGCGGTGGGCACCGGCCGCGGCTAATAATGTCAGACCCTGGTGACAAGGTTGATTCATGGGAAGCAACGGGCAGGTTTTGGCACGGCGGGCAGGGACGCCCGGCGTGCTGACGCGTGGCCTGTCCAGACGATCTGCGGACATGCCCGCCCCGCTCCGAGCCGCGTTCAACGGCCCCGTAACGATGTCCGCCTTTTCGGGCGAGCGGCCGGGAACAGGGCTGATGTGGGGTCTGGACACCATCAACGGGTCCTCAAAGGTGAGTGCACGTACTTACGTCGGCCCGGATGGCGATGGTTTTGGCATGCGGGTGATTCCGGCGGCCGACATCAAGCGCATGGCCGGTCTGATCGAATCGGGCACGCAGTCTGCTCCAGGCACCGTCGGCCCGCTTGCCCGGGCTGCCGATTCCTTGGCATCGCTCCGCGAATCCGCCGCTGCGGAGGCTCGGTCATTTGGTTTCGTAGAGGCTGCGGATTTTGCCGGCAAAGTCGAGGAGTTTGCCCGGGTTCTGGAGTACTTGCAGGTGGTGGCGGCCCAAGCCGTCGAACGGACCCGGAACGAGGCGCAGAACGCGCAGAGAGGGTCGTCATCTGCAGCGCCGGAGTGGCGGACTGGATGGGCTGAACCGGCCGTGGGTGCGGACAACCCGGTCGACTCTGTGGCGTTGGGCGCAGCCCAGCCGGGCGCAGCCACGGGTACATACAGCGCAGCCCAACCGGGCGCAGCCACGGGTAAACACAGCGCAGCCACACCGGGCGCAGCCGCCTGGGTGGCGGGTAGTGCCGGTGCCGCGAAGGCCGGGAGCCCGGCCAGTCCCTTGGACGACGGGTACCGGAACGCCGCCGAGTTCCTGCGCGCCCGGCTAAGGATCAGCATCAGCGAAGCCCGCCGCCGGCTCGCCCTCGCCAACGACGTCCTACCCCAGACAGGAATGACCGGCCAGCACATTCCCGCCCGCCGCGAGATCCTCGCCGACGCCCACTCCTCAGCCCTGCTCCCGTCCCGCTCCGCGACCATCATCAGTGCCGCGTTGGACAAAACCCGCCACCTCACCGACGACGACACCATCACCCTGATGGAACAAGCCCTCACCGCCACCGCGAAGGAAACCGACCCCGACTTCGTCGCCAAAATGGCCAAAGCCTGGTCCGACAGAATCGACCAAGACGGCCCGGAACCCTCAGAAGAAGCCCTCCGCCAACTCCAAGGCGCGTTCCTGCGCCGCCGACGCCGCCACGGACTCCACCACCTCGAAATCTTCGCCACCGACGAACAAATCGAAGCCCTCACCACCGCCATGAACACCGCCACCAACCCCCGCCTCACCACACCAGAACCCAGTCACACCACCGAACCCGGTCACACCACCGAACCCGGTCACACCCCGGACGACGGAACCAGCACGGAAACCCCCACGGAATCCCCCACCGAACCGGGCCTGGACCGACGCACCCGCGCCCAGAAACTACTCAACGGCCTCGTCGGCGCCTGCGCCCTCGCGATGAGCACCGGGAAACTACCCTCCAACGGCGGACTCCGACCCCAACTCACCGTCACCATCGACCACCGCCACCTCTTCGAACAACTCACCCACCACAACAAGCCCAACCACAACGGGCACACCACCGAACCCCGCCACACCAACCATCCCGACGAGCCCAACCACGCCGACACCACCGGCACGGGTCCGAACCCGCTCAGCTCCGGAACAGCGACCTTCACCGGCCCGCTACACCCCAACACCATCCGCAAAATCGCCTGCGACGCCGACATCATCCCCGTCCTGCTCGGCAGCCAAGGCCGCGTCCTGGACATCGGACGAACCACCCGCATCTTCCCGCCCCACATCCGCAAAGC
>NZ_FNYI01000010.1:0-117809 GCF_900108925.1 Arthrobacter sp. yr096 | reverse complement strand
TTCATGATGTTCACCAACGCCCCGTCGGTGTCGTTCTCCAGCAGGGTGTCCCATTCCCGGCCCCAGACGACCTTGATCACGTTCCAGCCCGCGCCGCGGAAGAACGCTTCGAGTTCCTGCATGATCTTGCCGTTACCGCGCACCGGCCCGTCCAGGCGCTGGAGGTTGCAGTTGATCACGAAGTTCAGGTTGTCCAGGTTCTCGTTCGCGGCGAGCTGGAGCAGGCCACGGGACTCGGGCTCGTCCATTTCCCCGTCGCCGAGGAACGCCCAGACCTGCTGGTCACTGGTGTCCTTGATGCCACGGTTCTGCAGATACCGGTTGGACTGGGCCTGGTAGATCGCGTTCATCGGGCCGATACCCATCGACACGGTCGGGAATTCCCAGAAGTCCGGCATCAGCCGCGGGTGCGGGTACGAGGACAGGGCGTGGCCTTCCTTGGACTTTTCCTGACGGAACCCGTCCAAATCCTCCTCACTCAACCGGCCTTCCATGAACGCCCTCGCGTACATGCCCGGCGACGCGTGGCCCTGGAAGAACACCTGGTCCCCGCCCGAGGGGTGGTCCTTGCCGCGGAAGAAGTGGTTGAACCCCACCTCATACAACGTCGCGGCACCGGCATACGTGGAAATATGCCCGCCCACACCAATATCGGAGCGCTGCGCCCGGTGGACCATCACCGCGGCGTTCCACCGCATATACGCCCGGTACCGGCGCTCGAACTCCTCGTTCCCCGGGAACGGCGCTTCCTGGTCCACCGGGATCGTGTTCACATAATCAGTGGTCGTCACCATCGGCACACCCACCGACCGGGCACCAGCCCGCTGCAACAACGACCGCATAATGTACTGGGCACGCTCGGTACCCTGCTCCGCGATCAACGCATCAAGGGACTCAATCCACTCCGCGGTCTCTTCCGGATCACGATCAGGCAGCTGGGCAGTCAACCCGCTGAGGATGTGTGAGGTCTCTTCTCCTGCAGCCACGTCCAACCTTCCTTTAGGCGCATGCATCGGCGCCTCAGGTCTGGCAGGGTAACTGCCCGTCGTGAACGCGTCGTGTGCGACATCTCGGTTTCAACAGCCCGGTCGGATGCGCCGGGCAGGTCTTGTGAGCGCTTGGCTGCCCAGTAGAATTCTGCGGGGCGATCGCCCTGCAGCCAGAGCGCTCATGGCCACTCTAGCTTTGACGGCGCTGCGATGCGTAGCCGCAGGCCCTCAAGGGCGTTGTATGTCACACCTTGCTGGGCTCCGTGACGGAAAGCACGTCATTGTCGCAGCCTCGAAACACCCCAGGTAGTGCGGAATGTGGCCCGGGGCAGGGACAATGGCTTGAAGCACACGCCCAAAGGGTGTTGGCTGTTAGTAATGGAAGTCACTTCAAAAGGAGGAAACGTGAGCGAGGCCGACGCCGCCACATCGGTAAATGTGGCGGAACGAATGGGTTTCAAAGATGGGGATCTGATTCAGGAGCGCGGCTACGACGATGACGTCGACTTCGACTTGCGTGACGATATTGAAGATGTCACGGGCTCCGAGCTGTTGGATGAAGACGACCATGACGTAGTGGATGCCGTTGTTTTTTGGTGGCGGGATGGCGACGGTGATCTTGTTGATGCCCTCATGGATTCGCTCACCACGTTGAAGGAAGGCGGCGTTGTCTGGGTTCTCACGCCCAAGTCAGGACGTGACAACTATGTGTCGCCTGCAGACATCCAGGACGCCGCACCGACGTCCGGCCTCCACCTGACTACCTCTGCCGGGGTCTCGAAGGACTGGAGCGCAACGCGCTTGGTGCCCAAGAAGAACAAGTGACGGAAGTCCAGCACGCGCCCGCTCCAGGGCTGGTTCCTGAAGTAGGGCAGTTGGCGCCGGACTTTGAGCTGCTGAACCAATACGGTGAGCCTGTCCGGTTGTCTGACTACCGCGGGGGCAACGTTGTGGTGGTTTTTTACCCCTTTGCCTTCTCCGGCATCTGCACCGGAGAGTTGTGTGAGATTCGCGACAATTTATCGACGTTCGCAGATTCAAACGCCACTGTGCTGGGGATCTCTGTGGACAGTAAGTTCGCGCAGCGGGCCTATGCAGAGCAAGAACAGCTGGGGTTCGACCTCTTGGCGGATTTCTGGCCGCACGGTGCAGTCGCGAAGGAATATGGAGTCTTCGACGCCTCAAGCGGAATGGCCCTCAGGGGGACGTTCATCATCGATGGCTTCGGCGTTGTGCGCTACGTCGTTGTCAACCCACGAGGCCAAGCCCGGGACTTTGTTGAATACCGCCGGGCCTTGGCGGACTTGGAGTAACAGAAGCCATGAACCTTGGCCGGCCCGGAGTTGGCATGACTGGATTTGCGAGTATGGAGCCCGCTCCTGGAGCAGAGCTCGATCCCAGCGAGCTCCATGCTGTTGGACTGGCCCTCGACGTCCTGAGCGGTAAGCGTCTGGCGGTGCTCACGGGAGCCGGGCTTAGCACGGACTCCGGCATCCCCGATTACCGGGGGCCGGGATCTGCGCCGCGGAACCCCATGACATATCAAGAGTTCATCGGCAGTGAGGCCAACCGGCGGCGATACTGGGCCCGGAACCATCTGGGCTGGTCCCACCTGCGGCATGCCGACCCCAACACTGGACACGCCGCCGTGGCACTGATGGAACGCCGCGGGCTGTTGTCCGGCCTCATCACCCAGAATGTGGACAGGCTCCACGAGGATGCGGGCAGCGTTAATGTAGTGGATCTCCACGGCCGCTTTGATCAAGTCATCTGCTTGGAAAACGGGCATACCTTCAGCAGACGGCTGATTGCAGCCATCCTGGAGGAAGTCAATCCAGGGTTTGTGGAAGCTGTGCTGGAGTCCGGGGTGGTGGAGATCGCACCGGACGCCGACGCGACGGTCGAGGATCCGGAACTCATCACGTCCTTCGTCATGGCAGTTTGTCCTGTATGTGGCGGAACGCTCAAACCCGATTTTGTGTATTTCGGCGAGAACGTCCCCAAGGCTCGTGTGGCTCGTGCCTACGCCATGGTGGACGGAGCTGATGCGCTGCTGGTGGCAGGATCGTCCTTGACCGTCCAAAGCGGCCTTCGATTTGTGCGGCATGCCGCAAAAGCTGGCAAGCCAGTGGTCATCATCAACAGGGGTGCTACCCGCGGCGACCAATTTGCCGAACTCAAAATCGAGCAAGGAGTTAGTGGCGCTTTGGAGTATTTGGCTCGGGAATTACCTGATCTTCCAGAGGCTGTTGAGCCGATTGGCGTTTCCGGTGATTGATCATGTAGAGTCATTGTTCGTTGGTTGAAGCGCTGAGGCACTGATACTGCGACTTGGGTCTTTAGCTCAGCTGGTAGAGCGCCACGTTTACACCGTGGATGTCATCGGTTCGATCCCGGTAGGACCCACAAAGTAAAACCCACAAAGTAAAACCCCATCTTCCAAGCCTTATGGCCAGGAAGGTGGGGTTTTTTGCGTCCTTCCCAGCACTTCCGGGCCAGTGCATTCATGGCGGTGCCTTCTGACACATCGGAAGACTAAGAATGTCAGTGGCAACTCCTAATGTTTCGCCCATGGAGCACGTCTATATCCGATCCACCGCCCAAGGCGCGCCGACCGCCGTCGTGAGAGGCAGCCGGGAATGGCAAATGGTGGTGGAGCCTGTCCGGTGGTTCGAGCGTGTGCCGTGGTGGGAGACGTCCCAGCGCATGCCCAGGGGCCAGGGCCGCGTGGATGTAGAGGTCTGGCAAGTCCAGGTTCGGCTGGGAAGCAATGTCCGGTCCAGCATCGCTACGTGGGAGCTGGTACGGGACGGGGCCGGTGGGGGCTGGTGCCTGCGAGGCGAGGAAGTCGCTGCGGCATAGGCTACGAGCCGGGAAGTGGATGAGCTCTCCACCACGACTATTGGGGGATGCCGCGGTGGAGAGCTCGAAAATGAATATACAGCGAACTCTTGGGTTTTGGAAAGCAGGGCCCCCAGGGCGCCATGTCATGTCGATGATCCGACCGGCTCTGACCTCAAAGAGGTCACGCCATGCCACTATGATGGGTACTGTTCAGCAGAATGAACAAAAGAATGTACTGACGAAGGAGAATCATGGCCGATTCCCGCACCACCCGCTCCGAAGGGTTGGGCGCTTCGTCGCCGGCACCCGCAGTGACCCGCGCCGCCGCCGTCCTCGAGGCCCTTGCGGAGTCGCCGTCGGGTCGTTTGACCCTGAGTGACTTGTCGCGGGAGCTCGGAATTCCCAAGTCTTCGACGTCCAATCTGTTGCTGGCGCTCGAGGAAGCGCGCCTCATCACCAGGCAGGGTGCAGACTTCGCTTTGGGGCGAAAGCTGGTTGAGCTCGGCGCCGCTTATCTCAGCCGGCTCGACGAAGTCCAGGAGTTCTACAAGTATTGCGAGCAAGCTCCCACACTTTCCGGCGAGACCGTGCGAATTGCCATGCTGGACGGCGACCATGTGATCTACCTGGCCCGGTACGAAGGGCACCCTGCGGTCAGGCTGACCTCCAACATCGGCGACAAAATGCCCGTATCGCTATGCGGGGTGGGTAAGGCCCTTTTGGCCCAATTGCATGATCACGATATCGATGCGATGTTCCCGGACGGAATGGAGCTGCCCACCATGACGGCCAACTCCCTTCGCAGGGCCGAAGAGCTCAAGGCGCAGATTTCCACCATTCGCAAACAGGGATTCGCTTTCGAAGATGAGGAGTCGACAGTGGGAGTGGTTTGCCTGGCAGTGCCGGTGCCGACACACGGGGCCCATGGACCCAGTCTGGGGCTATCTGTGACAGCTCTCAAGGCTACGTACTCGGAGGAGCAGGGAGCCCTCATGGTCAAGGAGCTCAAGGAGTTGGCCCGTTCCTTGGGCAACCCCATGGGGTAATTCAAATAAATCTGATTACAACCTTGGCAGTCCGTTCAACACGCTGTACGCTGTTCATCATAGTGATCTTGGCGGTGATGCCATCACTATCTCGCTGGGCCAACGGGGGCCCGGGGTGATTTTGAGGGAGTGCTTGTGATAACTCGTACTAATGCAAAGCTCGCAGCCGAGGCTGACGACGCTGTAGTTGAGCCGGAACAACTTCGGCGGGCTACGCTGGCAAGTTCCGTCGGTTCGGCCCTGGAGTACTACGACTTCTACATTTATGGCCTGGCGTCCGCCCTGATCTTTGGGCCGTTGTTCTTTTCGCCCCTGGGCCCTGACGGTGCCCTGATTGCATCTTTCGCCACCTACGGTGTGGGATTCGCGGCTCGACCTTTCGGTGGACTGATTTTTGGTTACATTGGAGACCGCTTCGGCCGGAAGATGGTCCTGATCCTGACCATCGCGTTGATGGGAACGGCAAGCTTTGCCATCGGCTTGCTTCCCACGTTCGAGCAAGCGGGAATGCTGGGTGCGGTGCTGTTGGTGACGTTGCGGATCATCCAGGGCCTTGGCGCTGGAGCTGAACAGGCTGGAGCAACCACTCTTATCTCTGAAGTGGCACCGCGCCGCCGTCGTGGTTTCTTTGCGTCGTTGCCGTTTGTGGGGATCCAGCTGGGTACTCTCCTCGGTGCGGGAACCTTTGCCCTCATTACGCTGGCAGACAAGTCCGTACTACAGGGTTGGCTATGGCGTGTGCCGTTCCTGGCCAGCTTCATCCTGATTGCCGTTGCCATCTTTATTCGTCTCAAGCTCAAGGAAACTCCTGCGTTCCAGGAGTTGGAGAAGCACAAGAACGTGGTAAAGAACCCGATCGGTGCCCTGTGGAAGCACTCCAAGAAGAATGTGCTGATTGGTATCGGTCTCCGCATGGGCGAGAACGGCAACTCGTCGATCTACTCCGCGCTTCTGGTGTCCTTCATGAGCATGCCCGCCGGCGTCTTTGCTGGAAACAACTCCATTGGTCCGGTGGGGCTCCTGATCGCGGCAGGCTTCGCGGCTGTCATGGTGGTGACCTTCGGTGCATTGTCGGATCGATACGGCCGTGTCCCTGTGTACCGCTACGGTGCACTGTTCCAGGCGATCATCGCCGTCCCCGCGTTTTATCTGGTGACCCTTGGCAACGTCACCTTGGTGTGGGTTGTCATGGCGGTTGGCATCGCCATCGGCGTTCAGTCGATGCTGGGCCCTCAGTGCCCGCTGCTGCCGGAGCTTTTCGGATCCCAGTACCGTTTCACGGGAGTGGCCATGAGCCGCGAAATCTCAGCGGTCCTGGCCGGTGGACTGGCACCTCTGCTGGGTGCCCTCATGTTGGCTGCCACGAACCACTCATGGCTGGTCCTCGCCATCTACTCACTGGTGCTGGCCCTGATCTCCTTCGTGACCACGTTCTTCACCCCGGAGACGGCGGGACGCGACCTCGTCAGCACGGAAGACGCCAAGTAACTTCCTCACTACGCACGGCAGCAGTATTCACGGCAGCGCAGCGCGGCACCCTCCACGTGGAGAGTGCCGCGCTGTTCTTGTGTGGGCCTGAGCGGGAGGGATGCTGGCTATTCCTGCCCGGCTGGGGGTGACTCGAATACACTGCCTGACCGGGGCGCATAGGCGTACCACCCCGTGATTCCGCCTTGTCCGGAAGACGCAACGGCGTCGGAGATTCTTAACCGTTCGTCCCGTGATTCCGTCACCAGTGCAGTGAATGCGGCAACCGCCGTGGCATTGGCGGCTGCAATACCCCGGAACCGGCGGGTGGGTACGCCTTCTTCGTAAGACCTGAACTCAATCTCGAAGCCCGGGCCGAGTTCGTCCGCCACGCGCTGGGCCAGGCGGTTGCCCTCCTCGGTGAACCGCGTAGCCAGAGCCGCCGACTTCCATTTGATTTCCGGAGTCAAAGACGCGTAGTAAGACAGTTCCCACGCGCGAAGCTCGTCCACCAGGTCTCCCGGGAGGCCTGTGAGTTCATAGTCGATGGGAAGGTTGAGCCAGAGCACCGTGTCACCGTAGTCCGGAAACAGCCGCACGACACTTGGTTGTGGGTTCTCCACGGGTTTCATGAGGCGATGCTACTGCACGCTTTACGACAATGGGCACGGCCAGGGTTGCCCTTGGCCGTGCCCATTGCGCGGAACGGATGAACGCCACCGCTGGGTGGCAGCTGCCTAGTAGAAGTGGACAGGATCAACCAAGTGAGGCAATTCGCCGCCGCTCAGGAACGCCCGCAGGTTGCTGCAGAACCGCTCCGCGATGAGGCGGTTCTCCGCTGAACTCAAGGCAGAGGTGTGCGGCGAGACCAACACCCTGGGGTGGCTCCAGAGGGGGCTGTCCTGGGGGAGCGGTTCTACTGCGAAGACATCAAGGCAGGCGTAAGAGACCTGGCCGTTGTCCAAGGCTTCGAGGAGTGCTTCCTCATCCACCACGGTTCCGCGACCCACGTTTACGAACACGGTCCCCGGCTTCATCGCGGAGAAAATGTCCTTATTGAACAGCTTTTCCGTGTACGGAGTGCCGGGCAGTGTGTTGACGACGGCGTCGGCATCAGCGAGCAGGCCGGGGAGGCCATCGTTGCCAGTCACCTGCTCGATGCCTTCGATCTCTTCGACGTTGCGCTTGGTGCCACTGACCTTCATGCCCAGGGCGCGCGCGATCCTGGCCGTTTCCATGCCGATTTCACCGAGGCCGGCGATGACAACTCTGGAGCCGTTGGCGAGTTTGGTGGGCGTCCGCAATTCCGGCCAGAACTTGGCGGCCTGATCCTGTGCCATCTCCGCGGTGCGCTTGAAGCCGTTGAGGATACCGAAGGCAGAGAACTCAGCCAGGGGCAGTGCGTGAACGCCGGCAGATGTGGTGACGCGGAACTTCCGAAGGGTTTCAGTGTCCAGTCCGGAAGCTTTGACGGCTCCACCGGCGCCGGCCGCCATGGCGTGAATCCATTGCAGGTGCGGGTTGCTGGCCGCGATGCGCGCGAGTCCGGCCGGGCTTTCGTTGGGGAAGCCGTACAGGATCCGGGCGCGGTTCAGCATGGCCCAGTAGCGTTCTTCCTGCTCGGGTGTCCGCTTGAAATCCGGGTCGCCGGCGTGATCGGCGGGGAAGCGCTCTGGGGGCAGCAGCTCGGGATCGTAGAGAACTGTTACGGAGGGATCTACAGCGCGGATCAGCTCTACGTGCTCTGCTTCGAGCGGTACAGCGATGGCGATGGTAAGTTCATCAGTCGTCATAGTGTTCATCATACTGAATGACGGCTAGGATATTGAACAGAATTTGCTTACATGACCACGAAGAAGTGAGGTGTTACCCAACATGACCAGCAAACGTGTGGGCTTTGTGGGCCTTGGACTCATGGGGGCGCCCATGGCTGCCAACATCGCCAAGGCTGGCTGGGGTGTCATCGCTTGGAACCGCTCGGATACCGCCTTCGCGGGCCTCGCCGGCGTCGGTCGCGCAGCTGCGGTGGCCGACCTCCGTGATGAAGATGCCATCATCTTCATGCTCCCTGACCTGCCGTTCATTGAAGAAGCGTCCGCAGCGCTGCTCGAATCCTGGCGAAGCGAGCCGCCCAAGCCAGGTACCGCCGTCGTCGTGATGAGCAGCGTCTCTCCAACGGCAGTCCAGCGTTTTGGCGAGACCGTTCGTCAGGCCAGCGGCGGTAACGCTGCGGTGGTGGACGCACCGGTCAGCGGGGGGACGGCGGGCGCGAAAAGCGGAACGCTTGCCATCATGGTCGGTGCCGCTGAGCCGGACTTTGATGGTCTCAGGCCGCTCTTCGAAACCATGGGCACCACCGTGCGGCGCATGGGGCCGCTTGGATCGGGATCGCTCGCCAAGGCCTGCAACCAACTCATCGTCGGAACCACGACGGCGGCACTCGCTGAAGCGGCCGAACTCGCCGAACGCTCCGGTATGGACGTAGGGGCACTCTTCGAGGTCCTTTCAGGCGGCCTGGCCGGAAGCAGGGTGCTGGAGAACGTTGGCCCACGCCTGGCTGCCAAGGACTATGCACCCACGGGGCCGGCCAAGTTCATGCACAAGGATCTTGGCTTTGTCCTGGACAGCGCGGAAGCTGTTGGATCGGCCGTACCGCTCGCCACGGCCGCCATAGGGCTCTACGCCGAACTCAAGCGCCAAGGGCTGGGCGATCAAGACCTCGCAGTCGTCCGCCAAACCATCGCCAACCTGAGCCGGACACCAGCCGCGACGTCAGTCAGCAAGTGACCCGGCCTCAACCCTGAAGGAATGAAGAACAAACTATGAGTGGACTTTTCGATCTGACCGGGCGGGTTGCCCTGGTCACTGGTTCAAGCCGGGGGATCGGCAACGCCCTGGCCAGGGGCCTAGCCGACGCCGGAGCAATAGTGGTGCTCAACGGCATCAACGCTGAGCGGCTTGATGCCGCCCAGCAGTCCATGGCCGCCGACTACCCGGAAGGCCGGGTCCGCAGCCGTGCTTTCGATGTCACCGACGCCGCAGCAGCCGCTGACGGGGTGGCATGGATCGAGCAGAACGTGGGACCGCTGGACATCCTGGTTAACAACGCCGGGATCCAACATCGTGTGCCCATGCTTGATCTGGACGTCAAGGACTGGGACCGCGTCATTAACACGGACCTCACCAGTGCCTTCCTGGTGGGCCGCGAAGCCGCCAGGCACATGATTCCCAGAGGGCAAGGCAAGATCATCAACATCTGTTCGGTCCAGACTGACCTGGCCCGCCCCACCATCGCCCCTTACGTGGCGGCCAAGGGCGGACTCCGTAACCTGACCCGCGCCATGACGGCCGAGTGGGCTGCGTCGGGCTTGCAGATCAACGGGATCGCGCCGGGATACATCCACACGGAAATGACCCAGAACCTGGTGGACGACGCCGACTTCAATTCATGGATCCTTGGCCGCACCCCGGCCAACCGTTGGGGCACTGTCGCCGACCTTGCCGGACCTACGGTGTGGCTCGCGTCCCAGGCGTCCAACTTCGTCAACGGCCAGACGATCTTCGTCGACGGCGGAATGACGGTGGTGGTCTGATGAGCATCACACTTCCTTCCTCAGGTCCTGCTGTGGTGGCCCACGGCAAGGGTGACCTGCGCATTGAGGACATCCCGCTGACGGAGCCCGCCTCCAACGAATCCATCGTGGAGATTGCCTATGGCGGCATCTGCGGATCGGACCTCCACTACTGGTTGCATGGCGCAGCAGGGGAGTCCATCCTCAAGGAGCCCATGGTCCTGGGCCACGAAATCGTCGGTGTGGTTCTCCAGCAAGCGGCCGACGGTTCCGGCCCGGCCGCAGGAACGCCCGTGGCCGTTCACCCCGCCACGCCCGCCCCCGGCGACGCCAGATACCCCGAGGACCGGCCCAACCTATCCCCGGGTTGCACGTACTTGGGAAGCGCCGCGCGGTATCCGCATACGGATGGTGCGTTCAGTCGCTACGCCAACCTGCCCTCCCGCATGCTCCGGACGCTGCCGGAAGGCCTGGCTCTGCGTACGGCCGCGCTGGTTGAACCGGCCAGCGTTGCTTGGCATGCCGTCGCGCGCGCGGGCGACGTCAAGGGAAAGACGGCCCTCGTGATCGGCAGCGGACCCATTGGGGCGCTGGCGGTTGCCGTGCTGAAGCGCGCCGGAGCAGCCCGCATAGTCGCCGTGGACATGCATGACAAGCCGCTGGAGATCGCACGTGCCGTCGGTGCGGATGCCGTCCTGAAGGGCGATGCAGCGGACGCCATTGCAGCCGTGGAGGCCGACGTCGTCATTGAATCATCGGGCAGCCATTACGGCCTTGCCTCGGCCATCAAGGGTGCTGCCCGCGGGGGCAAAGTGGTGATGGTGGGACTGCTGCCGTCCGGCCCCCAGCCCGTGTTCATCTCCCTCGCCATCACGCGCGAGCTCGAACTGCTGGGATCTTTCCGGTTTAACGACGAAATCGACCAGGTCATCGAGGCTTTGGCCGACGGTTCATTGTTTGTGGATCCCGTGGTGACGCACGAATTCGACCTCGCACACGGCCTTGAGGCCTTTGACGTGGCGAAGAACTCGGCTGAGTCCGGAAAGGTTCTGCTGAACTTCCAGGACTAATCCGGCTGGCTAGTTCCTGGAAACGGGGACAAAGACGCGGGGCTGGTCATCCCAGCTGGGTGCCAGCTCCGCGATGGTCTGCCGCATGATCTTGGCAGCGGATTCGCGGGCGAGGGGACCATCGCCGGCGTCGATCGCATGGGCCACGTCCATGTGCCATTGAAGCGCCTGCTGTTGGGGGTGTTCGGGCATGAGGCCATGCACAGTACGCCCGGTGAGGGTCTCGGTGACCTGGCCAATCAGGTTGGCGAACATCTCGTTACCCGAGCCGGACAACACCAACGCATGGAACCGGATATCCAATTCAAGGAACCTGGCCATATCGCCGGCATCGCCGGACTCCTTCATGGCCAGCGAAATGCCCACCAACTCCTGCCGGAGGCTTTCCGGAGCGTTTCCGGCAGCAAGTTCTGCGGCAACAGGCTCGACGGCGGAACGCAGCTCCGCGAGCGATCGCAACTGGGCGCCACGGCCCTCACCGGCCAGTCGCCAACGAATCACCAAGGGGTCGAACGGATTCCATCGGTGGGCGGGGAGGACACGGATACCCACCCGTTTGATGGTTTCCACAAGCCCTAGTGATTGCAGTACCCGGACGGCTTCGCGGACCACGGAACGGGACACGTTAAGTTCGTCTTCCAGGTGCTCCGCCAACATGACGTGGCCGGTAGGAAGAGCACCACCGACAATCCGGGTTCCCAAATGCTCAACGGCGCGGTGGTGGAGGCTGGTTGACATAGAGGTAAGCATAATGGGGCGGGGAGTGCGGCGCGTGGGACCACGTGTCAGGGCGCCACCCGCGAGTCGGTTGCGTCGGCCGGTCATCATAGACTGTTTATGACGCGGCGCTGTTCCACAACGTGGGCGCCGCTTTCCCGCCCAAGGTTTAAATACGTATGGTTTATTACAGCCCCTGGTTATGAAATCGCTTCCTGCGTGCCCCCATAGGGGAACGGGGACTGTTTGTACACGAACGAATTGGAGTTTTGATGTCAGCACACATCGGTGTCACCGGCCTTGCGGTGATGGGCGCCAACTTGGCCCGCAACCTTGCCCGCAACGGCTTCACCGTGGCTCTCCACAACCGCTCCGTGGAAAAGACTGACGCCCTGCTGGAAAAGCACGGCACGGACGGCGATTTCATCCGCACCGAAACGCTGCAGGAACTCGTCGACTCCCTTGAGAAGCCCCGCCGCGTCCTCATCATGGTCAAGGCCGGAGCTCCCGTTGACAACGTCATCGAGCAGCTCGAGCCGCTGCTCGAGGCCGGCGACATCATTATCGATGCCGGCAACTCGCACTACGAGGACACCCGTCGTCGCGAAGCTGCGCTGGCCAAGAAGGACCTCCACTTTGTTGGCGTCGGTGTTTCCGGCGGCGAAGAAGGCGCCCTGAACGGTCCCTCCATCATGCCCGGTGGTTCCAGGGAGTCCTACGACGCCCTCGGCCCGCTGCTGGAGAAGATCTCGGCCAAGGTTGACGGCGAACCGTGCTGCGCTTGGGTTGGTACCGACGGCGCAGGCCACTTCGTCAAGATGGTCCACAACGGCATCGAATACGCCGACATGCAGGTCATTGGCGAAGCGTTCGACCTCCTCCGTTCAGGCGCAGGCATTGAGCCGGCCGAGCAGTCCAAGATTTTCGCCGAATGGAACAAGGGCGATCTGTCCTCCTTCCTGATCGAAATCTCCGCTGAGGTCCTGGGTCACGTTGACGCCAAGACGGGCAAGCCGTTCGTGGACGTCGTGGTGGACGCTGCTGGCCAGAAGGGCACGGGCCGTTGGACGGTCATCTCCGCACTGGAGCTCGGTTCGCCGGTCTCCGGCATCGCCGAGTCCGTTTTTGCCCGCGCGCTGTCCTCCCAGACCGAGCAGCGCAAGCTTGGCCAGGAACTGTTGGCCGGTGAAGAAGCGTCCGTGGAAATCCCCGAGACCTTCGTCGAGGACGTCCGCCAGGCACTGTACGCCTCCAAGCTGGTCTCCTACGCCCAGGGCCTGGATATGCTGACCTCCGCTGCCAAGGAATACGGCTGGGACCTGAAGCTGGACGAGATCGCTTCCCTGTGGCGCGCAGGCTGCATCATCCGTGCGGAGCTGCTCAAGGACATCACCAAGGCCTACGCTGCCGAAGAGAAGCCCGCCAACCTGCTGTTCGCTCCGGCCTTCACCAAGGCGATCGCCGAGGCCCTTCCGGCATGGCGCCGCGTTGTGGCTACGGCTGTTCAGCTGGGTATCCCGGTACCGGTGTTCTCGTCCTCCCTGGCGTACTACGACGGCCTCCGCCGCAAGCGTGTTGCCGCTGCCCTCATCCAGGGCCAGCGCGACCTCTTCGGCGCACACACCTACGGTCGCGTAGACACTGAAGGCACATTCCACACCCTGTGGGGCGAAGACAAGTCCGAGATCTCGGCCGTCGACACCCACTAGCAGCATTACGCTCAAGGCCGGTGCTTCCCAGTTACTCTGGGAAGAACCGGCCTTTGCCGTATACAGGTGACGGTGCTCCCGCTCCAGTAAGGAACAACTGCCATGACGTCACGCATTGCCCTTGTGACGGGGGCGTCCACGGGAATCGGTTTCGAAACTGCCATCGCCCTCAGTGCCGCGGGTTTCACCGTGTACGCCGGCGCACGACGGGTTCAGAAGATGGAACCCCTGAAATCCCATGGCATCACAGTGCTGTCCCTGGACGTCACTGTGGAAGAGTCCATGGCATCCGCCGTCGCCTTCATCGAGGCAGCCCATGGCCGCATTGACGTCCTGGTGAACAACGCCGGTTACGGCTCCTATGGTTCCCTGGAAGAGGTGCCCATCGCGGAAGGCAGGCGCCAGTTCGAGGTCAATGTGATCGGCATGGCCCGGATGACCCAACTGGTCATCCCCGCCATGCGTCAGGCGGGTGCGGGCCGCATCATCAATATCTCGTCCATCGGCGGCAAAATGTACGAGCCCCTGGGGGCTTGGTATCACGGAACCAAGTTTGCCGTGGAGGGCATGAGCGATTCGCTGCGGCTCGAACTGAAACCACACGGGGTGGACGTCGTGATTGTCGAACCTGCAGGGACGGATACCGAATGGGGGACAGTCGCAGGCCAAGGATTACTGGAGGCATCCGCGGAAGGGCCCTACAGGGAGCAGGCACACGTGATGGCAGCCGCCCTGGCATCGACGTCGGGTCAAATACTTTCCACACCGGCGCGAGTGGTGGCAGCAACAATTGTCCGTGCAGCAACGGCCAAACGCCCCAGGACCCGCTACCCGGTGGGCAGGGGAGCCTGGAGCGTCCTGGCGCTTCGCAGGGTGCTCCCGGACCGGCTGTTTGACGCGGTGCTCTGGAGCGCCTATCAGCGGTTTACGGGTTAGATCCGGTACTCGATGTAATACTCGGCCGGATCTACGGCGGGCTTTCTCTCCGACTTCGCGTCGCGGTGGCGCCACGTTGCGGGAATTCCCGTGATGATCGACTCCGGTGGCGCATCCTTTACCACCACGGCATTGGCGCCAACGGCACTATCCGCACCGATGGTGATGGGACCCAGGACCTTGGCGCCGGCGCCGATGGTGACGCGGTCGCCAATGGTGGGGTGCCGCTTGACCTTGGCCAGAGAACGTCCACCGAGTGTCACGCCGTGATAGATCATCACGTCCTCGCCGATCTCGGATGTCTCGCCGATCACGACGCCCATGCCGTGGTCGATGAAGAACCGTCGGCCAATGGTAGCGCCTGGATGGATTTCAATGCCGGTCAGGAACCTGGCCAGTTGGGAGATCAGGCGCGCAGGAAAACGGAGTGCCGGATTCTGCCACAACCGATGCGTCAGCCGATGAGCCCAAATGGCGTGCAGTCCGGAGTAGGCGAAAAAGTTCTCAAAAGAGCCTCGAGCCGCCGGGTCGTGTGACCGGGCGGCATCGAGGTCTTCCTTAAGCCTTGCGAAGAAGCTCACAAAGACCTTTCTACAGGAAATGAAGGCGTGCGGACCAAGTGCTAGCCGCGGATGTCGTCGAACAACACAGTGGAGATGTAGCGCTCTCCAAAGTCGCAGACGACTGCAACGATCAGCTTGCCTGCGTTCTCAGGACGCTTGGCCAGCTCAAGGGCACCCCAGACGATTGCGCCGGAGGAGATGCCGCCGAGGATGCCTTCGCGGGCACCGAGATCACGGGCAACGCGAACTGAATCTTCCAGCGTGGCGTCCAGGACTTCGTCGTAGACGTTGGTGTCCAGGATTTCGGGGACAAAGTTGGCACCGATTCCCTGGATCTTGTGGGGGCCGGGAGCTCCACCGTTGAGGATCGCGGAGTCCTTGGGCTCGATGGCCACAATCTGGACGCCAGGCTTGCGTTCCTTAAGTACCTGGCCAACACCGGTGATGGTGCCGCCGGTGCCTACGCCGGCAACAAAGATGTCCACTTCGCCGTCGGTGTCTTCCCAGACTTCCTCGGCCGTGGTGGCGCGGTGAATGGCAGGGTTGGCCTCATTGGCGAACTGCTGGGCCCAGATGGAGTTCTCGGTGTTGGCAACGATTTCCTGTGCCTTCTCCACTGCTCCGCGCATGCCCTCGGAACCGGGGGTCAGGACAATCTCCGCCCCGTAGGCCCGCAGCATGACGCGGCGCTCGGTGGACATTGTCTCAGGCATGGTCAGGATGACCTTATAACCGCGTGCTGCACCGACCAGTGCCAAGGCGATTCCAGTGTTGCCGGAGGTGCCTTCAACGATCGTTCCACCGGGCTTCAAGGCGCCGGACTTCTCGGCAGCATCAATAATGGCCACCCCGATGCGGTCCTTGACGCTGTTGGCCGGGTTGTAGAACTCGAGCTTTACCGCAACGGTCGCGTCGAGGCCTTCGGTAAGCCGGTTCAAACGGACCAGCGGAGTGCGACCGACCAGCTGCGTGACGTCGTCGTAGATCCTTGCCATGAAAGTTACGCCTATCTCTGAAGAGGGAATGCTGAGGTCAGCCTAGCCAGCCGGGACGAAACACCGCTAAGCAGTAAGCCATGCAGAGTAATATTTCCTGGCCTTGGCCAGCTTGGGGTTAATGATCACTTGGCAATACCCCTGGTACGGGAATTTGGCGTAGTAATTCTGGTGGACTTCCTCAGCCTCATGGAACTCCGGAAGGCGGCTGACCTCGGTCACAATGGGGTCGGACCAGAGTGCTTGGGCGCGCTCGATGGCTTCCTCAAACAGCACCTTTTCCTCGGTGGTGGTGTAGAACATGGACGACCGGTATTGGGTTCCGACGTCGTAGCCCTGGCGGTTCAACGTGGTGGGATCGTGAAGGGCGAAGAACATGTCAAGAATGACTTCCTCCGGGACCATGGATTCGTCGAAGGTCACTGCCACGACTTCCGCATGGCCGGTGGTTCCTGAGCAGACCTCGTAGTAGTCGGGATTGCGGACGTGGCCGCCGGTGTAGCCGGAGACCACCGAGCTGACACCGCGGGTCTTTTGGTAAACGGCGTCCAGGCACCAGAAGCAGCCACCGCCAAGTACGAATGTTTTCATGTTCTCTTCAATGGATCGCAGGGCTTGATGATTCCCGCTTCACCTTACGGGAGAATTACGGCACCCGGCAGGTATGGCAGGCGCCGAAACCGCCCGATCCAGCCCAGTAGGGAAGAATAAGAGTATGGAAGCAGTAAACACTGACATTTCTGATGCGGATTCCGTCGAAGATGACGAAACAGAAAACGACGAAACAGTTGAAGCCAGTGGGGATCCCACGCTCGGTCAGGTGTTGCTGGCTGTGGAAGAGCTCTGGCCGGAGTCCTTGGCTGAAGACTGGGACGAAGTAGGCCTGGTGGTCGGTCGCCCCAATGTCCCCGTCACCAAAGTCCTTTTTGCTGTAGATCCCACCTTGGCCGTCATTGACGAGGCCGTTGAATGGGGAGCGGATCTGCTGATTACACACCACCCCTTGCTTCTTAAAAGTGTGAATTCAGTGGCCGCCACATCAGCGAAGGGCCTGGCCGTCCACCGGTTGATCGAGTCCGGTACCGGGCTGTTGACCGTCCACACCAACGGGGACTCAGCCGTTGGTGGGGTCTCGGACGTGCTGGCCGATGCCTTCGGATTGGAAAATGTGGCTCCATTGACAACTGCTGCCAACGGCTTGCCGGAAGAAGGTATTGGCAGGGTTGGCGACCTTCCGGAGCTCATCACCCTGGGAGATTTCGCTGCCCGCGTCTTCGAAATGCTGCCTGCAGTTGCCGGTGGCGTCCGGGTGGCCGGCGACAAGGACGGGCTGGTGCGGCGAATTGCCGTCTGCGGCGGGGCAGGCGACAGCCTTTTTGACGCTGTTCGAGCCAGCCACGCAGACGTCTACGTTACTGCGGACATGCGCCACCACCCGGCCTCGGAAGCGCGGGAAAGTGCCATCAACGGGCGCCCGTATCTCATCGACGTTTCCCACTTCGCGAGTGAGTGGCTGTGGTTGCCCGCAGCCGCTGAAGCGCTGGGCAACGTCCTTGCTGACCAGGGCTACGACGTCGAGATCCGCGTCAGCAGCACCAACAGCGATCCCTGGGACTTCATACTCACTCCCGGCGGGGACTAGAGTCTAGAAGGACATGGACCGCCTCGACACATAGAGGCGGTCCGGCCGTGACTGATACCCGGTTCCGGCAGCGACAAGCGGAGGTAAGCGTGGCGAAAGCAGCACCGGCAGAACAATTGAAATTGCTTGAACTGCAGGGACTGGATGCCAAGCTGAAGTCGCTGGCCGGCCGCCGGCGGGTCCTGGAAACAGATCCCCGCATCACTGACCTGACTGACGCCCTGAGCGTGGCGAACGGCGAACTGGGTGCGGCGAAAGTCGCGGTACACGACGCAGAGGCTGAATTGCGCCGCGCAGAGGCCGACGTCGAGCAGGTGGCTACCCGCATCGAACGCGACGAGACCAGGCTCAACAGCGGCACCGGCCTGTCCAAGGACCTGGTTGCGCTGCAGAACGACATCGCCTCGCTCAACAAGCGCCGCTCCGACCTCGAGGACGTCGAGCTGGAGATTCTGGAGCGTCTGGATACGCTCCGCGAGCGGCAGGCCGCCCAGCAGGCGATCGTGGACGACATCCAGGGTTCCTTCGGCAGTATCCGAGCTGAACTCGATGAAGCCATTGCGGAAATTGCGGCCGAAGAAACGGTGGTTCGGGGCCAGCGGGCGTCGTTTGCCGAGACGCTCGAGGCTGCAGTGCTGGCCGTCTACGAAAAGACGATCGCCAAGCGCGGAGTCGGTGCTGCCAGGCTGTTCCATGGCAAGTCCGAAGGCTCGGGCATGATGCTCAGCCCCGGTGACCTTGCGGAGGTCAAGGCTGCTGCCGACGACGACATTGTCTTTTGCCCGGATTCAGGCGTGATCCTGGTCCGTTCGGCAGAGTGGAACTGAGCCAGGCCACGTGAGGTTGGCCCGGACCTGCTTGGCTGGGCCTAGCTGGACAGAATGATGTTGAGGGCGTGTGGCTTGCGGGCTGTGCCCTCAACCAGCTCTGTGGTCCAGACTTCGCGCGCAGCCTTCAGGAGTTGATCCGGGGTTGCCGGCGCTTTGCCACGCCTTGTCAATAGATGCCGCGCCAACTCGCCTCTGGTGTGCTTGGCGAAATGGCTCACCACTGTGCGCTTTCCATTTGCTTCGTTGAAAACGTTGACATTGACGGTCTGGACGGCCGGGGGAGTCCAAGCGGCGGCGTAGGTGCTCGATCGGCAATCCACCAGAAGCTCGCCCTCAGCGCGATTGGCGAGGGCCGCGTTAAGGTTCGGCTTCCAATACGAGGCGAGGCGTCCGACGTCGGGAAGTGCGGTTCCCATGGACAGGCGATAGGCCGGTACGTGGTCGCCAAAACCAATGGCGCCCCACAGGGCGGAGACCACCAGGATGGACTCGGTCGCCTTGCGGCGCTGCGTTGCCGTCATGCTGTTGTAGCCCAGGGCGTCGTAGAGAACTCCCGAATAGACCTGGTGGGCCGGCGCGGCCGGCTCTGCGTGCAGCCGCGTGTTACGTTCGACGTCGTCCCGCAGGGAGGCGCCGACGCCCAGCAGTGCGAGAGCGTCCTCGTGCGCGCTCACCGTTCCCAAAGACTCCAACACTTTCGCCCTGAAGGGGTTCAGTTCAGGAAAGCTCAGTGACTCCCAGTTGACGGCGGAACCTTTGGCGGCGGGGGTCTTGCCTTCGGAAGGCGGAAGCAGAATCAGCACCAGTCGATATTACCGGGGACTTTGAGCGCTCCCAACGCCGGTAGACTGGACGGCGGATGGGTCGACCAGGCGGCCGCGCGCCACGAAAGTGACTCGAGGAACGTCCGGGCTCCGCAGGGCAGGGTGGTGGGTAACGCCCACTCGGGGTAACCCGCAGGCCAGTGCCACAGAGAACAGACCGCCTGCGCTTAGTGGTGTTTGCATCACCATGCAGCAGGTAAGGGTGAAACGGTGGTGTAAGAGACCACCAGCTCCCTGGGTGACCGGGGAGGCTAGGTAAACCCCACCCGGAGCAAGGCCAGACAGGACACGTTTGAGGGCTGCCCGCCCGAGTGTCCGGGTAGGCTGCTGGAGGGCGTCGGCAACGGCGTTCGTAGATGGATGGCCGCTACTCCTTTGCCGGTAACGGCACAGGATGACAGAACCCGGCGTATCGGTCGACCCATCCATTTATGACTGCCGGGATTACCTGCGTGTGAGTGATTTCACGCCCATCGGATGCCTATGCCCCTTCCTTCCGCCCTAGAATGGTTACTGAACGTAGATGTTCTGCCGCCGGGACTGCGTTCGCAGCCGGCGGATTTTCTTTGCTCTCGTTCAAGGCGCTGTGGGTGGACCGAAGCCCGCCGGCGCATGTGCCGCAGGATTACTCCGGGCGGCCGCTGCCATCTACATACGAGGACGTATGTGGTTGACCCAAGGAAGGTAGTTCTGTGAGCCAGACGTCAGATTCTTGTCTTGATAAGTGGATGGGCCGGGAGGCTCTCGCCGAGGCCATGATTCCGGTGATCGGCCGGTTGTACCGGGAAAACAATGTGGTCACCAGCATCCATGGCCGGAGCCTGATCAATAAGTCCACCATGAACATCCTCAAGGCGCACCGCTTCGCGCGCCGGATGAGCAACACCGAGCTTCTGCTCGAAGAAACCGCTCCTTTGCTGAACGCGCTCTCCAAGCTGGAACTCGGCGCCGCCGCGATTGATATTGCGCGTTTGACCGAGAAGTTCCGGGCCGAAGGCAACGGCGCCTCCCTGGATGAGTACCTGCGCGCCGAGCTCGCCGGGATCGTGGGCAAGCGGGGCGCTGATGACCGCACCAGCACCGACGTCGTGCTGTATGGTTTTGGCCGTATCGGCCGTCTTCTGGCGCGCATCCTGATTGAGAAGGCCGGCGGCGGCCACGGGCTGCGGCTTCGCGCGATTGTGGTCCGCAAGGGCGCTGACAATGACCTCGTCAAGCGCGCGAGCTTGCTGCGCCGTGACTCTGTGCACGGCTCCTTTGAGGGAACCATCCGGGTGGATGAGGAGGCCAACACCATCACCGCCAACGGCGTACAGATCCAGGTCATTTACTCGGACAACCCTGCCACGGTGGATTACACCGCTTATGGCATCAAGGACGCGTTGGTAGTGGACAACACCGGCCGCTGGCGCGACGCCGAGGGCCTGGCCCAGCACCTGCAGAGCAAGGGCGCAGCACGGGTGCTGCTCACCGCTCCGGGCAAGGGCGAGCTGAAGAACATTGTGCATGGCATCAACCACGGGGATATCTCCGATGAGGACACGATCGTCACTGCGGCGTCCTGCACCACGAACGCCATCACGCCGGTGCTCAAGGCCATCAATGACAAGTTCGGCATCATCCACGGCCACGTGGAAACGGTGCACTCGTTCACCAATGACCAGAACCTGATCGATAACTTCCACAAGGGTGATCGCCGCGGACGTTCGGCGGCGCTGAACATGGTCATCACGGAGACCGGTGCCGCCAAGGCTGTGGCCAAGGCACTGCCCGAGCTGCAGGGCAAACTGACCGGTAACGCGATCCGTGTTCCTACCCCGGATGTTTCCATGGCCATCCTCAACCTGAACCTTGAGAACGGCACCACCCGGGACGAGGTCAATGACTACCTGCGCGAGATGTCCCTGCACTCGGAGCTGCGCAAGCAGATCGATTACATCGACTCGCCCGATGTTGTTTCCACGGACTTCGTTGGCTCACGCCGGGCAGGCATCGTGGACGGCCTCGCCACCATCTCCAACGACAAAAACCTCGTACTCTACGTCTGGTACGACAACGAGTTCGGCTACTCCTGCCAGGTTGTCCGCGTCATGGAAGAAATGGCCGGCGTAAACCCGCCATCATTCCCGGCACGCGACGTCGTGGCACCCATCGCTGTGCTGGAAACGGCTGACGCCTAAGCACTCCGAAGTATTCGACGGTTTCCCGGCTGAGTCACTGGCATCAGCCGGGAAACCTGACCAAAATGGGTTCATGGAAAATGAATCGACTCTGGAGCACGAAACCACCTTGGAACATGCGCTGGATGTTGCCCGGGCAAATCACAAACAAGCCCAGAAACTCCTGGACCAAGCGGTAGCGGGCAACGCTGCTGGTGACGTCACTGACCAGCGGGTTGAGCAACTGCGGGGACTCCTTGCGGTGGCAGCGGAGGATCTGCAACGGGTCATGCGGGAGCAGTAACCAACTAGGCGCTCCTCCGCGGCAGTGTGACTTCTCCTACACACTGTGGATACCGGCTCATACTGTCGGGGCCTTGTTCTACGCTCGTAGGACATTGTCTGCCCCACTGGATGGAGTCTCTTGAGTATCACCTGGTCAGCCTACAAACGCGCCCGCCGCCGGTCCCGTCAGGCCTGGGCCATCATTGCTCTGGTGGCCGCCACCGTCGTAGCGGGGCTGGCCTGGTACTTCACCACAGGCCAATTCAACGCCGCGGATCCTTGGGTAGCCGGGCCAAGCGAAGCTCCGGTCTTCAACCAGGGCTGGATGAAGCCCCTTCGCGGAGCCGCGCCCGTCGCTGCCGAAAATGCCAGCGAGGCTCTGGAACGGATCCCCGTCAAGGGTCGTGCCGCCAAAACTGATTACGACAGGGCCGCCTTCGGGCAAGCGTGGGCGGACGCTGACCGCAATGGCTGCGACACCCGCAACGACATCCTCCGGCGGGACCTTGCGGCAGTAGTGTTTACCGAAGGCTCCTCCTGCAAGGTTGCCGGTGGCACTTTTCACGAACCCTACACCGGCGCGGAAGTAACGTTCCAGAGGGGCCAGGACACCAGTTCGGCAGTTCAAATCGACCATGTGGTGGCTCTTGCGGACGCTTGGCAAAAAGGTGCTCAGCAACTCACGGCCCAACAGCGTCAAACATTCGCCAATGATCCGCTGAACCTGATCGCTGCTGATGGTCCTGCGAACGTCAAGAAGGGCGCTGGTGACGCAGCGACCTGGCTGCCGGGTAACAAGAATTTCCGATGTCACTACGTGGCACGCCAAATCTCGGTGAAGGCAGCGTACAAGCTGTGGGTGACACAAGCCGAAAAGGACGCCATGAAAGGTGTTCTCGCCTCCTGTCCAGGACAGCAGACTATTTACAACGCGAGGTGACCGTGCCCCAGTTGCCAGGTTCCGCCGTCGTCGATCCTCTCCAGGACGACGCGCTGAAGTGACGTATCGCGGGGGAGCTTGTCCAGATCATCCAGCCCCCTTTGGCGGAACGTAAAGTACACGGCATCAGTAGGAGCATCAGTACAGCGATCCAGGGTGAAGCGGCGGGAGAAAGAAGCGATGTTGCTGGCCGGCAGGCGCTCTGCAAGGTAGGGATCAAGCATCCACGAGTCGCACGTGGCCACGGGTGCTGGCTTGTCCGCAAAGTGCGTGGAAAAGAAAACCCGCGCCTCAGAGAAACTGTCGTCCACCAAAGCGGGGGAGAGGCCGCCGTCTTCAGGAATGTGGACCCCCAATACCCACGACGAGCTGTGCTCGATGATGCCGCTGACGTCCGAGGCGGGGATTTCATTCGGGGACTGGACCAAGTGGAACTGCAGCCGGCCAAGCCGGAAGAGATTTCCAGCCATGTGCAGGGTCAGCCAGCTCCAGGTGTCAAGTCCAAAGTCGCCGTGGACACGCCGGTTGATCCTGAGCTGCAATCCCACGTCAGCCAAGGATGCGGCCGAAACCGCCGGGCTGATGCCGAGCTCCACGTGGTATTCGTGGACCGTGGGAGCAAAGCGGAGCAGGGCTTCGATCCAGTCAGCCTCACGGGCGTCATCGTCCTTGATGCTGACCAGGGGGAACGTTCCGAGCCGTTCCTGCATGGCAGACATCGCCGCAAGGGCAGCCCGCCCGGGAGGGGTTGCCAGGAGGTTGGCGCACTCCGCGGCATCGGGGCCGGTGATACCCAGGAGCTTGAAGAGTTCGGCGTGAGGCTTGGTGGACATGGTTCTAGTGTCCGAACGGATCGGGATCGACGCCGGGCATCCACGTCAGGCCAGGCACTCCCCAGCCCTTCTTCTTGGCCTGCTTCAGCGCCTTCTTTGAATACCTGTCTACCAGACGGTTCACATACAGCTTGCCGTCCAGGTGATCGAACTCGTGCTGCAGGATCCGGGCGAACCAGCCGGTTGCTTCGAAGTCCACCGGGTTTCCGTGGCCATCAAAGCCTTGGACCCGGGTCCATTCAGCGCGCTGCAGGGGGTAGTACTCGCCAGGAAATGACAGGCAGCCTTCCACGTCCTCGTCCGGGTCCGGCAGTGCTCCGGAGACTTTGGAGAGGGTCAGCACTGGATTCACCACTACGCCCTGCTCCGGAACGTCGTCGTCATTGGCGTACTTGTAGACAAAGATCCGCTTGCCCACGCCAATTTGTGGTGCCGCGAGACCAACGCCGTTGGCGGCATCGTTGGTTTCGAACATGTCAGCGATCAAGGTGCGAAGTTCGTCGTCGAAAACCTCGACTTCGCTCGCCCGGCGGTGCAGGACGGGTTCGCCCCAGATAGTGACTGGCAGGACGGTCATGTCAGTTCTTCCTTTGTCTGTCGCAGAGATCCGGAGGAGGCCAAGGGTCGCCTTCGGTTAAAAGCAAAGGCCGCACCGGATAACCGGTGCGGCCTTTGTGGAAACCGGCTCTGGAGCCAATCTCGGTGGGGTGAGCTACGGGGGTTGAACCCGCGACCTCCTGGACCACAACCAGGCGCTCTGCCAACTGAGCTAAGCCCACCATGTGCCTTTTTAGGTCAGTCCGTTTGACCGGCTTTCCTTCGAGGCAACGACAAATAGCTTACCTGCTGTTTTGGGGTGCAAAGTCCACTTTTGCCGATTTTGGCAAAAAAACCTTCAAAAATGGCGCAGATCACACCGCTTCGCTGGATCCGAGGGTTTCCGCAGTGGCAATGACGTCCTTGGATATGCGCTGGGCAGTGGCCGTGTCCGGACCCGGAGCGGCAACGAAGACGGCCTCGCGGTAATAGCGGAGTTCATCGATGGAATCCTTGATGTCGCCCAGAGCGCGGTGACCACCGTGCTTGGCGGGTGACTGGAAGTAAGCGCGCGGGAACCACCGGCGTGAGAGCTCCTTGATGGTGCTGACATCGATCACGCGGTAGTGGAGGTGCTCCACGATGTTCGGCATGTCCCTGGCGAGGAACATCCGATCTGTACCTACCGAATTTCCACCGAGAGGCGCTTTGCGGGGATCCGGGACCCACTTCTCGATGTACTCGAGGACCTGCGCTTCGGCTTCGGCCATGGTCTTCCCGTGGGGGAGCTCGTCCAGCAACTTCGAACGGGTATGCATGTCCCGCACGAAGTCGTTCATTTGTTCCAGTGCAGCATCGTCCGGCTTAATCACGACGTCGACGCCGTCGCCCAGGATGTTGAGTTCGGAATCGGTCACCAACGCCGCGACTTCGATCAGGGCGTCGTTGTTGAGGTCCAAGCCGGTCATTTCGCAGTCGATCCAGACGATGCGTTCATTAGTAATAGGCACGCGCCTAGCCTATCCTTCGGCCGCTTCCAAGTGCTTCGATGGTACGATTTTTGAGCGCGGCAGTGTCGTTTCTTCCTGCCGCGGAAAGCCCCAAAGACGCTGAATTTAACCCGAACACACCGGGCGAACGATTGGATGACGACCACATGACGGTGCCAGTACCCGCCGCCCAGAAGGCAGGGACAGCAGCGCCGACGCCGGATGCTGCAGCCAGCGAGGTAGATAACGCACGCTCGCCGTTGATCGCCGGTTTCATCGGTTCGATGTTCATGGTGTTCGGTTCGTTGGGAGTGGGCTGGCTCGCTCCAGTATCCGAACTGCGGAGGCTGCCGCTCTTTATCTGGATGCGCACTGAAGGCATTGGCGTCGCGCTCTCCATAGTCCTGCTGGCTGTGGGCGGAATGCTCCTTGTCCGGGCTTGGCTCCGGTTGGGCCAACGCGTAAGGGTCTGGGGGCTGGAGGCACGCAAAGCAACACTGCAGGCCGTGGCTGCCTGGGGCCTGCCCATGATGTTCACCGTGCCCCTGTTCAGCAGGGACGTCTATGCCTACATAGGCCAAGGGCGGTTGATGGTTGAAGGCCTGAACCCATATGAGAATGGGATTTCGGCGCTCCCCAATTACTTCCAGTTGGGCGCGGACAAGATGTGGACCGAAGCGCCGGTACCCTACGGGCAGGTGTTCCTTTGGATCGAACAGTTCGTGGTCTGGGTGACCAACGTCCAGCCTGAAGCCAGCATTATGCTGTTCAGGCTTGTTGCCTTGGTGGGCATCGTCCTCTGCATCATCTATGTGCCAAAGCTTGCGGAACTCCATGGAGTCAATCCGCACCGGGCATTGTGGCTCACGGCAGCCAATCCGCTCTTCCTGACAAACTTCATTGCCAGTGTCCACAACGACGCCCTGATGATCGGTCTCGCACTGGCCGGCCTGTACTACTGCGCCACGCGTCGCGTCATCCTGGGGATCGTGCTGGTAACACTGTCCATCTCCGTCAAGCCCATTACGGTGGTGTTCCTGCCATTCATTGGGCTTCTGTGGGCCGGGAAGGGAGCCTCCTGGCCACGGAAGTTCGTATTCTGGTTCCTGACTGCTGGGCTGAGCTTCGGCCTTCTCTACGCGTTGAGCCTGGTCAACGGGTTTGGTTTCGGGTGGATCAACGGGTTGTCAGCACCGGGCAGTGTGTGGATCTGGTACGCGCCCATCGGGCTGATCGGCTTGGTAGTCGCCTCTATCTTCAACGTCTTCGGACTGGATGGCTGGGGCATGGCCAAGTGGGTGTACGACGCCGGCAAGCTGCTGATGGTGGGAGCCATTGCCTGGCAGGTCTTCCGCGGCGACTACGACCGCTTGATGCGCCGGTTGACGCTCGCGTTTGCCGCGATTGTCCTACTGGCGCCCATGATCCAGTCCTGGTACGTGGTGTGGCTCATACCTCTGTTTGCCGTCACCGGAATCCGGAACGACTGGCAGGTCAAAGCCGTCTACTTCGTGGTCTCCTTCTTCATGGTCTACGCCATCTCGGATCAGTTGGACGTCTTCCCCTACCTTCAGAGTGAAGACCTCGGCCTTGCGTTGACGCTGGCGCGGAATGCGGCCGCCATCATCGCACTTCTCTTCGCCGTGTACTTGATCTTCGTGGACCCTAAGACCAAGAGCTTGTTCCGCAAGCGAGACGAGCCTGGTCTGCGCCCCATCATCTAAGCGGAGTCATCGGGACGGCATCAGCCGCGTCGCCTCTCGGATGGATAGCGGGCTAAGGGCTGACGCGTGATCGGCCACGAAAGTTGTGACCCAAGCAGGCTCGGTTTTGCTGAATTCGCGGAGCGCCCAACCGATCGCTTTGCGGATGAAGAACTCTTTGTCTGCCAAATTTGCTGTGACCACCGCCGCAAGTAACTGAGGATCGGTTTCCGATTTGGCTCCCAACTGGGCAGTAATGGCGGCCCTGCGGATCCACATGTCTTGGTCCTCAGCCCACTGGAGTAACAGCGGAGTCATGGTTGCCCTGTGGGCGAGGAGAAGTGCACAGATGCGGTGAGACACCCCGTCAACCAGGTCCCACCAAGCTCCGGTGCGAATAATCTCCTCATAAACGGGCACCATGTCCAGGTCTTCTTTGACCATGCGCAGGCCCGTCAGGTCGATGGCAGCGTAGCGTTCCTCGCGGGCTTCAGCTTCCCGCCACAATTGCAGGACGGCCCGGCGCAAGTCGACCGGCGCCGACGGAGGAAACTCTTTGGCTACCACTTTGACGATTTTCCGCACCTCGGGAACCCGGACACCCAGCGACGGCATGTCCGACTTCATGTAGGCCTGGGCTCCGCGTGCCCGCTCAACGTCCCCCGCGGAACGGAGTGTTGATCGTATGGACTGCACGAGGTCATTGGTGGTCATGCCACAACTCTAGGGCGGGGGCTTGCTGGATCGGACTCGAACTGTTGCCGAAACGCCCTCGCCCGAGTTCCGTGGCAGCCGTAGAGTGGGCATGTCCGCGGCGTTGTGCCTCGGCATCGCCACTCCGGAAGCAACGAAGGGTTCCCAATGTCAATGCTGAAGTCGCCTGATCAAATCGCGCTGATGCGCGAGGCCGGGCGTGTGGTGGCCACTGCCTTGGCGGCCGTGCGGAAGCATGCTGCCGTGGGTGTGTCGCTCAAGGAGCTCGACGACGTCGCGGCAACCGTGATTGCGGCTGCCAGTGCAAAGCCCGCATTCTTGGACTACCACCCCCGCTGGGCTGCCGTGCCGTTTCCTGGGGTGATCTGTGCCAGCGTCAATGACGCGGTGGTGCATGGAATCCCCAACGGCTATGCACTGAATGACGGTGATCTGCTCAGTGTTGATTGCGGTGCGTTCGTGGAGGGCTGGTGCGGCGATGCGGCCATCAGCTTCATAGTTGGCAACGCGGATCCTGTGGACCAGGAACTGGTCACGGCTACAGAGGCAGCCCTTGCCCGGGGTATTGAGGCGGCCCGTATCGGGAACAAAATGGGTGACCTTGCCTACGCCATTGGCGGCGAGGCCCGGCGTGCCGGCTATGGATTGCTGGCTGATCACGGTGGTCACGGAATCGGCCGGACCATGCACGCGGAGCCTCCCGTTCCCAATATCGGCAGGCCGGGTCGTGGAATGAAGCTTGAAGAGGGCTTGGTCATCGCCATTGAGCCCATGCTGATACTGGGCGGCAAGGACGACTACTACCACGACGACGACGAGTGGACCTTGAGGTCTGCCAATGGACGCAGGGCCGCTCACAGTGAACATACCGTTGCCATCACTGCGGATGGTCCGATGATCCTGACTCTGCCCTAGTCAGCGGTGCTGGCTTTTAAAAGCCTGACGACGGGCCGCCCGGGGACAGACTCGGATACCACGTGGAAGCCGCCGGCAAGGAAAAGCGACAGCGTGCCGTGAAAGAGCTCGGCGGCGGTGGCTTTGGTTCTGAGATCCGTGTCCACTGGGTAAGCTTCGATGACGTCGGCGCCGTTTTTGAAGGCGTGATCCACCGCCGCCGAAAGCAGCGACGCCGATACTCCTGAGCGCCTTTGCTGCGGTGCCACGACAAAACAGGTGACTGCCCAGAGGCTGATCTTGTTGTCCTCACCCTGGAGGGTTCCCTTCAAGACACGGGATCGCTTGAGCCGGGGATAGTTGACCCGGGGTTCCACCGCGCACCAGCCAATGGGACCCCCGTCCCGGAACGCCAGGACGCCTGGGGCCGGACTCCCTTGGAACGCTGACTTCAAGGATTCCCTGCGATCCTCCTGCGATGTAGACGCCCATTCTTTGCTGGAAAGAGCGAACCACCGGCACCAGCACCGGGAGGGCTCGCCCTTGGTTCCGAACAATTCCTCAACGGCCGCCCAGTGGGCAGGGGCAGTCTCAACACTTGAATCTGCATCGTAGTGTGCCATGGACCCAGAATAGGCACGCCCACAAAGCTGGTACTGTAGGCGCCCGGATCCCCGGCTCAGGGTTCAGGCGCCCACCAGTTCTCCCGTTGTGGTGTTGACCATCAACGGGTTGGCGGTGTCAGTATCTTCAACATCGGCTGCCACGGTCTCGTCTTCCGGCGGCGCCTGTTCGTCGTCGTCGGACTCCCATTCCCGGCTGCCAACGGGGGCAGAGACGTCGGTGGAATGTGCCACATCAGCGGGAGCCGAGGTGCCGTTCATGCGGGTGAAGTTGGCAGAACCCCACATAAGATCATGGCCCACGGATTCGGCGTCGATTTCTGCTACGTGGTAAACGCGGCCTTCGTGCTCCCATTGCCGCAGTCGGAGCCTGCCCACGACGAGGACGCGTTGACCCTTTTTCACGCTGCAGCCTACGTGACCGGCGAGGTAGCGGAATGACTGGACCGTGTACCAGTTAGTGTTTCCGTCCACCCACGTGTTGCTTGTACGGTCGTAGCGTCGCTCCGTAGTCCCCAGCCGAAACGTCGCAGTGGCCGTGCCGCGCGTCGTAGTGGAACTCTTGACCTCCGAGGCCACAAAGCCCCGGACGGTGATCATGTCATTCATCAGTGGTCCTTCTTGGTGTAGGAAATGCCGGTCCGGCTCCTTCAGCTTCATCCAGGGAAGGCCGTCGGGGGAGTGCGGAGTTCGGCTATGTGCATAACTTCCTTCAACGCGCGGGTTGTGGAGGAACAGAGGCGCCGGTGTGGAGATGGCAGGCTCCGGGCAGATCGCACTGTAAACTCTTTGTGGCGCCAGCGGCCCTCAAGGCTGATGGTGTCAGTGTCCGCCCCAGTAGCTCAGGGGATAGAGCAGCGGCCTTCTAATCCGCCGGTCGGGGGTTCGATTCCCTCCTGGGGCACAACGTCACCCCTCCTGGACAGGTCCAGGAGGGGTGGCCATTAAGGTCTCGACTCAAGAAATTCCTTGAGGTTCTGTAGTACCAAGCGCCACGTGGCTGCAGACTGTTCCACTTCACCATCACTGGAATTGTTGCCTTGGATGATCGTCACCGTTGTCCCCTCAGCCGCCTCGGCCACCCTGTACTCCACGACGTGATAATTCCCGGGAACGTCAGGGAGCCCGGAGGTCGGGCTGAAGTGGGTCGTTTTCAGCAAACCGGGGGGATCGAAGGCCAGAATTGTGCCCTTATCCTGGTAGGGCTTGCCGTTGTATTCGCCCGAGTACGTTATGGGCTCGCCGACGCGCCACGAGGTGGTGACGTTGGTTCCCAGGAAGTACTGCCGGATCTGTGCAGGATCAGTCAGTGCCGCCCAAACGCTGTCAGGCGAGGCCGCGATCGTTTGGGACGCTACGGCGTCCCCGGAATGTCCACGCATTATGTACGCTCCCATCTCGTCGGTCGTTGCCAACCCGCGTGTGAAAACGCTACCCCGGTAAGCCTCCCGTGTGAATGGCACAATGGCTAGGTGATGAGCAGGATAATGGCACCGGAAAACGGCGCGTCAGCGTCGGCAGTGCGGGTTTGTACCGCTGGGACTTTGCTGATGCTCGCCGCGGCATTGGCTCTGACGGCGTGCACGGCATCGCCTGCAGCTCCAGCCAGCCAGGCTGCCTCACCGGCACCTTCAACGAGTCCGGAGGCAACGGCCAGTGTGGATCCCGCCGTTGCCGCAGCAACATCCACAGTGGAAAGCACGCTGAAGAAGCTCGTGGCCAACAATCCCAAACCGGATCGCGAAGCTCTGCGCGCAGCGCTGGTCAGTGCCGGCATTCCAAAGGCCAACGTTGAGGTGTCCGTGAGCCGGACCCCAACCGGCCTCGACGTGGACGCCATGGAGGCATCTGCCCTGACCGGGGAAAGCTGCGTCGTGGGTCAGATCCGTGATGGTGGCGTAGTGGTGACAGTCCTGCCGGTGCTGACCACCGGAAAATGCTTCGTGGGTGACGCCCGGTAGGACACCGCGCCGCCCGAATGTGAGTTAAGGACGCCTAGCCATTAGATTTAAGGGCATGGCGGAATTCATTTACACGATGACCAAGGCTCGCAAGGCCGTTGGCGACAAACTTATTCTGGACGATGTCAGCATGTCGTTCTACCCTGGCGCGAAGATTGGCGTCGTGGGACCGAATGGTGCTGGTAAGTCCACCATCCTGAAGATCATGGCCGGGCTGGACACGCCGTCAAACGGCGAAGCCCGCCTCAGCCCCGGCTACACCGTGGGCATCCTCCTGCAGGAACCGCCGCTGAACGAGGAAAAGACTGTCCTGGGCAACGTCCAGGAAGGTGTAGGCGAGATCTACGGCAAGATCCAGCGCTTTAATGAGATTTCCGAAGAAATGGCCAACCCGGATGCGGACTACGACACGCTCCTGGACGAAATGGGCAAGCTGCAGGAAGCCATTGACGCTGCCGATGCCTGGGATATCGATTCCCAGCTCGAGCAGGCCATGGACGCACTGCGCTGCCCGCCAGCTGAGTCCGACGTCACCGTGCTCTCCGGTGGCGAGCGTCGCCGCGTGGCGCTGTGCAAGCTTCTCCTCCAGAAGCCCGACCTCCTGCTCCTCGACGAGCCCACCAACCACCTTGACGCTGAGAGCGTACTGTGGCTTGAGCAGCACCTCTCCCAGTACCCCGGCGCTGTCCTTGCAGTGACCCACGACCGGTACTTCCTGGACCACGTTGCTGAGTGGATCGCAGAAGTTGACCGCGGTCACCTTTACCCGTACGAGGGCAACTACTCCACCTACCTGGAGAAGAAGAAAGCCCGTCTCGAGGTGCAGGGCAAGAAGGACGCAAAGCTGTCCAAGCGCCTTACTGAAGAACTTGAGTGGGTGCGCTCCAACGCCAAGGGCCGCCAGACCAAGTCCAAGGCCCGTCTCGCCCGCTATGAGGAAATGGCCGCCGAGGCCGAGCGCACCCGCAAGCTGGACTTCGAAGAGATCCAGATTCCGCCGGGACCGCGCCTGGGTTCCTTGGTCATTGAGGCCAAGAATCTGAAGAAGGGGTTCGATGATCGCGTTTTGATTGAGGATCTCTCCTTCTCGCTGCCCCGTAACGGCATCGTGGGTGTCATCGGCCCGAACGGTGTTGGTAAGTCCACTTTGTTCAAGACGATCGTGGGCATGGAGCCGCTGGACGACGGCGAGCTCAAGATCGGCGAGTCCGTGAAGATCTCCTACGTGGACCAGTCGCGTGGCGGCATTGACCCCAACAAGTCCCTTTGGGAAGTTGTCTCGGAAGGTCATGACTTCATTCAGGTCGGCCAGGTCGAAATGCCTTCGCGGGCCTATGTCTCGGCGTTTGGTTTCAAGGGACCGGATCAGCAGAAGAAGGCCGGTGTCCTCTCCGGTGGTGAGCGTAACCGCCTCAACCTGGCCCTGACGCTCAAGCAGGGTGGCAACCTCCTGCTACTTGACGAACCCACTAACGACCTCGACGTCGAAACCCTGAGCAGCCTCGAAAATGCCCTGCTCGAATTCCCGGGTTGCGCAGTCGTGGTATCGCACGATCGCTGGTTCCTGGACCGCGTAGCCACGCACATCCTTGCCTACGAAGGTGATGACGAGAACCCCTCCAAGTGGTACTGGTTCGAAGGCAACTTCGACTCCTACGAGGAGAACAAGGTGGAGCGCCTTGGCCCCGATGCCGCCAAGCCGCACCGCGTGACGCACCGCCGCCTGACCCGCGACTAGCACCAAGGCTTGAACACAGAGAGGCCGGTCCCATCAGGGACCGGCCTCTTTGATGTGCAGCGAAGGTTATGGAATCCGGACCATGCCCTCTTGCGCCACTGTGGCGACGTGAACGCCGTCGCGGTTAAAGATGCGGCCCGTGGCCAGTCCTCGGGCACCTTGGGCGCTGGGGGACTCCTGGACGTAGAGCATCCATTCGTCAACACGTACCGGGCGGTGCCACCACATGGCGTGATCCAGGCTGGCAACGCTCATGCCCGGTGTCATCCAAGCAAGGCCATGCTTGCGCAGAATAGGCTCCAGGAGGGTGTAGTCGCTCGCATAGGCAAGGGCTGCCCGGTGAAGGTTGGGGTCATCCGGCAGCGGGCCCATGGTTTTCATCCAGACCGCGTTGGTGGCCACGTGCTCCTTGGGCGGAGAAACGTAGAGGGCCGGATCAATGTGGCGGACATCAAAAGGCCGCTCCGAGGACATGTGGCGAGCCATGGGGTGGTCAAAGTGGGACAACAGTTCCGCAGTGCTGGGCAGGGACTCCGGATCAGGGATGCCCTCTGGCATGGTGGCCTGATGGTCCAGGCCGCTGTCCTCCACTTGGAATGATGCGATCATCGAGAGAATCGGGACGCCGTCCTGGTAGGCATGGACCCTGCGGGCGGAGAAGGAACGGCCGTCCCGCAGCCTTTCCACGCCGAACGTGATCGGCTTGTTCGCGTCACCTGGGCGCAGGAAATAGCCGTGCATCGAGTGGGCCACCCGGTCCGGCTCAACGGTCCTCATGCCCGCCATCATTGACTGCGCCAAAACCTGTCCACCAAAAACGCGGTGCCGGGGTTGCTTTTGGGATGGCCCCAGAAAGATGTCCTCGTTGGTCCGGGCACCGTCAAAGTCGCCAAGATCCAGCAGGCCGATCAGCACTTCCATGGGGTCCTCTACGGGTGCTTCCACCTCAAGGCCAGCGTTCGTCTCAGTCATGGTTCGACTTTAGACGCCGCCCCGACCCCTCTCAACCGGGGACATGCCGGTAGAGTCGATGATGTGACAGACGTCTTGACCCAGTCCTTCCGCTTCGCCGATCCCCGTGACCTCGCTGACTTGCGGACTTTCGTCACCCGGGCAAAGAGCATCGACGACGGCGCCATCAGACTCCAGGCCGCCGGCAACGTGCTGGCCGCTTATGTGTGTGTGCTGAGGCCCCGCATCCTTGGCGAGTCCACCCCGACCATCCTTGGTTTGAGGACCATGGCCCTCGCTGAGCCCGCGCAGGCAGACGTCACCGTCACCCTCGCGTCCGTCCTGGATCGTTTGGCACGCTCTGGCGCCGATGACGTGGAACTGCCTATTCCGCCGTCGACCGTTTCCGAGTCGTGGGCCGGTGTTGGCGCGCCGCGGTCCGGTTGGGAACCCCAGGGAACGGTGCTCGACGCCGATCTCAAGTTAGCGGTAGAGGCCGGCATTGCCGAGGTGGCTGGCGCGATTCCCACCTTGGCGGGGGCCGCAGTGGTCAACAGTGCGAGGGCCGCTGTCTGGGGCCGGGACCTTCCCGGTGCGGGCGAGCTGCCTGCCGGAGCGGCGTTCGCCGCGTTTGCCCTGGGTTTCCTGGGCGATGCCGGGCAGCAGGTCTTCCGGAACGGCCGTTGGTTCCGCCTGAGCGGACCCCGCGGCCATGTACTGGTGCGGACTGGCGCTGGCCTGGGGCTGGGTTTCCAGTCTTAAGCGCTGGGGCCCGCAGAAGGACTGTTGACCATGGTCAGCGCCGCCCGCTCCATGTAGTCCCACAGGGTGCCCTCGTGGAGCGGTGACAACTCCAGGGAATCAACAGCGGTCCGCATATGGAACAGCCATCGGTCCTTGGCCTCCGGGGTCACCTGGAACGGCATGTGGCGCATACGCAGTCGAGGGTGGCCCCTTTCCTCGCCGTAGGTGGTGGGACCACCCCAATACTGCTCCAGGAACATGAGGAAGCGGCGTTTTGCCGGACGTAGGTCCTCTTCGGGATACATGGGGCGCAGGAGCGGATCGGTGGCCACGCCGTCGTAAAACACGTCAATCAGCTTCACGAAGGTCTGATGGCCCCCGACAGCCGCGTAGAAACTGTCCGTATAGGCGGGCTGGCTGAACGGATCGTTCTGCATCAGTTGTCGTCGAGGACCGGACTGGGGTGCTTGGGCTTCCCCGCCTGTGGTGCTACTCATTGGACTTCTCCTCGGCTTTGGTGACTCGCGGTGCGCCTGCTGTGACGGGGGCCGCTGCTGCAGCCGCCCCGGGTTCATCATTGGTGTCCGGTGTGTCCAGAGGCACGTAGTCGCCTTGGGACCGGTTTCCCACGCGGAGGATTTCGCCGTTCCGGAGGTACCAGATGGCTCCGTCTTCCGCTCGGACGCGCGTGATGCGCAGGCCCACGGATTCAACGGTACCAATCACTTCGCTGGTGACAATCACATCACCAATGCCGTATTGGTCTTCAATGGTGATGAAGATTCCCGCGAGGAAGTCGCGGATCAATTGCTGGGCGCCGAAACCAATGGCGACACCCAAAATGCCTACGCTGGTCAGCAGCGGAGCAACGTCCACGTTCATGTACTTGAGGACGTAGATGATCACGATGACCACTACCACAACGCTCACCAGGCTGGTCAGCAGTGAGCCGATGGTCTCGGCGCGCTGGGACCTGCGTTCGTGGTCAAGCGCGCGGATGGCTGGTTGTACCCACTTGAAATGCGGCTTCTTGAAGAACGAACTTCCCGCGGACACCCTTCGCGTAATACGCAGGATGATAAACCGTGCCACGATCCACACTGCCAGGCCTACGCCCACTGTGATCAGGATGGACATGAGGTCGATTTTTTCGGGTTCGATATTGATGGCTTCCGCCAGGGGGATGGAGGTCAAGGTGGAATAACTCCTTGTCGTCGGCCCGTGTTCGCCGGGCGCGGAACACTCTGTCCACGTACAACCCTAGCGCCGTAGCGTGACGGTATGCGCATCCTGGTCCTGGGCGGTACCGCCTTCCTGTCAGCTGAAATCGCCAGGCAGGCCGTTGCCTCCGGGCATAGCGTCACGTGTTTGGCCCGCGGTACGTCGGCCAGCCCGCCCGACGGCGTCACCTGGGTCAGGGGCGACCGCTCCATGGGTGCCGCGGCCTTCGCGGAGGTTGGTGGCCCCTGGGATTCAGTGATCGATGTGTCCCGCGATCCCGTCCAGGCCCGCGAGGCCTTGGACGTGCTGGGTCATGTTGCAGGGCACTGGACATTCATCTCCAGCTGCTCCGTGTACGCAGACAACACAGTTCCTGGCGCGGATGAGAGTGCTGCGTTGCTGGAGCCATTGCCCGAGGGGCGGCCAGGTACCCCGGAAACGTATGGGGAGTCCAAGTCAGCGATCGAAGACATGACCCTTGCCCTGGTGGGGGAGAAGACGCACATCGTCCGGGCCGGGCTCATAGGCGGCCCAGGGGACGGCTCTGACAGATACGGCTACTGGCCCGCCCGGTTCGCAGTGAACTCTGAGACCGTGCTGGTCCCGGACATTCCTGACGCTGCAACCCAGATCATTGACGTCCGGGACCTCGCTGCATGGATCCTGCGGTCCGCCGAACAAGGGCTGACGGGGACGTACAACGCGTTGGGGGATGTGGTGAAGTTCGATGACTACATCTCCGCATCCCAACGGTTGGTTGGAACTGCGGCAGAGGACACCGTCCGCCCCACCGAAGACTGGCTCGTGGAGCAAGGCGTGGACTACTGGTCCGGGCCGGATTCACTGCCATTGTGGCTTCCCCCGGGCCACGAGGGATTCCAGGCCCGCTCGAACCGGGCGGCCCGGAATGCGGGGATGACCCTGCGTCCGTGGCAGGAAACGCTGGCGGCGACGCTAGCGTATGAGCAACAGAGGGGTTTGGAAAGAGAACGCAAAGCCGGCCTGAGCCGGGATAGAGAACGAAAGCTCGTGGCGCTCTGGCGGGAACAGCAGCGCTAGGCTGCGGCCGTCGTCGTGATGGGTTCGTGGAGTACCGGGAAGTTAACGCTGCGTGCGATGAAGCAGACCTGGTTGGCTTCGTGGTGAAGCTGCGGCACGAGGTGGGCGTGGGCGGGATCGGCGATGGCGACCGTGGGTTTCAGGGTAACGCTCTCGAATTGCCCGCTTCCGTCGCGGTTGAGTTTCATGAGTCCTTCGGCGTTGTCCTCATAAGAGGTCACTACCACCCCATGCTTGACTGCTACATGCAGGAAAGACAGCATGTGGCACTGCGAAAGTGCGGCAAGCAGTAGTTGCTCGGGGTTGTAGCGTGTCCGATCCCCGTGGAAGGTGGGATCTGCGGACCCTTTCAACGTCGGAAGCCCGCTGATCTCAACGTCGTGGTCGCGTGAGTATCCCTTGTAGGCTGCCGTACCCTCGCCAAGGTTTCCGGTCCAGCGCACAGTAAGGGAGTAATGGTGTTCGTTGAGGCCCATGCGAACAGTCTAGTGACGAAGAACCGGCCGTCCGCATGGGCCTGACGACTCAGTCAGCCTGGGAGTCAGCGGCGCGGGCGCGCAAGGCCCGCGCTACGCCGTCACGGTTCTCCAGCATCATGCGGCGCAGGGCCGCGCTGTCTTCGGGGAGTCCTGCGAGGAACTCATCGGTGCGGTCCACAGTGGCCTGGGTGGTGAGTTGGGCGGGGTAGAGTCCCACCACGATCTGCTGGGCCAATGCGTGGGTGCGCTCCTTGACGATTCCGGGGACTGCCTCAAAATACTTCTCCGCGTAGGGCTCCAGCAGGGAAGTGTCAGGGACCCGCATGAAGCCGGCCACAGCGGAGGACTGCAAGGCGTTGGAGAGTTCACCCTGGACCACGATTGCGTCCCAGGCAGCTGCCTTGGCTTCCGGGGTGGGAATAGCAGCTTTCGCTTGGGCTGCCGCGTTCTGACCGTTGGACGTGTTGTCGCGCGCGAGTTCCGCGTCGATGCGTTCCTGGCCCTGGCGTCCACCAGCCACCAGCGCGGTCAGGAGCTCCCACCGCATGTCCTGATCGATGCTGAGGCCTTCCAGTGTTTCCGTGCCGTCCAGAAGAGCCTGGATGCGGTGCAGCTGACCGCCGCTGCGCGCGAGCTGCGCGTAGGACTTCGCGAATTGCAGTTGGGCGTCCGAGCCGCCTTCCACGGAGGAGGCGAGTTCCCAGAGCTTGTCGGCTGCTGCGATGGTGGTGTCCAGCTTGTGTTCCGCCGCCACGTAGTACGTCAAGGTGGTGGCGAGCTGCCGTAGCTGGACCAGGATGACCGAGGAATCCGTTTCGTGCGCGATGTTGGCCAGGATCAGGTCCACGTAGCCACGGGCCGGGGTTTCGCCGTCGCGTGCTGCGTCCCACGCCGAACCCCACACCAGGGTGCGGGGCAGGCTCGCAGCGAAGTCCTTCAGGTGGGCTGTGGCGGTGGCGAGCGAATGCTCGTCCAGGCGGACCTTGGCGTAGGCGAGGTCGTCATCATTGAGCAGGATCAGGTCCGGACGTGGTTTGCCCACCAGAGCGGGTACCTCGGTGCGGGGACCGTCGACGTCGAGTTCCTCGCGGTGGGTGCGTTCCAGCTTGCCCTCGCCGGAGAGGGTATAGAAGCCAACGGCCAGGCGGTGCGGACGGAGAGTGGGCTGTTCTTCGATGGCGGTCTGGAGAATCGCGAAACCTGTGATGGTGCCGTCATCTGCCACGTCCAATTCGGGAGCCAGCGTGTTCACGCCGGCAGTTTCGAGCCAGAGTTTGCCCCACACGTCCAGGTCACGGCCGGACGCGGCTTCGAGCTCCACCATGAGGTCTGCGAGTTCGGTGTTCTTCCAGGCGTGCTTGGCGAAGTACGTACGGACACCGGCCATGAACTGTTGCGGGCCTACCCAGGCCACCAGCTGGCGGAGCACGGAGGCTCCCTTGGCATAGGTGATGCCGTCGAAATTCACCTCCACGTCTTCGAGATTGTTGATCTCGGCGAAGATCGGGTGGGTCGTGGGCAGCTGGTCCTGCTTGTAAGCCCAGGACTTCTCCACCGAGGCGAACGTGGTCCAGGCGCGGTCGAACTCGGTGTTCTCCACGGCCGCCAGGTGTGACATGTATTCCGCGAAGGACTCGTTGAGCCAGAGGTCGTTCCACCAGCGCATGGTCACCAGGTCCCCGAACCACATGTGTGCCAGTTCGTGCAGGACGGTGATGGCACGGCGCTCGATCTGCGCGCCGGTGACCTTGCCGCGGAAGACGTAGCCTTCCAGGATGGTCACGGCGCCGGCGTTTTCCATGGCTCCGGCGTTGAATTCCGGGACGAAGAGCTGATCGTACTTTTCGAACGGGTAGGGGCAGCCAAACTGGGCCTCGAAGAAGTCGAATCCCTGGCGGGTCAGTTCGAAGATGTTGTCAGCGTCGAGGTACTGCATGAGCGACTTCCGGGCAAAAACGCCCAGCGGGATGACCCGGCCGTCGGAGCTGGTGACCTCCGAGCGAACTGACTGGTACGGTCCTGCGATCAGGGCCGTGACATAGGAGGACAAGCGCGGAGTGGGTGCGAATTCCCACACGGAGCGGGCGCCGCCGTCCTCCCCGGCGGGAGCTTCAACAGGGACAGGAGTGGGGGAGTTGGAGATGACGTCCCAGTGCGACGGCGCCGTGACCGTGAAGGTGAAGGTTGCTTTCAGGTCGGGCTGCTCAAAGACGGCGAACATGCGCCGGGAATCAGGAACCTCGAACTGGGTATACAGGTAGACCTCGCCGTCAACGGGGTCCACGAACCGGTGCAGGCCCTCTCCGGTGTTCATATAGGGCGTGTCAGCCACGACTGTGAGTTCATTCTCAGCCGCCAACTCAGGGAGCCGAATGCGGACACCGTCCGAGACCTCGGCGGGATCCAGCTCTGTGCCGTTGAGGGTCACACTGTGAACGGCATGGGTGATGGCGTCGATAAACGTGGACGATCCCGGCGCGGCCGAGAACTTCACCACGGTGGTTGATCCGAAGACGTCCGGTCCCTTGGTTAGATCCAGGGTGACGTTATAGGACTCGACGTTGAGCAGTGCGGCGCGGTTCGCGGCTTCGTCGCGCGTGAGGTTCAGGCCTGGCAAGTGGTGCCTCCGAAGATTTTTGAATCGCCGGCCGATCACGGCCGGTCGCTGGTGTGAAGCCATTCTTTCACTCCAGCCCGTGAAGGCAAGGAGCGCACACCACAGTGTCGTCCCACGGAGTAGCGTTGGATTATGGGATCCTTCCGGGACACTGTTGATTTCCGCGCGCTGAGGTTTGCGGTTGCCTTTCCGCTGCTCCTCGCCGTCGGCTTTGTGGTGTGCGCCCAGATGCTGCGCAACAGCCTTCCAAACCCTGTTGCCGTCATGTGGAACGCCGACGGCGGCACCTCCTTCGCGCCGTTCGCCGCCTACGTGGCCGGTGGGGCGGCCCTCATCGTCTTCTGTGGCTGGGCAGCGTTTCTCCAGTCAGTGTCGTTGTCCCGGCCCGTCATCATGCGGCGCGTCATGATGGGTTTGGGCCTGATGGTGAGTCTCTTCATGACGACGGTGTTGGCCGCGGGCCTTGTGGGGCAATCCGGGGTGGCGGATGCCCGCGGAACACATGTTGACCCGGTAGTTCTGGCCATGGGCAGCGGGGCAGCCTTGGCGCTGGGGATTGTCATGATGTTCGCCTTCAAGCCCGATCCGCGGTGGACCCGGGAGGATGATGCCGCGCTCGAGGCCGAACTCCGGCTCCTTGAGGATCCTGACCTGGCCAGCGACACGCTCAGGATGTGGGTGCATGCGCGCAGCTCGGTGTTCATCATGATCATCGTGTCCGCTGTGTTCCCGGCCGCGTTAATAGCAGTGGCAGTGCCGTGGCTCGGAGCCTTGGTTGCCGTGGCAGCATTGGTCGGGGCCGGGTTCTTGTTTGCCAGGGTGCGTGCAGACAGGGGCGGGCTGCAGGTGTTCGCCGGCGGCATAGTCCGGGTTCTGACCGTCCCCGCCGTGGAGATCGCCGCGGCCGCCCCCGCGGAAGTGAAGGCCGCCGATTATGGTGGGTGGGGCTGGCGGCACCATGATGACGCCACGGCCATGCTCGTCGGCAGCGGCCCCGCCGTCGTCGTAAGGAAACTTAACGGTGGACGGGTGGCGCTGAGCGCCGGCACGCAGGCATCCGCGGATAAACTCGCCGGAATCCTGAACCGGGCGGCCCATCGGGCCCATGACGACGGGCACTCCCAACAACCCGGGTAGCGGTACCCTAGGTAGCGCATCCCTCATCGCCGCGTCAGGCCACATGGCATACCCGCGCGCCAGAAAGAACGGACTTCCTGTGACTACACCCCGCGTCCATATCGCTACAGATCACGCCGGCATGGAACTGAGTGCCCACTTGGTCAGCCACCTCACCGCCAAGGGCTACGAAGTGGTGGATCACGGACCCAAGGAATACGACGCCTTGGATGATTACCCGTCCTTCTGCATCAACGCCGGCGCTGCTGTGGTGGCCGATCAGGAGGCTGGCGTACACGCACTGGGCATCGTGCTGGGTGGTTCGGGGAATGGCGAGCAGATCGCCGCCAACAAGGTCAAGGGAGTCCGCGCTGCGTTGGCCTGGAACCTCTCCACCGCAAAGCTGGCCCGCGAACACAACGATGCCAATGTGGTGGCCGTTGGAGGTCGCCAGCACAGCGTGGAGGAAGCCACCGAACTCATCGAGGCCTTCCTCCAGGAACCCTTCAGCAACGACGAACGGCACGTACGCCGCATCGGGAAGATCGCTGTGTACGAAACCACCGGCGAGATCGTCGAGTAGTGCCCGAGGGGCATTCGGTCCATAGGCTGGCCCGCCAATTCCAGGATGTTTTTGGCGGCCAGCGCTTGGACGTTTCCAGCCCGCAGGGGCGGTTCGCGGCCGGCGCCGGGCTGCTGACGGGGCACACCATGGTGGATGCCATGGCTCACGGTAAGCAGTTCTTCCTGCGCTTCGATCACGGGCTGTACCTTCACGTCCACCTCGGTTTGTATGGCGCATGGAGCTTTGGCGGCGATAGCTCTTTTACGGGCGCCTCAAGCATTGGTGCCCCGCGCCGCATCGGCGAGCGGGAAAGCGGCTCCGCTAAAGCAAGCGACGAGTACACCGGGCCTCCCGCCCCCGTGGGCGCCGTGCGCGTCAGGCTGGTCTCCGACCATGGCTGGGCCGATCTCCGCGGTGCCACCACATGCGCCGCGATTAGTGCTGCTGAAGCGGCAGCCGTGCTGGCGCGGCTCGGTCCGGATCCGCTGCACAACCGCCCGGGGGACCGGGATGAGTTCATTCGGCGGCTGCGGCGACGCAAGACCGCCGTCGGCCTGCTGTTGATGGACCAGTCCGTGCTGGCGGGTGTGGGGAACATCTACCGGGCCGAGGTGCTGTTCCGGCAAGGAGTGGATCCGTGGACGCCAGGAAGCAGCATTGATGCGGAAACCGCTGCAGGTCTCTGGGAAGACACCGTAAACACCATGTCCGACGGCGTCCGTGACGGACGGATTGTTACGACACCGCCGGCCCTGTGGTCCGGTGACGGCAGAACAGCGCCCGACGCCGATGCCCACTTCGTCTATAAGCGGAACGGCATGCCGTGCCGGGCCTGCGGAACGAAGGTGGGAATGGCCGAAATTGGTGCACGCAAGCTGTACTGGTGCCCAGGCTGCCAGGCGTAACAGCTCCACGTAGAAGCTTTTCCTGGAAACCAAAAGGGCCCCGATCCTCGGATCGGGGCCCTTCATTCGTGGAGGGGACGACGGGAATCGAACCCGCGTAATCAGTTTGGAAGACTGAGGCTTTACCATTAAGCTACGTCCCCAGGAGGATTATCCCGACTTAGGACAACTTCCCGGTGGCTGTTGAAGCCGGGTACAACTAAACCTAATTCCGGCGGCGGTGTCAAATGTGCATTCCTGGCTCGCTTGCCCGTAGACTGTCCTGTGCATTCGGGGTGTAGCTCAGCTTGGCTAGAGCGCCTGCTTTGGGAGCAGGAAGTCGCAGGTTCAAATCCTGTCACCCCGACTCTGTGTTTGTGTCCGCTTCAGGGACGCGACAGAACCCCATACCCACAAAATCAGGAGTACTTAGACTGTGAAGAGCGCTGTCGAGAACCTCACCGCAACGCGGGTCAAGCTCAACGTTGAGGTTCCCTTTGAGGAACTGAAGCCGAGCATCGATGCCGCGTACAAGACCGTTGCTTCGCAGATCCAGGTTCCCGGATTCCGCAAGGGCAAAGTTCCCTCCAAGCTCATCGACCAGCGCGTTGGCCGTGGCTACGTTCTGGAGACCGCCATCAATGATGGCCTCAACGGCTGGTACCAGGCTGCAGTTCAGGAAACCGGCGTTCGCCCCCTGAGCCGTCCTGAAGTTGAAATCACCGAGGTTCCGGACCCGTCCGCAACCGACGGCGAACTCAAGTTCCAGGTTGAGATTGACGTTCGTCCCGAGATCGAACTGCCGGACTACGCCGGCATCAAGGTTGAGGTTGCAGCTGCGGAATCTTCCGAAGCTGACGTCGATAAGGCCCTTGATGAACTGCGCGGCCGTTTCGGCACGCTGAAGTCCGTTGAGCGTCCTGCGAAGAACGATGACTTCCTGACCATCGACATCACCGCCACGATCGACGGCGAAGAAATCGATTCCGCTGCCGGCCTGTCCTACCAGGTTGGCGCCGGCACCATGCTCGAAGGCTTGGACGAAGCCGTAACGGGCCTGTCTGCCGACGAAGAAGCCATTTTCGACACCACGCTGGTTGGTGGCGACCACGCCGGTGAAGCCGCTCAGGTGAAGGTTGTCGTCAAGGCCGTCAAGGAGCGCGAACTTCCCGAGGCGAACGACGACTTCGCACAGCTCGCTTCCGAGTTCGACACCCTCACCGAGCTCCGCGAGGACCTCGCCAAGCAGGCTGCCGACTCCAAGGTCGTTGAGCAGGGTGTTGAGGCCCGCGACAAGGTCCTGGACAAGCTCGTTGAGCTGGTTGAGGTTCCTGTTCCGGACTCGGTGGTTGAAGAGCAGATCGAAGCCCACTTCAACCCGGAGAACGCACACGGCGAAGGTGACCACGACACCGAGGAACACCGCGCCGAGGTCAAGGCCAACACCGAGCGTGCATTCCAGAACGAAATCATCCTGGACGCCATCGCGGACAAGGAAGAAGTGGACGTCAGCCAGAACGAGCTGATCGACTACATCGTCACCACGGCAAGCCAGTACGGCATGGATCCCAACCAGTTCGCTCAGATCATTGACCAGAGCGGCCAGGTACCCATGATGGTTTCCGAGGTCCGCCGTCGTAAGGCCCTGGCAGTTGTCCTGGGCCAGGCCGAGGTTGTCGACTCCGAGGGCAACAAGGTTGACCTCACCGACTTCGTCCGCCCCGCAGGCGAAGCAGCTGCCGAAGAAGCCGCAGCAGTTGAAGCCACGGATGAAGCGGATGCCGTCGCGAGCGACGACCCCGCAGCAGTGAAGTTCTAGTCAACGACTCCAACCGACCCCGGATCTCCTGATCCGGGGTCGGTTTGCTTTAACGGTGAACCTGGGTGCTGAACGCAGACGTGCGCCGTCAGCGAACAGCGCGATTCCGGCGAACAAATCGCCCATGAAAACGGTTAGTGTCCAAGTAGTGAAGTTCAGTGAGGTCACTGGCACCAGCGAGAGGTAAGTACTTATGTCACAGCAATCAGAGGCTCCCCGGATGGCAACTGTCGATCCCGCAGCCCAGGACAACTACATCTACAACCGCCTGCTGAAAGAGCGCATTATTTGGCTCGGCTCTGAAGTGCGTGACGAGAACGCCAACGCCATCTGCTCCCAGCTCCTCCTCCTCTCGGCCGAGGACCCGGAGAAGGACATCTACCTGTACATCAACTCGCCGGGCGGGTCCGTGACGGCCGGTATGGCCATCTACGACACCATGCAGTTCATCCCGAACGACGTCGTCACCGTGGCAACCGGCCTGGCAGCGTCCATGGGGCAGTTCCTGCTTTCCTCGGGCACCAAGGGTAAGCGTTACGCGACGCCCAACGCCCGTATCCTGATGCACCAGCCTTCCGGCGGCATTGGCGGCACGGCGTCGGACATCAAGATCCAGGCGGAACTGATCCTGCACATGAAGAAGGTCATGGCGGAACTCACGGCAGAGCAGACTGGCCAGTCCGTGGAAACCATCCTCAAGGACAATGACCGCGACAAGTGGTTCACAGCCGCTGAGGCTTTGGAGTACGGCTTCTTCGACAAGATCTCGGCGCACGCGGGTTCGGTTGCTGGTGGCGGCGGAACAGCCAACCAGTCGAACTCCGACAACTAACCGGCACCAAGAACCACTGAAACCCCAGGAGTAAAGAACATGAACTACAACTTCGGATGGTCTGCCGGTAACCTCCCGTCCAGCCGCTACGTCCTGCCCCAGTTCGAAGAGCGCACGCCCTACGGCTTCAAGCGCCAGGACCCGTACACCAAGCTGTTCGAGGACCGCATCATCTTCCTTGGCGTCCAGGTTGACGACGCATCCGCCGATGACATCATGGCCCAGCTGCTGGTCCTTGAATCAACGGATCCGGACCGCGACATCACCCTTTACATCAACTCGCCCGGCGGTTCCTTCACTGCCATGACGGCAATCTACGACACCATGCAGTACATCCGCCCGGAGATCCAGACGGTGTGCTTGGGTCAGGCGGCCAGCGCCGCGGCAGTCCTGCTCGCAGCCGGTACTCCCGGCAAGCGTCTGGCCTTGCCGAACGCACGCGTCCTGATCCACCAGCCGGCCCTCTCCGGTGGCCAGGGTGGCCAGGCATCCGACCTTGAGATCCAGGCGGCCGAAGTGATGCGCATGCGCACTTGGCTTGAGGACACGCTGGCCCACCACTCGGGCCGTACGTCCGAGCAGGTTAACAACGACATCGAGCGTGACAAGATCCTGACTGCGGCTGATGCCTTGAGCTACGGTCTTATCGACCAGGTTCTGGACTCCCGCAAGATCAAGCCCCAGGCAATCGCCCGGTAACGCACGGAATTCAACGCCGGTGCGGTTCGCGAAATATGGACCGCACCGGCGTTCTGTTTCCACCCAAGCAGCCCATTGTGACCTAGAGTGGATGTTGTCACGGTGGTGCCGCCCGCGGCTTGGCCGCACACTTGAGTACGGCGCGGAGCCGCATCACCCGCATGCAACGAAGGGATTCCCACATGGCTCGGATTGGCGAGAGCACCGATCTGCTGAAGTGCTCTTTCTGCGGAAAGAGCCAAAAGCAGGTACGGAAGCTGATTGCCGGGCCCGGTGTGTACATCTGCGATGAGTGCATCGAGCTTTGCAACGAGATCATTGAAGAGGAACTCGCGGAAGTCTCGGATCTGGGGAGTTTCGAGCTGCCCAAGCCCCGTGAGATTTTCGATTTCCTGCAGGAATACGTGATCGGACAAGAGCCGGCCAAGCGCTCACTGGCAGTGGCGGTCTACAACCACTACAAGCGTATTCAAGCCGGACACGCCCCCAAGACGGGCAGCCTGGGCGAGGGATCGCAGCACGAGGATGTGGAGATCGCCAAGTCCAACATCCTGCTGATTGGCCCCACGGGCTGCGGTAAGACGTATCTGGCCCAAACTCTGGCCCGTCGACTCAACGTGCCATTTGCCGTCGCGGATGCCACGGCGCTGACGGAAGCCGGCTACGTCGGTGAAGACGTCGAAAACATCCTGCTCAAGCTCATCCAGGCAGCTGACTATGACGTCAAGAAGGCCGAGCAAGGGATCATCTACATCGATGAGATCGACAAGATCTCGCGTAAGAGCGAAAACCCGTCCATCACCCGTGATGTATCCGGCGAGGGTGTTCAGCAGGCACTCCTGAAAATCCTTGAGGGCACTGTGGCGTCCGTGCCGCCGCAGGGTGGGCGGAAGCACCCGCACCAGGAATTCATCCAGATCGACACCACCAACGTGCTCTTCATCGTGGCCGGCGCTTTTGCCGGCCTGGAAGACATCATCGGGTCGCGTTCGGGGCGCAAGGGCATCGGCTTCGGCGCACCCCTGAACGAGGCACGCGACAACGTGGATACCTACGGCGAAGTCATGCCTGAGGACTTGCTGAAGTTCGGTCTCATTCCGGAGTTCATTGGTCGCCTCCCTGTCATTACGACGGTATCCAGCCTGGATCGTCCAGCGTTGATCCAAATTCTGTCGACTCCGAAGAACGCACTGGTCAAGCAGTACCAGAAGATGTTCCAGTTGGACGGAGTGGATCTGCAATTCGAAGACGACGCTCTTGATTCGATCGCAGACCAAGCCCTTGAACGCGGCACTGGGGCCCGTGGCCTTCGGGCCATCATGGAGGAAGTGTTGCTCCCTGTCATGTTCGACCTCCCCAGCAGGGATGACATTGCCACAGTGGTGATCACGGCCGACGTCGTGTCAAAGAAGTCCCAGCCCACCATGATCGCCCACGATGTCGTTGCCAAGCGCCGGAATAAGTCGGCCTAGCTTCCTGTTGGCGTAGACAGGACGCCTCCGCTGGGGCTGCCCCTCATGCCGCTTTTCCACCCTTTCCCGAGGAGTTCCCTGTGCCCGAACAGACCGTTAACAAAGCCGATTTCTGGTTCGATCCCGCCTGCCCGTTTGCGTGGATTACGTCACGTTGGATCGGCGAGGTTGAGCAGGTCCGTGGCATCGAAACGGAATGGCACGTGATGAGCCTTTCCGTCCTGAATGAAGGCCGTGATCTTCCGGAGGAGTACCGGGCGTTGATGGACCAGAGTTGGGGTCCTGTCCGCGTCATCATCGCCGCCCAGGAACTCCACGGCAGCAGTTACGTCAAGCCGCTGTACGACGCCATGGGGGAGCAGATCCACCACGAGGGCAACAAGGACCGCGCTTCGGTGATCCAGAAGGCCCTCGCCGAGACCGGCCTTCCGGCTGATCTGGCCCGTTTTGCCGACTCGGATGAGTACGATGCCCAGTTGCGTTCAAGCCACGAGGCCGGCATCTCGCTGGTGGGCCAGGACGTTGGGACTCCTGTGGTCGCCGTCAACGGCACGGCGTTCTTCGGTCCGGTCCTCACCCGCATTCCGCGTGGAGAAGAAGCCGGGAATATCTGGGATGCCACCGTGACCCTGGCGGGCTACCCGCACTTCTTCGAGTTGAAGCGCAGCCGCACAGAGCGCCCTGAATTCAACTAGACGGCCAGAGCTACTTCAGGAACCGTGAGGTCCTCCGGTCGGCCAGGATTTTCCCGTTGGTCTGGCATGTGGCGCAGTACTGGAGTGAGGTGTCCGCAAAGGACACCTCACGGACGGTGTCCCCACACACCGGGCACGGCAGGCCAGTCCTTGCGTGCACCCGGAAGTTGCTTCGTTTGGTGTCCTTGAGCTCACTGGATGGCTTGCCTGCCGCGGCGTTGACGGCGCCCACCAGGATTTCCTGCATGGCTTCGTAGAGCCGCGCCACGGTGGCTTGGTCCAAGGACTTCGCGGTGGCGAACGGGGATATTTTGGCGGCGTGCAGGATTTCGTCGCTGTAGGCGTTGCCAATGCCCGCGATGACTCCTTGGCTCCTGAGGAGTCCCTTAATCTGCTGGGAACTGGAACCGAGGATTTTCGCCAGCGCGCCGAGGTCAAAGTCGGGGCTGAGCGGTTCCGGGCCCAAGGTTGCTATGCCGGGCACATCCATCGGATCCCTGACCACATAGATGGCCAGGCTCTTCTTTGTTCCGGCCTCGGTCAGGTCCACCCCGATGTGGGCGTCGTCGGCGGGCCGGTGAAGCAGTAGCCTGGCCGAGATGTTGCTTTTTCCCATGCGCAACCCGGCCGATGACGGGTGTTCTGTGTACCGGACCCACCCGGCCTTCGCCAGGTGGAACACAAAATAGAGGCCATCAACGTCAACGCAAACGAACTTCCCCAAGCGCTTGGCCCCACGTATGGTCCGGCCCTCCAGGGCTGTGTAGGGAGGATCGGCCGTCTTGAGTGCTGAGAAGGAGTTGATGCGGACCTCGGTCAGCACAGCTCCATGGAGTTGGGTGTCCAAATATATGCACAGGCCGTGCACTTCGGGGAGTTCCGGCATGGACATTACTTTGCCACAGGAAGCTCTTTCCTGGCAGGAAAACTACAGGATTGTAGTTCTTTCGAAGGCCTTGTGCTTCGTTCGCGGCAGGACAACAATGGTTCTTACCCACTTCGAAAGAAGAGGGACACGGAAACCAAAGATTCAGTGATATGCAACCAACGCAGCCTTTGGCAAAGTTGGAAGCAAGCTACCAGTGACGAGGTAGGAAGACCTGAAATTCCAAGGATTCCGCCAGACTGTCAAGACGTCACCAGACAGCCGAAAAGTCGAAGCCCCACCAACGGCAAAACGCTGATGGGGCTTCCCCTTTGCCCAAAAACAAACGGGCACTCTTAGCTGCGGCTTGCTAGGACGCGGGTGTCTCCTCGACGGGCGCCAGGACAACATCGCTGACCGTCAGATCGCCTTCGCCCGACTGGAGGGTGATCTCCTGGGCGTTTGCGGCAGCCTTCAAGTCGCCCAGGCCGGCCTTCAACTGCGCTACCAATACCTCGGACGCTGTGATGGACGCGGACAGCACTTCGGTCCGTTGCTTGACCTTGGCTTCGGACTTTGCCTTGCGGATACCGCTGAGGGCTACGCCGACAGTGCCGAGCATGGTGGTATCGCCATCAGTGATTTCCAACGCGGCGGGCCAGTCTGCACGGTGGACGGATCCGGTGCGCCACCATCCCCAGACTTCCTCAGTGGCGAACGGCAGGAACGGCGCGAAGAGGCGCAGAAGCGCATCCAGCGTGGTGGCCAAGGCGGCCAGGACGGATGCCTGCTCGGTGTCGCCAGCGGCACCGTAGGCACGGTCCTTGATGAGCTCCACGTAGTCGTCCGTGAACTGCCAGAAGAAGGACTCGGTGATCTGGAGCGCACGGGCGTAGTCGTAGTTCTCGAATGCCTTGGTGGACTGGGCAACGACGTCGGACAGTTGTGCGAGCAGCGCACGGTCCAACGGGTTGGTCAGCACCGAGAGGTCGCTGGACACCACCGAGTTCTCAGTAGCGCCGAGGTTCAGTACAAACTTCGAAGCGTTCAGCAGCTTGATGGCCAGGCGGCGGCCGATCTTCATCTGGGCGATTTCGTAGGCCGTGTCGGCGCCGAGCTTTGCCGAAGCTGCCCAGTAACGCACAGCATCTGAACCGTACTCGTTCAGCACATCCGTGGGCACCACAACGTTGCCCTTGGATTTGGACATCTTCTTGCGGTCCGGGTCAAGGATCCAGCCGGAGATTGCCGCGTGCTTCCACGGGGCGCTCTTCTGCAGGGCATCCGCGCGCACGGCCGAGGAGAACAGCCAGGTGCGAATGATGTCGTGGCCCTGAGGACGGAGGTCGAAGGGGTAGACCTTGGCGAACAGGTCCTCGTCGCGGCTCCAGCCACCCACAATCTGCGGGGTCAGGGAGGACGTTGCCCACGTGTCCAACACGTCGGCGTCGCCGGTGAAGCCGTTGGCCTGATCGCGCTGCGACTCCTCAAAGCCGGGAGCAGCGTCAGCGGCAGGGTCCACCGGCAGCATCTCGTCCGACGGAAGAATCGGGTGGTCGTAGTCCGGGTTGCCCTGGGCATCCAAGGGATACCAGACGGGAATCGGCACACCGAAGAAGCGCTGGCGGGATACGAGCCAGTCACCGTTCAGGCCGGCGATCCAGTTCTCGTAGCGTGAGCGCATGAAGGCCGGGTGGAAGGTGATTTCCTGGCCTCGGCCGATGAGGCGTTCGCGGCGTTCCTCGTCGCGGCCACCGTTGCGGATGTACCACTGACGGGAGGTGACAACCTCAAGGGGCTTGTCGCCCTTTTCGAAGAAGTTCACCGGGTGGGTGATCTTCTTCGGTTCGCCGTCCAGCAGGTCTGCTGCCTTAAGCAGTTCAACCACGGCTTCCTTGGCGGAAAACGCAGTCTTGCCGGCGATCGCTGCATAGGCTTCCTTGCCGGCCTCGGTGGTGATCCACTCCGGGGTGTCAGCAATGATGCGGCCGTCGCGGCCCATGATGGCGCGGGTAGGCAGCTGGAGTTCACGCCACCACGTGACGTCGGTCAGGTCACCGAACGTACACACCATGGCGATACCCGAGCCCTTGTCCGCCTTGGCGAGCGGGTGGGCCTTGACCTCGAGCTCCACATCGAACAGGGGTGACTTGACGGTCTTGCCGAACAGCGGCTGGTACCGCTCGTCGTCGGGGTTTGCCACCAGAGCCGCGCACGCCGCGAGCAGTTCCGGCCGCGTGGTTTCGATGAAGATCTTTTCGCCGTCTTCGGTGAAGAAGGGGTAGCGGTAGTAGGCGCCGGCGACTTCGCGGTCCTCAAGCTCAGCTTGGGCCACAGCGGTACGGAAGGTCACGTCCCACAGGGTGGGTGCCTCGGCCATGTAGGCGTCACCAGCGGAAAGGTTGGCCAGGAAGGCGCGCTGGGATACCGCACGGGACGTGTCGTCGATGGTGCGGTAGGTCAGGTCCCAGTCCACGGACAGGCCGAGGGTCTGGAAAAGGTTTTCGAAGACTTTCTCGTCCTCGACGGCGAGTTCCTCACACAGTTCGATGAAGTTCTGGCGCGAAACGACGTCGAAATCGCGTTGGTTTTTGGCCGGCTGTGCCGGGGGCGTGTAGTCAGCCTTGTAGGGGATGGCGGGATCGCAGCGGACGCCGTAGTAGTTCTGGACGCGGCGCTCGGTAGGCAAACCGTTATCGTCCCAACCCATGGGGTAGAAGACGTTCTTGCCGGTCATACGCATGTAGCGCGCCTGGACGTCCGTCTGGGTGAAGGAGAACATGTGGCCCACGTGGAGCGAGCCGGATGCCGTGGGCGGGGGAGTGTCGATCGAGTAGACCTGCTCCCGGGTGGTGTCCGGGTTGAACTTGTAGGTTCCTTCTTCAAGCCAGCGCTGCGTCAAGGCAGCCTCAAGGCCTTCAAGGGCCGGCTTGTCGGGAACGTTAATGGGGGCGGTGGCGGGCGTGTCTGTACCCTGCGTTGATTCAGCCATGGATCAATTGTTTCATGGCCTGGCGTTACAGCCTGCCGCGGTAGGAATAGGCACCCCGGATATGGTGGTGGCATGACTTTGGCAGCGCACAGCACCCCTTCAGGACAGAATTCAGGACAGAACAAGACGGCCGTTGTTACCGGGGCCAGTACGGGCATCGGCGAGGCCACCGTCAGGGCTTTGGTCTCCACCGGATGGAAAGTCTTCGCCGTAGCGCGCCGGGCTGACAGGCTGGGGGCCCTGGGCGCCGAAACCGGCGCAGTGCCGTTCCCCGCGGACATCACCAACGACGACGACGTTGCCGCCTTGCTCGCGGCCGTCACCAAGGCCGGAGGTGCGGACACCCTCATCAACATCGCCGGCGGTGCTCGGGGCGCAGACACCATCGCGAACGCCGATACTGAAGACTGGGACTGGATGTACCAGGTGAACGTATTGGGCACCATGAAGATCACCCGCGCCTTCCTGCCTATGCTCCGGGAGAACGGCGAAGGAACCGTCCTGAACCTCACGTCGACTGCCGGACTGTCTGCCTACGAAGGAGGTGCGGGCTACAACGCAGCAAAGTTTGCCCAGCACGCCATGACAAACGCTTTGCGCTTGGAAGAGGTGGGCAATAACGTCCGCGTCATCGAGGTAGCTCCGGGCCTTGTCCACACTGAGGAGTTCGCGCTTAACCGCCTGGGTGACAAGGACGCGGCTGCGAAAGTTTATGCCGGGGTGGAGAAGCCCCTGACCGCGGAGGATGTGGCGGGGGTGGTGGCGTACTCTGTTTCGCTGCCGCATCACATCAACCTGGACCAGATTGTTGTGCGTCCCGTGGCCCAGGCGGCCAACCACAAACTGGTCCGCAAGGAAGGCTGAACCCGATGCTGACCCGCTGGGCCGTTGCAAGCCAGCGACGGTCCAGCGGAGAAGCAACGTGTTAGCCGGCGGGAATGACCAGCCGGGCCATGATGGCCGCATGATCGCTGCCGGGAATCCGGTGGACCGCGTAGTCGCTGCTGCTGATCAGCGGTGATGTCACGATGTGGTCGATCACAATCCCGGGCAGCGGCAAACCCTCCATTGGCCAGGTGGGGGAGAAACGTCCGCCTGAAGCAGCACCTACATCAACGAGCTTCGAGCCACCCGGCGCTGCGTCCGGCAGCGCTGTGTCCAGGACATCCCTGAACTCGGAGTGATCGAAGGTCGAGTTGTAGTCACCCATGAGCAGGTGGTTGCCCGGGCGTGAGGCCTGGCGGGCTATCTTGACGAGGTCGCTCCGCCACTGGGCGATGCGTTGATCAACTGGCGGAAGTGCATGGACGTTGGTGAGGTTCAAGGTGGCCGTGGAACCAGCAGCGGCGTCCGTGAGGAGTACCCGCGTGACGTCCATCCGGAACGGTGTATCAGGCAACAGGCCCGCGGCTTCCAGCGGAAATACTGAATAGACCGCGCCGCCGGACGCGTCGTCGTTGGGTTCGCTCACGCGGTGGGGCAACGTCTTCTCCAAGCCCTCGGAACGGAGCCGGTCCTCGAGCACTTGCGTATGTTCCTGAAGGGTCAGCAGTTGAATGCCGTTGTCACGCACGAGCCTCACGATGGCGGCCGCGTCCGCCTCCCCATACTCGGTATTGAGGCTCATCACTTTAACGGAAACAGTCGCAGTCCCGGCGGGCAGCGCTTGGTGTCGTCCGGCGTCCAGCGGAAACAGCCAGAACAGCTGGACGGCCAGCAGGGCCGCCGTCGTGATGATCACCCAGAGGCGGCGTCCCGCCACGGCGAGGACCAACGCGACGAGTGCAGGAAGCGCCATCCAGGGTGTGAAGGACAACAGTTGCACCACGATCAGGGGCCACTCCGCAGGGATTGCCCGGAACATCGACGCCCCCGCCACGGGCAATGCCATCAGCAAAGCCGCCACCGACCATGCCAGGGAAGCACGGCGTCCTGCCGGGCGTAACTCCGGAACGGCGGGAGATGGGTGCGTCATGGGGTCGAGTCTATTCACCGCCAAGGCCGCAGCACTCCACCCAGGGGATGAACCCGCAAGTAGAGCAAGCTGGGTACCAGCCGCTAGACTTGAAGAACCAGCTTTGACCCGGCCATCACCGGTGAGCTTCCGGAAGAACAGCATTGACCGTCTGCATGGCGGAAAACGCCCATTAGACCCGGACGGGTAAGCCCGTCACAGCAGTAATGAGAGGCCGGGACCCTGTGTTCCGGTAAGTGAGGTGGTACCGCGGTACCTGCGCAGCCGACAGGCAGCACAGAAGCCGTCCTCGCATCCTGACAGTCAACCAGCTATCACAGGATATGAGATGACCCACTACCCCAAGGCCTCAGCGTCTTCGTCCGGCACGCATGGCGTGTCCGCCTCCGTGAAGTTCCCGGAAATCGAAGAGCGCATCCTCAAATACTGGGATGAAGACGGTACCTTCCAAGCCAGCATCGACCAACGCGATGCGGGCAAGGACGGCAGCAACGAGTTCGTCTTCTACGATGGCCCTCCCTTCGCCAATGGCCTCCCGCACTACGGCCACCTGCTCACCGGCTACGCCAAGGACCTCGTAGGCCGCTACCAGACCCAGCGTGGCAAGCGTGTGGAGCGCCGTTTCGGCTGGGACACGCACGGCCTTCCTGCTGAGCTCGAAGCCATGAAGCAGCTGGGCATGACGGACAAGACCCAGATCGAAGCCATGGGCATCGATAAATTCAACGACGCCTGCCGCGCCTCGGTGATGAAGTACGCCAACGAGTGGAAGGCCTACGTCACCCGCCAGGCCCGCTGGGTGGACTTCGAGAACGACTACAAGACCCTCAACGTCGAGTACATGGAGTCGGTACTCTGGGCCTTCAAACAGCTGCATGAGAAGGGCCTGACGTACAACGGTTACCGCGTTCTGCCGTATTGCTGGAAGGACGAGACCCCTCTGTCCAACCATGAGCTCCGCATGGATGACGACGTCTACAAGAACCGCCAGGACCAGACCGTCACGGTCACGTTCCCCATCAAGGCGGGAGACTCCGAACTCTCCAAGGCACTTGAGGGCGTCCAGGCGCTCGCCTGGACCACCACGCCCTGGACGTTGCCCACCAACCTGGCGCTCGCCGTCGGGCCTGAGATCTCCTATGCCGTCCTGCCCGCCGGACCCAACGGCGTCAAGGCTGCGTCCGCTGAGGCGCCGGTAACGGGCAGCTTCCTGCTCGCAGCTGACCTGGTGGGGTCCTACGCCAAGGATCTGGGGTACGACGACGCCGCTGCCGCAACTGCCGCTGTGGTGTCCACCCACACGGGCGCCGAGTTGGCCGGGCTCGAGTACGAACCGCTCTGGAATGACTTTGCCGATGCCGAGAAATACGGCACGGAAAACGCCTGGCGCTTCCTGGTGGCCGACTATGTCACCACCACGGACGGTACGGGCATCGTTCACCAGGCTCCGGCCTACGGTGAGGATGACCAGAAGGTCTGTGAAGACGCTGGCATCCCCGTGGTGTTGTCCGTGGACGAGGGCGCCAAGTTCCTTCCGCTGTTTGCGCACGGCGAGCTCGCCTCAATCGTCGGCCTGCAAGTCTTCGACGCCAACAAGCCCATCACCCAGGTGCTCCGCGCCGATGGCCGCTTGGTCCGCCAGGCCAGCTACGAGCACAGCTACCCGCACTGCTGGCGCTGCCGGAACCCGCTGATCTACCGTGCGGTGTCCTCTTGGTACGTTGAGGTCACCAAGTTCAAGGACCGCATGTCCGAGCTGAACCAGGAAATCAACTGGATCCCGGGCAACGTCAAGGACGGCCAGTTCGGCAAGTGGCTGGACAACGCCCGCGACTGGTCCATCAGCCGCAACCGCTACTGGGGTTCACCCATCCCGGTGTGGCAATCCGATGATCCGGAATACCCGCGCACGGACGTCTACGGTTCGCTGGCCGAGATGGAGGCCGACTTCGGCCGCCTGCCCGTCAACAACGAAGGACAGGTGGACCTGCACCGCCCGTTCATTGATGAGCTGACACGTCCCAACCCGGACGACCCCACGGGCAAGTCCACCATGCGCCGTGTGGAAGACGTGTTGGACGTGTGGTTCGACTCCGGGTCCATGCCCTACGGACAGGTGCACTACCCGTTCCAGAACGAGGAGTGGTTCGACACCCACAACCCCGCGGACTTCATCGTGGAGTACATCGGCCAGACCCGTGGCTGGTTCTACATGCTCCACATCCTCTCCACCGCGCTCTTTGACCGACCGGCGTTCCGCAACGTAATCAGCCATGGCATTGTGCTGGGCTCCGACGGCCAGAAGATGTCCAAGAGCCTGCGCAACTACCCTGACGTGTCCGAGGTCCTGGACCGCGACGGTTCCGACGCCATGCGATGGTTCCTCATGTCCAGCCCTATCCTTCGCGGCGGCAACCTGGTGGTGACCGAACAGGGCATCCGCGACGGCGTCCGCCAGGTCATCCTGCCGCTGTGGAACGTCTACAGCTTCTTCACGCTGTACACGAACGCTGCCAACGGAGGCGCGGGATACGACGCGAAGCTGCGCTACAACGACTACTCCGACACGCTGGACCAGTACCTCCTGGCCAACACAGGTGATCTTGTCCGCAACGTCACTGAAAGCCTGGATAACTACGACATCTCCGGTGCTTGCGATGAACTGCGCAGCTACCTTGACATGCTGACCAATTGGTACGTTCGCCGCAGCCGCCAGCGCTTCTTCGATGAGAACGTTGACGCCTTCGACGCCCTGTACACGGCCCTCGAAGCTGTGTGCCGTGTGTCTGCTTCCTTGCTGCCGCTTGTCTCGGAAGAGATCTGGCGCGGACTGACGGGTGGCCGGTCGGTGCACTTGGCTGACTGGCCGGACGCTGCGCTGTTCCCCTCCAACCCTGAACTGGTTGAAGCGATGGACCGGGTCCAGCAGATCTGCTCCACTGGTTCCAGCCTGCGCAAGGCCGCGAACCTGCGCGTTCGCCTGCCGCTGCAGGAACTGACTGTGGTGGCACCCGGTGCAGATGCGCTGGAAGGCTTTGCCGGCGTCGTCGCTGATGAACTGAACCTGCGGTCAGTCCGTCTGTTGGACGCCGCGACTGCCTCGCCGGAGGAGTTCGGCATCGAGCAGAAGCTGGTAGTGAACGCCCGTGCTGCGGGCCCGCGCCTCGGCAAGAATGTGCAGCAGGCCATCAAGGGCTCAAAGTCCGGCGACTGGTCCGTCAGTGATGCTGGGGTGGTGGTGGCTGGTGGCCTGGAACTGGAGCCACAGGAATACACGCTGGAAACGGTGGTGGCAGAAGCGGCCGACGGCGGTGCTGCCGCCAAGAAAGCAGTCGCGGTGCTTCCGGGCGGCGGATTCGTGGTGCTGAACACGGAAGTTACTCCGGAACTCGCTGCGGAGGGTCTGGCGCGCGACATGGTTCGGGCTATTCAGCAGGCACGAAAGGACGCCGGCCTGAACGTCAGCGACCGAATCCATACCTCGGTGGAGGCTGCCCAGGACGTCGTCGACGCCCTCGAAGCCAATGCAGAACTCGTCAAGACGGAAACGCTGACGCTGGAACTTGAGGTCCTGCTGGCCAGCGTCGACGAGCCGCAGGTCACCGTTGCAAAGGCAGGAGCCTGAATTATGACTGACGAATTCTCGGTTGAAAGCGTCTACGCCGAACTCCTGGGCCGCGCACCGGAAAACAAGATGGAGCCCCGCCTGGCTCCGCTGTTCCGGGCCATGGACGTGCTGGGGGAGCCCAACAAGGCTTTTCCCATCATCCACATCACGGGGACCAACGGAAAGACCTCCACGGCCCGCATGATCGAGGCCGGGCTGCGCGCCCATGGACTGAGCACAGGCCGGTACACCAGCCCGCACCTCTCCAAGGTGACTGAGCGCATCAGCATCGACGGTGAGCCGGTGCCGGACGCCACCTTCGTCCGGATCTGGGATGAAATCCGCCCGTACCTGGAGATCGTGGATAACGAGCTTGTGGCCGACAACCAGCCGCGCCTGACGTACTTTGAGTGCCTGACCATCCTGGGCTTCGCGGTTTTCGCCGACCAGCCTGTTGACGTTGCTGTGATGGAGGTTGGCCTCGGCGGCATCACTGACGCCACCAACGTCGGCGACGGCCAGGTCTCCGTGATCACGCCCATCTCGCTGGATCACACCGACCTCCTGGGCGATACCACTGAGGACATCGCCTATGAGAAGGCCGGCATCATCAAGCCGGGCGGGTTCCTGGTGAGTGCGGCCCAGCCTGTGGACGCGGCTCAGGTTCTCCTGGAGAAGGCCCGCGAAGTGGAGGTGCCTTTCCGGTTCGAGGGCGTTGAATTCGGCGTGGAGTCGCGGAGCGTAGCCGTGGGTGGCCAGGTTCTGACCATCCAGGGTCTGGCTGGACGCTACGAAGACCTGCTGCTTCCCTTGCATGGCGCCCACCAGGCGGAGAATGCCGCGGTGGCTGTGGCTGCCTTGGAAGCATTCTTCGGTGGGGGAGAGAAAGAACTCGACGCCGAGGTGCTCAAGGAAGCGTTCGGCACGGTCACGTCCCCGGGCCGGCTGGAAGTAGTGCGGACTGCACCGACGGTTGTCGTGGATGCTGCCCACAATCCTGAAGGGATCCGGGTCTCCGCGGAAGCGATCCAGGAGGCCTTCAGCTTCAGCAAGCTCGTGGTGGTTGTCGGGGTGCTGAGGGAAAAGGACGCCGAGGAAATCCTGAAAACCCTCAAGGAGTCGCTGGGCGGCCTCGCCGGGGAATTCTGCTTCACCCAATCCAATTCGGCGCGAGCCGTTCCTGCAGCGGAACTGGCTGAACTCGCCGTCGACCTCGGCTTTGGCGAGGACAACGTTCACGTCGCGGAGAAGCTTGATGACGCCCTTGAATGGGCCGTGGAGCACGCGGAATCCAACGACGACCTCGCTGGGGGCGTCCTGGTGACCGGCTCCATCACCGTAGTGGCCGAGGCCCGAATCCTGCTCGGAAAGGCGAGTGCCTAGTATGGCGAAGATGACCAAGGCGCAGCGCGAATGGCGGCCGGGCATGCCCAAGAAGCGCCGGTCCACCAAAGTGATGTTCGCATCCACCGTGCTCCTGCTCGAAGCCTTCGTGGCCTTCTTCGGCACTCTGGCGGTCTTTGGTTTGAGGCGCGGCCAGGTTGATCCGGGCATCATCCTCGGGGTGGGTATTGCACTGAGTGTGGTGTTGGTACTCGCCTGCGCCGTGCTGTCCAAGCCGTGGGGCATCGCCCTTGGCTGGGGTTTGCAGTTGGTGCTGATCCTGACGGGCTTCGTTGAGCCGACGATGTTCATTGTTGGCATCCTGTTCGCCATCTGCTGGTGGTACGGGATCAGGGCTGGCATAAGGATTGACCGCGAGGTGGCGCAGCGGGACCGTGAACAGGCGGAATGGAACGCTGCCCACGGTGACGAGGCCGGCACTCAAACCCCGTAAACTGGCTGGGAAAACCACCGAACGTAAGTCACTGAACACATCGCATTGGAGCATCTGTGAGCATTGAACGGACTCTTGTCCTGGTCAAGCCTGACGGCGTCGCCCGCAACCTGGGCGGAACCATCCTCGCCCGGATCGAAGCCAAGGGCTACACCCTGGCCGAGCTGAAGAAGGTCAACGCAACCCGTGAGCTGCTGGAGCAGCACTACGAAGAACACGTGGGAAAGCCGTTCTACGAACCGCTGGTTGAGTTCATGCTGAGTGGGCCTGTCATCGCCGCTGTCTTCGAGGGCCACCGCGTGATCGAAGGCTTCCGCTCGCTGGCTGGAACCACAGATCCCACGACGGCGGCTCCGGGCACCATCCGTGGCGACTTCGGCCGCGACTGGGGCCTGAAAGTCCAACAGAACCTGGTGCACGGTTCGGATTCCGTTGATTCGGCCGAGCGCGAGATCAAGATCTGGTTCGCCAGCTAGTTACGCCTCACTGGAATAGCAGAAAAGGCCAATGTTCATGACGAACATTGGCCTTTTCTGTCATCCCGCGGTCTTAGTAGCCGGACGTCCCGGCGAATACGTGAATGAAGGCGAAGAAGATGGTGGCGATGACGGCCACGTAGAGCAGCGCCACGATGATCCAGCCGGAACCGGACACCAGCTTGACCAGTCCGGAGGGCGCTTTGATGACGCCGTGGGTGAGGTTCCGGATGGTCACCCAGACGAAAAGGGGGATCATGACTGCCCAAACCACCATGCAGAAGGGGCAAAGCACATGGATTGAGTAGAGGGCCTGCGACCACAGCCAGACGACGAAGGCAAAGCCGAGCGTCACGCCGGCCTGTAGGCCCCACCAGTAACCCCGTGAGAACTTTGCACCCGCGAGGATACCCATGGCGGTGGTGATGATGATGGCAAAAGCGACAATGCCAATAAACATATTGGGGAAGCCGAACACGGAGCTTTGGGGCGTCTGCATCACAGCACCACACGAAACCCAGGGGTTCACATCGCACACGGTCACATGGTTGGGATCCTTGAGTACTTCAAGTTTCTCCAGCACCAGGGCACCGGAGGCCAGCCACCCGATGACGCCGGTGATCAGCAGGAGCCAGGCAAACGGTTTGTCCCGGACAGCTCCGGGGAGGGGGCCGATCAGCGGCTGGGTGGACAGGTCCTCCACATGGCTGGGGGCTTGGTTGGCCAGGTTTCCCCTGGCGGTGCTCGGCATCGCGGATGTAGTCCTTTTCAACAAGTGGCCCGGCCTGGCCGGAAACGGCTCTTGGGAGGATTGTAACGCCGCAGGCTGGATGGCACCCTCAGCTTCGCGGCAGGACTGATGTTCCTTGGCGCGGCTGCGCTCTGGCATTGCGCGACACAGCGCCCTACCTTGGGAATGTGCAGGGGTGTGAGAGAATGAACATGGCCGGAAGCCGATCCACATTCGGAATCCGGTCCGGTGACTTTGTTCCCAAGACCGCCAGTATGAGCTGGGCATGCCTGGATTACGTGATCCTCGGTAGGCCCGCCATGACAATGGACGGCACCTGGTTGTGGCAGCAGAACAACGGGTTTCAGAATAAGGGCGCCGGCCTTCCAGGGCTGCCGCACCCCAATGATGGTGCGAACCGGAAGGCATACTGCCGACTTCTGTCAACGCCTGCGGGTTTTGACAATATTTGCCCCACTGGGCGCCGGATGTGGCGGGGTCGCTGGGGCAGGAGTGTTGCCACATATGGATAATGACCAGGTTGTAGCCGTTAATGACGAGGCAGCTCCCGCGGAAACTGCGGAAGCGCCAAAGAAAACCACCCGGACCCGGCGCAAGGCCGCGCCGAAGGCAGCCGCTACTGCAGCGGCCGAGGTCGAGTCGTCGGCGCCCGCCGCAGAACAGAACCCCACACCGGAACAGAACCCTGCTGCAGAGGAAGCCCCGGCGACGGCCGCAGCTCCAGTTCGCCGCACGCGGTCCCGCAAAAAGGTGGAGCCCGCAGAGCCACTGCCCGGCCTGGGTGATGAGGCCGCTGCTGTTCCGGAAGCCGCAGCAGTGGACTCACAGCCCAAAGCCACTGCCGAACCCGCCCCGGAAAAGCCGGTCCGCCGTCGCCGGACCGCCAAGCCCAAGGTTGAGGCGGCAGAAGCGGTTGAAGAAACCACGACGCCGGAGGCCCCTTCCCAGCCTGAGGCACCTGTCGCTGAGGTAGCTCAAGATACAGCTGAAGCGCCCACTTCTGAAGAGTCCCCAGCAGAGGACTCTGCTCCGGCGGCATCGACGTCCCTGTTCCTGGAGCCCGTCTCCATCACATCCATGATCTTCCAGGCTCCGGACCTCACCACTGTGCCGCGCGTTCCTGTTGCGGAAGAGAAGGACGAGGAAGCCGAGGAAGAAACCGAGACCGGTGCAGACAGTGAGCTGGAGGATGCCGGCAGCCGGCGCCGTCGCCGCAGCCGTGGTCGCCGTGGTCGCCGTGGAACCGAGCGCGAAGAGAACGACGCTGAGGACGGCGCGGAGTCCGAGGACGAGGAAGCCCCCGCGGCAGAAGCCCTTGAGGAGGGCGTGACGTCACGGCGTCGCCGTCGTCGTCGCCGTGGCGACCAGGATCTTGAACTGACCGGCGGCTCGGACGATGATCCCCCCAACACGGTGACCCGTGTTCGCGCGCCCCGCCCGATCACGGAGACAGCGCCCTCAAACAGGGTTGCCAGTGTTAAGGGATCCACGAGGCTTGAGGCCAAGAAGCAGCGTCGGCGCGAATCCCGGGAAACCGGACGTCGCCGCCAGGTGATCACCGAGGCCGAGTTCCTGGCCCGCCGCGAGTCCGTTGACCGCCAGATGATCGTCCGGCAGCGCGATGACAGAATTCAGATCGGCGTGCTGGAAGATGGCGTACTTGCCGAACACTTTGTTTCCAAGACCCAGCAGGACTCCCTGATCGGCAACGTCTACCTGGGCAAGGTCCAGAACGTGCTGCCGTCCATGGAGGCTGCCTTCGTTGACATCGGGCGCGGCCGCAACGCCGTGCTGTACGCCGGAGAAGTGAACTGGGACGCCGTCAACCTGGAAGGGCAGCCGCGCCGGATCGAGAATGCGCTGAAGTCCGGCGACTCCGTCCTCGTCCAGGTCACCAAGGATCCCGTGGGTCACAAGGGCGCCCGGCTGACCAGCCAGATTTCCCTGCCTGGCCGCTACCTGGTCTACGTGCCGGGTGGATCCATGACGGGCATCTCCCGCAAGCTGCCCGACGTCGAACGCAACCGCCTCAAGCGCATCCTGAAGGACCGCCTGCCGGAGAACGCCGGCGTCATTGTCCGCACGGCCGCCGAAGGCGCATCCGAGGAAGAGTTGACGCACGACATCAACCGTCTGCGCGCCCAGTGGGAAGGCATCGAAGGTCAGGCATCCTCAACCAAGGTCCTGGCACCGGAACTGCTGTACGGCGAACCTGACCTCACCATCAAGGTGGTCCGTGACGTCTTCAACGAAGACTTCTCCAAATTGATCGTGTCCGGCGACGACGCCTGGGACACCATCGAGGCTTACGTGACCTACGTTGCCCCTGATTTGGTGGGCCGCCTGGAAAAGTGGACCAAGGACCAGGACATCTTCGCTGCATGGCGCATCGACGAGCAGATCCATAAAGCACTGGAGCGTAAGGTCTTCCTGCCCTCCGGTGGTTCGCTGGTCATCGACCGCACCGAAGCCATGACGGTAGTGGACGTCAACACCGGCAAGTTCACCGGCAGTGGTGGCAACCTCGAGGAAACGGTCACCAAGAACAACCTTGAAGCGGCCGAGGAAGTGGTCCGCCAGCTTCGACTTCGCGACATCGGCGGCATCATTGTCATCGACTTCATCGACATGGTGCTGGAATCCAACCGCGATCTCGTCCTGCGCCGCATGGTCGAGTGCCTTGGCCGGGACCGTACCAAGCACCAAGTGGCTGAAGTGACGTCCCTTGGCCTGGTTCAGATGACCCGCAAGCGCATGGGCACTGGACTCCTGGAAGTCTTCGGTGAACAGTGCGAGCACTGCGCCGGCCGCGGCGTAGTGACGCATGACGAGCCCGTGGAGCATCGCCGTGCCAACGTCGTTGCTGCAGAACACCACCGCCCCCACACTGAGACCCAGCAGCCCGCAGCCCGGACGGAACGTAAGCGCCGCCGCGGCAAGGGCGGGGGACAGGCCGTCGCCGAAGCGCCGGCACCGGTGCACACTCCCGCCTCAGCTCCGGCCGCTACCACGACGACGCACACTGAGCCCCAGGACCCGGCCCGTCAGGCGAAGGCCGAGGCTACCAGGGCCGCTTTGGCCACAATTGCCGCTGCAGCCCACGCCGCGCACCTGCACGACGACGAAGTTCACCGCGCTGAAGAACTGGCAAGGGCAGCCGGACAGCACGAGCCCGAGCAGCCCGCTGCCACCGCGGAGTCGAGGGAATCGGGGTCCCGGGAAGCGGCAACCCAGGAAGCACGTTCCACCCCGGTCCTGCGCTTCGGCGGCGAAGAAGTTGCTTTGCCGTTCGTTGAACACCACGAGGAACCGCAGGCTGCCAAGCCCGCCATGAGCCTGGATCTGCTGGCCGAAGCATTCTCGCACCTTGGCGCAGCCCCGGAAGGAAAAACGGAGCCCACGGCCGCCCCAGAGGCGGCAGCTGTACAGGAAACCGTCCCGGCGGTGAAGGCCGCAGCCGAGGATCCAGGGACCGCTTCAGCGTCACGGAGTCGTCGTGGCCGGCGCAACCGCAGCGCCAGCAGGGCACAGGGTGCGGCAAACGAAACCAGCGTGGAGCACCGTGAGGCAGCTGCTGCGGCCGCGGGCGGTTCGGCCCACGAGGCCAAGGCGCCGGCGGAACCGGTCAAGAAGGCGGCGTCGGAGGAGCCCATCATCCTCGGTGTGGGCGTACCGGCTTCCGAACTCTAGAGACTGCAGCTCCAGAAGGATCGGCACCATAGGGTCCTGCGGTATCCGTCAATGGCGGGTACTGCAGGACCCTTTGCTGTCTGCGTCCAGTCGCGCAACCAGGTTCTTTCGCGGTCACATCCAGTGTTTGCCGTTGCGAAGTTGCCTGGCAATGCTGCTTCCCGGCTACGCTAGGGGACTGACACGGGGTGCCGGGCGTTGGGCCAGGCTGAGATCCAGACCCGTTGAACCTGTCCGGTTAGCACCGGCGAAGGGATGTCCTCATGACTGCATCGTCATTCTCTCCTGTGTACCCGCTGGTGGCCTCAAGTACGCAAACCCCGAGGGTGCTGAGCATCGCTGGCTCAGATCCATCCGGAGGGGCGGGTATCCAGGCTGATGTGAAGAGCATTGCAGCCCACGGCGGCTATGCAATGGCAGCCATCACGGCCCTGACAGCGCAAAATACGCTAGGAGTCAGCGCTGTGCATGTACCTCCCGTGGAATTCCTGAGGCAGCAGCTCGAAGCCATCAGCAGTGACATCACCATTGATGCGGTCAAGATTGGCATGCTGGGGGACGCGGCGGTCATTGATGAAGTCCGCCGCTGGTTGGAAGCGGTGCGCCCCGCCGTCGTGGTCCTTGATCCGGTCATGGTGGCCACCAGCGGAGACCGCCTCCTGCAGGGGTCCGCGGAGAAGGCCTTGCGTTCGCTGCTGCCTTTGGCGGACCTCATCACCCCAAACCTCCCTGAACTTGCCATGTTGTTGGGCGAAGCTGAAGCCGACGATTGGGCTTCGGCGCTGGACCAGGGAAAACGGCTTGCCGCCGACTGCGGAAACACGGTGCTGGTGAAGGGCGGGCACCTGGCGGGATCGGAATGTCCAGATGCGTTGGTGAACACCAGTGGCTTGCTGCGTCAGGATGTGGTCGAGGTAGCCGGTCCCCGGGTGGACACGAAGAACAGTCATGGCACGGGCTGTTCACTTTCCTCCGCTTTGGCCACCGTTCAGGCCCGCACCGGCGATTGGGAAGCTTCATTGCGGGAAGTGAAGCCCTGGTTGCTTCAAGCCCTGAAGGCCTCCGATGCCCTTGATGTTGGCCAGGGGAGCGGTCCCGTTAACCATTTCCACCACCAAAAGGTGCTCAGGCCCGGTAACTTCGCCTCGGAGTTGTGGAAGGAAGCCGCCCCGGAACTCGATGCCATCTACAGGCTCTCCTTTATTGAAGGCCTGCAATCAGGCAGCCTGCCGGAGGCGGCCTTCAACTATTACCTGGCACAGGACGCGATCTACCTCAATGGGTATTCCAGGGTCCTGGCCCGTGCCGGCGCACTTGCACCCACGGAGGAAGAGCAATTGTTCTGGTCCAAGGCGTCGCAGCAGTGCCTCGAAGTGGAATCGGAACTCCACCGCAACTGGCTGAGCACGCGTGAGGCCTCCACCGTGACGGGGCCGGTTACCAAGTCGTATGTGGATCATCTGATGGCGGCATCGGCCTCCGGTAGGTATGGCGTTCTCCTGGCGGCAGTTTTGCCCTGCTACTGGTTGTACGCCGAGGTAGGCCAGCAGCTCCACACGGCTTATGTGGACGCAGGGGCGCCCTCCGGGCACCCGTATGCGGATTGGCTGAAGACTTACGCTGATGAGGATTTTGCAGCGGCAACCAGGAATGCGATCAACTTCACTGACGCCGCTGCCTTGGCAGCCTCAGCGGGGGAGCGTGCGGCAATGGTGGAAGCTTTCAGGGACTCCTGCCGTTATGAGACAGCATTCTTCGACGCCCCACGCTTATTCGCTTAGGCCTCATTTCCTGGGCGATTGCGCACGTTTCGCCGTTTGCCTCCGCGCGCCGCGGGGGAAATCGCGTTAATCGTGCCCAAACCCTGTAGGCTGTATGGGCACGGTGCCGGGAGAGTCCGTTACATCTGGTGACGCAAGTCACGTGGTAGCCTCCGGACCCGGCCTCATTTGCAGCTGAAGGTCAAACTAGCGTAATCTTGATCTTCGGTGCTTACGCCAACACTTGGGTTATGCCCCTTGGAATTGTTCATGGGATGACTCGCGGACTTCGATCAGAAGTCCACGGCGTTGAGGCACAGCGCGAACCAAGCCTGATTCCGGTTCAAGGTTCCGCACGCAAATTTAGTTATAAACGTCGAGAGAAGTGAGTACCCAAGTGGTGTACGCGATTGTCCGCGCAGGCGGCCGCCAAGAAAAAGTTTCCGTTGGAGACTACGTAACGCTTAACCGCGTCCCCGGTGGAGCCGGCAGCAAGCTTGAGCTGCCCGCCTTGCTCCTGGTTGATGGCGACAAGGTCACCTCCGCAGCTGCGGAACTGGCCAACGTCAAGGTCACGGCTGAGATCCTCGAGGACCTCCGTGGTCCCAAGATCGTCATCCAGAAGTTCAAGAACAAGACCGGCTACCGGAAGCGTCAGGGTCACCGTCAGGAACTGACCAAGATCAAGATCACCAGCATCGCGTAACTTTCGTTACCGCTGTTCAGGTTTTTCAGTTTCCCCAGAAATTTAGAGGCAGGCATTTCACATGGCACACAAAAAAGGCGCGAGTTCCACTCGCAACGGTCGTGACTCCAACGCACAGTACCTGGGCGTAAAGCGCTTCGGTGGTCAGGTAGTCTCCGCAGGCGAAATCATCGTTCGCCAGCGTGGAACCCACTTCCACCCCGGTGCAGGCGTCGGTCGCGGTGGCGACGACACCCTGTTCGCTCTCCAGGCAGGTTCGGTTGAGTTTGGTACTCGCCGCGGCCGTCGCGTAGTGAACATCGTTGCTGCTGCAGCTGCAGAGTAACAACAAGTTCTGAACCGGTGGAGCGGGCCAAACGGCCCGCTCCACCGTTCTTTTAACCGCATTACAATCGACTAGGGCGCCCAGGCGCGCTGGTTAATGCAACAGCGCTGGCAACAGCAATAGAGGAGATCCACGTGGCGAGCTTTGTAGACCGGGTAGTCCTGCACGTATCCGGCGGAACCGGCGGCCACGGCTGTGTCTCTGTTAAGCGGGAAAAGTTCAAGCCGCTCGGTGGCCCCGACGGCGGCAACGGCGGCAATGGCGGCGACGTGATCCTGCGTGTGTCGGCCCAAACCACCACGCTGCTTGACTACCACCACGCCCCCCACCGGCACGCCACCAACGGTGGACCCGGAATGGGTGACTGGCGCGGTGGCAAGAATGGTGAAACCCTCATTCTTCCCGTGCCCGATGGCACCGTGGTCAAGACCAAGGACGGCGACGTCCTGGCTGACCTTGTGGGAGAGGGCACAGAATATATTGCTGCGGCTGGCGGCCAGGGCGGACTCGGCAATGCTTCCCTGTCTTCACAGAAGCGCCGCGCGCCGGGCTTTGCGCTGTTGGGTATCGAAGGCGATTCCAGCGACATTGTCCTGGAACTGAAGTCCATTGCGGACATCGCTTTGGTGGGCTTCCCCTCGGCCGGTAAGTCCAGCCTGATTGCAGCCATGTCGGCAGCCCGGCCCAAGATCGCCGATTACCCGTTCACCACCCTCATTCCCAACCTTGGCGTGGTCCAGGCCGGCGAAGTGCGCTTCACCATCGCCGATGTTCCCGGTTTGATCGAGGGTGCCAGCGAAGGCAAGGGCCTTGGCCATAACTTCCTGCGTCACGTGGAACGTTGTGCCGCACTGGTGCACGTCCTTGACTGTGGAACCCTGGAATCTGACCGCGATCCTCTTTCCGACCTCGCCATCATTGAGGCGGAACTGGAGAAGTACGCCGTTGACATGAGCTACGCCGGAGTAGACGGTGAAGTTGTCCCCCTGAATGAACGCCCCAAGCTTGTGGTCCTGAACAAGGTTGACCTGCCCGACGGCAAGGACATGGCCGAGTTCGTTCGTCCGGATCTTGAAGCCCGCGGCTACCGCGTCTTTGAAGTATCGGCAACCAGCCATGAGGGCTTGCGGCAGCTCGGATTCGCCATGGCGGAGATCGTCAAGGCAGCACGTGACGCTGTCGCGATTGCACCGCCCAAGGTAGCTCCGCCTGTCCTGCGTCCGCGGGCTGTCAACGAGTCCGGTTTCAAGATCCGCCGTGAGGAAAAGAATCTGGAACCGCTGTTCCGCGTGCTGGGCGACAAGCCCGTGCGCTGGGTCAAGCAGACCGACTTCACCAACGAGGAAGCCATCGGCTACCTCGCCGACCGCCTGGCGAAGCTGGGTGTGGAAACCGAACTGTTCAAGGTTGGCGCCAAGCCCGGCGATACCGTGGTCATTGGCGAGGACGACGGCGTGGTGTTCGACTGGGAGCCCACCATGATGGCGGGTGCTGAACTGCTGGCAACACCCCGTGGCACCGATATCCGTGTTGCCGATATCGGCGACCGTCCCACACGATCGCAGAAGCGTGACGAACAGATTGAACGCCGCGAAGCCAAGGCTGCCGCACGCGCCGAGCTTGAGGCTGAACGCAAGGCGGGCATTTGGACTGAATCCGTCAGCGGCCGCCGTGCCCAGGCCGTGAAGGAAAGCAACCTGGACGCCGGTGATGACGACTAGGACTGTCGAAATTCCGGGGGCAGCAGAAGGACTCGAACGGCAAGCCTTGGCTGACGCCAAACGGATTGTCGTCAAAGTCGGGTCCTCCTCGCTGACCAGCATCAAGGGCGGCATTTCCGAAAAGTCCCTCGCCGGACTTGTGGACGCTTTGGCGGACAAGCGAAATGCCGGCACGGAGATCATCCTGGTGTCCTCTGGTGCCATTGCGGCCGGACTGGCTCCCTTGGGTTTGGCCAAGCGACCCAAGGACCTGGCCACCCAGCAGGCTGCTGCCAGCGTCGGGCAGGGCCTCCTCATGGCCCGTTACACCCAGGCCTTCAGTGCCCACGGCGTCACTGTCAGCCAGGTTTTGCTGACGGCCGATGACCTGATGCGCCGTACGCAGCACACCAATGCGTTCAGGGCATTGGACCGCCTCCTGAATCTTGGCGTTGTGCCCGTTGTCAACGAAAACGACACCGTGGCAACTCACGAGATCCGCTTCGGCGATAACGACCGGTTGGCTGCCCTGGTGGCGCATCTGGTCCGAGCTGACGCACTCGTGCTGCTATCCGACGTCGATGCCCTCTACGATGGCCCGCCGTCGCAGGGTGCCCAGCGAATTCCGCTGGTTCGCGGTCCGCAGGATCTGGAGGACGTGACCATCGGTAAGGCAGGGAAGGCCGGTGTTGGTACCGGGGGCATGATGACCAAAGTGGAGGCAGCCTCCATTGCGGCGGGCTCCGGCATCCACGCACTGGTGACGTCAACCGCGAACGCTGCGTCGGCGTTGGCGGGGGACGACGTTGGAACCTGGTTCGCCGTGAACGGCAGCCGCAAGCCCGTCCGCCTTTTGTGGCTGGCGCACCTTGCGACGGTTCACGGGCGTCTCATGCTCGACGACGGCGCAGTCAAGGCTGTGCGCGACCGGCACAGGTCGTTGCTTCCCGCAGGTATTTCGGACATCAGCGGTGACTTCGAAGCGGGCGATCCCGTGGAGATGGTTGCCCATGATGGAACTGTGGTGGCCCGCGGCCTGGTCAACTACTCATCGGAGGAACTTCCCAGGATGCTGGGCCGCACTACGCAGGAGCTGGGCCAGGCCATGGGCCGCGGCTACGATCGCGAAGTTGTTCATGTTGACGATCTGGTGCTCCTGCGGACTCCGCGCTCATCTAAACTTGGAGCATGACTGAAGCGCTGACCCCCGACGCCCCTGTGATCTCCGACGTTTCCGGTGCTTCCGGCCAGACGCCGGAGAACCCTGCGGCAGGCGACGTTCCATTGTCGCCGGAGGATGTCCAGGCGGCTGTCCATGCCATCGCCGATCGGTCCCGCAAGGCCGCCCGACGCATGGGCCAAGCCAACCGTGCTTGGAAGGACCGTGCCCTGCGTGCCATTGGCGCCGCCTTGGTGGAGAACCGGAAGCATGTGCTCGACGCGAACGCCAAGGATGTGGCGGTGGGCCGTGCCAACGGCACGTCGGCAGCATTGCTGGACCGCCTGACCTTGACTCCTGCCCGCATCGATGGCCTGGTTGCGGCTTTGGAAAACCTCGCTGGCTTGCCGGATCCCGTGGGAAACGTTGTCCGGGGCCAAACGCTGCCGAACGGACTCCGGCTGCGTCAGGTCAATGTGCCTATGGGCGTGGTGGCCGCCATCTACGAAGCCCGTCCCAACGTCACCGTGGATATCGCAGGCCTCGCCCTGAAGAGTGGCAATGCCGTGATTCTTCGCGGAGGGTCAGCTGCGGCGAACACCAACGAAGCACTGGTGCAGATTCTTCGCGAGGCACTTGACTCCGTGGGCTTGCCTGCCGATGCTGTGCAGACGGTGGACCAGTACGGCCGTGAAGGCGCCAATGTCCTGATGCGCGCCCGCGGACGGGTGGACGTCCTCATTCCCCGGGGTGGACGTGAGCTGATCCAGACTGTCGTGACCAACTCCTCGGTGCCCGTCATTGAAACCGGAGAAGGAAACGTCCACATCTTCATCGACGAGTCTGCCGATGAGGAGATGGCCGTGGAGATCCTGCTCAACGCCAAGACGCAGCGGCCCAGTGTCTGCAACACCGTGGAGACGCTCCTGGTGCATTCCGGCTCAACGGTGCTTCCTGCCGTCGCCGCCGCATTGCGTTCTGCGGGCGTGACCCTGCATGTGGATGAGAGGATCTCGGCCGCCGTAGGCAGTGGCGTGGAAACTGTTCCTGCCGACGACGAGGACTGGGCTACCGAGTACATGGACCTTGATCTCGCAGTGGCCATGGTGGATAGCCTGGATGATGCGGTAAACCACATCCGGAAGTGGACCACCGGTCACACCGAAGCGATCCTCACCAACAACCTGGCCAACGCCGAGAAGTTCATTGCAGAGATCGATTCTGCTGCTGTGATCGTCAATGCTTCCACACGCTTCACTGATGGTGGCGAACTGGGCCTCGGAGCTGAAGTGGGCATTTCCACGCAGAAGCTGCACGCGCGGGGTCCCATGGGACTCACGGAACTGACCACTACCAAGTGGATCGTCCAGGGCGAAGGCCAAGTCCGCAGCTAGCAACGCGGTAACATAGAACAGAAGTCCGGAGCGGCGGGGAGTCCCGCCGTGCAATCCTTTGAGAATCAACTAGGGGAGAAGATGCTGTTTCAGCAGATCGCCACGTCCATTGCCGCCCAAACTGAGGGCGGCCACGAGGAACTCGCGCCACTCTGGGCAGAGCCGTGGGTCTTCGGTGTGGTGATGTTCGCTTTCCTCTTGGTCCTCATGTTTGTCACGCTCTCCTACACCAACCTCGGCAACCGCCACGAGGCCGTTGAGGAGCACTCCGACCCGCACCGCCAGCACCCCAACAAGCACACCCACAACCAGGGCCACTAACATTATCGCCGCAACACCGCGTGGGGAGTCGGAGCGCAGGCTCCGACTGGGCGTGATGGGTGGAACTTTTGATCCTATCCATCACGGCCACCTTGTGGCTGCAAGCGAAGTCGCAGCCAAGTTCGGCCTCGATGAAGTGGTTTTCGTGCCTACTGGCCAGCCCTGGCAGAAGTCGCACAAATTGGTCAGCGAACCTGAGCATCGCTACCTGATGACTGTGATTGCCACTGCGTCGAATCCCAGGTTTACGGTGAGCAGGGTAGACGTGGACCGCCCGGGTCCCACGTTCACGATTGATACACTCCGCGATCTCCGGGCGCAGCGTCCGGACGCGGACTTGTTCTTCATCACTGGAGCAGATGCTCTGGCCCAGATCCTTTCGTGGAAGGACGTGGACGAACTGTGGTCCTTGGCCCACTTCGTTGGCGTGACACGTCCGGGGCATGAACTGCACAGTATGGGCAGGGACGACGTCAGCTTGCTGGAGGTTCCTGCCATGGCGATTTCGTCCACGGACTGCCGTACCCGTGTGGGAGCGGGCAATCCTGTCTGGTATCTCGTTCCGGACGGAGTGGTGCAGTACATCGCCAAGTATGGACTGTATGCGGCGCAGCCTGTGTCAGGGGAGCTGTCGCCCGCATTGTCCGGATCAGACGACCAAGCACGTACTGAATGAGTTTTGAATGAGCAGCCAGGAACAGCGACCCATCCGCAGCAGGCGTGAGCTTCGGCTCGCCAGGGACGAGCAGCAGCCAGACGCAACCGCGGCCCCGGAGGCGGAGTCTGGTGCGGGTTCCAACCCCCCAAGCAGCCGCAATCGCCGTGCCGCTGATGCGCCGGTGGATGCTGTAGGGTCCGCTGCCCAAGAGCGGTCTTCCCAGATCCGCGCCCGTGATCGTGCCGCATTGCGCACCATCAAGGAATTGGCGGATAAGGAAGAGCAGCTGTCCGGCGGTGGCCCACCCACCCGTCGCCAACTTCGGCTCCAGCAACTCCAGGCTGAGGTCGCCACGTCAATGAACCCCATCGTTCCGGTGGCAGGTTCCGAGTCGGAGGCCGCCAAGGCTGACGCGGCCAAGGCGGAGGCGGCCCGCGAACCTGCCAAAGAACAGGCCCCGGGCCCTTCGGAATCTTCGTCCGAAGGCGCAGACGACAAGAAAAGTCCGTCCGAATCCGGGATGTCTGTGGAGCAGGCGCTTGCTGTCCGTGAGCTGATCGCTGCCCAGGTGCAGAACCAGACCGCAAAACTGGAGCACATTGCTGAGCAGGATCCGCTGGCCGTTGATCCGGCGGTTCTTGCAGAACAGATTGCCCTTGCAGAGCGCGCAGCTGTCATGAATAAGCGCGCCGCCGCCAAGCAGAAGCTTGCTGAGCAGAACCAGGCGGAGCGAAACAAGGGGGCTGCGGATAAGTCTCCAGGGAATGGCGCGTCGCCGGCTGCCGCAGCAGGACCTTCCACGGCCAACAATCTGGCCATGGTGACTCCTTTGGAGTTCGTGAAGGTTCCCGGCGTGGAGCGACCCGTCATGAAGCGGCCAAGCACCACGTTTGTGCCGCTGGTTACCTCGGCCGGTCCCAAGCTCGATGCCAACCAGTCGCAGGGCAAGAAGTCCGGTGCCCGAGGCCGGTCGGGAGTCCTGGCCCGGGCTGAGGCAGTTGCAAGGTCGGCACGGAAGAAGCCGGCAGCTCCGGTGGAAACCAGCGAAGAGACGCAGCGTCCGCCGATTTCGGCCAGTGCCGCCTATGGTCTCGACCCCTTGGACGTTAACACGGCCGGCTTGGCCAGGGCACAGCGAAACAGGCTGATGCAGTACGGCGTCCTGGCGTTGGGCCTTGTTGCGCTCATCGTCGGCATCATCATGATCACCAGCGGCTAGTTCCGCTTACTAACGGCTCACGCCATACATCGGCCCCAGGCCACAACAAGGAGTTCCCGTGTCTGCACATGAACAATCAATAACCCTCGCCCGTCACGCCGCGCGTGCCGCGGCCGACAAGCTCGCAGAGGACATCGTCGCTCTGGACGTGAGCGAACGTTTGGCTCTGACTGACATTTTCCTGATTGCCTCAGCTCCTACAGAGCGCCAGGTCAACGCAATCGTCGATGGCATCGAGGAAGAACTGCTGAAGCAGGACCTTCGTCCGGTGCGTCGCGAGGGCCGCTCTGAAGGCCGCTGGGTCCTGCTGGACTATGCGGACATTGTGATCCACGTTCAGCACGCCGAGGACAGGGTCTTCTACGCCCTGGAGCGCCTGTGGAAGGACTGCCCTGTAGTGGACCTCGAACTGGGTGACGACGCCTCAGCAAAGGCCGCTGCAGTGGAGGACTCCGAGCACTAGGAACTGCCGGCATACCGAATATGCCCGATTTGGAATTTTCGGAAATGCTGTTCTAAGATATTTGAGTTGCTTCGGCGCGGACGGCCGGAAGGCGAAACGGGAAGCAGCAAGAATATGGGGCTGTGGCGCAGCTGGTAGCGCACCTGCATGGCATGCAGGGGGTCAGGGGTTCGAGTCCCCTCAGCTCCACCAAGAGGTCCTGCTTTCCTTACGGAAGGCAGGACCTTTCACGTATCCCGGGAAACGCTGCTGTATTGCGGCTGTGTTCAGGTGGCCGGGCTGGATATCAGTGCCGGCATCATGAACTCCCACATTTGTTCGATCCTCAGTAGAACGTCCTCGCGGCCCGTCAGGACCTCGGAGACCATCTGAACGCCGGTGAAGGACGCAATTAAGTAGCGGGCAAATGCGGCCGGATCCAGGCTATCCCTGACAGTCCCATCCATCTTGGCCTGTTCCAGCAATTGCTCTGCGGTGTTGATCCAATCCTCGTACGGGCCGGAAACGTCGGCCTGGAAGGCGGATGCTTCAAAGGTGAGCCGGATACCGCCCTGGACGATCGGTTCGTCCAACAGTTGCTGTCCGAACATCCTGCAGAGTCCAATGATTTTCTCCAGCGCGGGATTGTCGGATGCAGCTATCAGCGAGCCGGACTCCTGCACCATGGCATGTTGTTCGTCGATGACCGCCAATGCCAGGTCGCGTTTGGACGTGAAGTGGAAGTACAGTGCGCCCTTGGTCACGCCGGCACGCTTGGTGATGTCAGTGAGGCTGGCGTTCCCGTAGCCGATTTCCGCGAATACCTTGGCGGCACCTTCAATAACGGCCAGCCGGGTGTCTTTCGCGCGTTGCTGCATGGGCGGTGGATGACCTTTCACGAACTCTGGGTTGGCGGCCGTGCGGGCGCCCACAGGACCTCATAACGCTATCATCGGCTTCGCTGTCAGGCCGTGACAATAAACCGACTGGACGGTTTTGTTTTCCGGGCGGGAGATTCTAGACTTCAGGGGGAGCTGTGCCCGCCCGGGCGGCACGCTCACAGGCAGCCGGTTTGGGGGGAGGTGCGGTGGATTCGTCCAGCGCACCTCGGCTGCCGAAGGACGGATTCGACCAGTCGGACCGCGTGATGCACTTCACGTTCCGGCGATTTCTCTTCTTAGCCGAATGTGGTTAGTATTGACGAGTTGCTTCGGCGGGAAGAGAAATACTTCCTCAAGAAAGCAGTAAATCCGGGGCTGTGGCGCAGCTGGTAGCGCACCTGCATGGCATGCAGGGGGTCAGGGGTTCGAGTCCCCTCAGCTCCACTTCGGAAAAAGACCCCGCTCATCTGAGCGGGGTCTTTTTGCTTGGTGTGCCCGGTACTTGGCGTCTAGTCAGGTGGCCGCGCGAACTCGGCGCCGCTGACGAACTCGACTCCTTGGAACGGTTGATCACCGACAACCCAGGCGTTGTGACCCGGCGGAATGGTGTACGAATCGCCGGCCGCAATACTGATCTTGCCGCCGTCGTTCGTTTCTACTTCCAAGGCGCCGGCGACGCAAAAACCGACGTGGCTCAGCTGGCAGGAATCGGTACCGACAACCGGTTTGATGCAGTCGGCCCATGTCCAGCCCGGTTCAAACGTCATGCGGCCGATTGTGTAGTCTCCTACAGTGACGAGGTCCAGCACGGTCTTCTCTGGACGCCGTGTTTCGTCGGGAGAATTGTGGGACTTTACTTCCAGGTTCGTGACAACATTGACACTCATGGTTTCTCGCAGGGGATGGGGGAGCCGGAAGATGATGGTCCCGGTGCCTGGCTCCGACGTTCGCCGTGACCTGTGCCTGCAAGTGTTGGGTTGTGGCATCAACCGAAACGACCAGCAGGTGTTTGCCTGATGCACTCCAGATTCCTCCCAAGCCCCTCTTAAGTCGAGACACTGCAGTCAAGTCGGGACACTGACGCAAGGAAAGCGAGAACCGCATCGTGACGGCTATGGAACGCGAAGCCCTTTTCGCAACGTTGAGCAGGCTTCCTGACGTAGAAGCGGACAACCTGCAGGCATATGACGCGACGGACAGGATTCTCCTGGATACTGCGGCGGACTTCGTCGGCCCGGACTCCAGGGTTGTTGTGATCGGTGACAGATATGGCGCCTTGACGCTCGGCGCGCTGGCGGGTCTCGGCGTCGGGCATGTGCGCGTCAACCAGGATCTCTTCAGCGGTAGGCTCGCGTTGCAGCGCAACGCCGCAGCGGCGGGCCTGGAGAATCGCTTCACCCAGTGCGAACTCGGAGGGGAGTTGTTGGGCGGCGCCGACCTTGTCCTCATCCAGTTGCCGAAGTCGCTGGCAGAATTGGAGGAAATCGCCGACGCCGTTGCGCGGTTTGCGGGGCCGCGGACAGTCCTGTTGGCCGGAGGCCGGGTCAAGCATATGTCCCTTGGCATGAACGCTGTGTTGGAGAAGTTCTTCGCTTCGGTTCAACCTCAGTTGGCCAGGCAGAAGTCCAGGGTGCTCGTGGCGAAGGATCCTCAACCAGTCTCTCCCACCGCGCCATTCCCCGTCACCGATTCCTTGCCTGAACTGGGGATCGCGGTGAGTGCCCATGGTGCAGTGTTCTCGGGTGCCCGCCTGGACATCGGAACGCGGTACCTGCTGACGTTCCTGGACCGCATTCCCGCCGCTGATCGCGTGGTTGACCTGGGCTGCGGGACGGGCATTCTGGCAACAATGTATGCACGACGCAACGAAGGCTCGCGCGTCATCGCTACGGATCAGTCGTGGGCAGCCGTGGCCTCGGCCAAAGGTACGGCACTGGCCAACGGCTCAGGGGATCGGATAACCGTCATCCACGACGACGCCATGTCCACCCTGGACACCGGAAGTATTGATCTGATCTTGTTGAACCCGCCGTTCCACCTCGGGGCCAGCGTCCATGCCGGCGCAGCTCTCAAGATGTTCGAGGCAGCCTCACGTGTCCTGGCGCCCGCGGGAGAGTTGTGGACGGTGTACAACAGTCATCTGCAGTACCGTGCGGCCCTGGAGCGCCTCATCGGGCCCACAACGGAGCAAGGCCGCAACCCGAAGTTTACGGTGACGCGCAGCATAAGATCGTGATGTCCGTCATCAAAAGGCGGTCCGAGGGGCCGTCGCATACAATTCAGTGTCATTGTTACCAACCCCGTACTCCGGTGCCAGCGTGTGCTCGTATCCGCGGAGGCGGGGGTGTCGTACGATGCAGACACAGACTAAATTCGACGAAGTTTTTCCGAATGACGAGGGGCATCAGTGACTGAGATCCGGCAGCCGACACCGAGGCGCGGAACGAATTTACCCCGGATGGGGGACTTCAATCTGACCGTCATTCTGGAGGCCATCCGGCGATCATCCGGCGGCCTCAGCAGAGTTGAGCTGGCGCAGATTGTTGGGCTTTCCCCGCAAACGATTTCCAACATTTCCAGGCGGCTCCTGGACCAGCAGCTCATTGTCGAAGCCGGCAAGGAAGGCTCAGGGCCCGGGAAACCGCGGACCATCCTGCGTCTGAACCCTGCGGGCATGTATGCCGTTGGCGTCCATTTGGATCCGGCCGTTATCACGTTCGTGGTGCTTGACCTGCTGGGGGACGTTGTCCGGCATTCGCGTATGGCGACCCCTGGTGGTGATCCGGCGGGAGTCATCACCAGCATCGCTGAACAGATCACGGTCCTCATCGAAGAGTCCGGTGTGGATGCCTCCAAGATCGCTGGGCTGGGCGTTGCGGTCCCTGGGCCGATCGACCTCGACGAAGGCTCCGTGGTGGAGCCTCCGCTCCTGACGCGTTGGAACAGGGTGCGTATCCGTGAAGCGCTGACCGAGGCAACGGGGCTGGAAACCTTGGTGGACAAGGACGTGACGAGTGCTGCGGTGGCCGAAACATGGGCCGGCGGAGCCAGCGGTGCCGGCAGCTTTGTTTTCATGTACATGGGAACCGGCATCGGCTGTGGCCTGGTGCTCAATGATGAAGTAGTCCGTGGCACGTCCGGAAACGCCGGAGAAATCGGACATATCGTAGTGGACCCTGACGGGCCGCTGTGTGACTGCGGACAGCGCGGATGCGTCAAGTCTTCGTGTATCCCGCAGGTTGTTGTAGCCGAGGCGGAAGCAGCGGGAGTGCTTGATGGCCACCGCGAGGGCGCGGACGGTCCCGAAGTCCAGGAACGGTTCGCCGGGTTGTGCGACAAAGCTGATGCCGGAGACCCAAAGGCCATCGCCATCCTGGATAAGTCGGCAACGCTCGTGGCACGCGCCGTATCCGTAGTGACCAACGCCTTAGACGTGGAGCGAGTGGTCTTTGGCGGTCCTTTCTGGGGCAGGATGTCCCCATATTTCCTGGACAGGGTTCCAGGGCTGCTGGACAAGAACAACGCTGCCCGCATGATTCACGACCTCGAAGTCGTAGGGACCGGTGTGGGTGAAGACGTCGGCGCCATTGGTGCCGCGTGCCTGGTTCTGGAGCATATGCTGGCCCCTCGCGCGCAGCGGCTCCTTCTGGAGGGGTAAGCAAGCAACACGTAAAACTGATTGGAGCACCATGCGCCGCCCAGTGAAGTTAGCGGGATTGACGTCGGCTGGAGTGAAGACGCTCGCAAGGAAGCTGACCGCCCTTGTTTCCGTCGCTGTGGTGGTAGCCGCTGCGTCTTCCTGTTCGTCGACGCCTGAAGGGGCAGAGAGCAAGACGCTGAAGATCGTCTACCAGAAAACCGACGCGTTCACGGCGCTTGATGCGGTCATGCAGGATGCCAAGAAGGAATTTGAAGCTGCCAACTCCGCCGTGACCGTGGAGCTGCAACCCATCCAGGCCAACGACGACGATTACGGGACCAAGCTGGCCCTGGCCCAGCGTTCCGCGGAAACAGCACCGGACGTTTTCTACGAGGACACGTTCAAGGTGCGTTCCGACGTCGACGCCGGCTACCTCCTCAAACTGGATGGCTACCTTGAGAAATGGGACGACTGGTCCGTCTTCAACGAGGCAGCCAAGGCGGCCGGTAGGGCTGACGATGGCGGCATCTATGCTGTGCCGTTGGGCACCGATACCAGAGCCATTTGGTACAACAAGGCCGTGTTCCGGAACGCAGGCATTTCCCTGCCGTGGCAGCCGAAATCGTGGGAGGACATCCTGACTGCCGCGCGGGCCATCAAAGCCTCCGATCCCACCGTGATCCCTTTCAACATGTACGCAGGCAAGGGGACCGGTGAGGGAACGGTGATGCAGGGCTTCTATGAACTCCTCTATGGCACCGACAGCACGTTGTACGACGAGGATGAGAAGAAGTGGGTAGTGGGCTCCCAAGGCTTCACAGACTCGCTGGCTTTCCTGAAGACCCTTTACGACGAGAAACTGGCAGTCAGCCCGGCCGAAGCACTGGACCCGAACGTGTGGAAGAAGGTGTTCGGCGAATGGTTCCCCCAGGGAAAACTGGGGGCCACTGTAGAAGGTTCCTACACGCCGTCGTTCTGGCAAAAAGGCGGTGCCTACGAGTGGTCGGGCTATGAGCAGGACATGGCAGTAGCCACGTTCCCCACCCGGAATGGCCAGGACCCTGGTGGCGTCAGTATGTCCGGCGGTTGGACTCTTGCGGTAGGAGCGAAGAGCAAGAATCCTGATCTCGCCTTCAACTTCCTTGCCACGGCACTGAACAAGAAAAATGCGTTGTCCTACGACATCAACAACTCGCAGATCGCCGTGCGCACGGACGTCGCATCGGAAGCCGATTACCTGGCGGCCAACCCCTTTGTTAAAGATGTTTCGGATTTAGTGGCAGTGACCCATTACCGTCCGGCCACTGCGGACTACCCGCGGATTTCCACTGCTGTCCAAGTGGCCACGGAAGCTGTCATCACGGGGAAGCAAAGCCCGGAGGATGCCGCTGCCGAATACGACGCCACCGTCCGCAAGCTCGTTGGTGAGGACAAGGTTCTGGAGAAATGACGATCCGCCGCTCGCTGCGGCTCCTTCCGGTAGTCCCGTCCATTCTCCTGCTTCTGGTGTTCCTCGTGGCCCCGGTGCTGTGGTCCTTCCATGCGTCCTTTACTGACGCCTCTTTGTCCGGCAAAGCCGCCAAGGACCCGCAGTGGGTTGGCACAGACAATTACGTTCGGATGTTCAGCGACGACTCCTTTCCGGCGGCTGCATGGCTGACCGTATTGTTTGTGGTGGCTTCGGCCGTGTTGGGCCAGAACATCCTGGGCTTGGTGATTGCCCTGTTGATGACGCGATCACGGCGGGCTGTGTCGCAGCTGGTAGGTACGGCAGTTGTTGCCGCATGGGTGCTACCGGAAATCGTCGCGGCGTTCGCCGCCTACGCTTACTTCAACCGAGACGGAACACTGAACCAAATGACGGGTTTTCTGGGAGCCCCGGGCGTGGATTGGTTGTATTCATTTCCGCTCGTTGCGATCATCCTGGCGAACACGTGGCGTGGAACAGCGTTCTCGATGCTGGTTTATCGGGCAGCCTTGGCTGATGTGCCACGGGACATCACTGAGTCTGCGCTCATGGATGGTGCCCGGGGCTGGCAGAGGCTCGTTTTCATCACGTTGCCACTGATCCGCAGCAGTATTGCCACCAACCTGATGCTGATCACGCTCCAAACCTTGGCTGTGTTTACGCTCATCTGGGTAATGACGGCCGGCGGCCCCGCCAATGCCAGTACCACCTTGCCGGTGTTGGCTTACCAGGAGGCGTTCAAGTTCGGCGACATCGGCTACGGCACTGCGGTGGCATCAGTGCTCATTCTGCTGGGGATGGTCTTTGGAGCGATATATGTTCGGCTCCTCCGGGAGCAGCGCGGATGAGGCGTTCCAAAGCCAAGCTGGGCGCGGACATGGCATTGGCTCTGATAGGAATGTGTTTTGTGGCGCCGTTGCTGTGGTTGCTGCTGGCCGCCGTCGATCCCCAAGCCGGATACCAGGCCAAGGTGCCGTCCACGCCGTCGATTGCCAACTTCCGTGCTGTGCTGACCCCTGAACTGCTGCTCCAGCCCTTGGCCAACAGCTTTCTGTTGTCGGCAGGGACAGCGGTGGTGAACCTGCTGGCCGCAGTGTTGGCGGCGTATCCCTTGTCCAGATATCAATCGCGCTTCAACAAGCCGTTCATGTACACGGTCCTGTTTGGCACATCGTTGCCCGTTACGGCAATCATGGTGCCCGTCTACGGGTTGTTCGTTCAGCTGCAGTTGCTGGATTCCATGGCAGCAACCGTTTTCTTCATGGCCACAACCACACTGCCGATGGCCATCTGGATGACCAAGAACTTCATGGATTCCGTCCCCCTGGAACTGGAGGAAGCTGCGTGGATGGATGGGGCTTCGGCAATGACGGCCTTGCGGACCATCGTCATGCCGCTCATGAGGCAAGGACTCGGTGTGGTTTTCATCTTCGTCTTCATCCAGGCCTGGGGAAACTTCTTTGTGCCCTTCATCCTGCTTCTGTCTCCGGCCAAACAGCCGGCGGCAGTCTCAATCTTCAGTTTCTTTGGCCAGCACGGCGCGATTGCCTACGGCCAATTGGCCGCTTTCTCCATCCTTTATTCTCTCCCGGTGCTGTTGCTCTACGCGTTGGTGTCCCGGGGCATGGGGAATTCCTTTGCCCTCTCCGGGGCCATCAAGGGATAGCCCGCGCCCGTGGGAGGTGGTGCCGGGTCAGTCGATGTCCTCGATGATTTCCCCGTAGGGAATGGACTCGTCCAGATGGGCCTGGTGCCCGGTTGGTCCCCTGTTGAACGTGATCCGGACTCCGTGACGTTGGTCCGCGGCTGATTGCAGAAGAACGGGTCGGACGGCGTCAACGACGTGCTGGTCCTGGGATGCGAGGTAGTTCTGATAGGCGGCTGGTAGCTGATGCATGGCAAAAGGATAGACCCAGGAAGAGTGCATGGGGAGGGGTCCCCATTGCGGACCTGAACCGGCACGACTTGGATAGAGTGGCCGATGCAGGCAAAAGCACCCGGTGCCCGGCACCCAGCGCGTTCCGCCTGCTGCGATACGCATACGCCAGCGAGGAGACCACGAGTGCACCAGACCACAGCCACGGCCGGCATCGACGCACCGGACATGGCCCGTGCGCAGCAACTCGTGGGCAGCATTGTCCGCAGTTTCGAGAACAAGGTGGTGGGCCAGGCCAGGTTGCGGGAGACCCTGGTGATCGGTCTTCTGACTGGTGGCCATGTCCTGCTGGAGAGTGTTCCTGGACTGGCCAAAACCACAGCGGCGCAGGCCATAGCGGAGTCCGTCAGTGCCGAGTTCCGCAGGATCCAATGCACGCCGGACCTGCTGCCCAGCGACATCGCCGGAACCCAGATTTTCGACGCAGCCAAAGGGACCTTCGTCACTCAGTTGGGCCCGGTGCACGCCAACATTGTCCTGTTGGACGAGATCAACCGCTCCAGTGCCAAGACGCAGAGCGCCATGCTTGAAGCCATGCAGGAACGGCAGACGTCCATAGGCGGCGAGTCCTACCCCTTGCCAAAACCGTTCCTGGTGCTGGCAACCCAGAATCCCATCGAGCAGGAGGGGACCTATCGCCTGCCCGAAGCGCAGATGGACCGCTTCATGCTTAAAGACGTCTTGGATTATCCGAGCCCGGCTGAGGAGGCAGAAGTCATCCGGCGTATCGATGCCGGTGTATACAGCTCCGAGCAGAAGCCCCCGGCTGCTGCCTCCCTTGACGCTGTGGTCCAGGTCCAGGAATTGGTGCGGCGCGTCTACATCGATCCTGCCATTGTGAGGTACATCGTGGGCCTGGCCTACGTCACCCGCAATGCCTCCCAGTACTTGGAGCCCCGCCTCGCCAACCTCGTAGAGTTCGGAGCCAGCCCGCGCGCGAGCATCGCCTTCAGCCAGGCTGCCAGGGCGCTGGCGCTCATCAGTGGGAGGGACCATGTGATTCCCGAGGACGTCAAGAACCTGGCGCATCGCATCCTGCGCCACCGCGTCATTCTTGGGTTCGACGCTGTGGTGGAAGGCATTGCAGTGGAAACAGTCATCGATGCCGTGCTGTCATCCGTGCAGACTCCGTAGCGGAGCTGCACGTGCCCAGTCTTCTCCGACGCATCAAGTCGAAGATGTTCATCTTCGCCCACCGCAGGACTCTTTCCCTCCTTGACGGTGAGTACGGCTCAGTCTTCAAGGGCCGCAGCCTGGACTTTGACGAACTGCGCGCCTATGTCCCCGGCGATGAAGTCAGGGATATCGATTGGAAAGCCACGGCACGTCACGGCTCACCGTTGGTTAAGCGCTATGTAGCGGTTCGCAGGCATTCAGTCCTGCTGATGATGGATACCGGACGGAACCTCGCCGCACGATCGCTGTCCGGGGAGCCCAAGAAGGACGTAGCCGTCCATGCGGCCGGCGTCCTGGGATATCTCGCCAGCCGTCACGGCGACGACGTCGGCCTGCTGCATGGAGACGCGGCGGGATCCAAGTACATCCCGCCCCGCAATGGGGAAGAGCATCTGGAGCGGCTGCTCCGGGAAGTGGACGCCAACGCCCCTTGCACCGGTGCCAGCAACATCGCAGAGCAGCTCGACTACGTCCTGAGATACCTGAAGGGGCGGCTCCTCATTGTCGCCGTGGCCGACGAGTTCCTGCCCGATACCCGAACCGTGAGCCTGATGCGTCGACTCAGTGCGCGTCACGAAGTTCTCTGGCTCACCATCCGGGACGCAGATCTTGCTCCGGAGGACGCGGAGAAGGCGCAGGACAGCTTCGACGTCGGGACGGGGCAGGGGATTCCGATGCCACTCGCGATGGACGCCACGGTGCGGGCCGCTTACGCCGCCGCAATGCTGGACAGGGATGAAAGCCGCAGGAACATCTTCCGCACCGTGGGGATTGCCGAGGAACAAACCACCGGCAGCGAAGATGTTCTGACGGCCGTCTTTGCCCTTCTTGAGAAACACCGCTCGGGCGCAATGTCTGCCAGGAGCTCCGGCAAGGATGGTGCCAATGCAGGATGACGCCGGCTTTTACGCGCCACTGCACTATCAACAGCACTGGTTGTGGCTCGGGTTGATGCTCGTGGTGCTTATGGTGGTTTGGTACCTCTGGCTCTTGTGGCCGACCGGAAAGAAAGCGCCAGTCAACCACAGAACAACAATGCTGGACTTGAACGCACTGCAGACGGCGTGCCTCACCCACATTGAGGCCACCCTTGAGGACGTCGACGCCGGCCGGCTCCCCGGGCGGGCCGCCCACCAGAGACTCAGCTTCCTCGTGCGGAACTTCGCCGCCGCAGCCACCGGCCTGCCGGTCACCTCCATGACGCTGGAGGAACTGCGTCACCACGGTCTTGATCACCTCGCGACGGGAATCGCGGCAATCTATCCCAACGAGTTCGCCCCAGTACCCATCCAGTCCGTGCGCCGCTCGGCAGAGACAGCACGCCAGGTGGTGCTGGAATGGAACTGAGCTACTGGTGGATCCTTCCGCTTGCCGCCACGGCAGTGGCGATCGCCGCATGGCTGTCCCGCCGCCGTCGTCCGCCGCGGAACAGGGCCATTGCACACGGTGGGCGACTCACGGACCTTCCGGAGTACCAAAGAGCCTTGCGCCGGCACCGGGCACGGCTGGCGCTCGCCGTCGTCCTGGGAGCGGTGTTCCTGGCGGCCACCGCCACCGCAGCAGCCAGGCCCGCCCAGCGCAGCACGGAACAGCCCGAAATCCGTAACAGGGACATCGTGCTGTGTCTGGATGTCTCCGGCTCCATGACCAGCACAGACGCAGCGATCGCCGGTGTGTTCCAGAAACTCGCCAAGGAATTCGACGGCGAAAGAATCGGCATGGTCATTTTCGACAGCAGCAGCGTGCAACTCTTCCCCCTCACTGATGACTACGACTACGCGGCAGAGCAACTCAAGCAAGCCACGGAAGCCCTGGACGACGGAGCCGGATCATTCTTTGACGGGACGTGGAACGGCGATGGCTCTTCCCTCATCGGCGACGGACTGGCCACGTGTGTGCAGAGCTTCCCGGACACCGAAGGTTCGGCCGCTATACCGGGGGACTCCAAGCGCTCCCGCTCCGTGGTCCTGGCCACGGACAACTTCCTGTCCGGGGAACCCATCTTCACCCTGGAGGAGGCAGCCACGCTGGCCGCCGCCAAGAACGTGAAGGTCCACGCCCTCAACCCGGCGGACATGGACTACGGAGACCAGCCCGATCAGCCCGGCACCCAACTCAGAGCCGCCACCGAACACACGGGTGGCACGTATTTCACCCTGGACAGCCCGGACGCCGTGCCGGGCATCGTCCACAAGGTGCAGGAGACGGAGGCCACCAGCTACACCGCAGCGCCCCAGGCAGTGGTGGCCGATGCGCCCGCCTTGCCGCTTGGAATCGCATTCGTGGCAGGCGCCGGACTCCTGGTCCTCGGATGGCGGCTGGAACCGTGACATTCGCACCAATCCTGCCGTGGCCTGTGATTGCCCTCGCCTTCGTGTGCGTGTTGGCGTTTACGGGGTGGGCAGTGGCGACCACACGCGGAACCCCTTACCACCGTCCGGCGCGGAATACCGCGTTCCGGTGTGCCGCCGTCGTACTTCTTCTTCTCGCTGCCCTGCGTCCCGGCTTGCCGGGTGGCCACAGCCAAACCGCGGCCGCCGACATGGACGTGTATTTTGTGGTGGACACCAGTACCAGCATGGCCGCGGAGGATTACAACGGTGCTGAAACCCGGCTGTCCGGCGTTCGGAAGGACGTCATGGCTGTCGCCAAGGAACTTGCCGGAGCGAAGTTCGCCCTGATCACCTTTGACAGCAAAGCAAGCGTTCGCATGCCCCTCACCGGGGACGCCACCGCGCTGCAAACCGCCATGACAACGCTCCAACCACAAAACACCCGGTATGCCAAGGGCAGCAGCGTGTCAGGAGCCTCCCAGCTCCTGAAGGAAAAGATCGCCGCCGCCCACAAGGAACACCCGGGACGTCCGGCACTGGTGTTTTATGCAGGAGACGGCGAGAACACCAGTGCGGACGCGCCGGCGCCGATGGATGCATCCAACGTCGCCGGGGGAGCGGTGCTCGGATATGGGACAGCCGAAGGCGGGCGAATGAAGGAAACAACAGACGCCGACGCAGGATACGTCAGGGACAAAACGTCAGACACCCCGCGCGACGCTGTCTCCAAGGCTGACGAAGCACAGCTACGCAGCATCGCAGAGCAACTGAAGGTTCCTTATTCCCATAGAACGGGTACCGCGCCCACCTCAGACATGCTTGGCAAGGCGCAACCGGGTGCATTGGTGGCGAACGGGGACGGGCCCGGACGAGTGGAACTCTATTGGCTGCTTGCGCTCGCCGCCTTCCTCATTGCCCTGAATGAGCCGCTGCGGCACCTCGGCGCGCTCCTGAACCTGCGAAGTGCACAGCAGAAGGAGCCCTCCGCATGACCCACAACAAAGCCCGACGGCGGCACCGGCTGGCGCTGTGGTCCGCGCCTGCCGCGCTGATCGCGCTCGCCGTTGCCGCGAAGCTGCTGAGTGTTGGTGTGCTGGGTGGCGCAGCTGCTGAGTCCTTCGCCACCGGTCAGAGTGACGGGGTGGGCCGGGCAGCAGCTTGGCTCGGCGTTGCGAACGTCCTTGAACCCCATAAAGCACTGTTCGCGTCCGGCGACGCGCACGTTCTCGGCGGGGACTTTGCGGCTGCCCGTGAGGACTTCGAAGCTTCCCTGCGGGCAGGAGCCGGAGATGATGAGTGCAAGGTGCGCGTTAACCTGGTGCTGAGCATCGAGAAGCTGGGGGATGCAGCGGCCGATGCAGCTGCTGCCCGGTTGTTCCGGGAAGCCCTCAGCGCAGCCGGAGCAGCTCCGGGCCGCTGCCACGAAGCCGGCCCGGCGAACCAAACGGGGGAGGGTGCTGCCCTTGACTCGGCTGCCAAGCGCCTCGAAGCCAAAATCACCGAAAAGGACAAGCAACAAAGCGATGCGCAGCAGCCTTCTCCGGAGACTCCCTCCGCGCCCCAGCAACAGCAGCTGAAGCAACTGGAGGAGAGCGCTCAGCAGGCCCAGCAGGAACGCAACGAGGGCCAACAGCGGGGAGAGTACCTGCGGACCCCGGACAATGGACCCGGCATTGATAAGCCCTGGTGAACCATTCGGCGAAGAAGCCGCTACGCAAGCCAGGCACAACGACGGCGGCCGGCCATCCGAAAGGTGACCGGCCGCCGTCGGCGTTTAAGTGCTATTACGACTCCCAGAGAATCTCGTCATCCACCACGCCGTCCTCGTCAGCAGCCACCACCAGCAGTTCGTCCGTGAAGTGGGAGCCGAGCGTGAAGTCCAGCACAAAGTAACGCTCCGGTTGTCCGGGGTAGATGGCGACATGGCCGAGTTTGAGTGCCTTCAGGAAGACGTCGTTGGTGAGCTGTCCTTTATCGCGGACGCCGAAGACAGATTCAAGCTGCTCTTCCTTAAGCTGGGAACAATGAAAGTGGAGGAACTGCTGAGGGTTGGTGCCGTCCTGGTCCAGCTCGTCGGCGATCATTTCCCTGACCTGGTCCACGAGTTCGGGGAGGAAACGCAAGCGATAATCAACCTTGCGCAGTGCGGCCTCGTCGAAGTGGTCGTGAGCGGCGACGTTGAGGTCCAATTCAAGCTGGTTGCCGCCGAGTTCGTGCCTGGCGACAAAGCAGTGTTCCCGCCCGTGGTTGAGCTCGATCTCCCCAAAATGTTTGCTCGCTACCTTGCCCATGTGATCAATCTAACCCCATCAACCGGCGGGTTCCAGCACTTGCGGATATTTCACCTGCGCCGTTGCGGACCCTTGACAGGCGCGGTTTTCAGGGGATGAAGGCCGCTCCTGCCGGACGTGTCACGGAGGGTGTCAGCGAGCATCTGGGTGAACAGCTGGACCTGTGCGGTGCGCTTTTCATTGATGAGCAGAGCAAACACATTGCGTGCCAGCCGGATATCCGGAACGTCAAGAACCACGACGCCGGGCGGCCGGTTCCGGAGCGCGAGTTCCGGTACCAGCGAGGCGCCAAGGCCGGCTGCAGTCATTTCCAGACTCGCATGGAAGTCATCACTGTAAGCAACAACACGTGGGTGCAGATTGCAGCTGGCGAACAGGCGTTCGATCACCAGGGCGTCACTGGTCCCGGGGTGGTGGACAATCCAGGGCATGTCCGAAAGATGGGCAGCCTCAATCTCGGCATCCTCACGGATCTTCCACGATGCCGGCAGGACAACCCTGAAATCGTCGTCGCCGATCCACTGGCGCTCCAAAGAGTGAGGCCAGGCCAAGCCGGACTGGCCCACCTGGTAAACGAGCGCCACATCCAGTTCACCTCCGCTCCGAAGCCCCTGGATGGTTTGGGCGGGCTCGGCCACTGACACTTTCAGCTCAATACCCAAGCCGTTCCATCGCTCATTCCGGAGGATGTCCGGGAGTACATACGTGGCCAGGCTGGGAAAGATGCCCAACCGGAGTTCCTGGGCGGGGGAATCGTTCGTCCTGGAGGCCGCGGCCAGCAGGGCCTCGACGTCCGTGAGAACCTTCGATGCGTGCCGTGTCATGGTCAGGGCGGCTTCTGTGGGGACAACGCTGCGCGCTGACCGCTGGAACAGCTCGACGCCGGTATCACGTTCCAGCGCAGCCATCTGTTGGGAGACTGCCGAGGCTGTGTAGCCCAATTGGGTGGCGGCGGCTGCGAAGGAACCCAGCCGGGTTACCTCCAGCAGGGTCCGGAGGTGGAGGAGGTTGACCATCAGCAGATTTTAGCTGTTCGCCACGCCACATTTTCAAAGTGTCACGACACGCCGTATCCGTGCGACACGCTGAAGATTAAATGTGGCTAAGTAGTCCACAGGGTGTGGATGACCTCTCTCAATTTGGCGGAATCACGGACATTTTGAAGGCCCTTGCCTGTGGACGAGCGGTGGATTGAATGACATACTTGTAATACATCATCTTGGGGTTCCAGTTCGACGCTTGCACTACATGTAGTATCGATTTACGGATTGAGCGGGAAACCAGCCCAAGACAAAATCAGAGCGTGTTGGCTGTCACGGCAGCCCGCGGGCCGGTATCGGATTCAGTAGTTAGTTCCGGTTGAGCCCGCCAGATACGAAGAGCGACAGACTTCAACTAAGGGGACAGGGATCATGACCGTAACGGTTTACACGAAGCCGGCCTGTGTTCAGTGCAACGCAACTTACCGGGCACTCGACAAGAAGGGCATTGCCTACCAGAGTGTCGACATCTCCCAGGATGCCGAGGCCCTCGAGCGTCTCAAGGCATTGGGTTACATGCAGGCTCCGGTTGTTGTGACCGAGCAGGACCACTGGTCTGGTTTCCGCCCGGACAAGATCGAGGAACTGGCCCAGGCCGTTTCCTCCGTGGCCTAAGTTTTCACTCAAACTTCGCCACCACAGCACACCAAGAATTCCTATGTAGTTGAGGTGACTCCCATGGCACCGCTGGCAGCGGCAACCGCACGCGATGTGACGGAAGCTGTCACCACGAGGAGTCACCTCATCTACTTTTCCTCGACATCCGAGAACACTAAACGATTCGTCCAGAAACTGGGCCTGGACGCAGCGCGCATTCCGCTCTATGCCCAGGAAGCCCCGCTTCAGGCCCTTGAACCCTTCGTCCTCGTCCTGCCTACGTATGGCGGAACAAACGGTGAAGGCTCGGTGCCGAAGCAGGTCATCAGGTTTTTGAACAATCCCGGGAACAGGGAACTGATCCGGGGTGTTATCGGGGCAGGGAACACTAATTTCGCGGACAACTACTGCGCGGCGGGGGACATCATTTCCGTTAAGTGCAAGGTGCCGCATCTTTACAAATTTGAACTCATGGGGACGCCAGAAGACGTCCAACGGGTCAACGAAGGGCTGGAAAAGTTTTGGACACAACTGTCGCAGAAACAGAAGTAACCGGGAGCGCTGTGGACACGGCCAAGAAGCCACTGCCTGAGGCTTACAAGGGCTTGGGCTATCACGAACTCAACGCCATGCTGAACCTCTACGGCCCGAACGGTGAAATCCAGTTCGAAGCCGATCGCGAAGCTGCTCACCAGTACTTCCTGCAGCACGTGAACAACAACACCGTGTTCTTCCACGACCTTGAAGAGAAGCTCGATTACCTGGTGAAGAACCAGTACTACGAGCGCGAAACTCTCGACCAGTACACGATGAACTTCATCCGGGACCTCTTCAACCGCGCGTACAAGAAGAAGTTCCGCTTTGAGACCTTCCTCGGTGCGTTCAAGTTCTACACGTCCTACACACTGAAGACGTTCGATGGCAAGCGCTTCCTGGAGCGCTACGAGGACCGCGTGTGCATGGTTGCCCTGCACCTGGCCCGCGGCAACGAGGAACTGGCTAACCGTCTCGTTGATGAAATCATCGATGGCCGCTTCCAGCCGGCCACTCCCACGTTCCTCAACGCCGGCAAAGCCCAGCGCGGCGAGCTCGTCTCCTGCTTCCTGCTGCGCATCGAAGACAACATGGAGTCGATCGCCCGCGCCATCAACTCCGCGCTCCAGCTCTCCAAGCGTGGCGGCGGTGTTGCGCTTTCGCTCACCAACATCCGTGAGCACGGCGCTCCGATCAAGCAGATTGAAAACCAGTCCTCCGGCGTCATCCCCGTGATGAAGCTCCTCGAAGACAGCTTCTCCTACGCAAACCAGCTCGGTGCCCGCCAGGGCGCAGGCGCCGTGTACCTGCACGCCCACCACCCGGACATCCACCGCTTCCTGGACACCAAGCGTGAAAACGCCGACGAGAAGATCCGCATCAAGACCCTCTCCTTGGGCGTTGTGGTTCCGGACATCACGTTCGAGCTCGCCAAGAAGAACGAGGACATGTACCTCTTCTCCCCGTATGACGTCGAGAAGGTCTACGGTGTTCCGTTCTCCGACATTTCGGTGACCGAGAAGTACTACGAGATGGTTGACGATTCCCGGATCAAGAAGACCAAGATCAGTGCCCGCGAGTTCTTCCAGACCCTCGCAGAGATCCAGTTCGAGTCCGGCTACCCGTACATCATGTTCGAGGACACCGTGAACCGGGCCAACCCGATCGACGGCAAGATCACCATGAGCAACCTGTGCTCGGAGATCCTCCAGGTTTCCTCGCCGTCCATTTACGCCGAAGACCTCAGCTACGAGACCGTGGGCAAGGACATCTCCTGCAACCTCGGTTCCATGAACATCGCCAAGACCATGGATTCGCCGGACTTCGGTCTCTCGATCGAGACGTCCATTCGTGCCCTTAGCGCTGTGTCCGACATGTCCTACATCAACTCTGTGCCGTCCATCGCCCAGGGCAATGCCCAGAGCCACGCGATCGGCCTTGGCCAGATGAACCTTCACGGCTACCTTGCCCGTGAGCACGTTCACTACGGTTCCGAAGAGGGCCTGGACTTCACCAACATTTACTTCTACACGGTGCTGTTCCACGCTCTGCGCGCTTCCAACCGGTTGGCCATTGAGACCGGCCAGAAGTTCGGCGGCTTCGAGAAGTCCACCTACGCCAGCGGCGAGTTCTTCGATAAGTACACCGAGCAGGAATGGGCTCCGGCAACGGAACGCGTTCAGGAGCTTTTCGCCGGCCACCACATCCCCACCCAGGATGACTGGCGCGAGCTGAAGGCCTCCGTCATGGAGCACGGCATTTACAACCAGAACCTGCAGGCCGTGCCGCCTACCGGTTCCATCAGTTACATCAACAACTCCACCTCGTCGATCCACCCGGTGGCCGCCAAGATCGAAATCCGCAAGGAAGGCAAGATCGGCCGCGTCTACTACCCGGCTCCGTACCTGACCAACGACAACCTGGAGTACTACCAGGATGCCTACGAAATCGGCTACGAGAAGATCATCGACACCTACGCCGCGGCCACGCAGCACGTGGACCAGGGCCTGTCCCTGACACTGTTCTTCAAGGACACCGCCACAACGCGTGACATCAACAAGGCGCAGATCTACGCATGGCGCAAGGGCATCAAGACTCTCTACTACATCCGTCTCCGCCAGCTCGCGCTGGAAGGGACCGAAGTTGAGGGCTGCGTCAGCTGCATGCTCTGATCAACCTTCCCAGGTTGAAAAATTAGCGGCAGCTGCCGCGCTCACAACTGAAAAGCACGACGGCGGGTCACCACCCGCCGTCGTACGCTTACCTTAAGAACCCAACGCTAAAGGGGATGAAATGACCGAAAAGGTCAAGCTGCTTAGCCACGTCGAGGCCATCAACTGGAACAAGATCCAGGACGACAAGGACGTGGAAGTCTGGAACCGACTGGTCAACAACTTCTGGCTTCCGGAGAAGGTGCCGCTGTCCAACGACGTCCAGTCGTGGCACACGCTGACGCCGGATGAGCAGCAGCTCACCATGCGCGTCTTCACCGGCCTCACTCTCTTGGACACGATCCAGGGCACGGTCGGCGCTGTTTCGCTGATCCCGGATGCGATCACCCCGCACGAAGAAGCTGTGTACACCAACATCGCCTTCATGGAGTCCGTGCACGCCAAGTCCTACTCCTCCATCTTCTCCACCCTGTGCTCCACCAAGGAGATTGACGACGCTTTCCGCTGGTCGCTCGAGAACGAGAACCTGCAGAAGAAGGCTCAGATCGTCATGGATTACTACCAGGGTGACGATCCCCTGAAGCGCAAGGTTGCCTCCACGTTGCTGGAGAGCTTCCTGTTCTACTCGGGCTTCTACCTGCCCATGTATTGGTCCTCGCGCGCCAAGCTCACGAACACGGCCGACCTTATCCGCCTGATCATTCGTGACGAGGCCGTGCACGGTTACTACATCGGCTACAAGTTCCAGAAGGGCTTGGAGAAGGTTTCCGAGGCCCGCAAGCAGGAAATCAAGGACTACACGTTCGAGCTGCTCTTCGAGCTGTATGAGAACGAAGTCCAGTACACGCACGACCTTTACGACGGAGTCGGCCTGGCCGAGGACGTCAAGAAGTTCCTGCACTACAACGCCAACAAGGCACTCATGAACCTGGGCTACGAGGCCATGTTCCCGGCTTCTGTCACCGACGTGAACCCGGCTATCTTGTCAGCCCTGTCCCCGAACGCTGACGAGAACCACGACTTCTTCTCTGGCTCGGGCTCCTCCTACGTGATTGGCAAGGCTGTCAACACGGAGGACGAGGACTGGGAGTTCTAAACGCGTCTTCTTGAAGGCGGGCAGCGAGCAATCGCTGCCCGCCTTTCTGTTTAAGGGCACGTTCTTAGGCATGAAGGCCAGGCCTCAAGGGCTGTGACTACGTGGCACTCCTTGGCTGAGGGCGGGTGGTGGTTCGGGTATGAGTCGTTCCGCATAGAAGCTGCCCGGCAAAGGTGGGGCTTGGGATAGGTAGCTGTGGCCGGTGGGTGTGCGGATGTGGAGGGTGTGCCTGCCACCGGGCATGGTCTTCGTTGTGGTGGTCCAGCCGGGGTTTTCTTTGGTGTGGTTGCAGGCTTCGCAGAGGCCGGCTCCGTTGGCCAGAGTGGTGGCGCCCCCTGCGTGCCAGGGAACCACGTGGTCGATGTGGCGGATGGGCGCGTCGCAGTACGGGGTGCGGCAGGTATCGTCCCGGGATTCAATGAAGCGTCTGAGTCGTGGTGGGAAGAGCCGGGCTTTGGAGTCCATGCTCAGGAGCTCGCCCGTTCCGGGTGCTGTGTAAAGCCGACGCAGCCACACGGTGAACTCATCATCCTGCGCACCCGTGGCTTGAAGCCCCAGCCTTGGTTCCTGCGCACCCGTGGCTTGAAACCCCAGCCTTGGTTCCTGCACTCCCGCACGCTCCTGCCTGTTTGGGGTCTGGTTGGTGGTGCAGATCAGTGTTCTGGCCCATTCGGCGGGGACGATTCCGTAGCCTTTGAGGCGGGCTGGTTCACTGTCGCCTTGGAAGAGGGTGCGGTCGGTCATGACAAGGTGGAGTTCAACGCCCGAGATCCCGCCGGGTGTGCCGGTGGTGCGTTCGATGAGGGTGTCGGCCATGACCTGCCCACGGGTGCGGGGATCGCCGGTGGAGCGGGCGGTGTCGGCGGAGCGGGTGAGCGCAGCGTATGCGGCGACGCCTTGGGCGACGGGCAGCAGTGCGGTGAGGTAGGTCATGGTGTCCGGTGCCGGGCGCAGACTGACCGTGCGTTCGCTCGCGGCATGGCTCGCCCGCTGCGCGACGGAGCGTGGGTCACGCCGGTACGCGGCGGCTTTCACGGCGGCGATGATGGACCGGTCGCCTTTGCCGTCGAATGTTCCGGTGTCGGGGGCGAGCTCGTCATCCACCGCGCACCGGTCCTCCACAGACAGGCACGCTGTCTCTTTCACCAGCAGCGTGGCGCGCCATTCGTTGAGCTGGCCTGATTCCAGGGCGGCCAGGGTGCGGGGCATCTCCACCACCAGGGCTTTCGCCAATCCCAACAGTCGGGAGCCCCGGTTCGGGGATTCCCGGGTTGTTTTTCGCGCCAACGCCAGCTGAGCGCCCACCCCCTGGCCGCGCTCAGACACAGGCACACCCGCCGCAGCGCGTTCCTGCCGTTGCGCGAGGTCGAAGGCCACAGCTATCCGCGCCTGAAGGCCGGTAATGGCGGACTTCATGTCCTCCAAGGCCCGCAGTTGATTGATCAGATCAGCGCTGACGGTGCGGGGCGAAGGAGGAGCATCAACCACAGGCGCCACGGCTGACACAGTGCCTGAAGCCGTGCTGGAAACGCGGGGTGAAACTAGGGAAGGCGACGGCGCACGGACCAGCGCAGCAGCTGGCGCCGCACCCGCTTTGTGTTCCCTCATCTTCTCCATGCTCACACTCTGCCAGCAGGCACCGACATTATTAGCGCATGCATTTCCAGGCTTGCCGGGGTCCGGAAGCCCGTATCCCGTCAAACAACAAGGGGTGCCCATAGTCCGGGGCACGAGCCATCGGGGTGGGTCGCTGAACCATCCCACCCTTGTCCGCGTCTTCACATCAGGGGAGGATATTCCACATCGTCGGGAGGTTCACCATGGTCCAGCTGGAGAAGTTCGAAAAGTACTTGATCGAAGAGTTCTATGACGATTACCGGTCGGGGGACATGTCGCATAAGACCTTCACCAGGCGGGTAGCGTTCATCATGGGCAGCATGACGGCAGCTGCGGCCGCCATGACGTTGGTGGGCTGCACGCCGGAGGAGGTTCCCCGAACCACGGATCCGATGCCCACGCCGTCGCCCACGTCCTCCGCGGCCTCGCAAGGAACTGCGGCGCCTGGGAATGCCACAACGGCAGTTCCCAATGCGAAGAGCCCATTGTCTGTTCCGGAGGGTGCTGCCGGGCTGACAACTGCCACAGTGACATTCACCTCGGGCGGGACTGAGATCAGTGGCTACCTTGCCCGGCCGGAGGGAACTCAAAAGGGCCCTGCGGTTCTGATCTGCCATGAGAACAGAGGCCTCACTCCACATATCCAGGACGTTGCCAGACGCTTCGCCAAGGAAGGCTACGCGGCGCTGGCATTGGATCTGCTGAGCAGGGAAGGCGGTACGGCGAACATGGACCCGGATGCCGTCCCGGGTGCACTCACACAGGCAGGCGCGCAACGGCACGTTAACGACTTCAAAGCCGCTTTCGGCTACCTCACTAGCCAGGATTTCGTCGAATCAGGCCGCATTGCCATGATCGGGTTCTGCTTCGGTGGCGGCATCACCTGGCAGGCATCCACCGAGATCGCAGGGCTCAAGGCGACATCGGCCTTCTACGGTCCTGCGCCGGATCTGGCCAAGGTGCCCACCATCAAGCCCGCAGTGTTTGGCGTCTACGCAGAGAAGGACGCACGGATCACCGGCGCGATGCCACAGCTGCAGGAAGCCCTGGACGCTTCAACGGTCAAGCATGAGCTCAAGGTCTACCCGGGCGTTGACCACGCGTTCCACAATGACACCGGGGAACGCTACGTCCAGGCACAGGCAACAGCTGCGTGGAACGACACACTGATGTGGTTCAAGGACAACGTTTAACCCAACCAGAGATCATCCCTGCAACCGCGCCGCCTCGCTCGCCAACTCGGCCTCCAACGTCTCGATACTCGGCAGGCTCGCCACCAACTCATCCGGCAGCGAGTCCGCCAGCGAGGTCCGCCACTCAGCGATGCCCACGGGAGCATTGAAACCACGCAGTGCGTACTCAGCCACCACGCTGTTCTTTTCTTTGCAGAGCAACAAACCAATGGTGGGCTTGTCGTCGGGATGCGCCATGAGGTCGTCCACGGCTGCCATGTACATGCCCAACTGTCCTAGGAACCCTGGCTCGAACTTCACTGCCTTGAGTTCGATCACCATGTAGCAGCGCAACTTCAAGTGGTAGAAGAGCAGGTCTGCAAAGAACTCGTCGCCGGCAATTTCCAGCCGAACCTGCTCACCGACGAAAGCAAAGCCCTGCCCCAGCTCCAGAAGGAACTTTTCAACATGCTTGACCAATTGCAGCTCCAAGTCCCGTTCGGTGTGCCGATCAGACATGGCAAGGAAATCAAAGACATACGGATCCTTGGTGGCCCGCTGCGCGAGGTCGGAATCAGCCGGCACCATGGTGGCTTTGAAGTTGGTGATGGCCTGCCCGGAGCGCTCGTGCAAGCGGGTCGAGATCTGGTGGGTCAGCACGTTGCGCGACCAGCCATGTTGGGCAGCTGCCGCTGCGTACCAAAGCCGCGTGGCGGCGTCGTCGAGCTTTTCCAGCAGGGCGATCTGGTGGTACCAAGGCAATGTTGCAAGCGGTTCTTGCAACAGTGGAAAGTCCGGCCACGCCTGCGCGAAGCTCTTCATGTACCGCAGGTTTCTGGGGGAGAAACCTTTCGCTTCAGGGAATCGAGTGCGGATGTCGGCCGACAACCGCGTCACCACTTTGGCTCCCCAGCCCTGCTCGGATTCCCGTTCTGCCAACTGCCTGCCAATGCTCCAGTAAGAGTTCAGGACCTCGCTGTTGGCGGAAGCCATCGCGCGGGTCCTGCCTGCGCGCACCTCCTGCGTCACCGTGTTGAGCAGTGCGGGATACCAGTGGGGCATGGAAGAGGCAGCAGGAACCTCCGGAAACGTGGCCTCGGTGGCGAGCTCTTGGGACGGCATGTGTCTCCTGTCATTTGCTGTTGGCATCACGCTAGGGGGAGGCACTGACAAAATAGTGAGGTGAGTGAAGCCGGTGATTTTGTGGACTACACGTTGCAGCGTGAGTCGTCGTGGGAGAAGGCCGATCAGGCCAGTGCACGCCTCGGTGACGCTTTGAAGGTCTATGGAGCCTCCGTGGGCGCAGTACGCGGAACAATCCGGGACGCACTGAAAAAGTACAAAAAGCTCAGCCACGACGACATCACCGCCCTGAGCTCGGAACTATGGGACGAGCCGGTTTATGAACGCCGCCTCGCAGCAGTTGTTTTGCTGCAGACCAAGGTGGGGATTCTGGTTAACACGGACCTGACCCGCATTGAGGGCTTCATCCGGAGTGCCGGGACACGAGAACTCGTGGAACCCCTTGCCAAAGACGTCGTGCGGCCCCTGCTGGCCAGGCTCGAAGGGACCGCGGGAGAGCGTGCGGATCGCGTTCTGGAGCGTTGGGCGACCGACCCGGATGCAGAATTGCGCCGCGCCGCCGCCCTCGCCACGGGCACCCCACCCCTTGATAAGCACCAGCGACCGGCCTAGCGTTTCCCTCAACATATGCCAGTGAATTGAGAGGCAGGTTGAATGATGGAATCGCTGTGGCTGGACCGCGAATCCCACTTCACGTCCGATTCACTTCCCGATGAAAAACACTTTGACACCATAGTGGTGGGTGCGGGCATCACCGGACTCGTGGCGGCATTGCTGTTGTCCCGTTCGGGGCAGCGTGTGGTGGTCTTTGAAGCCCGCACCCTGGGTGCTGTGACCACTGGCAACACCACCGGCAAGCTGAGCCTTCTGCAAGGAGGCGTCCTTTCCGCACTGCGCGGCCAATACGCACTGAGGGTGGTGCAGGCGTACATGGAAGCCAACAAGACGGGCCAAGCCTGGCTGACGCAGTACCTCGAACAACAAGGAGTCCCGTTCCAGCGCCGCACGGCGATCACCTTCGCAACCACCGACGACGGCGGGCAGCGGCTCCGCAAGGAAGCTGCGGTTTCGAGGGACGTCGGTTTGGATGTGCATTTCAGCCGTGACCCAGGCCTGCCTTTCCCCGTGGTGGAGGCATTGGAGCTGGAAGGTCAAGCGCAGTTTCACCCGATGGAGGTGTTGGATACCTTGGCCATGGACATCCGAAAGCACGGCGGCCTGATCGTTGAGGGCGTCCAGGTCCAGAATGTGGGATCGGATAAGCCCTTGGAAGTGACCACCCGCAAAGGCACCTTCACAGCTGACACCGTGGTGCTCGCCACGGGCACGCCCATCCTGGACCGCGGCCTGTACTTCACCAAGCTCGAACCAAACCGTTCCTACGCCGCGGCGCTCCGGCCACAGGCCGGAACCCAAATCCCACAGGCCATGTACCTTTCCATTGACGCTCCCACCCGATCCCAGCGCACCCATCCCACCCCGGAGGGAGAGTTGCTCCTGGTGGGCGGTTACGGGCACGCGGGTGGGCGTGCGACATCACCGAAGAAGCACTTGGATGACCTTCTGGGATGGGCCAGCCACCATTACCCCGGGGCAGAGGTTACCCATACCTGGTCCGCGCAGGACTACCAGGCCACCAACCTCATGCCGTTCTTCGGCAAACTGCCACGTGGCCACGGCCGGATCTTCTTCGGCACGGGCTACAACAAGTGGGGGATGAGTAACGGAGTTGCCGCCGCGCTGTCCATTACCTCAGACATCCTGGGCGGCCAGTCAGATTGGGCAACCACCATTCATCACCGCGTCACGTCACCCCAAGGCGCCTTTCAGGCCGTGCGGCTCAATGCCGGTACCGCCAAGCGGATGATCGAGGACAAAGCCCGGGTCAGAAGCAATCCTGAGATAACTGACGAAACCCGCCCACCAGAGGGGACCGGCGTCGTAGGACTCTACAAGGGCGAACCAGCCGCGGTGTGCACTGTTGACGGTAAAGTCTGCTTGGTTTCTGCCAGTTGCGCCCACTTGGGCGGCCTGCTGGGATGGAACGACGCCGAGAAATCCTGGGACTGCCCCCTCCACGGGTCGAGGTTTACCCCGGAGGGCAAGTACCTTGAAGGCCCAGCGACGCATAACCTGCAGAAATCGGTGGGCAAGACGAAGGACTAACTCAGCCGGTTGACGCGGCGGAGGGCTTGGTCTGCGGCACGACGTTGCTGGCTGGCAGCCCGGACTGCGAGTTTCTTCTCGGAGTCCGCCGCATCCACGTCCCTGGTGACGCCGATCAGTTCCGCCTCCAACGATGCCAAACGGTTCCGTGCTTCCTGGATCCCGGCATTGAGCTTCTCGCGGCGATCGGCCAACTCGTTGACCACGTCCCAGGCCTTGGCCGCCGTTTCTTCGGCGTTTTGGGCCTCCTTGTCAGCTGCCTCGAAGTGGCTGCGGGCCTCTTCCAGCGCTGCCTGTTGCTTGGCAGCGCGCCGATCCGCCAGTGAAGTGGCTTCTTCCTTCGGTTCCTTCTTCTTGGCAGCGGGCGGTTCCTTGGCTGAGGACGGCTGTTTCATGGTTGGCTTGGCCTCACTTTTCGCGGTGACCTGCGAGCCAGTGTGGTCCTCAGGGCCCGCCGCGGCCACCGCACCCGTGAGGTCCACAGACTCGAAGCCGCTGCCACTGAGTCCCCGCACCAAGCGGCCGGTTGTCACCGCGGCACCGGCGCCAGCATCAGCCATCGCCGCCCTCATGGTTTGCTCGACGTCCGCTGCAGCGGCGGCGCTCAAAGGTGCTCCGAGCTCACCGGCCAGGTCCTTGGCAGCATGCACAGCCGATGCCAGTTGGCTTTGGCGCTGCTGTCCAAGATCGCGAAAGGCCGCAGCGTCGGCCGCTTCCTGGGCGGCTCTGAGGGAAACGCCAAAGCGCACGACGCCGTCAATCACCTCGGGCTTGTGCACGGCGAGCATGTTGACGGCCCAGGCGCCGGCGGTTGGCTTGGGGAGGGCGCCAACCTGCTTCGCCAGATCCTTGTCACCGTCGTCTTTGGCCTTGCGGGCCAGAGCCGTACGCTCGGCCGTGAAATCGCGAGGTAACACGGCGTATAGCTCCTGGGCTGCGTCGCGGAGGTCCATGGAATCATCCTAGGGTTTCATCACGCCGGCTACGCTGACCCGTCCGCAACACCCAGCTGCTTAGGGTAGCCTAAGTCAGTGGACCAGATCATGAGCTTGCCCTTCGGCGTCGCCCTCGCGGCGCTCTTCGCTATCGTCATGATCCGCGTCAACGCCACCTACTGGATAGGGCGGGGAGCCGTGACAGGTTTTTCGCACACCCGATTCGGCAGTTCCCTCCAGGGTCCCAAAGCAGCCCGTGCCCAGGCCCTGATACAGCGCTGGGGACCGTACGCCGTAGTGCTTTCCTTCCTGACCATCGGCCTTCAAACGGCCATTAACCTTGCAGCAGGTGCCGCCCGCATGCCCCTCAGGCGATACCTCCCCGCCGCGATCACTGGTTCGGTAATCTGGGCCCTGCTCTACGCGACTATTGGCCTTGCCGCCCTGGAAGCCTGGCTGGCGGTAGCAGCGGCGTCGCCTGTAGGAGCGGGACTGGGCGCCGCCGTGTTGGCGGCCTTGGTTGTCTGGGTGGTCGTGATTCGCCGGCGTCGGGCAGCAGCCAAATCAGCGGATACAGTGGTCTGAGTTCTACTGCTGGATCGGCGAAAGGCTCGGGTTGACTACTGCATTACCGGAACTGGCGGACGGCGGCTTTTACTACCAATCGCTGGGCGAGGGCCGCTACCGGTCCACGATCCACGCCCAGGGTGCGTGGAATCCCCACGAACAACATATGGCTCCGGCCTCGGGCATCATCGCCGATGCCTTGGTACGTCACGAGCCACGGGACGATGTTCGCCTGGCGCGGATCAGCTATGAAATCCTCGGGCTGATCCCCGGCGGCGAGTTCCAGGTCAGCACCTCAACGTTGAGGCCGGGCCGGACCATTGAATTGATCCAGGCGGAACTTTCGGCGAACGGCCGCGTGGCCATTCGCGCCGCCGCGTGGCGCATGATCACCAGCGACACCAGTGCGGTGGCTGCAATTGAAGATGAGGCCATGCCCGCCCCTGACGAATGCAAGCCCTGGGACGGCGCCAGCGTTTGGCCCGGCGGCTACATCCGTTCCTTGGAGATGCGCTTGGCCGAAGGCCACCGTCCTGGATCCGGCAGGGTATGGATCCGGACTTCGCACCCTTTGACGGATCAGGCAGACAGCACGGAGCTGGCACGGTTGATGGGGTTGGTGGACACCGCCAACGGGATTGCGGCCCGCGTTCCTCCGGGCGAGAACAGCTACATCTTCCCGAACGTGGATCTGCAGATCCATATGTACCGTGCTCCGGCCGGAGAATGGTTGGGCCTGGACAACAAGGTTTCCTTTGGGGCCGACGGCATTGGGTTGACGTCCACGGTGCTCCATGACATCAACGGACCGTTCGGCAGGGCAGAGCAGATCCTGACTTTGAGGAAGAGCTGATGGCGGGGGAGCGAACAAGCCTCACGGCATACCGTCAGCACGAATCGATGGGCGCGGCGGAGGACCTTGACTTCGCCCTGGAGCTTTTGAAACGCGCCCGCAGCGGGGAGCTGGGTCCATCGCTTCGTCTTTACCGCCCGAAGCCGACCGTAGCTTTCGGTCAGCGCGATGCCAATCTGCCGGGCTTTGGCGCTGCCGAGCTCGCGTGCAGCGACTTGGGGTTTCAGCCTCTGGTCCGCAAGGCAGGAGGGCGGGCAGCTGCCTACCACCAGGGCTCGCTGGTCATCGACCATGTAGAACCGCATCCCGATGCGATCGTTCGGGCCAAAGCCCGGTTCTCGGAGTTCGGAGAGCTGCTGGCTGGGGCGCTTCGCAGCGTCGGCGTCCACGCTGCAGTTGGTGAGATTCCGGGGGAGTACTGCCCTGGCGAGTTCAGCGTTCATGGCGAGGATCCGGACTTTCCAGCCCACCGGATCAAACTCATTGGCACCGCCCAGCGGGTGGTGTCAGGTGGTTGGCTGTTCAGTTCGGTGATCGTCGTGGAGAACTCCAAGCCCATCCGTGAGGTCCTTACAGCGAGTTATGCAGCCCTGGGCTTGGACTGGGACCCTGCAACTGCCGGCGCGGCAAATGACTTGCTGCCGCATCTTGACGTAAAGACGGTGGAGGATGCCGTGATTGAGGCCTACCGCGGCTACGCAGACGTGCTCGACGGCGACTTCCGCAGTCTTATGGCCTAGTGGCCGCAGCTCCTTTGAGCGGCCAACTTGCTGGGGCTAGTCTGAAGGAATCAGCTACCTCATCACGCGAATCGCGGTGTCATCATGGGCCGGAAAAGGGATCCAGTGGAGGATTCGGACGTAGACCTCAGTGTCAGTCCGCCAGAAAAATCCGCCGCGGGTCTACCCAGCCTGACTGAAACACTCCCGCATGCCATGGCGTACATGGGTCCTTCGCGGGCGTGGAAAACGCTGAGGGCCGTCAATCAAAAGGACGGCTTCGACTGTATGAGTTGTGCCTGGCCCGACCCACCGGAACGCAAAGTGGCCGAGTTTTGCGAGAACGGCGCCAAGGCGATCGGCTGGGAAGCGGAACCCTTAAGGATCCCCACGCGCTTCTGGGCTGAGAACACCCTGGCATCGCTGGAGCACCGGTCTGAGTACTGGCTGGGACAGCAGGGCAGGCTGGTGGAACCCGTCTACAAAGCAGCAGGTTCGGACAGTTACGAACCTGTCCGTTGGGACCAGGCGTTTGAGATCATCGCTAAGGAATTACACGCACTCGACGCCCCGGACCAGGCAACTTTCTATACCAGCGGCCGGACCAGCAACGAGGCAGCTTTCCTTTATCAGCTCTTTGTGCGGGCCTCCGGGACAAACAATCTTCCCGATTGTTCCAATATGTGCCATGAGTCCACGGGCGTTGCCATGGGTGAAACCATTGGCGTCGGTAAATCGGCCATCACCTACACTGACTTCGCCGCAGCTGATCTGATCATCATCATGGGCCAGAACCCTGGTACCTGCCATCCACGAATGCTCACAGCCCTTGAAGAGGCCAAGTTGGCAGGGGCGGCGATAGTTGCCGTGAATCCCCTCCCTGAAGCGGGCCTGATCAACTTCAGGAATCCGCAGAAACCGCGAGGTTTGATTGGCCGGGGCACAGACCTTGCGGACCAGTTCCTTCAGATCCGCCTCGCCGGGGACATGGCACTCCTGCAGGCTCTCTCCAAACGCGTCCTCGATGCCGAAAGTGCGGCGCCAGGTACGATCCTGGACCGCGAATTTATTGACCAGCATTGCCAGGGATTCGTTGGTTTCGCCGCACACCTGGCCACACTCAACGAGCATGATGTCCTCGAAGCCACGGGCCTGACGAACCGCGACATCGATGAGCTTGCTGAAAGATATCTCCGTGCTGACAAGGTCATCATCACCTGGGCCATGGGGCTCACACAGCACAAGAAGGCCGTCCCAACCATCAAGGAGATCATCAACTTGCTCCTGCTGCGCGGGAACATTGGTAAGCCTGGGGCTGGTCCGTCACCAATCCGTGGACACAGCAACGTTCAGGGTGACCGGACCATGGGGATCTGGGAAAAGATGCCACCCCGGTTCCTGGACGCAATCCAGCGGGAGTTCGGCTTTGATCCGCCTCGCAACCCCGGCCTCGATGCCGTGGACAGTATCCGCGGAATGCGGGATGGCAGGGTCAAAGTGTTGGTGGCTCTGGGCGGCAACCTTGTCCATGCGATTTCGGATACAGCTGTGGCTGAGTCTGCGGTCCGACGGACCCGCCTGTCTGTCCAGATTTCCACCAAATTGAATCGCTCGCACGTGGTGGTGGGTGAGCAGGCGTTGATCTTGCCTGCACTGGGCCGCACCGAGATCGACAGGCAAGACGGGGTGGAGCAGTTTGTCACGGTGGAAGACACCGTCTGCGCCGTGCACCGCTCGGCCGGGCCGTTGGAACCGATCGCCCCGGGGGTCTTGTCCGAGGTGGCCATTGTGACGGCCTTGCCCAAGCTGTCCTGGGCCGCACCGTGCCCGTGGACTGGGCGGGCCTCCGCTCGGATTACGACGCCATCAGGGACCATATCTCCCACGTGGTGCCCGGGTTCGAGGACTTCAATGTCCGTATCCGCGAAAAGGACGGATTTGTGTTGCCCCACGGACCCAGGGACAGCCGGACCTTCCCCACAGCCACGGGCAAGGCCATGTTCTCTGTCAATGAGCTGGAGACCCTTCACGTGCCCGAGGGCAGGCTTCTTTTGCAGACCATCCGGTCCCATGATCAGTTCAATACCACCACGTATTCCATGAACGATCGTTACCGGGGTATCAAGAAGGGGCGAATGGTGTTGTTGGTCAATCCGGCGGACCTGGCGGAACTGGGCTGCAAGGACGGGGAATACGTGGACGTCCACAGTGAGGCCGACGACGGCGTGGACCGCGTGCTGCCCCAGTTGCGTTTGGTGTCGTACCCCACAGCCAAGGGGTGTGCCGCTGCGTACTATCCGGAAGCGAATGTTTTGGTGCCCCTGGATTCGACGGCGGAGGACAGCAACACCCCAGCTTCGAAGTCGATAATTATTCGGCTTGAGCCGGCTGCCGCCCCGAAATTCGAGACGGCAGCCAGCCGACGACAATGACGAGGCCGGCCTAGTGGCCGCGCGCAATCCATTCGTCCAGGTGCGGCTTCTCCGCGCCGATGGTGGTGGAGTCCCCGTGCCCGGTGCGGACCACGGTCGCCTCCGGCAGAGGGAAAAGCCTGGTCCGGATGGAGTCGATGATGGTGGGGAAGTCGCTGTAGGAACGGCCGGTCGCGCCGGGTCCTCCTTGGAAGAGGGTGTCCCCGCTGAACAGCGTCGCTTCGCTGGCCAGGTGGAAGGACACTGAGCCTGGCGAATGCCCGGGGGTGTGGAGGGCCTTCAACGTTGACCCGGCGACTGTGAACTCATCACCATCCATGATGGCAACGTCCGGATCTATCTCGGGAAACACCGTGCGCCACAGCATCCAGTCGTCCTGGTGCAGGTGGATGGGGGCTTTGACGAGTTCCCAGAACGCGCCGGCGGAACTGATGTGGTCGTCATGACCGTGCGTGAGCAGGATGGCTTTGACCGTTCGCTCGCCCACAGCCTGGCGAATTGCTTCGGGGTTGTGGGCGGGGTCTATGACGATGCACTCGGAATCGTCGCCGATGATCCAGACGTTGTTGTCCACGTCCCAGGTTCCGCCGTCGAGGGAGAACGTCCCGGAGGTGACTACGCGATCGATGGTGACGTTGCCGGCGCTCACAGCTCAACCACCGATCGCAGTACGGCACCGTGGTGCATTTTGTCGAACGCTTCTTCCACCTGGTTGATGGTGATGCGCTCCGTCACGAAGGCGTCCAGATCCAGCTTGCCTTGCTTGTACAGGTCCACCAGCATGGGGAAGTCCCGGGAGGGCAGGCAGTCGCCGTACCAGGATGACTTGAGTGATCCGCCACGGCCAAAAACGTCCAGCAGCGGCAGTTCCAGTGTCATTTCCGGTGTGGGGACGCCTACCAGGACCACGGTTCCGGCGAGGTCGCGGGCGTAGAAGGCCTGCTTGTACGTTTCGGGACGTCCGACGGCGTCAATCACCACGTCTGCTCCGAAGCCACCGGTGAGTGCACGGATCGCCTCGACGGGGTCGCCAGAGGACGAGTCCACGGTGTGGGTTGCGCCGAGCTCCTTGGCGCGTTCGAGCTTCTTGGCGTCGATGTCCACAGCGATGATGGTGGTGGCGCCTGCGAGCGCGGCGCCCGCGATGGCTGCCACACCAACGCCACCGCAGCCGATGACGGCTACGGAGTCGCCGCGCTTGACGCCGCCGGTGTTGAGGGCGGCGCCCAAGCCTGCCATGACGCCGCAGCCGAGCAGGCCGACTGCGGCGGCATCGGCGTCGGGGTCTACCTTGGTGCATTGCCCGGCGGCCACCAGAGTCTTCTCGATAAAGGCGCCGATGCCCAGGGCAGGCGAGAGTTCGGTGCCGTCCTCGAGGGTCATTTTCTGGGTGGCGTTGTGGGTGTTGAAGCAGTACTGGGCCTGGCCGCGGTTGCACGCCCGGCAGTTGCCACAGACGGCGCGCCAGTTGAGTACCACGCGGTCTCCGGGTGCGACGTCCGTGACGTCGGGGCCCACTGCGCTGACCACGCCGGTTGCTTCGTGTCCCAGGAGGAACGGGAAGTCGTCGCTGATGCCACCGAGTTTGTAGTGGAGGTCGGTGTGGCAGACCCCGCTGGTGAGGATGTCCACCAGTGCTTCGCCGGGGCCGGGTTCGGGAACCAGGATGGTTTCGAGGGTTGCCGGTGCGCCTTTGGAGCGAACGACGACACCTTTGACTGCGTGGACCATGGAGAGCTTCCCTTCGGGATCGCGGGGAGCGGCCCGATTAAAATGCAACAGGGCCCGCTACGGATTCCATTCTGTCTATCACAGGTGGCAGACAGTGCGTGGATTGTTCCGTGCGGACCCCGGGCATGAAGCCGGCTAACAGGGCCTTATGCGGCGAGGCGGCTTTCGACCTCGGAAGCGGAGGGGTTGGTGGCCGCGGTGCCGTCCGGGAAAAGAACGGTAGGAACGGTGCGGTTGCCTCCGTTGAGCTTCTCGACGAGTTCGGCGGTGCCATCTACTTCTTCGATGTTGATCTCGGTGTAGCCGATGCCCTTGGCGTCCAACTGCTTCTTCAGACGGTTGCAGTAGCCGCACCAGGTGGTCGAGAACATGGTGATGGTGCCGGAGTCGGGAGTGAAATCCACAGAGCTCTCCTCAGTATTGGTCGTTTTCACGGGGTGGTTCGTTCCTATCAACGGTAACCCGGTGCCGAATAATTCCCGTTCGGCTGCGTAGCCGGGTTACGTCACTTCCGCGCTGGTGCGTTGACCTGGGAACGGGCAGACTGTTCGCATGTGTGGACGATATGTAATGGCCCGTGCGGTGGGTGACCTGCTCGCCGACTTCGATGCCGAACTTGAGAACGAGATTGCCCTCGAGAAGTCGTGGAACGTAGCGCCGACCGACGCGGTTCCCATCGTGTTGGAGCGGCTGGTGGATGACGAGGTGAAACGGCAACTCCATGTGGCTAAATGGGGGTTGGTGCCGTCATGGGCCAAGGATCCGAAGGGCGGTGCGCGGCTGATCAACGCCCGCAGCGAGACGCTGTTGGAGAAGCCATCCTTCAAGAAGGCCGCGGTAGCCCGCCGGTGCGCTGTTCCTGCGGATGGGTATTACGAGTGGAAGAAGGGCGAGGGCAAGAGCAAACAACCGTACTACGTGCACCCGGGGGATGGTCACGGATTGGTGTTCGCCGGTTTGTATGAATGGTGGCGGGACCAGGCTGCTTCCCCTGACGTTCCAGGACGTTGGCTGCTGTCCATGTCCATCCTCACTGCCGACACGCCAACTGCTGAGTCAGCCCGGACCCGGCGCAGTGCCTCAGTGTTTGACGAACTCACTGCCCTCCACGATCGTGTTCCCTTGCCCATGAGCACAGAGACAATGGAAGCGTGGTTGGATCCGCGGGAGAAGGACGCTGAGGGCCTGGTGGAACTGGTCCGCTCCGGGGCGCACCATGCCGCTGGCGATTGGACACTGGACGCGGTGGGTGCCGCGGTCGGAAATGTCCGGAACAACTCCCCGGAACTCATTGAACCGGTGGAGGGTCTCTTCTAGCTTAGAGAGCCTCGTTCACCGGCACGCCGGACTGGAAGTCGCGGCCGTCCGCCTCACTGAAGGCTGTCATGACGTGGCCTTTGCTCAGCCCGTGGATTGCCGACATCGGGAAGTTGCCGGTGATGACGTTGCCGGAGTGTTCCACGCCTTTGATGTCGTAGTTTTCCTCTGCACTGAGGGAATGGTTGAAGGAGTAGAACGAGATCGCCTCACCATTCATGAACTCAATACCGAGCCTGCGCTGTGAGGAATAATCTTCGCTGGCAGCAACAAGGCCCACGACGTAAGCGCCGGAGCCTGGGATGTTGCCGTCAATTTCGAAGACTGCCACAAGGTTGTCGTCTGCGGCGGAGATGTTGACCTGCTTCAGGAGTGCGTCATTGGTGCTCATGCCACAATCCTGCTCTGTGGACCCGCTGCCGTCCACCCCTGGGCTGTCATCCTTCCAGGAGACGCTGGATGCTGCGTGCCACGGCTGCGGTGTCGATGCCCTGCCCCTTGCGGGCGGTGAGCAGATGCAGGGCAAGCCCGTCGCTGTAGTCGGACACTGCTTCCGCGCGGGTCCGTGCTTCGGGCATCCCCATGCCTTGGAGAAGTTGCGCCAATGCCGATACCAAGCGCTCGTGCCCTGCGGCGACTACCTCGGGCTGGTCCAGAGCCAAAACGAAGCGTGCCCGGGTCAACTCAGCGTTTTCATGCGCGAGCCCTATGACGGCTCCGGCGAGTTGCTCCGCCAAGGATGCTGCCGACGTCGGAAATTCAAACTGTCCCTGCTGCAGCAGGAGGCGGTCCAGTTCTTCAACGCGATCGACGGCGGCGCTCACCAACGCGGCACGGCTGCGGAAGTAATTGGAGGTAGTTCCGACGGCGACACCGGCCTGGGCATCGACGGCACGATGGGTGAGCCCCTTGAGTCCTTGGGTGGCGACCACCGCAATCGCAGCGTCGGCAAGGTGGGTTCGGCGGTCATGCATGGGGGAAGTCTAGCTTCACCCCCTATCAACACTACAAATGTAGTAGTACAGTGTGGGCATGAAAAAAGTGGAGATCATTGGCGGCGGAATAGCCGGGCTGGCACTCGCGGCCAGGCTCGATCCCGGCACGTTTGACGTCACGGTGTACGAGCAAAGGCCCCAACTCCCCACCGTGGGAACCACGCTGGCAATGTGGTCCAAGGCCCAGGATGCCTTGGCCGAACTGGGGATACTCGGAGCAGCGCGGAGCAGGGGAGCCATTATCAAAACCGGCGCCCTGCGGGCTCCATCAGGAGTTCCTATGCTGTCCATGGAGGGGGAAGGGCTCATGGGGATATCCCGGCCTGAACTGCTGAGGCTTCTGGATTCTGCAGTGCCGGAAACGGCGACCCGGGTGGCGCAAAGAGTGGATCACCTCCCCAGCGACACCTGGCTTACGGTGGGTGCAGATGGAGTCAACAGCGTCGTCCGCAGGCGCTGCTGGGGTGAAATCAGTGCTGCCCGCGCAACCCCCTTTCTTGCGGTCCGCGGAGTAGTTCCGGGAACACCCTCGACTCATGACATCGGCGAATACTGGGGACGGGGAGAGATCTTCGGTTTGGCGCCTGCCGGGGGTGGAAGTAACTGGTACGCATCATTCCGTTCCGATCTTGGTCCGGACAAGGTGGATGTCACCGAAGCGCTGGACGTGACGCGGGCCCGATACGCGCACTATTCCCCTGCTGTGCGGAAGGTACTCGCTGCGGCTTCCCCGGAAACATCGCTCGCCCAGCGCATCTGGACCACCCCACCGCTGCGCCGCTACGCACGGGGCAATGTGGTGTTGGTAGGAGATGCGGCACATGCCATGACCCCAAATCTTGGACGCGGCGCCTGTGAAGCGCTGGTAGATGCCGTGACCCTGGGTGGACTGCTCAACACGTTGCCCATGGAGGATGCGCTCGCAGCATATGGCAGGAAACGCCTACGCCGCACCCAGCAACTGAGGGTAGCTTCATCGCTGATGGGGACCATAGCGCTCGCGCAAGGCATGCAGCCATGGAGGGATGCCTTGCTGACCCAGGCAGGCAGGCGGGTATCGAAGCGCCGGGAGAAAGCCCAGGAGGGTGTTCAACCTTCGAAGTAGGTTTTGCCGGGGCGTCGGCGTAAACTCGAACTATTCGAACATACTTTCGAATAAGGGTTATCCGGCGTGAAGAGGTGTGGAAATGGGGCTGTTCAGCGAGTCCGTGGACGTCGACTGTACTGACCTGGGCCAGCCACGGACAGTCCACTGGAAAGGGCACCCCTGCACAGTCATCAATGAACCTGTCCGATGGTATGAACGCCGCCAATGGTGGATCGAAGAAAGCCGCGCCCCCCTGGGCAGTGGAGCGGGACTGGTAGACCACGAGATCTGGCGGGTACAGCTTGAACCCCAGCAAGAGCAAACACCTGCCACCCAGGCCATCACCCTTGACCTCGTCAGGCACGTAGGCAGCGGACGATGGCGCCTCCTTCGCATCCACGCCGCCGCGCCGGCGCATGCCGTAGAACCCGACGAAGCAGCGTGAACCTTGAGCTTCACCCACCTGCACGTTTCCACTGCCTTCAGTGCGCACTACGGTGTCTCCTGGCCAGAGGAACTCGCCCAAACCGCCGCAGCTGACGGCGCCACAGCGCTCGCCTGCACAGACCGGGACGGCCTTTACGGCACCGTCAAACACCTCAAAGCCTGCATGGACGCAGGTATCGACCCCATCGCCGGGGTAGACCTTGCAGTGTTTGACGACGACGGCGACCACCGCACCCACGTCGCGGGCCGCGTCGTCGTCCTCGCCCACGGAAACAACAACGGAGCCGGCTACAGGGCGCTCTGCCGCCTCGTCTCGGACGCTCACGCACGAACCTCTGGAAAAGCCGGGGGAGCAGTCCCCGTTGCCGTAACCAGAGGAGAGCTCGCCTCAAGAACCCTCGATCCCACAACCCTCAAGCCCGTCCTGACGGTTCTGCTCGGACCGGACTCTGACGTCGGCCGGGCCATGGGAGGCCGCAAATACCTCCGGCCCAGAACCCTCTTCAAACAATGGATAGACGCCATGCCGCCAGGAACCCTCGTGGCCGAAACGGTGACCCACCTCAGCGCACCAGGCGAACCCCTCAGCACCGCCCACGCAGTACGGATGCTCAAGCTCGCCCTTGAATACAACATCCCGGCCATCCTCAGCAACGCAGTCCGCTATTGCGCCCAGGACGGCGCAGCAACCGCAGACGTCCTGGACTCGGCGCGGACGCTGAAGTCCCTCCCGGAACTCTCCACAGCACCCATGCTGCAGCCAACAGGACAGGGTTGGCTGAAGAACGCCCACCAGATGCTTCAACTCGGCAAAGAAATCATGAACGCAGCAGGCCAAGGGAAAGCCGACCTCAACAAACTCCTCGCCAACACTGAAGCGCTCGCCGACAAATGCCGCATGGATCCAGTCCTGGACATGGGATGGAAAAAACCAGTAGTACCCGAAGCCTCCATCCTTGGCATCGACTGCGACCCCATGATTGAACTTACCCAGCGCTGCGAAGCCGGAATCACCAAACGCTTCCCAAGCATCTCCGGGGAAACAGAGAAGCAAATGCGCTCGCGGTTGGTGCATGAGCTTGGGATCATCGGCAGGCTCGGCTTTGCCTCCTACTTCCTGACGGTGGCTGAGGTTTCCCGAATGATCCTGGAAATGGGTGTCAGAGTAGCTGCCCGGGGATCAGGGGCATCCAGCCTGGTCAACTACCTGATCGAGATCAGCCAGGTGGATCCAATCCGCCACGATCTCATCTTTGAACGTTTCCTGTCGGGACGCCGCTCAACCCTTCCTGACATCGACCTTGACGTCGAATCTGCGGAACGGCACAACGTGTACCGCGAGATTTTTGACCGGTTTGGAGCCCAGCGTGTCACCCTGATGAGCATGCAAAACGGGTACAGGGCGCGAGGCGCAGTCCGGGATGCGGGAATGGCCCTGGGCATGGATGAGGGCGAAGTCAGCGATATTGCCAAGCAATTGTGGCGGTTCTCTGCGCGCAAGTTCCGTGAAGCCCTGGTGGAGAAGCCCGAGCTCCGTGATTTTGCCGGACGCGTTGAACGAGGAGGCCTGGAGGAAAACCAGCAACTTGACCTGTTGGTAGACCTTACAGAGAGGCTGGATCGTCTTCCCCGGCACATTTCGATGCACCCCTGTGGCGTGATCCTGGGGGATGCAACGCTCTTGGACCGTACTCCCGTTCAACCGAGCGGGCTGGGGTTGCCCATGAGCCAGTTCGACAAACACGACATGGATCCCATGGGAATGCTCAAACTTGATGTCCTTGGCGTACGGATGCAAAGTGCCATGGCCTTTGCGGTACGTGAAGTCATTCGCCTCCATCCTTCAAAAGCTGAAGTGGTTGCCGCAGGAAAGCACCCGGTTGAGCCGGGTGGAAAGGGGCCGGATTATATAGCTGCTGACGGCAGGATCGATCTTAATGCCGTGCCCTTTGATGACGAACCTACCTATGAGTTGATCCGGAGCACCCATACCCTTGGCTGCTTCCAGATTGAGTCCCCGGGTCAGCGTGAGCTCATCGGGAAGATGGCTCCGCGTGAATTTAATGACCTCATCATCGATATCTCCCTGTTCCGTCCCGGGCCCATGAAGTCGGACATGGTCCGTCCCTTCCTGGAACACAGGCACGGTTTCGCGCCGGAAATCTACCCTCATCCGGATTTGAAGCCGGTTTTGCAGGAAACCCACGGGGTTACGGTTTTCCACGAGCAGATTCTGAAGACATTCCACGTGATGACCGGCTGCGGATTGGCAAGGGCGGATGAGTTTCGCAGGGCATTAGGGGACGAAATCCATGAACCGGGAGTGGAGACCTACTTCCGGCGTGAAGCCATCAAGAAATACTCTCCCGAGGTTGTGGACAAAGTATGGGGGACCTTGAAGGCCTTTGGCAGCTTTGGTTTTTGCAAAGCCCACGGAGCCGCGTTCGCGGTGCCCACCTATCAATCGGCCTGGCTGAAAACCCACCACCCGGAAGCCTTTCTCGCCGGACTTTGGGAACACGATCCCGGCATGTATCCCAAACGGCTGTTGGTGGCAGAAGCGCGGCGGTTGGGAATCCCCATCCTGCCGTTGGACATCAACAGGAGCCATGCCCAGTACAGAGTGGAAAGGATCCAGGACGGGCCAGATCGAGGCAAGCTTGGCATCCGGCTGAGCCTCACTGGGATCTATGGGCTTTCGGGGGCAGAACTCAAGAGAATCGTGGCAGGGCAACCCTTCGATTCCTTGGCTGACCTCCGGGCGCGGGGGAGAGTCAGCAAACCGAACATCAAAAGGCTTGCTCAACTGGGCGCCTTTGATTCCCTGCACAAAGATTCCGGGGGGAAAGCGAACCGGGCAGACCTCGTGCAACACCTGCAGGCGCTCCAAAGCAGTCCTGCAAGGAAGCCCACGGATGTCATCGAAGGACAGTTGTCGTTCGCTCTGGGTGATGTGGAGCTGCGGAATCTGGCTCCTGAACTTCCCGAACCATCCATGGTGGAGAACGTCAGGGCCGAGCTTGACCTCATGGCCGTGGATGTCAGCCAGCACCTCATGGACAGCCACCGGCCCCTCCTGGACAAGCTGGGGGTCACCACTGCTGACAAGCTGCTGGGTTTGCGCAACGGGACTGAAGTCCTGGTGGCCGGGGTTCGGATCGCAACCCAAACCCCGCCCATGCGTGGAGGAAGGCGCGTGGTCTTCATCAGCATCGATGACGGTACCGGCTGCGTAGATTCCGTCTTTTTCCATGAAGCCCAGGAAGAGTCAGGTCCTTTGCTGTTCGGTACACGCCTGCTGTTGATTCGTGGCACCACCAGAAGGACGGGCCCCAAGGGAATCAGCCTGAGCGCCAGCAAAGCCTGGGACCTCGGCCAGCCGGAAACGTTGCCATACACAGACCTCCTGCCTGCTGGAGGTGGAATGCCTGCTGAATACACGCACCAAGGACCACTGCATGGCATCTCCAGGAACCTCGCCATCACGGGCCTGGGAAGCTGAACCAGCGGCTCAATCCAGGATCGGCGCGCTGCTTTGGCCGCCCTCGCCGAAGCAGATACGATTGACGGTGGCTGGCTGTGGTCCCCGTACGCCACAAGCTATGAAGCCTTTAACTATGAATAGGAGACACCCGTGTCAGATGCCCAACAGATCACCCTCATCGTCGATGGCGAAGAGACCAAGGTGACGGAAGGGACTACCGGCGCGGAACTCTTCTTCGAGCGCCGCGACGTCGTTGTAGCCCGTGTCAATGGTGTGCTGAAGGACCTGGACCAGGTCCTGCCGGCCGATGCCGACATCGAAGGCGTCACCATCGAATCTCCCGATGGCCTCAACGTGCTCCGCCACTCCACAGCCCACGTCATGGCCCAGGCCGTCCAGCAGTTGCGTCCGGACGCAAAGCTTGGCATCGGCCCGTACATCACTGACGGCTTCTACTTCGACTTCGACGTCGCTGAGCCGTTCACCCCGGAAGACCTGCGCCAACTGGAAAAGATGATGCAAAAAATCATCAACCAGAACCAGAAGTTCGTTCGCCGCGTGGTCACCGAAGAAGAAGCCCGCGAAGCCATGGCCAACGAGCCCTACAAGTTGGAACTTCTGGGCAAGAAGAACGAGGCAAGCGACGCCGCGGAAGGTGTGAACGTTGAGGTCGGCGCCGGCGACATCACTATCTACGACAATGTGGACAGGAAGAGCGGCGAGAGCGTCTGGTGCGATCTTTGCCGTGGCCCGCACCTGCCCAACACCAAGATCATCTCCAATGCCTTCGCGTTGACCCGCTCGTCCGCTGCCTACTGGCTGGGGAACCAAAACAACCAGCAGCTCCAGCGCATCTACGGAACGGCGTGGCCCACCAAGGAAGCCCTCAAGGCCTACCAGGAACGCATCGCCGAGGCAGAGCGTCGCGACCACCGCAAGCTGGGCGTCGAGCTTGACCTGTTCTCCTTCCCTGACGAGCTTGGCTCCGGCCTGCCCGTTTTCCATCCCAAGGGCGGCATTATCCGCAAGGCGATGGAAGATTACTCACGCCAACGTCACGTGGATGCCGGGTACGAGTTCGTCTACACCCCCCACATCACCAAGGGCCACCTGTACGAGGTATCCGGACACCTTGACTGGTACAAGGACGGCATGTTCCCTGCGATGCAGGTGGACGCGGAATTCAATGACGACGGCACTGTTCGCAAGCCGGCCCAGGACTACTACCTGAAGCCGATGAACTGCCCCATGCACAACCTGATCTTCCGCTCACGTGGGCGTTCCTACCGTGAACTTCCCCTGCGGTTGTTCGAATTCGGTTCGGTGTACCGCTACGAGAAGTCCGGCGTAGTCCACGGCTTGACCCGTGTGCGTGGAATGACACAGGACGACGCCCACATCTACTGCACGCGCGAGCAGATGAAGGACGAGCTCACCACCACGCTGAACTTCGTCCTGGGCCTTCTCAAGGACTACGGCCTGGACGACTTCTACCTGGAGCTCTCCACCAAGAACGAAGAGAAGTTCGTTGGCGAGGACTCGGCGTGGGAAGAGGCTACGCGCACACTTTCCGAAGTTGCAGCAGCATCCGGTCTGGAACTGGTTCCGGATCCGGGTGGAGCAGCATTCTACGGTCCCAAGATCTCCGTTCAAGCGAAAGACGCCCTGGGCAGGACCTGGCAGATGTCCACCATCCAGTTGGACTTCAACCTGCCGGAGCGCTTTGAGCTGGAATACCAGGCAGCAGACGGAACCCGCCAGCGTCCGGTGATGATCCACCGGGCCCTCTTCGGTTCGGTTGAACGCTTCATGGGCGTCCTCACCGAGCACTACGCCGGCGCCTTCCCTGCGTGGCTGGCTCCCGTCCAGGTGGTGGGCATTCCCGTTGCCGAGACGTTCAACGACTACATGTTCGATGTCGTGGACCAGCTCAAGGCCGCAGGAATCCGGGCCGAAGTTGATGTCTCGTCGGATCGCTTCCCCAAGAAGATCCGGACGGCGAGCAAGGACAAGATCCCGTTTGTCCTGATTGCCGGAGGCGAGGACGCCGAGGCCGGTGCAGTGTCGTTCCGGTTCAGGGATGGCAGCCAGGATAACGGCGTGCCCGTGGCAGAGGCGGTTCGTAGGATCGTGGACGCCGTCAAGAACCGCGAGAGCTGACGGAACGGACACACAGACGGTGCAGGAGAACACAGGCGCGGCAGCCGGCATCCCCGGTGACGCCGACGTAACCGATGACTTCGGACTCGCGGGCGTTCCGGACGCTTTTCAGCGCCTGTGGACTCCGCACCGCATGGCTTACATCAAGGGCGGGCAGGATCAATTCAAGAACAAGGATGACTGCCCGTTCTGCGTGGGCCCCACCCGCACCGACGAGGAATCCCTGATCGTCCATCGCGGGAGGACCTGCTACGTGGTCCTCAACCTGTTCCCGTACAACCCAGGGCACCTTTTAATCTGCCCCTACCGCCACGTGCCTGACTACACGGACATCACGGTGGAGGAGACAGCAGAGTTCGCCGAACTCACGCAAACCGCCATGCGGGTCTTGCGGAAGGTGTCCAATCCGAGCGGTTTCAACCTGGGCATGAACCAGGGAGTCACCGGCGGCGCCGGTATCGCCGCGCACCTCCACCAGCATGTAGTACCGCGCTGGGGCGGGGACGGAAATTTTTTCCCCATCATCGCCCAGACCAAGGCCATTACGCAGACTCTTGATGAGGTCCGCAAGCTTGTGGCTGAAGCCTGGCCGGGGGAGTCGAATGCTCAATAGGCATGCGCGCGGCTTCTTCACTTCACTCTTTACCCCTCTGGCGCGTTGGCTCCTCAGGATCGGTGTGTCACCGGACTCCGTGACCATTGCGGGTACGGCCGGCGTGATCCTGGGTGGTTTGCTCCTCTACCCCCTTGGCCAGTTGTGGTGGGGCTCCGTAGTTGTGGCTTTCTTCGCCTTTTCGGACGTGGTTGACGGCATCATGGCACGCCTGCAAGGTCGCAGCGGGGGTTGGGGTAATTTCCTCGACTCCACCTTGGACCGGTTGGCCGATGGGGCGATCTTCGCAGGCCTCACCATCTGGTTCTTCACCAAGGGCGAGGACCCCGCCATAGGTACGGCCGCCGTCGTTTGCCTTGTCCTGGGCATGGTTGTTTCCTACGCACGGGCCAAAGCGGAGTCGCTGGGCTATCAAGCCAGCGTCGGGATTGCAGAACGGGCGGAACGGTTGGCCTCCGTGCTGCTGATCGCAGGGCTCACCGGACTTGGACTTCCGCCCGTGGTGTTGTTGGTAACCCTGATCCTGCTGGCACTGGCCAGCGTGGTGACCATAGTCCAGCGGATGTCCGCCGTGCACAAACAAGCAATGGCCGAAACGGGTGGGGCCGGCACGGCCTAGCCGCCTAAAGGCGGAACTCTTCCCATGTGAAGTGGCATCCGGCCAGAGTCGCGCGCCGGCGGTTGTGCAGCTGTCCTATGACAGGCCCGTTTGTTGCCTGCAAAGGCAGTAATGAATGTACTGCCACCTTGCAACGTGCGACTACTATTACTAGTACTTGGTCACCTTGACCTGAAAATCCGGTGTGCGCTGATTGCGGTCGTGTGGCTGCGCGTGCCTCCGGCAAGAAGGTCGTTTATCTACCCATAGGGGTTTTTGTGTCTACACCAGATGTAAGCAACGAAGCCGGTTCGTCCGCGAACAGCGTTACGGGCAGCAGCCGCGTTAAGCGGGGCATGGCGGAGATGCTCAAGGGCGGCGTCATCATGGACGTCGTTAACGTCGAGCAGGCCCGCATCGCTGAGGACGCCGGTGCCGTCGCCGTCATGGCGCTCGAGCGTGTCCCGGCTGATATCCGCGCCCAGGGTGGCGTGTCCCGCATGTCCGATCCCGACATGATCGATGCGATCATTGCCGCCGTGTCCATCCCGGTGATGGCCAAGGCCCGCATCGGCCACTTCGTCGAGGCCCAGGTTCTGCAGTCCCTCGGTGTTGACTACATCGACGAGTCCGAGGTCCTGACCCCGGCCGACTACATCAACCACATCGACAAGTGGAACTTCACCGTTCCGTTCGTGTGTGGTGCCACCAACCTTGGTGAGGCGTTGCGCCGCATCAACGAGGGCGCGGCGATGATCCGTTCCAAGGGCGAGGCCGGCACCGGTGATGTTTCCAACGCCACCGGTCACATGCGCCAGATCCGTGCCGAGATCGCCAAGCTGTCTGCCCTGCCCGAGGACGAGCTGTATGTTGCGGCCAAGGAACTGCAGGCCCCGTACGAGCTGGTCAAGGAAGTTGCCGCCACGGGCAAGCTCCCCGTGGTCCTGTTCACCGCCGGCGGTATTGCTACCCCGGCTGATGCTGCGATGATGATGCAGCTCGGCGCCGACGGCGTGTTCGTTGGCTCCGGTATCTTCAAGTCCGGCAACCCCGCCCAGCG
>NZ_FNYI01000023.1:0-1667 GCF_900108925.1 Arthrobacter sp. yr096 | reverse complement strand
CGCCGATGGTACTGCACCCGGGAGGGTGTGGGAGAGTAGGACACCGCCGGACAACCATTCACGAAGAGCCCCGACCACCACGGCCGGGGCTCTTCGCATTTAACGGTCCGCCGCATGCAACCCCTGAAGAAGGCCCCCCACCAACGTGGAGGCCTTCTCTTCGTTAAGGCCCATGGTGCAATGCCCCCAGGCCGTGCTAGCTTTTCAGGTGATCGTGAACCATCCGCAGGAGGTGAGACCCATGAATGCAGTATCCCCATTGGGCTCTCCAGGTTGTCCACGATCCCGCGACTGAAGTAGTCGCCGTCGGGAGCCCCTAAGCCGCATGACGCGAAAGGCAACTCCCATGCAAACAAAACCTTCTTCAGCGATACGTGCCACTGCAGCAGCAGTGCACGGATCATCCATTTCCAATCAGTATCCGGGTCCGCTTACAGCCGCGCTCACTTCACGTTCCCCGGAAGGCCGCGCGTTGGTCCTCGGGGGCGGCGGTTCCACCGGCAATGCGTGGCTTATTGGCGTCGTGGCCGGTCTTTTCGACGCAGGCCTTGATGTCGCAAAGGCTGACCTGATCATTGGCACATCTGCGGGTGCCACCGCAGCAGCGCAGATAGTCGCTGCTTCACCTCGTGATCTGTTTGCTGCCACCCTCGCGCCGATACCAGGGGCCCAGCGCCGCCCGCGCGGGAATGGTCCCGGATCTGGTCAGACCGGCGCAGTGGTGGACCATCTGACGCGGATGAACCGCATTGTTGCCGGCTCGTCAGACGCGACCGACATGCGTCGCAGAGTGGCCAAGGCTGCACTGGAACTGGACGCGGATTCGGACGATTCCTGGAGTGGGCAGTGGCGCTCAACTGTTGCCGCGCGGCTCCCGCAGCAGGATTGGCCTGAGCAGGAGGTGCTCATCACGGCTGTCGACGCCCGCAGCGGCGAGGCTGTCGTGTTTGATCGCAGGAGTGGCGTTGCCTTGGTGGACGCAGTGGCAGCCAGCTGTTCCAGCGGCCGGCCCTACAGGATTGGGGACGACAGGTTCATTGATGGCGGTTTCCGCTCGAATGCCGAAAACGCAGATCTGGCAGCCGGCTACGGCAGGGTGCTGGTCCTGTCACCTTTCAGCGGCAGATCCCTTCAACCAGTGGAGTGGGGCATGCACCTGGGTACCCAGGCTGATGCTCTACGCGCAGGCGGCAGCACAGTGGAGACGATCTTTCCCAACGCAGAGAATGACCACATGTTCGGCGCAGATGCCATGAACATTGCACTGCGACCGGCCGCCGCCCAGGCCGGCTACGAGCAAGCGGGACTACTTGCCGGAAGACTGATCGATCTCTGGGGCTGACCACACCGAGGGGCTCCCAACAAGGTGGGAGCCCCTCGAAATAACTCCCGCGCTTCCGGTGGCATTTTGTGTGTGGTTTCACCGCCTTCGCGGCGGTCCATGTCAGGGAGTGACGGCATAGCCTTCCCAGTCCAGGAACGCGCCGGGACAGTGCTTGCACCGAGCTGGCCACCGAACCAGGGATTAGGTGGGCTGGCAGCTGCGCCTTCAAAGCGTCCCTGAACCTATCAGGTGTTCGACGGCGGTGTGGTGGGGGTTTTGGGGGTGGTTGGGTGGTGGTGTGGGGGTGGATTTGCGTTGGGGGTTGGGGGCGTGTATTGTTTTC
>NZ_FNYI01000024.1:0-1613 GCF_900108925.1 Arthrobacter sp. yr096 | reverse complement strand
TTCAACGGAGAGTTTGATCCTGGCTCAGGATGAACGCTGGCGGCGTGCTTAACACATGCAAGTCGAACGATGATGCCCAGCTTGCTGGGTGGATTAGTGGCGAACGGGTGAGTAACACGTGAGTAACCTGCCCTTGACTCTGGGATAAGCCTGGGAAACTGGGTCTAATACCGGATACGACCATCTGGCGCATGTCATGGTGGTGGAAAGCTTTTGTGGTTTTGGATGGACTCGCGGCCTATCAGCTTGTTGGTGGGGTAATGGCCTACCAAGGCGACGACGGGTAGCCGGCCTGAGAGGGTGACCGGCCACACTGGGACTGAGACACGGCCCAGACTCCTACGGGAGGCAGCAGTGGGGAATATTGCACAATGGGCGCAAGCCTGATGCAGCGACGCCGCGTGAGGGATGACGGCCTTCGGGTTGTAAACCTCTTTCAGTAGGGAAGAAGCGAAAGTGACGGTACCTGCAGAAGAAGCGCCGGCTAACTACGTGCCAGCAGCCGCGGTAATACGTAGGGCGCAAGCGTTATCCGGAATTATTGGGCGTAAAGAGCTCGTAGGCGGTTTGTCGCGTCTGCTGTGAAAGACCGGGGCTCAACTCCGGTTCTGCAGTGGGTACGGGCAGACTAGAGTGCAGTAGGGGAGACTGGAATTCCTGGTGTAGCGGTGAAATGCGCAGATATCAGGAGGAACACCGATGGCGAAGGCAGGTCTCTGGGCTGTAACTGACGCTGAGGAGCGAAAGCATGGGGAGCGAACAGGATTAGATACCCTGGTAGTCCATGCCGTAAACGTTGGGCACTAGGTGTGGGGGACATTCCACGTTTTCCGCGCCGTAGCTAACGCATTAAGTGCCCCGCCTGGGGAGTACGGCCGCAAGGCTAAAACTCAAAGGAATTGACGGGGGCCCGCACAAGCGGCGGAGCATGCGGATTAATTCGATGCAACGCGAAGAACCTTACCAAGGCTTGACATGAACCGGTAATACCTGGAAACAGGTGCCCCGCTTGCGGTCGGTTTACAGGTGGTGCATGGTTGTCGTCAGCTCGTGTCGTGAGATGTTGGGTTAAGTCCCGCAACGAGCGCAACCCTCGTTCTATGTTGCCAGCGCGTTATGGCGGGGACTCATAGGAGACTGCCGGGGTCAACTCGGAGGAAGGTGGGGACGACGTCAAATCATCATGCCCCTTATGTCTTGGGCTTCACGCATGCTACAATGGCCGGTACAAAGGGTTGCGATACTGTGAGGTGGAGCTAATCCCAAAAAGCCGGTCTCAGTTCGGATTGGGGTCTGCAACTCGACCCCATGAAGTCGGAGTCGCTAGTAATCGCAGATCAGCAACGCTGCGGTGAATACGTTCCCGGGCCTTGTACACACCGCCCGTCAAGTCACGAAAGTTGGTAACACCCGAAGCCGGTGGCCTAACCCTTGTGGGGGGAGCCGTCGAAGGTGGGACCGGCGATTGGGACTAAGTCGTAACAAGGTAGCCGTACCGGAAGGTGCGGCTGGATCACCTCCTTTCTAAGGAGCTGCTAATGATTGCTGCTGTGCCTGCATGGGTGTGGTGGTGGTTGTCAGTGTTGCCCATTGCGCAGGCGTCTGTTCTGCGG
>NZ_FNYI01000025.1:0-1176 GCF_900108925.1 Arthrobacter sp. yr096 | reverse complement strand
CCGTCTTGCCCGTCGGAGGTTCTGCAATCCATGTTACGAGTGCCCTTATCGACCCATTTCTGGGGTCCGATGGCTTGTTGGGTTTCGACTTTGAAGGCGTGCAGATCCACGAGGGCTTGTTTGAGTTCTTCGACCAGGGCTTTGACGGTTGCGGGATCGCTGTTGTTTGAGCCGGTCATGGGGTTCTCCGTGGTGGGTGTGCAGGCGCTCAGCGCAACGGCCGCGCAGACCAACGCTGCGAGTATGCGGCTGGTCTTTAGACGGGCCTTGGATTCATAGGACATGGGGTTCACTCTTCCTGAGACTGTTCCACAGCCCACAAGCCAGCACGAGGCGGCATAGGCAGCTCCTTTGGCGCACCAGACAGCCTAATTAGCAGACGGAGAGGAGCTGGGACTGGAAGGGGTCCCGTAAATTTCGGGATACAGCTCCTTGTAGATTGCGGTTTGGTCTCCGGCGATGCAGACAGTGTCCATTTCCAGGCCGGAGCCTTTGACATTCGCGGTGAAGGATATGAGGTTTCCGCCGTTCTGATTGGCGTAGAGGCGGATGAGACCAGGGTCCAACGGGTTGGTTTCGACGCGGGTGGTAAAGCCCTTCGATTCCCAGAACGTTTTGACCACGTCCGTTGAAGCTTCCAAGTCGAGGGTTTCCATGGTTTGGCTCATGACGCTGTAGTTCACGCCCTCCCTGCCATCACCTGCATTGCAGGCGCTGTTTCGAGTGCCCTTATCGACCCATTTCTGGGGTCCGATGGCTTTCTGGGTTTCGGTTTTGAACGCGTGGAGATCCTTGAGGGCTTGTTTGAGTCCTTCGACCTGGGCTTTGACGGTCGCGGGATCGCTGGGATTGCTTGAGCCGGTCATGGGGTTCTCCGCGGTGGGTGTACAGGCGCTCAGCGCAACGGCCGCGCCGACCAACACGGCGAGAATGCGGCTGGACTTTACCCGGGCTCTGGGTTCATAAGACATGCGATTCACTCTTCCCGAAACTGTTCCACAGCCCACACGCCGGCACGAGGCAGGACTGGCCCCTCTCCCGGAAGACATCGTGCCGCAAGAGTCCTACTTGCTGGTGGGAGTTGGACTGGCGCTTGCTTCCTGCCTGTCCAACTCCTTGTAGATTTCGTGCTGATCCCCGGCGACGCAGGCACTGTTCATCTCCAGGCCGGAGCCT
>NZ_FNYI01000026.1:0-1085 GCF_900108925.1 Arthrobacter sp. yr096 | reverse complement strand
GCTGAAGCCGTGCTGGAAACGCGGGGTGAGAGTAGGGAAGGAGAAGGCGCACGGACCAGCGCAGCAGCTGGCGCCGCACCCGCTTTGTGTTCCCTCATCTGCTCCATGCTCACACTCTGCCAGCAGGCACGCAGCACCATCAGGCCCAACCATCGCTATGTGGAGAATAGGCTCAATGTTGAAAACCAGGCATGCTTCGGCACCAAGTGCCTACTGGGAAGTCGGCCCCAAGGGTGAGAGCTCACTGGAGGCATGAGAGCTCACTGGCGCTCGGAACGGTGAAGACGTTCGGGAATGAGGCAGGTGGCGGTACTACGCGCTTGTCGCCTTGGCAGCTTTCGCGGCAGCCTTGGCCGCTTGCTTGCTTGCACGTACCTTGACCAGGGATTCCGGGTCCACGATGTCGGCAACAGACAAGTAGGACCCTCGGTCACCGTAGTGTCCCGCGGCTTCCCTCCACCCTTCGGCTTGAAGACCGCACTGCTTCCCCAACAAGGCCAGGAAGATCTTCGCCTTCTGTTCGCCGAAGCCGGGCAAAGCCTTGAGCCGCCGGAGAACCTCGGCACCATCGGGGCTTCCGCTGGTCCAGATGGCGGCCGCGTCCCCATCCCAGTCACGGTGCACCGTCACTGCCAGGGCTTGGACCCTGCCGGCCATGGACCCGGGGAACCGGTGGACGGCCGGCCGCTCCTTGAAGACTTCCACGAAGCCGGCGGGGTCGTGCTCTGCGATGACGCCGGGGTCCAGGGAGCCGAGGCGGGCGCGGATCTTCTCGGGTCCGGCAAAAGCCGACTCCATGGTGACTTGTTGGTCGAGCAACATACCCGTCAGCAACGCAAAGGCGTCGTCGCTCAGTAGTTGGTCAGCGGCGGCATCTCCTGTGATGTGCAGTTCCATGCGGTCCATCCTCCCACCACGGAGCGTTCCAGTCATTGACGATCCCGAGGCGACTTCCCAGGATGGGACTGCGGCTGGCGGCTTACCTCTGGTGGTGTTCGACGGCGGTGTGGTGGGGGTTTTGGGGGTGGTTGGGTGGTGGTGTGGGGGTGGATTTGCGTTGGGGGTTGGGGGCGTGTATTGTTTTC